>ONIP01000060.1 GCA_900317955.1 uncultured Bacteroidales bacterium
AGTCGGTAATCGAAATAAACGGCCTGAATGATGGCATTTATTTTTTGAAAATAGTAACATCTGATGGCACATCCACAAAGAAAATTATTAAAAAATAACACTAGTGTCTCTTAATTATTGTTAAATTAATTTATAATATTCTTATGCATAGTGTTTTGAGCAACAAAACTTGTGTCCGACTTTTGAAATGCGTATATTATGGTCTGAATCGAAATCGGACCGGTTATGCATACAGGAAGTTATGTTTTTGCTCAAATCACAATGTACTTGCCACAACGGCAATTCAGGAGGATTGTCGCGAAGTACCCGGACAGGACCCAAGGATGGGGTTTCTCCCATTGGAACCACCTGCTTGTGCTCATGTTCGGGCAACTCATAGGCTGCAGAAGCCTCAGGGAACTTACAGATATAACAACTGCTCATGCTAAAAGGTCTTTCTATCTCGGATTTGGTGCGGCAACCGTTGTCAGGAACACCCTCTCGAAAGCCAATATGCTCCGTGAGCCTCGAATCTTCGAGGAATTCGCTTTCTATATGGTGTCTCTTGCTCAGCGAAGACGAATCACCAAGGAGTTTGAACTTCACGGACGCTTCTACGCTGTCGATTCCACTACAATCGACCTCTGCATGTCCGTCTTTCGTTGGGCACGCTTCCGCAGTACCAAGTCCGGCATCAAAGTCCACACTCAGATTGACATCGCAACAGAGATACCTGTATTCTATCGCATCACCAATGCCAACGTGCATGACACCAAATTCATGGACAGTATTGGGTATGAATCCAATGCTGTATACATTTTTGACCGGGGATATTTCGACCTCGCAAGACTTTCCGCCATACATCTCTGTGGGGCTTTCTTCGTCATCCGCGAGAAACGGCATCCAAATTTCGAGATTGTCGACGGAGACGAGGCTGTCAATGGAGAAGACAACGTCTTGCTTGACCAGACAATTCGTTTCACCGGTAACAGAAATAGAGGGAATTACCCAACTGAAATCAGAAGAATTGTCTACTACGCTTCCGACCTTGGGCAGTCTTTCGTCTACTACACCAACAACTTCTATCTCGCAGGCAAGGACATTGCCCTGCTTTACCGCTACCGCTGGCAGGTGGAACTTTTCTTCAAATGGATCAAGCAGCATCTCCAAGTCAAGTCTTTCTGGGGTGATACCGAGAATGCTGTCAGGATACAGATTCACGTCGCCATCATCACATACTGCCTCATTGCAATTATCGAGCACGACCTCCAACTTGGCAGGCCTGTGGCTCAGGTACTGCGCATACTCGGAAGCTCCTTGTTGGTCAAAGACGACCTGCCGGAACTCTTCGGACGAGGAACTGATGATGGAACTGATGACGGTCAACTTGAAATTGAATTTTAATTGTTAAATTTTTTAAGAGACACTAGTGATATTATAATATAAAAGGCTCTGCCACAAATGTCAGATATATGGCAGAGCCTTTGGTCGTTATAAGGGATGTCACTCTACCACCAGCCGATGGGCGGAGGTGCCCCGCTCAGAGTGTACTTTCACCACGTAGCTTCCCTTGGTCAGTCGACTTATGTCAAGCAGGACTGTATCTCCGTCTGCCTGATAGGAGAGAGCCAGCCGCCCCTGAGCGTCGATGAGTTCAATGTAAGTCATTCGGCAGGGGGCAATACTCTCAGCTCTTTGACCGTGCCGCAAGGGCTGGGCACCACTAGGGGGAATATCAGCAGATACCTTCCCACGTCGTAGTATGCGACGTATTCGGGTGTCCTCCCACCGAAATCAAACCGGTATTTTTGCACAGGGATGTGTTGGCAGGGGGTGCTGTCGCAATTTTCGATGGGGGATCTGGCATCATATTGGGCCGTGTCCTGCCCGTTTATTTCTCAATTCTCAACTCTCAATTAATCTTGATAGCAAGGCGTAAGGCCGCCCACGACTGGCGGCTCTTGGTCTGTTGGAGCTGTAGGCCGAGGGGGGCGGCGTGCTGTTGGAGGGCGGGGATGTCGCTCTCGTAGAAGCCGCTAAGCAGTAGTGTGCCTCCGGGGTTTAGTACGGCGGCATAGGCCGCCATGTCGTTCAGTAGGATGTTGCGGTTGATGTTGGCGATGACGAGGTCGAATTTGTCCTCCCGTTTATCCAACAGAGAGGCATCACCGATACGGATGGTCATCTCCACACCGTTGCGCTGCACATTCTCTATGGCGTTGTTGTAGGCCCACTCGTCTATGTCGATGCCCTCCACGTAGTCGGCTCCTCGCATCTTAGCCAGTATGCCCAGAACGGCGGTGCCGCAGCCCATGTCCAACACACGCAGTCCTTCCAGAGGCAGCTCAGCCAGGTAGGAGAGCATCATGTAGGTGGTGGCGTGGTGGGCGGTGCCAAAGGACATCTTAGGCTCT
>ONIP01000059.1 GCA_900317955.1 uncultured Bacteroidales bacterium
GGAAGGCTCGGTTGTAGTGAACGAGGTGAAGAACGGCAAGGGCGACTATGGCTACAACGCCCGCACAGAGAGCTACGAGAACCTGTTCAAGAGTGGTGTTATCGACCCCGCCAAGGTTGCCCGTGTTGCCCTCCAGAACGCTGCCTCCATCGCCGGCATGCTGCTGACCACCGAGTGTGTAATGTGCGACATCAAGGAACCCGAACCCCCGATGCCTGCCAACCCCGGCATGGGCGGAATGGGTGGAATGTACTAAACCACCGTGTGCTCGCAGAGAGCAAATATACAAGAGGGTGTCCCATTAGTTTTGGGGCACCCTCTTCGGTTTGTAAAACGATGGAATTGCTATTCTGATAATGCTTGGCGTATCTTCTCTTTTGTAAGTTCCGAGATTTTGTAGCCAAACCAAACATCATCGTACTTGTCCCATCCTAGATAGGCAGAACGTCGTTGCATCTCGGCAATGAACTGGTCGCTGAAGACTTCCCATAGAGGTTTATTGGTTGGCTCGTTGACTAACGGATGCAGAAACAGATAGCCATCGAAATTGTCTTGATAATTGCCTGATTCAGCTTCGTATTTCATCTCGTATATGCCGTCGAAAGGCTCTTTGCCGAATGGTGACCCATGTAGAGCGAAGCCCACGGGACGGTTGCCAGCATCTGCAAAGGATTGGTCGAAAATACCGCCACGGATGGCCGACCGATGCCCGCCCATATTGTCACGCGGTATGGCGTGTTGGAATACCGTAAACACATTCTCTGTGCCAAACCTCTCTGCCAACTGACCTCCTGCCACCTTTATCTCTTTTTTTTCGCCATCTGATGTTACGATGGTTTCCAAACCAGACTTGCAGGCGTGGGCACATCCGACGAGAAATAGAGAGTTTCGCGGGTCGTTCTTGGTGTTGATGAATTGTTCTATGACATCGGCCATGTGGGTATTGCGTTCTACCGCTATTGAATTCTCAATGCGGTATTCTTCAGTAGTCTGTATTTTCGAAAGGGGTATTTGGTAATCAGCCAAGCGTATCTTGATACGCTCTCCTTTGGGCAAACGCTGGTTGAGCCGCCACACGTCACAAATAAAGTCGTATTCCCCCTTGTCCCACCAGCCAGTAACCTGTTCATCGCGAAAGATGTCTAAAATCAACTCTCCGTTCAATGTGTCAGCGGACAGAAACTTATCCATTGTCGCCTGCTTCCACGACGGTAATTCCATAAAGATTGTACCACACACTTTGGGGAAATCGGGCAGGGCAATTAAACGCCGAAGCATATCCCACGATACTTTCCGACGGTGATACTCGCCGTTGATTACAAGTGTATGTGTTGATATTTGTTGGAGAACGAAATCTTCAGGTGAGAGCGTTTGCGTCATAAGATAATCAGTAAAAGACTTAATATCGGTCGGCAGAGATCGTACCTTTTCTATTCGAGGTATATTGCTGCATAGTTCAGGCAACCTTTCTTTTATTATCATGTTAGCATCCTCCATATTTTCAGCCATATCTTGGCCTGCATTTACCCACTTACCATTTTCCAACCATGTCTGATTGAGCATCAGTTTGCCGGAGGGACTCTCTGTAACAATTACAGCTACGGAGTCTTTGTAGGTAATCATCCTGACTATCTTCTCATTAAGAAAACGCTGACGGGCTTTTTCATTCACTGACTTGTCGGCAACAGAAGTATCCATTTCAAACTTTGCCGTCGACATCTTGGCCAACTGACCCCATTTCCCCTCCGACAGGACATAGGCACGAGAGATGTAATATTTTATCGGCGACGACTGGTCAATACCTTCATGGTCATATTCTGAAACCCGGCGGTCAATTTGTTCCGTCTTGAAATAATCAACAGTCTTGCATGAAACAGCAAGAAAACAAAATGAAACAATTGCATATTTCCAAAAGTGATTTAAAATCCCATACATCCGCATATTCTTAAGTATTTATGTATTAATAATTATTTTATTAATGCCACTGGGTCGAAAATATGCACATGAAAAGAGCGTGGCACTTTTAAGTCTTCATCGGCATTCTGAGGTCTTCGACTACCTATTCTCTCCAATTACAACGTACAAGTCCACGCTCAATGCGGGAACGCCGTCGCTTCGGTCTGGAGAGAATTCGTGAAAGTTGTCGAAGTTTTCAGAAAACCAGATGAGCTACTTCATTTTTTCCTGTTTTTAATGTGCATATTAAACTATGCGCTATGCTTCATTGGCAATTGTATATGTTAATAATCCGTTTGAAAATGATTGCAAAAGTACGACTTTTATTTGGAATAACCAATTTTTTTTCTCACTACGACCGCGAGAAACTGCAAGAGCGTCTGGCTAAGCTCTCTGGTGGTGTGGCAGTCATCTACGTTGGCGCAGCCAGCGAGGTGGAGATGAAGGAGAAGAAAGACCGCTTCGACGATGCTCTGCACGCAACCCGCGCAGCCGTTGAAGAGGGTATTATCCCCGGTGGCGGCACCGCTTTCATCCGTGCAGCTGAGAAACTCAATTCAATCAAGCCTGCCAATGAG
>ONIP01000057.1 GCA_900317955.1 uncultured Bacteroidales bacterium
TTACGAAGGTTTGCGTGTGCCAAAGGCACACAATCCTATTAACCCCGCACTGAACACCGTAGGTGTGCAGTGTGGGGAAAACTGTGCTCATCTCCATGCATGTCGAAGATACGCTACAACATGACAATCAACAAAGTAGCGTTCCTGCGGCACGCAGTATTGGGGTTTCTGTCCCCACCCCACACGGCACTTCGCTTCGTGTGGGGTTAATAGGATTAAGTGCTTTCAGCACGTTTATCGGACACTAACGAAATATAATTTACAAATAAATATATTTTGTCCCGATTTTTTTTTAAGTAACCTGAGACTAATAAGACCATACCTATTGACAGAAACCCATAACCCTGCAGGAACAGGGCCTGTGTACTGAAATTGCAACAATGATCGTACGACGGTGGAGTGCCGTTAGTACGATTCTTTCGAACAAGAATAACTTTTTTTCCACAATAGTATTAAACTTTTAAGAAGAAAAGCAAGTACTTTACCAGTGTATATACACTGGTAAATGTTCGAGGCAAAGAACAGTAGAGTAGGTAGTTACTATTATACCAGCCCTGCTATTTTGCCATTGTTTAACCGTGAGGCAATCGTTCAGAACATGTACCCCATCTTGATGTAGAGGTTGCTGAACTTGGAGTTGTCCTGCTTGTCGAGTGCAGTGGCCCAGTCGACGCTCAGCACAAAATTGTCGTTCATGGCCACTTTAAGGCCGCAGCCTGCCGAGAGGTGGGGTGTGTAGAGACGGCTTTCGTCGTAGAGGTCGTCGGGATTGACCGAACTGAGGGGAGCCAGCATCGGGTCGGACATGACAGGGTCGTAAGGCTGCACCACCATGCCTGCATCCATAAAGGGGTTGAGGCCGATATAGAAGTTTTCTTTGCCTATCTTGAAGTGCGCCACCTGGGCGCGGAGCTCAATATTGGCGAAGGCTACGCCACGTGCGAGGATACGGTTGCGCATGATGCCGCGGATGGAGTTGGCACCGCCCAGTCCCTCATAGATGACACGCTGCATGTAGAGCTGGTTGAGGTAGGTGTTGAGGTAGAAGGGGCTCTTGCCCGCCACATTGAGCTGGGTACCCAGACGGTAGGCAAAGGTGAGACGGTTGGTGACAATGGGCAGATAGTGCCTCCAGCATGCATTGAACTTGAGGTTGTTGTAGTCTTTCATCTCACCCATTCCGGCATAGTAGGTAAGGAATGCGTCGGCATGGATGCCCCGTCGGGGATTCTGCTGACGGTCGCGGGTGTCGAAGGTGAGGCCTCCATGAAGGTAGGGATGAAAGCCGCCGTTGGCTTCGTCAGGGGCGATATATCCCAGCGACACATAGTGGTCGTAGAGAGTTCCAACGCCTTCCGGCAGTTTGTTTTCCTCTTTTTTAGTGTATTTGTTCAGACGTGCAACATCTACGGTGCCTACGTTGTAGTAGAGCAATCCAATGCCAGCATTCCAGTACCAGGGCTTGGCAATGGTGCCCTGCAGGTCGGCACTGAGACGGAACATGTCGCGTTTGAATTTGTAGTAGGCACGGGTTTTGTAAAGGGCGCTTGACGGGTCGGAATAGTCGGGCTTATAGTAAGTCTCATAGCCGTTAAAGCCGTAGAAGTCACACATCTGGTCGGGAAGATAGGTGAGGTCGACACTGAGACGGTGATTAGGGATGAGGTACTTGGAATCGTATGAAAGGCGGAAGAGACCATAGCGCTTGGTAGTATAGGCTGCCTCGGCATAGAAAGAGTGGTAGTAGTCGGGATAGACAGCTCCGTCGCCAAAGTAATAGATGTTGGTGAGAGCGCCGTATTGGAAACCGAGGTCGGCATCGTAGGCCACGCTGGGGAGGATGCCAAAGGTCCATCCTCGGCGGATATTGCTGGTGTCCTGCGCCGAAAGAGTTGTGGAGACAAAGAGGCCGAGACCAAGAGCCAGAAGGGGTAATCTTATTTTATTCATATTGAAGGGGGATTAGATTGTACCGCTATTGTTTTTTGCGAAATATTTTTTTTCTGAAGATAAAGAGGGCGAAGACGAGGAACGCAACCGCGAGTATGCCGAGGGTGATGAGGCAGCTCTTCATGCTTTGGGGGCCGAACCCCATGAGCAACAGCACAGGGAATCCGAAGGCGATTGCAGGGATGGTTTGCAGCACCAGGTTGTTGGCGGCAGGGGTTTCGAACTTGGGGTCAATCTCGCGGAGAAGGATCATGCCGTTGCTGGCGGTGCCGGTGAGCATGCCGAACATGGAGAAAAAACCTTCGTATTGGTAATCGGGATAGAGATGCCTGGCGCAAGCACGTACATAGAAAAAGGTGACGACGGCGCCGATGAGACACACCAGCAAGAGCGGCATCCAGATGCCACGCAGGTTGTTGAAGTCGATGGCGGCGGTGCCGGCCACAATCATAAAGTCGAAGCAGGTGCCGGCCAGACGGTCAAGCGTGTAGTTGTTGATGTATTCGCGCTGCATCAGATGGGTCTTTCTGAGTTTGTTGATAATCACTTTCACCAATACACCCAACAGGGTGCCCCACAGGAAATTGAATCCCCAAACCATGGGTTTGAGGGTTTTTGTGCCGAAGTTGCCGAGGTCAAGTTGCTCCACTCCATACATCAAGAGGAACACAAGAAAATAGACCAGCAGCACAAGACTAATTTGAACAGTGAGTTTGTCGATTGACTCGGCGTGGGGAATTTCATTCTCCGACTGGTAGTCGGCCAAAGTGTATTCCTCCTTGTAATCGCTATCTTTGTGGCGCAGTTTACCCTTTCGGCGCAGCATGTTCATATACACCACTCCCACCAGACTGCCCACAATGAAGCCTGTGGCGGCGATGCTAAGACCGAAGTCTGCCCCGTGGAAGGCAATGCCTTGTCCCTCGGCCCATCCGGTATAAGTGACCCCGAAGTTAAGGGCTTGTCCGGGTCCTTGCCCGTAGCCCATGGGCAGCAAGAGCCCCGAGGCGTAAAAGAAATCGGTGTTGTTCCACAGCAGGAAGAGCGGGATGGTGACAAGCAAACCTACCAGCCCCTGCGCTATGTAGGTGCTGGCGGTCACAGCACCGGTCTCCACAACCTTCATGGTAGTGGTGGCACTTTTAATCTTCTTGTTTTTCAATGCCATAGCCACGAATCCCAATCCAAGGGCATGATACGTGATTATTTCCATCGATGCCTTGTTGACCAGAACAGAAAAGAACCCGAAAGGTTTCAGGCAAAGAATAATCAATCCCGCCACCAGAGCCGATGGCAGGAGGCTTCGCTTCAAAAGCGGCACGTTGCAACGTATAAGGTTGGCCAGAAGCATGGCAAGGACGATGATGAAGAACTGTACCAGCCATCCCCATGCGGAAAAAGATGCAAAAGAAGTCATAATGCAGAAAATTATTAAACGTTGAAATAACGCAAAAATAAAGGTGATATTGTGCCGGAAGGGATGTTTTTTGGGCAAAAGAAGCTAAGGATGGCGTGGCAGGGAGGATCAGTTTGGCAGTTGGTAGGGCGCACAGAGGTTTTTTTATGAATAAGCTGCATAATAAATAGAGCATAATGCCGTTATCAAGTTGATTAATAAAAATAAGGGACAAAATGAAAAGATTGACACTATTCCTCGCAGTCGCCCTGATGGCGGGCGGCATATCGACTGCACAAGCCCAGACACAACAAGAACGCCTTATGCGCCATGTGTATACACTGGCCTCGGACAGCCTTCAAGGGCGCAAAGCAGGGAGCTCCGACGCAGCGAAAGCCCGTGCCTATATAGAGCGTGAATGGAAAGCCATGGGGCTGAAGCCCCTGTGGGACGGCAGCTACAGGATGGCTTTTGCGCTGGCCGACGAAGAGAAGTATTGCAATCTGGTGGCAATTATTGAGGGCAACGACCCGAAACTGAAAAGCGAATACATTGTGATAGGCGGGCATTACGACCACTTGGGGGTGAAACGGGGCGAGGTGTATAACGGGGCCGACGACAATGCATCGGGTACGGCATGTGTGACCGAGGTGGCACGACAGTTGCTGGCACGGCAGAAAGAGTTGAAAAGGAGTGTGATAATATGTGCTTTCGATGCCGAGGAGATGGGGTTGTTCGGTTCGTCGCATCTTGCCAACACCATGGCTGAGCTGAACATGTTAGGGCGGGTGAAGGTGATGATAAGTGTCGACATGGTGGGATGGCTGAAGGAGGGAAAGTCGTTGAAACTGGAAGGGACGGGCACCCTGGCCGGAGGGAGCGTGATGACAGACCCGAAAACACTCGGCATAGACATTCCGATACACAACAAACGGTTTGAGAACTCCATATTCACGGCAACAGACACAGAACCCTTTGCCAAACGCGGTGTGGCGACCTTGGCAGTGACCACCGGGTTGAAGTCGCCCTACCACAAACCGCAGGACGATGCCAATTTGATAGATTATGAAGGGCTGGATCTTGTCACGGACTATATGGCTGCACTCACCATGAGGCTTGCCAACCATGAAGGCTCTGTTACCTCGGGCAAAGTGGCACCGAAACATACTAACAAGGTGAAACCTGTAAACCTCGGCATTGGTATCGGATACAACAGTGCATGGTTGGGATTCCCCGATGCCGCCTTCACTGGAAAGTCGCGCATGGGCGGTCAGGCAGGACTGGCGATGCAGTGCAACTTCAACAACACTTGGGCGCTCCACACCAATGTGGTTTACACTTACACCCGCACCCTTTACCCCGATGTGAACAATCTCTTCAATGTGAGCAGGGAACTGAACCAACAGACGGTAACAGTACCTGTTATGGTGCGGTTAAATGTGGGCGACCGCTCGTCGAGTGTCCATATCAGCGCGGGAGGATATTACAGCTACCAATGGAACAGGAAGAGTTTTTTGGGCGAAGAGACATACCGCAGCCACCAATGGGGGCTGGGCTGGGGGTTCGGCGTGAGATTAGGATATAATTGGGACCTGAGTTTTATGGCCTTATATCAAGTCAACCATCTGTTTGGGGGAGCTGGACTGCCCAAGGCATACAAGAATCTCTCTTCTTGCACACTGACGTATTACTTTCTATAGGTGATTCCTATTTATGGGGGCTATTTAGGAATCATCTAAAAAATACGAAGGTGCGCCACCGTCTTATGATCATTGTTGTACTTCCAGTACACAGGCCCTGTTCCTGCACGGTTATGGGTTTCTGTCAATAGGTATGGTCTTATTAGTCTCAGGTTACTTTAAAAAAATCGGGGCAAAAACAGTTTTTTGAAAATTTTATTTCGTTAGTGTCCGATAAACGTGCTGAAAGCGCTTAATCCTATTAACCCCACACGAAGC
>ONIP01000054.1 GCA_900317955.1 uncultured Bacteroidales bacterium
CGAGATGTAGCAACGTCTCGGAGAAACGTTGCGGAAGTCGAGAGCAGAGCCGAACTTGTTCGAGCTTTGCCGAGATGTAGCAACGTCTCGGAGAAACACGGTACAAGCCCTTAGGCGCAGTGCCGTGATAGTCAAGATGTAACCAAACTGCGTCCCGAAGTGAAGAAGTGCCAGTGGCACTTCGATAGCGTCAGCGGAGAAGAAAAAACGACAGTGAAAACGAATTAATAGAACCTGTTTTAATAGAACCCATTTTATGCTAAATAAACCATCAAGACAAAGCATACTTCTCCTTCTTTTCACCACAGGTCTGTGTCTCACGGCCATGAGCCAAAACTCCCTCGTAGGTTCTTTTTGGCAGAACGGCTCAACCTTTGTAAAAGTTCTTAGCGAAAACGACACTGCCATCATCACCGTCGAAGCCAACTTGCACGAAGGCGGCAACGCCCAGCCCTGGCTCAAATCCCGCACCCCCAACCTCTTCTTCCGTCCCAACCAAATAGGCAACGCCTGGACCGACACCGTCATCTATTACCACGACAGCATAGTCCATAAAACCATTGCCGGTCAGGAAGCCCTGCTCGTATATGGCCGAGAACACAACCTGGTCGACATCCTGCTCCGCTACGACGGCCGCTCTAAAAACAAATTCTATACCGAATTTCATGGCTTCGACTCTATTCTCGAATCCAACATCCGCCTTCAACTCATAGGCAGTTATCGTACTCTTAACAAGCAGGCATGGCTCATCTCCCCCGACAGCATCCACATCTTCTCGCTCAGCAGCCTCCCCAGCCAGCCTTCTGAAAGCTATGCCTATTCCATCTTCTGGGGCGAAACCGACTGCCCAGAAGACATTATCGTCCTCAGTGACGGCCGAAAACTCTGTTTCAAACTATCCTCCGATGGCATCTCCCTATTTAACGGCATCAGCCATTTCGAACCCGACTCCAACGGCTTTGAATGGATTTCCATAGGCGACCCCTTATGCCATCTCATTAAAACCAACCTCGACAACACCGTCCCTGGACGCTGGCCTGAAGCCTCCATGTCCCTCCTCACTCGCGGCTACCTCGCCAATTATCCCGTCGACGTCCTCCGTCTCATCCGAAACGAAATCTTCGCCCGCCACGGCCACCGCTTCTCCAACCAAAAACTCAACGACTTCTTCCTCAGCGAAGGCATCTGGTACAGCACCGCTCTCCTCTCTCATCAGAACCCAACCGAACTCTCCGAAATCGAACTACTCAATGTCCAACTAATCCTCTCTTTAGAAAAAGAACGCAAACAGCGGACTGATCTATAACCCTCTCTACTCAAATGAAAAAACTTTTCTCCCTTATCCTGCTCCTTCTTTCTCTCCAGGCATGGCCTCAAGACATCATGCGCGTCACTAAGGCCGAATTTGAAAGGCATCGAAACAAATACAACCAACTTTTCGACACCACCGCACTCCCATCAGCCGAACGTCTTCAGGAAATCGAAAACTACCGTTCCTCCACCCTCAACAACGAGGAAAGCCTCCTTTTCACCCATTCCAACCTCGCCATTCATGTGGGTCGATTCCTCCCTTCTGGCATCAAAGGGGTCTTCATCCAGCACTCTGACGATGGTTTCAGCCGCATCCATCTCAACGACATGCTCTATTCTTCTGTGCGCTGCGATACCTACGGCCTCTCCCGCGACGGCTTCCTCGCCGCTGGCTACTATCTTGAAGACTCTCTTCAGGGATACCTCTCCGTCTATTCTCTACAAGGGTGGGAACTCCTCTCCGTCGCCAATCTCAAAGTCCCCTTCACCCCCTTCGACTTCCACTGGACTTCCGACCACTGCCTCTATTTCCGGGGTGGCTACGACTTCTTCAAAATCAAAATCCACCCTCCTGCCCATCGCGAAAACTGTATCATGGACGACCTTGAGATTTCCCATAACGAATTTCTTGCCGCTCAGGCACACTCCCAACGCTACAACATCGACCGTTACGACCGTCTCCCCACTTCCGCCGATACCGCTGCCGCCCTCCAATATGCTGGAAGCGACGCCGTCCTCTATGCCATCGTCCTCGAGGAGCTATATGCTGGCCAGTTCGGTCAAGGTGGCCCTGCCTTTGTCGAATTGGGCGCAGGCGACCATTTCTGCACTCGACTCCTCAGCGACACCCTCTACATGCAATCCTCCAATATGGTCTTCTCGCGCGACCACCTTTTTGCCGGTCTCCGCCTCGCTTGGGGTGGCTCCCCCGACGAACCTGCCTTTATCTACATCTACCCCTATCCTGCCGACAGCCGCCATGTCGCTCCCCCCTTCGTCTATCAAACCACTCCTGCCTGGCAACCCACCGGCTCAGTCCTCTTCTGGGGCGAAGGGGGATGGCTTTATGTTGAGGGATGGAACCCTCGCACACAACAAAGCTGCTACCACAAAGTCCGCCCTCCCCTTCGCGACATCCATTAAGACTGACGCGGTGCTATAGTTTTATCTTTATCATTCCACGCATCATTGCATCCCACCATCGCGTCGGGAGCACCGTGTGCATAAATACCAGCAAACTCGACCCCGTACCTATTCTGTATCTTGCCCGTGGACAACGGCTGTTCACCGCTCGGCTGATGGCTCTCGTCACCACCCTCGGCTTCGACAGGTAGTTGCCAGAATAACCCTTGTGCATCAACGCGGCCTCGTTTAGGGCTTCCTTTTCGTATGCCGTCCCTTTCGACGACTCCGCCAAGTGCTTCGCCGCAATAATGCCCCAGTCCGTCTTGATTCCACCGGGCTCTATCATCACTACATCCACCCCGAAAGGTTTCATCTCCATCCTCAGTGCGTCGCTTAACGCCTCCACCGAGTACTTCGTAACATGATACCATGCCCCGAACGGCAACACCATCTTTCCGGCTATCGACGAGGTGTTGATAATCCTGCCGCCTCCCTGATTCCGCATCACGGGCAGCACCAGCTTGCACAACGCTGCCAGTCCGAACACATTCACCTCTACCTGACGCCGGGCCTCCTCCATCGACACATTCTCCACCGCCCCAAAGTAGCCATATCCTGCGTTGTTCACCAACACATCTATGCGCCCTTCCATGTCGAGCACTGCCTTGACGCCCTCTTCCATCGACTGACGCTCCGTCACGTCCATCCTCAGCACCTTTACTCCTTCGCTCTTCAACGGCTCCATCAGTTCCACGCGACGTGCCGCTGCATACACTTTATGTCCTTGCCGTGCCAACGTCTGTGCGGCATCAAAACCTATACCGCTGCTCGCTCCGGTAATCAATACTACTTTACTATTCTGTTTCCTCATATTTTTCTTTTTTGTTCATAACGTACTTTCAGCCATTTTATTGCCTTAGCCGCTCCTGCGCAATCTCTTTTCTCGTCTTCCTTAACACCGCACGCTAAACCAGTCCACTCATCCGGACAACTCCCCTTTTTTTCACACTCCAGCCACAATATCGTTTTTTTTGTGTAACTTTGCAACTCGTAACAAATCCTGATTCTATGAAAAAAACACTGCTTTCCCTTTTGATTGTCAGCTCAATGTTGGTAGCATGCAACCACGATGACGACACTTTCAAGACATATCAATATGACGAGCAACGCTTCTATATGCTCACAGCCGATGAGCAGATGTGGCCAGGAGGTGAACCCCTCCCCGTCGACAACAGTTACTCCATCCAATGGCCTGCCTCCAACACTTTCTCACCCGACGTCACCCTCGAACTGCTCCAACGCTGCTTCCACGACAGCACCGCCAACTCCCTCTCCGAAGCCACAAACCATTGGCTCAGCAACACTTGGTTCTATGAAGAAGACGCCCAATACATACACAAGAAAACAGTCGACAGCATAGGTAATCCCGAACATTACAGCTACGGCCGACTCGAAGGCAAGATTGTCCGCGACAGCAACCTCGCCACTTTCATCTTTACCACTGAAACTTTCATGGCTTTTGCCGCCCACGGCAACCACACCGCCACCTATACCCTTGTAGACCTTGACACCAAACAAATCGTCCATCTCAACGACCTTGTCGACACCGCTCAACTCGGCGAAGTCATTGTCCGTGCCATTGAAGACCTCACCGTCAACAAAGATGTCTACGACTGCCTCTTCGACGAGTTCCGCAACGCACAGAAATTCCCCGTCCCGTCCAACTTCTTTATCGACAGCACCCGCAGTTGCATCAACCTTGTTTACGGATTATACGATATAGCCCCCTACGCCTGTGGCATCCAGACTGTTGTCATGCCCATCTTCTGGCTCTCCAAACACATCCCTCTTACCCCCTATTGCAAAGAGCTCTTCGGCGAGGGATGCTCTTTCGACTGATTCCCCCCTACTCACCTCTTCTCTTGAGTCATCACCGCCTGCGGACCCAACAACTTAATGAGGGGCACCATTATATTGTCTTTTACCTTCTTGCTCGCCGCCGCACGGAAAGTCTCCTTGCTATGCACTCCGCCTTTCTTGGTTCGAACCATCTTGCTTAACACCTCCCAAAAAGCATCATTGGTCTTCCCTTTCTCGTTTATACCGCTGCCGTTGGCTATCCTTATAAGTGGATTGAACCTATAATGAATCATCTCCTTGCACATATGCCCAACCCTGACATCGTAACAGGTATCGTAAGTAATGCTCCCATACATCATCGCTATCAGTTTCGCCAGACTGATAACGCTGATGTTCAATTCTAAGGGCTCTTTCAACACCTCCCCGTTCTGAAGTCTCTGACTCACCCCGAACATCACCTTCGCCCGCTCCTTGTCCTCTTTACGCAGATAGCCATTACTTACCATATTGTCTATCAGATTATTCCAATAATCCTTCCCCAACTGTACACCGTATGGGGTACGAAAATAGGTCTCCAAAGGTTCAAAATCACCATTTTTCGGTTCCCGAAATGATTTCTCCTGACTACCGCTATCTTTCCCATACTCATCCGATATTGTTTCACGGCGGTATTTTCCAAGGTACTTTTCAATCTGGCACTTCCTGTCTGTCAATTTAGTAAACAGGTCTGCCAATGTCACTTTCTTCCCGTGACGCTCTAACCACTCGGCCTGTTGCTCTACCGATATTCCTTGCTCAAAACAGTAATCGTCAAATTCTTGCGTATTTCTCATACACACCAGCGCTTTCACAAAATTCTCCTCCCGCACACGATTTTCTTTCTGTACGGAATCGGTGGAGACAGGCATACAACTATCCTTACTGCACAACATTGCCGATTGCTGGATTTCAAGTAATTAGTTTTTTGGTTAATAATATTACATGGTGAAATGGTTTTGCAAAAATATACATTTTTTTCGTATTAAACAAAAAAAAAGTTTGCGGCAAGTTGTCGGCACAATAATGGTGCGATTGCAATACATTGCAGCATAGTTATTAACAAGATATTGTTACAAAATTATTAAATTTTCCATTTACACACTTTTCTTAACTTTGCTGCCGTAAAAACCAATTGTCATGACCTACTGGATTCAATTTTTTGACCATCCCGCCCTTCCGCGGCCACTCCTCCCTCAAAAAACTCACCTCCTACCTTCGCTCTTCCTCCAGTCTAACTCCAGTCCATCCCGTCTGCACAATTGCTGTTTTTCCAAACAATGTTCAACACCTAAAACCAAAAAGTCATGTTAGTAGAAGCAGAAGTCAAACAAGTAAGTTTATTCCTGGTCGATGACCATGGGAACCGATTCCGCAAACAGTTTTCTGAAATGCCCATCGAAGTCGCCCGTCAGTTAGTCCGCGAATACGGCTACAAACCCTCATGGGTAGAGGCTGCATTGATAGAAACATTCACCTATACCGTCGAAATCGATGATGACAGGGTAAAAATGGCCATGGAAACACTCCCCTATCAGGAATGGTTCACCAAAGCCGACCTGCTAACCATAGTCCGCACCATCGTTCCAAATGCCAAACGGATACTACGCACCAAACTATTATAACCCAATCTGCGCAGTACAAACAAAGCACAACCAAAGGAAAAACGAATTAATAACATCAAAAACAATTATGAAACCCGAATTTGTAATCCGACCCTACAGCAAGACAGAGATAGCCCTCCTCTACACCAACAAAACCATGACTCCAGAACGCGCAAAAAGATGGCTAAGCCACGAGATAGAAGTATATCCCGGCTTGAAGGAACGCCTTAAAGAATTAGGATACAAGCCCAAGCAGCGTATCTTCACCATAGCCCAAATGCGAGCAATAATAGAATGTATCGGAGAACCATAACAAATCCAACAAATCAAAAAAAACACCCGTCCGCACCAAAGAAAGAATAAAAGAGAAAGAATGAACAACCTCGGAGAGGTTGAATCTCAATAACCCCAGACAAACGAAGTGCAGTCTGGGGGGGCACAATAACACATACTTGCGTGCCGGAGGTACGCGACCTCAAATCAATCCGTCTTATTGCAGACTACAGCAACCGGATAATCCAACAAGGCATTCAATTCAACCCTTTAATATCCATCAAATCTATCCCTTCTATCATATCTATCAAATCTAAAGTCACAAGTCCCATTTGGGAACTCCCTCTGTAAAAGATTGTCACCAACCTTCCATAACAAAAGACTGAAATTAATCAAACAACCTCGGAGAGGTTGAATCTCAATAACCCCAGACAAACGAAGTGCAGTCTGGGGATTCCCTATCTCACAAACTTGCGTGCCGGAGGTACGCGACCTCAAGAACAATCCGTCTTATTGTAGACTACAGCAACCGGATAATCCAACAAGGCATTCAATTCAACCCTTTAATATCTATTAAATCCATCCCCTCTATCATATCTATCAAATCTAAAGGCAACAAAAAAAAAGGGAATCCCTTTTGGGAACTCCCTCTGTAAAAGATTGGCGGCGACCTACTTTTCCACGAACATGCGCAGTATCATCGGCGATGCGGGGCTTAACTTCTCTGTTCGGAATGG
>ONIP01000053.1 GCA_900317955.1 uncultured Bacteroidales bacterium
CATCACCGTCCCCGCCTACTTCAACGACAGCCAGCGTCAGGCCACCAAGGAGGCCGGCGAAATTGCAGGCCTGAAGGTGCGCCGTATCGTCAACGAGCCTACCGCTGCCGCCCTCGCCTACGGCCTCGACAAGAAGGCCAACGACATGAACGTGGCAGTGTTCGACCTCGGTGGCGGTACCTTCGATATCTCCATCCTCAACCTCGGCGACGGCGTCTTCGAGGTGAAGAGCACCAACGGCAACACGCACCTCGGCGGCGACGACTTCGACCGCAAGATTATCAACTGGATGGCCGACAGCTTCCAGAGCGACAAGGGCATCGACCTCCGCAAGGACCCCATGGCCATGCAGCGCCTGAAAGAGGCTGCCGAGAAGGCCAAGATTGAACTCTCCAGCTCGATGGAGACCGAAATCAACCTGCCTTACATCACCGTGGCCGACGGCGTGCCGCAGCACTTGGTGATGAAGCTCACCCGCGCCAAGTTCGAGCAGCTCTGCGACGACCTTATCCGCGCCACCATCGAACCATGCCGTCTGGCTATGCGCGATGCAGGCCTCAGCAACAGCGATATTAACGAGGTCATCCTCGTGGGCGGCTCCAGCCGTATCCCCGCTGTGCAGAAGAAGGTCGAAGAATTCTTCGGCAAGGTGCCCAGCAAGGGCGTCAACCCCGACGAGGTGGTCGCCATCGGCGCCGCCATCCAGGGCGGTGTGCTCACCGGCGAGGTGAAGGACTGGGTATCGAGACCCTCGGCGGTGTGATGACCAAGCTCATCGACGCCAACACCACCATCCCCACCAAGAAGAGCCAGGTCTTCAGCACCGCTGCCGACAACCAGCCCGAGGTGGAGATCCACGTGCTGCAGGGCGAGCGCCCCATGGCCAACGACAACAAGACCATCGGCCGCTTCCACCTGGCCGGCATCCCGCCAGCACCGCGTGGAGTGCCCCAGATTGAGGTCACCTTCGACATCGACGCCAACGGCATCCTCAACGTCAGCGCACTCGACAAGGCCACCGGCAAGAGCCAGAACATCCGCATCGAGGCCAGCAGCGGCTTGAGCGAAGACGAGATCAAGCGCATGAAAGCCGAAGCCGAGGCCCACGCCGACGCCGACAAGAAGGCCAAGGAAGAGGTGGAGAAGATCAACAACGCCGACGGCATGATCTTCCAGAGCGAGAAGAACCTCAAGGACTACGGCGACAAGATTCCCGCCGACAAGAAGAACGCCATCGAGAGCGCCCTCAACGAGCTGAAGGCCGCCCACAGCGCCCGTAACGTCCAGCAGATTGACGCCGCTATGGCCAAGATCAACGCCGCCTGGCAGGCCGCCAGCGAGGACATGTACAAAGCCCAGCAGCAGGCCGGCGGTGCCAATCCCGGTGCCGGCTTCGACCCCAACAACATGGGCGGCAACCCCAACGCAGGTGCTGGCCAGCAAGGTAGCAACCCCAACGATCCGAACGTCCAGGACGTTGATTTCGAAGAAGTCAAATGAAACTGACTTCAATCTAACAAAAAAAGAGAGACCTTGCGGTCTCTCTTTTTTGTTTGAGGTTTGCCTCAACAGGCTTGGCAGACATACCACTTCGTGGGTTATATATGCCTTCTTTGTGCCTTCTTTGTGGTAATAGTAAAATTACAGGAAACCACCCATATACATAAAACTGTATGTGGTGTATACAAAATGCTGATTTATAACATTATTATCGTATGAACTCTCGGTGACCCTTCGGCGATGTGTCGGTGGTCTACTCGCAACAAGAAAACCATATAACTAACCAGTCTCATAGAGTATATCTTCGCTCGTCAAGCTCGCGGGGACTCACCACTTGCACGAAAAATATACTCTTTTTTCAAATATCGACTGGCAGAATTTCTTTTAACTGGCTTAATGTTGGCCGTTCAACCCCAGAGAGACGGTTGGCTTGCCGCTCGAGTGTTTTCTCAAATAAGTTACGGACGAAGCGACCATTGCCGAAATTCTTGTCTTTGTTATTTACAGCATCTTCAAGCAACGATTTGAGTTTCTCCTGAGCTTCTTCAGAAATGTCATAATCATTCTTCTGGGCATACCGAGCGAATATCTGCAACAATTCACCCGCATTATAATCTGGGAAGTGAATGTAACGGTTGAAACGCGACTGCAAGCCAGGATTTGAATCGATAAACTGTTTCATCTCATTGCCATATCCTGCAAGAATCACTATTAATCGGTCACGGTTATCCTCCATACGTTTGAGCAATGTGGCAATGGCCTCGTTTCCATAATCATTACCGCTGCCTGTGACCAACGAATATGCTTCGTCGATGAACAAGACGCCATCTAATGCGCTATCAATTACCTTGTTGGTCTTAACTGCCGTTTGTCCGACATATTCCGCCACAAGGCCGCTACGGTCGGTTTCCACGAGGTGCCCTTTCTTCAGTACGCCAAGTTCGTTGTATATACCAGCCAAGATTCTGGCTACTGTGGTTTTACCCGTACCTGGATTGCCTGTAAAGACACAATGATAGGATACCTGTGTCGCCTTCAATCCCTGTTGCTGCCTAGTGAGTTGTACCTTTATGAAATTGGACATTGTACGCACTTCCTGTTTTACACTATCAAGTCCTATTAATCCGTCCAATTCCGCTATTCCATCATACTTTTCAGAGAGTGCGGGTGCTTTCTGGACAGTCACACCTTCATGGCTATTCATGGAATTTGAGCGTAATTGTGCAATATGGTCGAGGAAGTGTTGCTCTTTGTCTGTGATATTGCCGTCAGCCTTTGCTATAAGAGAGCAATAGCGGAAAAGGAGAGTAAGGTACTTGTTGAGCAGGTCCTTGTTGTATCGTTTCAGAATTGCAGCAACAGTAAAATCTATATCGCCGTCACTAAAGAACGGTTTGCCTTTTATCTGGTTAATCAACGACTCCGCTCCACTTGGCAAAGTGCTCTTTATCACATCTATGTGTTGCTTGTCATGTGGAATTGGCGTTACTGGTTCTATTAATCTGAACATTAAGTAGAGAATGCCTATTCCGTCATCTCTTTTCAAGTCGATAATATCGGCCATCTCCGAGTAACAATGAGCAATGTCGAGAAAGAATAAAGACCGAACTTCTCCTCCTTCGCCGCAGAGTGGTTTTCCATCACTACCCGTAACCTTGATGTTATGTCGATTGAGTTCCTCCACAAAGCCAGCCTCCTTTTCAAGCTGTTGGCAAAATGAAAAAATCTCGTCAGCAATAAACAACGGTTCTTTGGAAAAATCAGTATTGTATTTTTTTACGAGTTCCTCGAACCCTTCTAAGGAATTCACAAGCACATTTCTGACGCTATTGCTTTGGTAAGGGCCAACAATACCAGATTCCTCAAGTCGGTCAATTATTTTGGCCGACTTGTTATAACCCATTTGTAGTTTGCGTTGTATCAATGATGTGGATGCCAACTGTGATGTGACAACCAATCTTGTTGCCTCTACAACTTGTTCTAAAGAGGGATTTGAATACAACCATTCAACGTTCGGTAATAAGACTTTCCTCGGTTGTGACCCTCGCGCAGCTCCAATTATCCCGTCCTTTTCCAATTGGTCAATTATACGACCGGCTCTGAGATTGCTAATTTGTAGTTCTCTTTGGATCATGACTATTGTGGCCTTTTGCTGCTGTACAACCAGTCGCTTTGCTTGTGTGTACAAAGGGTCTCTATCCGAAGGTGTTTCTTCTACATGCATCGGGAATGGGGTCAACAGTTTCTGCATCATTTCTTCTGTAATGGTTCTCTTCTCCTCAGATACACTCTCGGAAGAATTGTCTTCTTTAGAAATCTCCTTGTATGGTTCCGTGGATAGTGGTTGAGTATTTCTTTCTTCTGGCTTACTAACTGGTATTATCTTTTTGCTCCTCCCCTTTTTCCCAATAGCATGAGAAATAAATGCACAAATAATGAAAACAACAACTCCCGTAAAACCTAATCCAATCATCATGCTATCTGTGATTATCAAACCAATAATAAACACGCCTATCATCACAAATACTAATAATACCCAAAGACTATACCAACACCCTGTATTTGATTCATGCTTTGGGTTGGCAACTGGCCTTTTCATGTTCTTCATTGTAGTTCCACTTATCTTTTGACGGCTATATAAGCCCGTACCGGGTATTCCGGTATTAAGGTAAGTGCCATTCTCCCCCATGCTGACACTTACCCCTTTCCCCGCTTTCAACGTTGTGCTCACTCCCGACTTGCTCAAGTTAAGGTAAACGCCAGGAGCGACTTTGACTCTCTTTCTATAGCGTAACCCCATGTCTATAAACGGTAAAATGTATCAAGATTCGTAATGTCTGCCCCTTGTTTGAGTGCATACTCAACCGCCTCCTGTTCAAAGAGCAGAAATTGGTCGTAACTTAATCCGAACAGTTCCTGCAAATCCACCTTCATGGCAGCTTCATCATTGTCGACGTTCTTGTCTTGGTAGATTAGTTCAAACTCTCTACGCAAGATGTTTTCAATGTCTTCTTCTTTGTGAGCTTCTATAAAATCACCTTCCTTGATATGGAGAAGCATCTTGAGTTTTCGCAATGTATCCATTTCTTGCTTTGTGATGATATGGTCATCCAGGATTAGGTTTACGTAATCGAGGATCACATTAATTGATTCGTCGTGCAAGTCATCAACACCAATCCCATATTCCTTTAGAACATCTCTCACAGACAATGGCGATGTGTTTCCTTTTGCGAAAAGACGCAAGACCTCTTGCAGGGGTTCTTTGTAAATCTTGCCATCAAGCAGATTGTTGATTATCGTATTCATTTTCTTTCTTGTATTTTCGTAATTCTTCCAAATAACTTGCAGTAATAACGCCCGAGGGCAATGCAATTACCGCGACACCAAAAAGCGACGACAACATACTCACGGCTCTTCCGAAGTCGGAAACGGGATACACATCACCATATCCTACTGTTGTTAGTGTGGTTGTGGCCCAGTAGAGTGCATCAAAGAAAGTATCAAAAACAATTACTCCGCTATCGGAGGCCTTATTCAATTCCACGTTGAACATCAATAGTGCTGTGGCGAAAATATAGAATGCGACAATTCCAAGTACGGTAAGTAATACATGACGCTCTTTCTTTATCACTCGAATAAGTATTTCAATTCGTTTGGAGTATCTGAGGAAGCGAAATACCCGAGCCAACTTAAGCAACCTTACAATTCGGAAGACCTTCATTCCTCGATTCAATATTCCTAACGAGGGTAAAATAGACAACATATCAATAATCGCCATCAACGAAAAAGGGTATGCCATAAATGCAAGGATGGGCTTTCGTGAAGGATGCTTCAAGTCGATTGTAAACCACCGTAACAAATAGTCAATGATAAAAGCAACTACTGAAACTTGGTCAAAAATGATAAACAGGCGTGTCTGTTCTTTGAAAAGGAGGGGGATGATGCTGATGACTACCATCGACATCATGAAATAGTCATATATCTTGCTGATATTTGACCCAGAGTCATCTCTTTCAATTATCGTGTATATTGCCTTTCTGTTCATACCCATTCTTGCTTGTCGAGCTATTGGCAAGTGTTCAGTTTAGGTATGAAGAAAGGCGCAAACCTTCCGTTTGTTCCACTTATTTCCTGTGGTGGTGTCTGGAAAACCAATGATACAAATAAGTGGGGAAAAGATTCACGCCATCGCGTGAACTATCCGCAATCTTATTCGCGTATCATAGAGTAGTTTTCCAGACTTTCCACAAGGGCGAACAAGAGCGTCAAGCTCAATATGTCTTTGTCTATTTCTACGTTTTATGTCATCATCATTTTATCAATTTCACGCTGCAAAAATACAAATTATCATCTAATCACACCTTCGTGCAGTTGCTCGATGGGGAATATCAAGTCCCAGTTGCGACCCCAGACGATGTTGCCGCCGTCGAGGGTGAAGGTGCGGAACTTCTTGGGGTCAAGGTATTTGTTGTACTGCGGATGCGGGTGCCGACGGATGTAGTCGCCGACATCCACCGTGCTGTCGGTGCCGTCGCTGAAAACCAACCGCACCTTCAACCCGCCAAGGTCAACTGCTTCCGTTATGTATAATCTGTCGCTCATAGTTTTGTCTTGATATTGGTGCTTCTCACCTGCTGCTTCATCACAAAGAACCGCACCCATTTGTCGATGATATTCTTACTGTATTTGTGTATAAATGCTTCGGCAATGCGCTTATCTTTCGATGGCAACGGAGGCACACCATGCTTCTCCCGGATATTGATTCGTTCCAGGCTGCCATTCATCATGATAAGCTCGAATATACTCTCCTCGTCTCCATGCTTTACATGCACATGTATTGGCTCATGTTCATTAGAGTAGAAGTAGAATATAAATCCGAAGTATTCGTATATTTTAGGCATATCGTTGTTATTGTTTCACGCTGCAAAGATACACAAAATTACTCGTCTGGCAAAATAAATGTTGCCATGCGGAGAAAAAAAACAAATATTCTCCGCAAAATATGCGGAGAACGATTGCCAAGTTTATTGTCAAAAATCGGCCAAATTGAGTCCTGCTAATTAATCACTTTCTTTGCAATCTAGGACTCCACACTCCAATTTAAACCTCTATATCTGATATAGAATTTTTTTTGGTTTGGTTTTGGTTTGGTGATACCCATTTTCGAACTGTAGCACTGTAGCACTGTAGCGCAGATTGTGACTCAAAAAAAATTCGCAATCATTCGTAGACCGCAATCCCGCCGTCGTACTTTTGCATCCGGAAAGGATCGCGTGGTGTGCATGCCGAGCTCGTTGATGCAACTGGCCAGTGCCGACCTCTCCAAAACCGATAAAAGAGTTCTTTGACATACTTGGAAATTAGTCATATATGAGTTCTGTTGACGCTAAGTGACTGTCACTCTGCAACTAACTGCCCTAAACGGCTACTAAACGGCTACTAAACGGCTGCAAGACGGCCACAATCCCCTGCAACAAAAACTGTGTCCGCAGGTTTCCCTGCGGACACATCATCCCCAAGAGACCACCGATCTCGGGGGGCTCTCCAGCCCTTGTTACCTCCCTTTTGCCGCCATGAGGCGGCCATTCAGCCACAAATGCCCTCTAAAATGAAGTAAAGGTGGCGAAATCAGGAGGCCCCATTTGTGCTCCGAGGACGGGGAAGAGCATCGGAACGAGGGGTTCGTGCATGTCTTTTGATGCCTGTGAGAGGAGCAGACGGATGTATTCTGTGCCGTTTCCGAGGCTCGGCATCTTGGGTGCTTGGGGTTTGGTGATATCGTAATTCATTGTTTCTTTGCTTTTTAGGTGAATTTGATGGGTTGATTTCTGACAACTGACAACTGACAATTAATTTTTTTTGATGGTATACCTTTCTATTTCTTATATCTATATATCTATATATCTATATATTAATTAGTTGTGTATTATATAAAGGGGATATTGTCATGCATTTTTTAATTGTCAGAACTGTCAGTTGTCAGATTTTGGTTTAAGGAATTAATTGGACTTCTTATCTACGAGGCCTTTGCGACCTTTTTTTCCTACGAGGCTCTTGCGAGTCCCTTTTTGAAGGATCTGTCGTTCCACCTTCTGGGCGATGGAGAGGGTTTGGTGGACGAGGGCGTCGGAGAATGTCGGCCTTGGCTTCGGGCAGGATGAAGCAGAAGTAGTACTTGCCGTCGCGGCCGAGGGTGAGTGTGCTGTTGTCCTCGCGGAAGATGGGTGTGTTGTGTTTCTGCTTGGGGCGTTCGGTGATGTAGACGTTGCCGTCGCGCATGCCCTGGACGCGGCAGTTGGCGAGGAAGGGTTCCAT
>ONIP01000061.1 GCA_900317955.1 uncultured Bacteroidales bacterium
TTCTTCTACACGACCCCTACCGAAAAAGAACAGATACTTAATCATGTCACATCAATAAACACACAACAATGAAAAAAATTGCATTCATCACAATGGCGGCCTTCTTGCTCTTCGCTGCCTGTAAAAAAGAGCCCATCAACGAACCTCAGCCCCAAACCGACACTGCACCAACCGTCTCATTGGCTGGAACCTCATGGGTTGGGACTTACGACGACAATTACCAAGGTTATCCCGCCACCCTCACATGGAGCATCGACTTCCTCACCGACAGCACCGGCACACTTCATTTAGATATTGTCATCGCCGCCAGTCCACAGCCATCCGTTGATGACAATTTTACCTATACCTTCGATGGAAGAGAAATATGTACCTACGGTAGTGAAAACATGGGTGACTCTTCCCTGTTTACTTACGACTCCACCACACACACCATCTCAACGAATATGTTTGTTGGCGACGGCAATATAACCCTTGGCGGCTATACAGTTCTGTACCCGGAAGGTCAAGAGCAATATGTCTTTCCCGTCAAAACATCATGGAAAGCCGAACAGCAACTGACCGTAAGCGACACGCTGATGCCTGTAGAATGGGGTTTAGACTTCTGGGAGTATGGTTGGGGTGGCCAGATTAACTATTGTGCGGGACAAACCTGTTCCGGCACCTCTTTCCTCTGGCAATACGACAGCACGACACACTCCGGCACCGTCCGTATCAACGGCACACGGCACCCCTTCACCTACGACCCCATTGCCGACCTCCTCACGCTCGACTACAACACGCGCCTACACGGCACCTCAGTCAACATCGGCGGCACACTGCAATTTCGTCGTAAGGATGACCTAAAGAAAAATTCTAGCCCCGTCCACAATGGTAAAACAGCCCCAACAATACAAAACACTTTCCACATTTTTTAACACAAAACCACATCAATTTCCGCGGCAAATACACTATCTTTTTGCCGCGGTTTTCATTTTATTTTGCATATTATTCAGTTGTTATACAATTCATTGCTTTCATCACAGCCTTTTGGATTAAAAAAATAATCATAAAGGCACAATATTATTTTTCTTTTTTCGTTTTAGCGGGTGATTAAATATTTAATCCATGGTTTAATCTTTAACACTATAATGTATGGCTAGAAAGAAACAAGAAACCACCAACACCCTCACCAAGGCCGAGGAGCAAGTAATGCAAGCCGTGTGGCAAGTAGGCAAAGGCTTTGCGGGCGACATTGCCGCCGCCGTGGAAGAGCCCAAGCCCTCCTACCGCACCGTGCTCACCGAAATCCGCATCCTTGAACAGAAGGGCTATGTGGGTCACAAAGATTTCAACGGCAACAACCAGTATTATCCCCTTGTCAGTCGCGAGGCATACAAGGGAAGGATGCTGGGCACGCTGATGAAGAACTACTTTTCCTCATCCTACACCTCGTTAGTGGAAAAGCGCAAAGGTAAGGAGGACCAACAATGAAATACCTCCTCCTTGCCACCATTGGCACTGTGCTTTTTTTTGGCTCCTACTGGCTGCTGATGCGGCGAGAAACCCGCTTCACCATGGTGCGCTACTATTTGCTGGGTACCCTATTGTTGTCACTGCTGCTCCCTCTCATCCATCTGCCGCTATTGCGTCAGGCAAACTATGACGGCAACGATGCCGCAGAGTCGGCACAGTTAGTCTACAGCACCACGCCTGACGGTATGGCAATGACTTATTCCAGTACTAAAGGTGGCGTATCGGAAATAAAACTCACTCAGGAAAATAACGGGATGAAAAGAATCAGCCTGTCCGAAGGAGAGACCACCCCGACCATCCTCGATAAAGTGGTGGCGATGCTGCCATTCATCTATTGGATAGGTTTTGCCGCCACCATGATGCTCTTGACCCTAAGGCTGGCGAAACTTCAGCACCGCCTTGGCCGACTGTCATACAAGAGGATGGAAGGCGTTAAAATCAGCGTACTGAATGATAACACTCCCGCCTTTTCCTTTGGCAAACATATCGTCTTAGGCCGTAACGGATTCAACCCAACCGAGATGCAGCAGCTTATCGGACACGAAATGGTACATGTGCGCCAACGCCATACCCTCGACCTCCTGTTGTGCGAAGTAGCATGAATACCAGGCCGACAATGCGATGCTGGCAACTGAGAGCGGAGCCGCCTACGCCGAGTTGTTCTACCATCAGGTGAGCGGTAAACCGTATAGTGCCATAGGCAACTCTTTCGACTACTCATTAGTGAAAAAACGCATCGCCATGATGGCACAGCGCCGTTCCCGCCACGGAGGGTTACTGCCGCTCGTCGTGCTGCCTATCGCGTTCGTGGTGCTGCTGGCGGGATGTGTCTCACGCCAAACGTTGAATGGCTTCTATGAAGTAAGTTCCATCGAACTCAAGTCAGACAACCCTGCCGAACCCACCCTCCAATGTAATAAGTTCATGGGACTTGAAAGCCGTCTGTTTTGCTTCCACCGCGACGGACGGCTGCACATGCTTTCCCGCGACACCGCAGGAAACGCGCAACTCTTTTCCTACACAATTGACGACGACGGACTCCATCTTTTTGACAGCACAGGCAATCCATGGCTCGACATGACGCTCGAAACCCTCCATTGCGACGGCGACAGCATCAAGCTACGCTTTGTCAACGCCAACCCGATCGAAGGGATAGTCAAGGCACTCAAAGGTCTGCCCACGTATCGCTACCGCATTGACACCGTTACGGTTTCCAACACAAAAAAGGTGGGTGACGAGATAATTGAGTTCAACATACGCACTGAAAACGACACCATCTATCCCCGAGTGGAGGTCTCCTATGGTTCAGAGTATCCCGTCGATTGGAGCAACAAGAACCGTCTGCTGGGCTCGACCACTACCGCCGACTACACTTGCGTCCATGAGTACAAAACACATTCTGGCAAGACCGAAAGGGAATTCTGCAAAGGGTGGCATTTTGATAACAACACCATCAACCCCAACGCCCGCCAACTCTATGACACCACCAGCTACTACAACCCCCTTATGGAGGGCGACCGCTTCATTCTCGAAGTGACGCTGAAAGCCATCAACAAACACTACGCCGACTCGTTAGCCCAACAAATAGAACCTTAAAAGCCATGGCACAAGCATTAAAGCATATCACACTGCTGGCAGTTGTTGCACTCGCGTTTATCGGGTGCAACAGCCGCCCGGCCGAGGAGCAGGACAAACCTGTGCTAACCTTTGAACAGGTCAAGGCCGTGGAACCCTCCATGCTCACTACCGACGAGATTACCCGTCTTGTCAAGAGCGACACGACGCACAACAAAGTGGTCTATTTCTTCGACATCCTTTGCAAGCCCTGCCTCGAACACCTCCGCAACGAGCTGGCCGCGATGTACGCCAACCGTGACACCACCCAGTGGCGGTTCTATCTTGTGGCGGGTTTCAACTGGCTTCACCGCCTAATCCCCGATTCCATAGGCAATCTGATGGAGGACACCCTCGGCAACATCGTCCATTTTGCTCAACGTTACCGCGACCTGCTGCCTTCGCTGGGCTACGATATGAAGGACGTTTACATGCACTACAACCCCGCCTGGGAGCACACCGACACCGGGGTGTTCACCCCCTGGGCCAACCGCATGTTCCACTCCGACCATCCCTTCCGCTGCCAGTACGAAGGCTCGCCCCAACTGTTCATCGCCGACCGCCATGGTCGGATTGCTATCGATTGCATTGTCCATAAGAACAAGGACGGCGATACCACAGACCAGTATTATTTGCCCCGCTGCGAATACACGCTCGACACCAATTGTTTCCATATTCCAAATACCATTATAACAATAAAATAACCCCATAATATTATGACAAAGCAAATCATTTTGCTGCTGTCACTGATGACAGTAGCGGGCGTAAGCTACGCCCAGGTCAACGACACTGTAAGGGTTTCGCAGGATACCACCGCCACCGTTTCCGACACCAATTTCTATCTCCCGCCTTCGGTCAAAGCATTGGGAGAAGTTAAAATAACCTCCGACCGTCCTCTCTATGCCGTCGACGGAGAGAAACACATCTACAACACCTCCGACGACCCCAGCGTGCAGACCGGCACCGCCAGCGACGCCCTGCAGAACGCCCCGGGGGTGGAGGTGGACGCCGAAGGTAATATCACCCTGCGGGGCTCACAAAGCGTGGAGGTGTGGATTAACGACCGCCCATCCAAC
>ONIP01000052.1 GCA_900317955.1 uncultured Bacteroidales bacterium
CCCCGCATCGCCGATGATACTGCGCATGTTCGTGGAAAAGTAGGTCGCCGCCAATCTTTTACAGAGGGAGTTCCCAGAAGGGACTCCCTTTTTTTTGTTTCATTTTGATTTGATAGATATGATAGAGGGGATAGATTTGATAGAGGGGATAGATAATATATAAAATGTGTTAAAGTTCTTGACTCGTCCCTTGGGGCATGTTGTATCTTTGCATTCGATATCAAACAAACACTATTGTCGTACGATAATGATTTACAAGACAAAATTAAAAATCGGGGAGTTCTCTAAACTGATGCAAGTGACCGTAAAGACCTTGCGGCTATATGAGCAGAAGGGGTTATTACAACCCGACGAGGTGGACGAGTGGACGGGGTATCGCTACTACAACATATCCCAGATGCAACAGCTCTCAACCATCCGTTCGCTGCAAGGCATGGGCTTTTCGTTGGCGGAAATCAAAGAAATCTTTGACAACAATACCGCTGTTCCACCCCTTGAGCATTTGGAGCAGAAGATAGTCGACTGCCAAAGGCAACTGCACATCCTCCAAGGTCGTCTACAGCTCTTGCTTACGTTGCGTGACTCCCGTAAAAAACTCAAAACAATGGAAAAATTTTCAATTCAGACCCTACCGTCTATCATTGTCGCCTCGCACCGTGAGGTAATCAAGAACTGGCAAGCTCTTGGCCCTCTTTGCACCGACGTTATTGGCCCTGAAATGCACCGTCTCGGCTGCCGATGCACTGTGCCGGGCTACTGCTTTACCGTCGAACATGACAAAGAGTACAAACCTACCGACATTGACATCGAATACTGCGAGCAGGTGGAGGAAATGGGCACCGATAGTGCCATTATACAGTTCAAACGTCTGCCGGAAGTACCCACTGCCCTCTGCATGACACACCACGGTCCCTACGACCGTTTTTACGAGTCCTATACCGAATTTTTTCGCTACATCGAAGAGCATGGTTACCGTGTCACGGGCGAACACCGCACGGTCTATGTAGATGGCATCTGGAACCAGAAAGACCCCGAAAAATGGCTCTCTATCCTCCAGATACCAGTAGTGAAGGAGTAATATCCATTACGCGTATTAAAAAGGAGTTGCAACAATGTGACTCCTTTTTTCTTAGTCAATACAATATTTTCCATCTTGCATCGTTACAAAAACAAATATAAATAAAGCAATGCCAACTATTTTTACACTATTTGGATTACGGTTTATGTTTTATTCTGACGACCACGAACCTGTGCATGTGCATATTTGTAATGCAGGGCGTGAAGCGAAATATAATGTGCAACCGATGATGATGGTGTACAATCACGGTTTCAAGAAACATGAGTTGTCTCTAATAGAGTCAATTCTTGAAGAGAACACTGATGTAATCCTTGATCGTTGGCAAGAGTTTTTCAAACAGAGATGAAAAAGATGCAAATAGACCGGGTATGGGTGGATGACCACGCTGTGTATGCCGTAACAACCGACGGCAAGCAGGCATCCTACGAGTTCGATAAATGGCCTCGCTTGCGTGACGCGAGTCAAGAGCAACGTGCTGAGTTCGAACTGTCCTATTCTGGCATTCATTGGCCGTTAATAGACGAGGACCTGAGTTTTGAGGGCATGTTCCACGATGCTGGTCTTTGTGACATGACCGTAAAGGAAGATTCCGTCTTTTACGGTGGTTAATAGTTTTTCATCCATGGTAAAAGAAACAAGGATGTTCTCCAATTTGAGACCTCGAGAAGTGGCTCCCCATCCTTCAGGTGCCAGTTACTAAAGAATAGCTCTTGGCCTCTCTTTCTATCAAAAAAAACAATAATCCTTTCACTTTACTGCAAAGGTGATAACTCAGCAGAGGGAGCCTCCTCTGGGGGCTCTCTCTAAATATTTTACAGATACCAGAGGTATGTCCTCAAAGAGACTTTGCCTGAGGAGGACAACTTTACGCCTTCGGCGGCGAGCAAAGAAGCCTGTGCAGGGTAGTGCGGGGCAAGTCTCCCTGTTGCCGACACAACGCGGTGGCATGGCAGCTGGTTGTCGGGTGCACCGCGCATGATGCGTCCCACCAAACGGCTGTGGTTGGGGTAACCGGCCAGCCGGGCAATCGCACCGTATGTAAGTACCCGACCACGGGGAATTTGAGCCACAATCTCATAAACCACCTCGCGCAAACTGTCCTCGCTCGGTGAACTGTTCCCAGTACTCAACATCAACCCCATATGTATTAGTATTAAACCGTTACGCCACGTTCATCGAACTTGAAATGACGCCACTCACAGTGTCATGGCGACAATCCGTTTCATCAAAATAACCGTGTGGGTTCTTGTATTGAAAGCACCTCCGTCACCACATATTGGCTGTTGCCCCGCCACGGCAGGGTTCCCATATAGCGTTTCCAGCGCAGCTCCACCTCTTTCCCCGAGCAACGCATCAATGTGTCGGCTATTTTTTTGTCGGTCACCGAAAATTTGAACTCGTTGCTTTGTAGTTTGGTGGCATTGATTGCCGACTTAAATCCAGCCTGTATCATCTTCCCTTCGTAGGTCTTGAACACAATCCCCTCCTGTTGGAAATAATTGATTTCTCCGGCGTTAACACCCGAGCTATACACAAAGAAGAAGTGAAAATAGATAAACAGGGTCAGTACAATCGCGATTAATAACGACAAGATTGTAATGATTTTTGCCTTGCGGGATAGCTGTGCCATATCTTGTGAGATTGTTTTGTTTCAAAACGCAAAATTACACAAAATAATCGAATTGAAGAAAAAAAACTTTTCTCATCGAGCATTGTTCAAGGATGTTTTTGGCAAGCATTCGTATTTTTTTTCTAAGGATAAGCAGTTTTTTTGTATTTTTGCATTCCCAATGGTCTGGTTACTTTCAGTCATGATATGCAATCCATACATAGTGCAATATCCTGTTAGCCAAATTGGTCTAACGCTTATTCCATGGCAATCTGCACATCTTTTCCCTGTCTAAAAGCCAACTGTAATAGCAGAAAAAAAAACAAAATCATGAAACTCTTCAAAGAAATACTCGGCTACGCCTTGGGTGCAATCCTCTTCGTGGGACTTATGCCCGTCCTTATGTGGCTGAGCTGTGGAAGCCCTGACCTTTGGCCAGCCTCGCCCGTCCGTGTTGCTGTTGCTATAGTCCTCATGTTGACGGGGTTGTCCCTCAGTGTTTGGTCTATAGTGTATATGCGCCATAAGGGCGACGGCAACCCCATGGATGCTTTCGGCCACGAACTGGCTCCCCGCACCCGCCATCTAATGACCGATGGCCCTTATCGCCTCAGCCGCAACCCCATGCTCTCCGGCAGTTTTCTCTATCTCATAGGCTTCTGCCTGTGGCTTTTGGCGTGGCAAGCTTTGCTTGTATTCATTCTGTATGTTGCTGTCATGATGTTGCAGGTTCGTAGCGAGGAGCGTCGTCTACGGCGCGACTTTGGCTCCGAATACGACAACTATTGCCGTCAAACGGGTCGTTTCTTCCCCAAGCGTCCCCAATAATCCTGTCCCTCATGTCACTTCTTGCAATCATTTTGACTCAAATCGTACCAAATTAACATATAAACCATCATTCAGTTGTCAATCAAAAAACCCATCATTATGAAACACCATTCATTCTGGAGCAAATGCTTCGCTCTTCTTTGTCTTGTTGCGCTCGGCAGTGGCAACATTGCTGCACAGGAAAACGATGAACCTGACAAAACCCTCTCGCCCTATTTCGTTGTCATTAGCGAGAACCCCGAGAACGACCAGCTCCCATTGAAAGAGACTTCGGTCAAATCCTCTATCTCCGGCTCTATTGCCGATGTGACCATCAAACAGGTCTACGTCAATAGCGGCAAACACCCGCTCGAAGCCATCTACACCTTCCCAATGTCCACCCGCGCCGCCGTCTACGCCATGCAAATGACCATAGGCACCCGCACCATCCGCGCCCAGATCGAGGAGAAAAAGAAAGCGCGTGCCGACTACGAGAAAGCCAAGCAAGAAGGCAAACGCGCCTCGCTCTTGGAACAGAATCGTCCCAACGTCTTTACCATGAATGTCTCCAATATCATGGTGGGCGATACCATCATGGTCGAACTCCGTTACACCGAACTCCTCATCCCGGAAAATGGACAGTACAGTTTCGTATATCCCACTGTGGTGGGTCCCCGTTACTCCAATCCTGCCAAGAACCCCTCGGGTCCTGACGACGGTTATGTCTCCACGCCCTACACCCATAAAGGCGTTATGCCAACCTACAAGTTCAACTACGAACTTGCCATCAATTCCGCTGTGCCCATCCAGGACGTCACCTGCACCTCGCACAAGATGAACATCAGCAACCCCTCTGCCAACCGTGCGGTTGTCCGTCTTGCGCCCTCCGAAACCAACGGTGGCAACCGCGATGTCATTGTCAACTACTCCCTGCGGGGCAACAACATCGAATCTGGTCTCATGCTCTATGAAGGTCAGGAAGAGAACTTTTTCATGCTCATGGTACAACCCCCCAAGCGTGTGCAGAAAGACGACATACCGCCCCGCGAGTACATTTTCATTGTCGATGTCTCCGGCTCCATGTGGGGCTTCCCCATGGAAATCTCAAAGAAACTGATGCGCAACCTACTCACCAACCTCAACCCCGGCGACAAGTTCAACATCATTCTCTTCTCCAGCAACGCAGCCCTGCTTAGCCCCAGTTCTGTCGATGCCACTCCCGAGAACATCGACCGTGCCATGGACTTCATCAAGGGGGCCAACCAATGGAGCGGCACTGAAGTCCTCGATGCCCTCAACACCGCCTACGCCATTCCCAGGCCAACCAAAGGTGTTCTCAATCCCGTCTATGCCCCCGCGACCATCGACGAGGACATCTCCCGCACCATGGTCATTCTCACCGACGGCTATGTCACCGTCGAAAGTAAATGCTTCGAACTCATCCGTCAAAATAGTGGCCAGGCCAACTTCTTTGCCTTCGGTATCGGCAGCAGTGTCAATCGCTGGCTTATCGAGGGCATGGCCTTTGCAGGCAACGGCGAACCCATGATTGTAACAAAGGAAGACGAGGCAGCTGCCCAGGCCGAGCGTTTCCGCCAGTATATCAACACCCCAGTCCTTACCCGTATCAAGTTCAATCCTGGCAAATTCCAGGCTTACGACATCGAGCCTGTCTCTGTGCCCGACATGATGGCCGAACGTCCCATTCTCATTTTTGGCAAATACAAAGGCAAACCTCAAGGCACCGTCTCCCTCACCGGTAAAGTGGGTCGCAAACCCTTCAGGCAGACTTACAACCTTTCCAATCTCAAGGCTGACCCTGCCAACTCCGCCCTGCGTTACCTTTGGGCTCGCGAGCGCATCAAATATCTCTCCTATCTGGACAAAGAAAATTATAATGATGACCAAAACCCCATCGCCAAGCAGATTCTTGAACTGGGTCTCAAATACAATCTCATGACTCAGTACACCTCCTTTGTCGCCATCGACGAAGAGATTGTCAACAAGGATGGCAAGCAAACCACCGTCAAGCAGCCTGTACCCATGCCCGAAGGGGTCTCCGACTATGCTGTAGGTCACGATGTCTCCGCCTTCAAGGTTGCTAATGTCGCTGCTGTCGACCTCAGTCGTGTGACGTCTGTGTTCGAAGAAGAGGAGGTTGAAGAAGATGAGGTCTTCGTGGTTGTAGAGACTGACCCCCAATTCCCGGGCGGAATGGATTCTCTCTATGCCTTTATTCAACGCAACCTACGCTACCCGGAAAAAGCACTCAACGACCAAATCGCAGGCACAGTATATATTAGCTTCTGTGTCGAGAAGGATGGAAGCATCACCAATGTCAAGTTGCTTCGCGACATTGGCGGCGGCTGTGGCGAGGAGGCTGTGCGTGTGGTCAAGATGATGCCCAAATGGATTCCCGGCAAGCAAAAAGGCAAACCGGTACGCACGCAGTTCAACTTGCCTGTCAAGTTTAAGTTGTCGGCCAAATGATTTTTCGCAGACTTATAATTCTGCTTTTTGTAGTGGCGTCTCTCTTTGCCTGTAAGGGTAGGGAAGACGCCCCTGCACTCCCTGTTGTCGACACCGTAGCCGATACGGCTGTCTCCCGTCCCCGCTCCTCGGTCACCTTTATCATGGGCCGCGACAACTCGTCCCACAACCCCTACTACTCCCTTGCCAACCAATACTACCGCCTCAATCCTGACGAACGTACCGCAATCGTTGTTGATTCCCTCACCTCCCTCAGTCAGGTGCTCCAATGGCTGCGCCTTCATCCTGCCGACAACGGTCTTCCCTACGGCCTTGTCAATCTGGTTTCCCACGGCAATGAGTTCATCGATCTTCAAATGACCGTTACTCCCAATGGCCTTCGCACCTCGGCCGAGAGTCTCTGCCAGGCCATGGCCGACAGCTTCCTTCTCCCTCCCGACAGCACCATTGTTGATGGCAATACCCTCATCTTCCTCCATGGCTGTGCAGTGGGGCAGAACCAGTCGCTCCTCGACGCCTTGGCTCAGGCTTTTGGCAACCGCGCCACTGTCCAGGCCTCCAAACTGTTTGAATACTATGCCTACCTCTCCTCCAACCACAACCCCCAGTCCATTCGGCATTATTTTGCCCGCACTTGGTACGCTTTCTATCATCCCGATTCCAACTACAACGAAGCATCCCTCCTACAGCAACTGCGTCACCGTTATCCCGCCGATACCACCCATTGGCGCGAAGGGCTCCGTCGCCCCTTGCAGGACAACCCCTCGCAGCTTTACCACTATAGTTTCATCGTCCCCTGTCTTTGGGATGAAGTCTATGCCTCGCCTGCCGACATGCCTCTTGTCAACACCCGCACCCGTCGCTGCCAGTGGGTGGCAGACAAAGCCGACTTCCGCAGTCTCTTGGCCCGTACCCAAATTCCGCAGGACTATTTCCAAGTCAAATTCTATCGCCGAACCTATATCCTCTCCGACGACAGTCTGGCATTCGGTCTCCATGTCAAAGCCCGTGCCGGGGTCATCTGCCTTATCCAGCCACTTGTAGTTGAGGACACAGCAGGCAATCCCTACACACCTTTCACACCCCTGATCAACGATACGGCTGTCTTTGCCTTTTCGCAAAACGCCCACATCCTCTTGCCATCATCCTTACAATACCATCTCGGCTTGCCCGGCAGTCCGGTGCCGCCTTTTCTGTAGTAGTAAGAATCAAGTGTCAAATCCCTGAAAGAAGCCTCTTTATCATTCGCACGAATGACAATAAATCGTCGCCAAGTGTAATAAATACCCCTTTTTTTGCGTATATTGAAGAAAAGAACTCCCCATCCTAAACACCGACTATGAAACACACCATCGCCCTATGTCTCCTGTTGCTGACGGCACATGCCGCCGCAGCACAGTTCGACTGCATTTATCGCGACATCATCACCGTCTATTCCACCAACGGCGACTACTGTGCCCGTGCCACCCCCTACTACAATTTCGACCTCTCCCCCTACGGCAAGACAGAGGTCTTCAACACCCGCACAAACCAGCTGCTCTACACCATCCCCGAATGCCTCTCCAAAGGGTTCCTTTTCCTCAGCAACGACGGCGCCTCGCTGCTGCACCTTGTCAACCTAGAATACAAAAGTTACGAAGAAGCCTTCTCCCACGTCTTGACGCTTTACCAAAACGGCACAAAAGCCAAACAAGTGTCGCTGCGGGAACTGACCTCCTGCGACGGCTGCGAGGAGGTATCCAGCCTCTTCTTCCGCATAAAAGACACCGTTGTGTATGAAGAGGGTCGTCTGAAGAGAAAATATTGCGAACAGGCGCTGCACAAACGTCCGGCTTGCATCATCGGCGACACCGTGCTGCTCTGCACTGCCAACCGCCTCCTGCTAAAAATATTCCTCCCTACAGGTGACATCACTTCCCAGCCGTTCGACACCAGCTGTTGCGCCCTCATGAGTCAAACCCCGTCACCCCGCATCGACACCGTGAAGTTCAGCTGCCCCAGAGGATATGTGCGGGTGGATGGGTACGACAGCGGCGAAGAAGCCTTGGCCAAGAAGTTGGGAATGGTGCCCCAAGGCGATACATGGTATCCTCGCTACAAATATTACTATGTCAAAATGCTCCTGCGGATTGACCGTCAGGGCAAGGCAACGATAATGCGGATGAACAACCGCGACTCACTGCCTGAGGAGCGGCTGCGCAAGGTGGTTGCCGACATGACCTTCTACACCGACAATTTCCCTGAGGGTGTGGACTACTGGTATCAAAAACTCTTCGGCACCATGCGCAAGCGCAACCGGTTTGTCGCCCGCCGCGAGGGGAAGATTGAACAGGCAAAAGAGCAAGCCGCCTACCAACGCCGCCTTGTAGCCGACAGCATCGACGGCATCTATATTCCCCGCAACCTCGAAGAGAGTTTCCACTTCCTCGACACCATGCTCCACGCCGAGACCATCAGCCTCATCCGCTCACTCCCCGACAGGAAGGCGATGAGTGAGTTCCACTTCGTCCTTGGCATGTGGTTGCGCAACAACTGGGGCTTCTGGGCCGGCTCGCGCTTCCAGCAATACTTCGTCCAGCGCGGGGTCAACCATCCCGACAACATGTCCGGCATCCTGCTGGAATACTATTACGACTACCTCCACGGCAGCCACCAAGGCTGGCGCACCTTCGACGCAACCCTTCCGCCAACACCCTCCGCCACCCCTGATAAATAACACCTCCGTCACCCCATGAGCGAACACTGGGACATATACGCCGACTGGAATCCTTGGCACGGCTGCACCAAAATCAGCCCAGGCTGCAAATACTGCTATGTCTACCGTCAGGATGAGATGTACGGAAGCACGGTGGGCAGCGACATGGCCCGCAAAACCGCCAACTTCAATCTGCCATTGAAACGCCGTCGCGACAAGAGCTATAAGATACCCTCCGGCCGCATGGTCTTCACCTGCTTCACCTCCGACTTCCTGTTGAAGGATGCCGACCCCTGGCGTCCCGAGTGCTGGGCCATGATGCGAGAGCGCTCCGACCTGTGGTTCTACTTCTTCACCAAACGCATAGACCGCTTCATGGAGTGCATCCCTCCCGACTGGGGGCTGCACCGTCGAAAACCAAGACCGTGCCGACTATCGCCTGCCTATCTTCCGTTCGCTTCCCATCAAACACAAATCCATTATCGCCTCGCCGCTGATAGAGGCCATCAACTTTGTGGACTATTTGGACGATACGATAGAGGAGGTAAGCGTAGGAGGAGAATCAGGCCGTGAGGCACGTCCCTGCCACTACGATTGGGTGCTCGACCTCCGCCGCCAATGTGTCGAGAAGGGAGTCCCGTTCCGTTTCCACCAGACCGGAGCCCGTTTTGTGAAAGACGGCAAAATGTACTATGTGCGCCGTCCCTACCAACTGAGTCAAGCCCACAAAGCCAATATCGACTATCGCATAGGCCGCTTCTACGCACCGGAGACCGCCCGCTGGCAATGGAGCGACGAGGACTACCCTGACCGCGACAATTCCGCTGAAGACAAATGCTGAAAGCTAAGCAGACTCTGTTCGCTTGATTGTCTGATTGTTTGAGTAGAACTGATTGCTTGATTGTTTGATTGTCTGAGTATTCTCACTCAAGCATTAACACAATCAAGCATTCAAGCAATAATTCAAGTTGAACACGGGACAAACAACTGTTTTACAGGGTAAAGAAGAGCAGCCAATGGCAAAGAGTGGTGGCACCAGTCCCAAGGCGCACCGCCCGCCGATGAGAAAAGAAGCAGAAAGTCCATACCGAAAAAGAAACTCCTCACATTTGGTTAGGGGTCACAGTCACCGCAGTGGAGACGGATGGATTTTCCCCACAGCATACATAAAAAAAGTTGCTATTTAAAAAAAAAGCGTATCTTTGCATTGTCAACAGGTAAGGAAAGCTGATTTTTAGCGGTTTACAGAAACCATTCAAGCTGTTGTTTTCGCCAAATGCCGATGGAGACCACACTGTGAATGTGTTACGTGTGAATGCGTTAATGTGTTAGTCAATTAACGAATTAGCGAAATAACGAATTTACGAATTCAACCGATGCATTAATAGCACAAAAATAAAAGAATGATGAAAAGAGTATTGCTACTATTAATAACGTTTATTTTGATACCGTGGGAGACATGGTCCCAGGCACCAGGAGATTTGTGTCAGCCACCCACAGGCATTACTGTGAGTGGAATATCCACTGACAGCGCCAACATTTCTTGGCACAGAGGAGGAACGGAGACGGAATGGGAACTTGCGGTCGGCAATAGAATCTTCTATCTTACCGACACATTCTATACTGTTCACTACCTTGACAGCAATACCTCATACAATGTCGAAGTACGTGCCATTTGTGGCGATGGCGACACCAGTGTTGCTGCGTCAGGCAACTTCCGTACCCCCTGCTATTTCCTCAGCACTCTTCCTTACTTCAACGACTTCGAGAACGAGCCCCACTATCAGTCTCCCATCACCTCCTACAATGAGGCTTTCCCTCTTTGCTGGACGCGTATCAACGATGGCCGTGCCAGCAACTATTACCCCTACATCACAACCGAGAACGACTACGTTTTATTCGGAAGCAAGAGTATGTATTGGCAGCATTACAGCTACGATAGATATGCTGAAAACGAATACGTTGTACTGCCTCCGGTCGACCCAAGCCACTACAATGTGAGCGACCTCGTCCTGTCGTTCTATGCCATAAGCTCTGTCAGGTCGGCGCCTTACCCGATGTTTATCGTAGGTGTGATGTCGAACAGTACCGACACCTCCTCGTTTGTCCCTGTCGACACCGTCGTGCTCTCGCCCTCAGTCACTCTATATTCGGTCAGTTTCGCCAACTATGCCGGCGCGGGTACCTATATAGCCATTCGCTGTCCCCGAATTCCATCCACTTTCAGCGCATTGCTCGACAATGTGTACCTGACCGATCACTGGTGTCCCCCACCTTCCAACTTGAGTGCCACTGCCTCCAACAACGAAGTGACGCTGAGGTGGAGTGGCAATGGGGCTGGCAGGTTTTCCGTCGTTCTCGGCGTCGACACCGTCACTGCTGTCGCCGACACTTTCTACACATTCCAGGGACTTCCCGACAGCACAGTGTTCAACTATGCAGTGGCTGTCGAGTGCGGAGGGTATACCAGCCCTTGGCTGTTTGGCAGCATCCAAACGGAGTGTGCACCGCTGACATACGACGATTTGCCTTACACCGAAGATTTTGAGAACTATGAATATGGGAGATGGGCAACCATCAGTCGTTGTTGGCACAAAGGGATGGTGCCGCAGATTTCAGGACTCAATTATCCAGAACCTCAGAGAGCCTATAATGGCAACGACTCTGTCGGGCTAGGCTTCACCGCCACACAGACATACTACAGCTGGGCGGCGTTGCCTCGTGTAGACACTATGGTAAACATCACCGACCTGGAGGTCGATTTCTTGATCAAGCTCAGTTCGCAGTCAGCAAATATCACCCAACTGGTGGTGGGAGTCTCATCCGACATCTACACCGACTTCACCTTCGAGCCTGTCGACACCATCGACCTCACTGGTGAGCCCGTCAACTCCATCCACCCTGCCTATGTGCGATTCGAGAATTACACAGGCAACGGCAAGTACATCGTCTTCGAGGCGGCTGAAGTTCCTGATAGCATGTCATCCTATACTGCCAACGGGTTTTATCTTGACAACGTAACCCTCAGGGTGGCCTCTCCCTGTCTGACACCGATGCATGTCCGGGTGACGGGTGTCACGTCGAACACCGTCACGGTGGATTGGGATGATGACGACAGTGTCGATACATGGATTGTTTATGTTGGCAGGCCGGGGTTCATTCCCGGCGATGTCGCTCCACATTATGTATACAACAACCATGCAAGCATTAGCGGCCTGAATCCAAACAGTGATTATGAGTTGGTGGTGGTGGCTATTTGCAACAGCGGCGAGAGTGGTGCCTCCTGGCCCGTCCATTTCCACACGTTGTGTAACCCTCTTACAGGGATGCCGATTACTGAAGATTTCGAAGGAGTCGAGGGATTCACCTACACTCAGTCGGATGTCAATAACCTGCCTCCCTGTTGGCTGCACTACAACACAAGCGACCTCTCTTACATGAGTGGACTCCCACTCGTCTACAACAACCAGACCTATGCTCATAGCGGTACCAATGCCCTGCTGTTCCGTCCCCAAAACACGGGATGCCAGATTGCAGTTATGCCGCTTACCGACCCCGCAGAGTACGTGTTATCCGACCTGCAAGTGTCGTTCTGGATGCGCAGCCTCCCCTACAACAACACTCATTACCAGCCATACCTCGAGGTAGGCGTGATGAGCGATCCCTTTGATACCAACACCTTTGTGCCTGTGGCGACCGTCACCGCCACTTCAACGTTGTACACGCACTTTATAGTGGGTTTTGCAAACTACGATGGTCCCCACGGTCATATAGCCTTCAAAGCTATGCCACAGGCCAGGGGGGTGAATCAACCCCTTATCGACAACATCATCATTGAGGAAATCCCCAACCACTGCCCCAACATTTCGGCCATACACTCACAGGTTACCGTCTCCGCCGCTCGCCTCACGTGGGATTACAACACCGACTTTGGCACTCCCTCGAGCTTTGTGGTCAACTACCGCAATGTCGAGGACTCTACGCTCACCACTGTTGTCACCACCGTTCCGGAACTGTTGTTGACAGGACTCGCCCCCGACAGCTCCTATTGGGTGTCGGTCACCGCCGAATGCGGAGGGTTGAATGGTGGCGCAGACACCATTGTCTTCAGTACCCAGGATCTGCCTTGCATCAGTTGGGATACTATCCCTCGGGTGGTCGACACCATTGTACTGGGCATCCCCGGGACAGCGACCAACGCCAAGTATCCTGTCTACGCAGGTGCTGCGTTCTCAAAAGTGCAACATCTTTTCCTGGCGTCGGAGATACCCGGCACGGGTCCGAAAACGATAACTGGCATCGGCTTCGACTATGCCGATAATCAGCCATACCAGGTCGGCAACTGCGAAATCTATCTGTCTCACAGCACCAGCACCGATTTGTTGGGTGTCACCAATCCTAACCTTATCGGTGGAGGACAGTTGGTCTTTAGCGGCACTCTTAGTTTCCCCACCGAAGGATGGAACTACATCCCATTCAACCAGGGATCCTTTGAATACGACGGCACCAGCAACCTGAGTGTGACAATTACCAAAAACAGCGGAGTAGCTGTCCCTACGCCCCGTTCATTCCGCCAAGAGTATGCACCAGAGCGCATTATGACCTGCTGGGCCACCCGCCCCAATCGCTATGTATCATATGGGTTGGGTACTTTCGACCTTGAAATGCGCAGCAACACACGCCTCATCACCGGTGGCCAAGATGTATTTTGCTCAGGTCGTGCCACCTGCATTCCTCCCATCACACTTGTCGACACAAGTGTAACAGGCATTGTCAGGCTTTTGTGGATTCCCGGCTATCATGAAGCATCGTGGAATGTCGACTATCGCCTCGTCAATCCGGCCGATACCGGCGAGTGGGTTAATGTCGCCACTGAGACCACAGCCACCGAGCATCGCTTCTCTATGGCCGACCTGGAACAGGGTTCTATCTACGAGTTCCGTGTCACAGGCAACTGCACCGACACCCTCTTGTCCTCGTCGGTCACCATCACCACACCTTGCATACCCCTCAGCATCCCCTTCCATTACGGTTTTGAGGGTTTGCCCACCGGCAGCAACACGGTGCCTGCCGACATACATTGCTGGCATCACCTCAACGACGCCACCCTCTACAACGGCCACCCCGTCATTACTTCCGGTGCCCACACGGGTAACCGGGGACTTGGCTTCGGTGTCTCTGCAAGCACCTATTTCAGCAACTACCAGGCCATTGTCCTTCCTCCGGTAGATACCAATATAGACGCAATCAACGCACTGTATCTCAACTTCTGGGCGAGGTCGTCAACCCGTAATGACGATCCGATACTCCTTGTGGGCGTGATGACC
>ONIP01000047.1 GCA_900317955.1 uncultured Bacteroidales bacterium
GACAGCTACACCTCCTCCATCGAGGCCGCTGCCAATGCCAACCCCTGCTTCTCCAGCTCTTATGCCGTGGTTCACGACTACACTCTCCATGTCCTGCCTCCCGCTGCTTGCGCCGATCCTTATAACGTCACCGTCGACAATGTCACTGCCAACTCTGCCGTTGTCACCTGGACCGCCGACAGCAACTTGAACAACTTCGTTGTCAAATACACCTCCGACTCTGTCAACTTCGACTCTGTCACCGTCTCCACCAACTCTGCCACCATCACTGGTCTCGCTCCCAACACGTTCTACTATGTCAGCGTGAAGGCTGTCTGCAGTGCCACCGAACAGAGCGACTGGAGCACTGCCTCCTTCAACACGCTCTGCGACGTTATCACCATAACAAGCGCCAACCCCTTCTACGAGACATTTGAACTCACCTCACCCACCATCAACTGCTGGCAGACCAACGGCACCAAATGGAACCTCAATACTTCCAGTGCCTCTGGTGGATACTCCGCTTTCAACGGTCTCTCTGCCTTTGCCAACGGAACCGGCTCGGGCGAAGACATGCTCTTCTCGCCTGTCCTCAACCTCGCTGGCAACAACAATGCTACCCTCAGCTTTGTCTACATCAATCCTCAATGGGCTGGCGACCAGAACGAACTCACCGTTCTCTATCGCAACGACAATGACACTGCTTGGAACACCCTTGCCCAATTCAACACCAGTGTTACCAACTGGACCAATGTCACACTCACCATTCCTACCGTCTCCAGCGCCACTCAGGTCGCATTCCACTACACCGACAACTACGGTTACTGTGTAGCCATCGACAGCGTTGTCATTTCGCCTGTCTCCACCTACGACATCACCCTGGCCACTTCCAACCCCGCCATGGGTACCACTAACCCCGCTCCCGGCACCTACCCCTACGCTCCTGGCGACACGCTCACCATCACTGCTCTCCCCGCTGCCAACTGCCACTTCGTACAGTGGAATGACGGTAACACCAACGCTTCTCGCCTCATCACCGTGAACGGCAATGCTACCTTCACTGCCACCTTCGACTACGATCCTATCACCCTCACTATCATCAACCCCGACACCGCCCTCGGCTCTGTCACTCCCGCTCCCGGCATGTACACCTTCTATGTTGATGACACCATCAGCGTTCAGGCTACTGCCAACTATGGTTACTCCTTCCACCAGTGGCTTATCAACATTGGAACCCTCACCGATTCCAACACCAGCAACCCTGTTACCTTGGTTGTACCGTCCTACCTCGCAGGTGCTACTATCTTCCTCACTGCCGAATTCACTCCCAACCTCTACAACATCGACGTCTATGCTAACGACAACACCCTTGGCACCGTCACCGGTTCTGGCCAGTACGCCTACAACAGCTACGCCACCATCTCGGCCACTCCTGCCGCCCACTGCTACTTCGTACAGTGGAACGATGGCGACACCAACGCTGTCCGCAACGTACTCGTCACTGGCAACGCTTCCTACACTGCCACCTTCCAGGCCTATCCGCAGTATGAGGTCACCCTCTCTGCTGTTCCTGAAATCGGCGGCACTGTCTCCGGAGCTGGTCTCTACTACGCTGGCGATGCTGTCACCATCTCGGCTACTCCCAACGAGGGCTACAACTTCATCGGCTGGGGGCTTGAAGAAGGCACCGACTTCGATTATGTTATCTTCTCACACGATCCCATCTACACCTTCACCATGGATGCTCAAAACGTTGCCTACGTTGCCCTCTTTGAGGAAGCACCCTTACCTGCCACCGTCCATGTCAACTTCGATTCCTATGTAGGCTCTGTGTTCATCAACAATGTTGAATCGCACGACTACGAAGGCTTCATCGGCGACACCATCATCCTCCACGCCGTTGCCAATACAGGCTTCCACTTCGATCACTGGGAAGGTCTCAGCTCTGACTACGACACATTGTCCGAGACTATAACCTTTGTCATCACCGAAGCCACCACCGAAATCACCTGCTTCTTCGCAGAGAACATCGGTATTGACGACGTGAACAGCGACAACATCACCATCTACAGTGCCAACAACAACATCATCGTACGTGGTGCCGAACAGCAGACCGTTCGCGTCTTCGACGCCGTCGGACGTCTCGTTGCTCAGCGCACCAACGCTGCCGACACTGAAATCATTGCCATGCCCAACACTGGAATCTATCTGGTTCAGGTTGGCAATAACGCTGCCCGCCGCGTGGTGGTTCGCCGCTAATCCTCCTTCGCAATTCAGCTATCTGAATAGCATAACTCTCAAAAAAGGTGTCCGCACTCCCGCGGACACCTTTTTTTCTCCTTTTATCACGCAAAAACACACTGATTCAATTTTTTTTCTTACCTTTGCAAAACTTTTTCCCGCCTGCGTACGCTCGCAGGCACTAACAAAACACACATCACAAAACATACATTCCCATCCATGGACGAAATAATCATCTTTCTCAACAACTGCATCTGGAGTTGGCCACTCGTTGGCCTCTGCCTTGCCGCTGCTCTCTACTTCTCTTTCGGCACCCGTTTTGTACAAATCCGCCACCTTCCCGAAATGGTCCGTCTCCTCTTCAAGAAAGACCGCACCAAACGTGCCGGCATCTCCTCCTTCCAAGCCTTCGCCCTCGCCCTCTCCGGGCGCGTTGGCACGGGCAACATCGTCGGTGTGGCTCTCGCCATTGGCTTTGGTGGTCCCGGTGCCATCGTCTGGATGTGGATTATCGCCTTCCTCGGTGCCGGCACTGCCTATGCCGAAGCCTGCCTCGCACAAATCTACAAACAACACCACGGCGACCAACTGCGTGGCGGCCCTGCCTACTATATCGAAAAAGGTCTCAACTGCTCTTGGCTTGCCGTCCTCTTTGCCATCACCACCGTCATTGCCTGCGCCTTCTGCCTGCCCCCCATCCATAGCAACAGCATCGCACAATCCTTTGCCACCACTTTCAACCTCGCCCCCTGGATGATCGGCATCGGCGTCGCAGCACTCATTGCTCTTGTTGTCATCGGTGGCGTCAAGCGCATTTCACGGGTTGCCGAAATCGTCACCCCCTTCATGGCCATGGCCTATATCGTCATCGCCATCATCGTACTCATCGCCAACGCCCACGCCGTCCCCGCAGCCTTTAGCGACATGATTTCCTCCGCCTTTGGCTACCACCAAACCCTTGGCGGCATACTCGGTGCTGCCATCGCCTGGGGCGTCAAACGTGGCATCTACAGCAATGAAGCCGGGCAAGGCACTGCACCCATTGTAGCCGCTGCCGCCAAAGTCGACCACCCCGTCAAACAAGGCCTCGTTCAAGGTTTTTCCGTCTATGTCGACACCCTCCTCGTCTGCACAGCCACTGCCGTCATGCTCCTCGCCACCAACTGCTACAACGTCATCGACTCCACAGGCAACTACCTTGTTAAGTCCAATGTCGCCGACCTCGGCCTTCCCGGCGTAGAATACACCATCGCTGCCCTTTCCACCCTCCTGCACCACGGCTGGGGTGGCATCGTCATCTCCATCACCCTCTTCTTCTTTGCCTTCACCACCGTCATGGCCTACTACTACTATGCCGAAACCAGTCTCGTCTACCTCTTCTCCAAAGCCCGTCAGCACCGCCTCAAAACCCAAGAAAAATACTTCGGCCGCCAAAACCACGCCATTGCCCGCCACCGCGACCGCAAAATGTTCGACACCCGAAAAAACGAAAACCGCCTCATCTACCTCCTTCGCATCGTCTTCGTGGCCTCCGTCCTCTTCGGCAGCCTCAAGGAAGCCGGCATCATCTGGAGCCTTGGCGACATGGGCGTCGGCATGATGGCCTGGATTAACATCATCGCTATCCTTCTTCTCTCCCCCATAGCCATCCGAGCCCTCCGCGACTACGAACGCCAGCAAAAGCAGGGTATCAACCCCACCTTCCATCCCAAAGACCTCGGCATCAAGAACGCCGACTACTGGGAAGAATCCGACACCCCACAGCAATGAACCCCCTCCTTCCCTTTCTCGCCATCCCACTCCCGGCACCCATCCTCGGTGCCAATAAACCTCCCATTCCCCTCCTCCACTACAATCTCGCCAAAGCCCCATCCGAATAAAAAGTTATGCCAATTGCAAAATAAATCGTATCTTTGCAAAATAATTCAAACATAGATAATACTAAATAGCAAAGACCCTCAAATACACCACAGTCATGAAAAAGATTGTTTTATTGCTGGCCTTGATGTTAGCCACATTCACCCTCAAAGCAAATAACATCCTCTATTTCACCTACAGCCAGGCAGCCCGCACCGTAGCTTGCCTCAACAGTCAGGACGAGCTGATGATATACTGCGGCTACGAGAACGAACTCCCCACCTACGTACTTATCAACGAAGTCTGGGCCGAGCAAATCAGCTCATCGTTCTACGAAATATGGCTGTACGGCTACGATGCCTATACCGGCGAAGAAATCTTCATGCCCATCGACCTCGAATGCATCTATCTCGTACAATACGGCAAAATCTATAGCGCGGCACAGTATCTCCGCTTCCGCACCACCCACCTGCGTCCCACCTTCGCCTGGGTCATGCCCCCCTACAACCACTTCGTCCGCGCTCCCAGACCCACCGTCTACTACTATACCTACCACTACGACATCCACCGTCCCGGCTGGCACTGGCACCTCTATCCGCACATCCACTACCACCCCTACTACATGCGTCACCCCCATCACCCCGCTCCCGTACCGCCCAAGCCCTACACCCCCGGTAGAGAATACCTCGGCTATCACAACACCAGCAATGGCTATGAATACGACAACCTGCCCCTCGTTGGCCGCGTAACCGCACCTCGTTCAGCCACCTCAGTCCGCAACAATCCCTCCGGACGCAGCGGCAACCGAATCACCAGCGACCGCAAAAGCAACACCGTCACCTCAACCGACCGTATCTCCGGCCGCAGCACCACTTCCAACGCCCCCAGTCGCAATGAATCTCTAAGCGGCAGCGGCACCCGTGGCAACAATATCTCCTCTCGCACCGAAGAGAACCCAACACGCGGCAACAGCAACACCTCTCGCACCGGAAGCAATACCTCTCGCGGTGGCAACGACAGCGGTACCAACACCTCTCGCACCGGTAGCAACACCTCTCGCGGTGGCAACGACAGCGGTACCAACAACTCCCGCACCGGCAGCAACAACTCTCGCAGCGGTAACGACAGTGGCACCAACAACTCCCGCACCGGCAGCAACAACTCTCGTGGCGGCAACGACAGCGGTACCACCCCCTCACGCACCAACAGCAGCACTTCGCGCAGCACCACCCCCACTGCCACCCCGTCAACATCTTCTGAAAACAAAGAAGTCGCCCCTGCTTCCCGCAGCAACAACTCCTCCTCACGCAGCTCCAATGCTTCCTCCTCACGCTCCAATAATAACGATTCTGGAGTAAGCTCAAGCAGCCGTAGCACCTCCACCAACCGCACCAGCAGCTCAACCACCAAGGATAACAGCCGTTCATCTTCTGCCACCCGCACCCCCTCCACCCGCACCAACAACTCCGGTACCTCTAACGTATCCCGCAGCAGCAGCAACCGCACCTCCTCCACCAGAACAAGTGCCACCCCCTCCACAAGCGACAACAAAAACACCACCACCCGCGGCACTGCCTCCCGCTCTGGCAGCACTGGACGAAACTAACCCGACCATAAACGCCTTAACGGACAACAACCCCTATGGCTATTAAAGAAAGCGAACTGGTATTGGCTCCTAACGGGAGCCTTTACCACATTCATCTGAATGGCAACAACCTCGCCGACAACGTGCTCTTGGTAGGCGACCCCCAGCGCGTCGACATGTTCAAAGGCATTTTCGAATCCATCGAATACGAGTCTTACAACCGCGAACTGCATGCCCTTACCGGATGCTACCACGGTTGCCGTTTCACAGCCCTTTCCACAGGCATGGGATGCGACAACATCGACATCGTGGCCACCGAACTCGACGCCGCCGCCAACTTCGACCTCGCTACCCGCACCGTCCTCCCCGACCATCGCTCACTGAATCTCATACGCATCGGCACAAGCGGCTCCCTTCAACACGACATTGACTGTGGAAGCCTTGTAGCCGCCCGCTACGCCATCGGCCTCGACGGCCTCATGAATTACTACCAACACTCCGACGAGGGGTTTGAACCTGCCATGACCACAGCCTTCGAGCAGCACATGCTCCTGCCGTCTCAAGTGGCAAAGCCCTACTGCGTATCCGGAAGCAAGAACCTCCTGACCCGTGTGGCCGACGGCATGCACAAAGGCATCACCGTCACCGCTCCCGGCTTTTACGGTCCCCAAGGCCGACACATTCGGCTGGCACCAAGCATTGAACATCTCAACGAGAAGTTAGCATCCTTTGCCTGGGAAAACACGCCTGTTACCAATCTGGAAATGGAGACCTCGGCCATATATGGTTTTGCCCGTGCCTTGGGACACGAAGCCCTTACCGTATGTCTGATTATTGCCAACCGACCTGCGGGCACCTTCCTCAACGAATACCACGCCCAAATGAAAGAAACCATCGCAACCATTATAGAAAGACTTGCAACACAATGAAAAAACTGATTCTTATCCTTGCGGCAGTCATTGCCTGCACAACCGCCTGGTGCCAGCCCCAGCCCGACTATATCCCCGACCAGCTGGGACGCGACGCCCACCACATCATCCAGTCTCTCGGAGCCTTTGTAGGCAACGAACGCGCCGAGAGCCAACAGTTTGACATCACCTACATGCCCTCGGGCAACGACGTGGGAGGGGTGATGATTATCAACACCGCCGACTACCGTTGCACCTTCCAGTTCGACGCGAGCACAGATATATGCACCGAGTTAACCATAGACATCCGCTCTCAAGTGTTTCTCGACCAATTCTACAACCTGTTTGCCGTCTATCGTACAGAAAACTTTGACAACTATCGCATTATGAGTTTCGGCAATGTAAAGTTGCGCATAGTGGAAAACCCCTCCACCTCCACCCGCTACAGAAGCTTTAAATTCACCATCGAATAGCCCATAAAAACAAATCCCTCCCACCCGGAATTCCTTCCCAACAATCCTCCCCCTCCCCTACCCAACTCCAATAGAAACACCGTTTTACAACATTCGTTCCCCCTTAGTATTACAATAGAAAATTGCAATACTAAGGGGGATGAAGTGTAGTAATAATGCTAAAAAATACAAAGAGCAGTTACCATAACTGTTGCATGAGGGCAACCATGGCCGGGGAACCGAGGGTGCGGAAAAGATGCTGAAGTGATTCTATTGCAAAGAAAAAAGTTGTTATTTGCGATATTTTTTGTATTTTTGCTTGTATTAAACTGGATACTACAATTGATGCAATATCTTAGAAATATTGCCATTATTGCACATATCAACCACGACAAGAACAGTGGGGTTGGTTGTATGCTGTGCTTTATACAGCAGTTTAGCGAGGATTTAAGAGACCTGCGACCTTATCTTTAACAACAACGTTGACGGCAAACAGAATAGATGATTGCATATATCGATACTGAAGTTAGTGTCCCGCAGGGAGTTGTAGCCGACTATGGGGTAGTAAGAGAAGACGGCGCAGTACTGCATACGCCCAGCGGAAGGGAATTTGCCGCCTTTGCAGGCGAATGCGATACTTGGTGTGGACATAATATCATCAAGCATGATTTGAAGTACCTCGAACCGCATTTGGCGATAGGTCGCACTATAATCGATACACTTTACCTGTCGCCACTGCTGTTCCCCAAAAAGCCTTACCACCGACTGGTAAAGGATGACAAGTTGCTGACAGACGAGTTGAACAACCCTGTCAACGATGCAAAGAAGGCCCGGGATTTGTTTCAGGACGAGCTGAGCGAGTGGGAACGAATGAGTAGCGGAAAGAAGTTGATATACTATCGACTGCTATGCAACACAAATGAGTTTGAAGGATTTTTCAAATACTTGAAAAACAAGCAGGAGCATATTCTCTTAGCCGATGGTTCGGGAGAGGTGAAAAGCCTTGCCGAATTGATTAAAAAAGAGTATTACGGCCTGATATGCAGCCACGCCAACTTCGAAGCCCTGATACAGAAATACCCGATAGAACTGGCTTATACGCTGGCAGTGATAGGTGCCGACGACCTTATGTCAATGACCCCTGCCTGGGTGACAAAGAACTACCCCAAGGTTGGAAACGTGATGAACTACCTGAGAAGTCATCCCTGCGGGGAATGCCCGTATTGCAAAAGCCGTTTGGACGCAAAACAGGGCTTGAAAGATTTTTTCGGGTACGACACCTTCCGGATGTTTGACGGGGTGCCGATGCAACAGCAGGCAGTAGAAGCTGCCATTAGAGGAGAATCGCTGTTGACCATCTTCCCCACTGGCGGGGGGAAATCGCTCACATTTCAGCTGCCCGCGCTCATGGCTGGACGCAACGCACATGCACTGACTGTGATATTATCACCGTTACAATCGTTGATGAAAGACCAGGTAGACAATTTGATGGAAAGAGGGATAAGCGATGCGGTGACAATTAACGGACTGTTAGATCCGATAGAGCGAGCCGAAGCAGTGAACCAAGTGGCAACAGGTGCCGCCAATTTGCTGTATATATCACCGGAGATGCTTCGTTCTGCCACAATAGAGCGGCTACTGGAAAGCAGAAATATTGCCCGGTTTGTTATTGACGAGGCACATTGTTTCTCGGCGTGGGGACATGATTTCAGGGTTGATTACCTGTATATAGGGGATTTCTTGAAACAGTTGCAGGAGAAAAAGAAATTGCGCAACCCTATACCTGTATCATGTTTCACTGCGACCGCCAAACAGAAGGTAATAACGGATATACATGACTATTTCAAGCAGAAAGTAGGGGTAGATTTAATAATATTCGCTGCTTCGGCAGAGCGAAAGAACTTGAGATACTCCGTTATACACACCGATACGGACGGCGACAAATACAATCAACTGAGGAACCTGATACTGGGACACGACTGCCCGACGATAGTGTATGTGTCGCGCACCCACAGAACAGTCGAGATAAGCAACCACTTGAAAGCCGACGGAATAAGCGCACTGCCTTTTAACGGGAAGATGGAAGCCGCTGACAAGGTGAAAAACCAGGATGCTTTCATGAAAGGGGCAGCAAGAGTGATAGTTGCAACATCGGCATTTGGCATGGGGGTTGACAAAAAAGACGTTGGCCTTGTGGTGCATTATGACATCAGCGACTCGCTTGAGAATTATGTGCAGGAAGCCGGACGGGCAGGGCGAGACCCAAATACGGAGGCAGCCTGCTATGTTCTATACTGCGACAATGACTTGGACAAGCATTTTATACTCTTGAGCCAGACTAAACTGAGTATAAGCGAAATACAACAGATATGGAAGGCGGTAAAGAAACTAAGCCAGACTAAGAACCAGTTTAGTTGTTCACCGATTGAGATTGCACGACAGGCTGGCTGGGGCGAAGAGGTGCAGGATGTAGAAACCCGAGTGAAGGCAGCCCTTTCGGCACTGGAGAATGCAGGATACATTATCCGTGGCAACAATTCGCCAAAAGTGTTTGCCACCGGCATAACGGTGAGGAATATGGACGAGGCGAGAGAACGGCTGACGCGTTCCCAATTTTTCGACCCCACAACAAGAGAGGAAGCTGCGCGCATAATAAGGTCGCTAATAAGTGCACGGGCAACAGTGGGTGGCAGAGGTGCAGAGGCTGAGAGCCGAGTGGACTATCTGGCAGATGTGCTTGGAATGAGCAAGGAATGCGTAATCAGGAATATAAACTTGATGAGGCAGGACGGTTTGTTATCGGACTCGCGAGATATGCAGGCCTGGATTGACAAGAGCTCGACAGGCAAAGAGTTGGAGCAATTGCTGAAGTTGGAAAAATTCATACTTCAACGGATAGGAAATCAGAACTGTACGCTGAATTACAAAGAATTGAACGAGGCTGCTCTCAACGCCGGGATTGCAAAGAGTACAGTACAGAGAATCAAAACATTGCTAAATTTCCTCACCATAAAGAATTATATTTTAAAAGAGGAGCATACTGCAAGTGGATGCGTTAGTGTTCAGCCTCAGACCCTGAACGAGACGCTAACAACACGTTTTGAACAAAGGACGGGAATTTGCAGATTTATAGTAAATACACTTACCGCTGAGGCTCAGAGAACTGAGAATGGCGACACTGATAGCCAGAAAACACAGCACAGCAGGCTTGTAAACTTCTCGATAGTGGAACTTATGAAACAGTACAACAACAGCATGCAGGAGTTGGCTTTAGACAACAGAGTGCCTGTTACTCTTGACCAATTTGAAGAGGCGTTGCTGTATCTTTCAAAGACTTCACTGTTGAAATTGGAGGGCGGATTCTTGGTGATATATAATTCATTGCAACTGAACCGTGTGGCAGACCGACGTGCGTGGTATGGCAAGGAGCAGTACAGGATGCTTGACGAGTTCTACAAGCAACGAATACAGCAGATTCACATTGTGGGGGAGTATGCCAACTTGATGGTACGGAATTATGATGCAGCACTACAGTATGTAAATGATTACTTCAATATGGATTTCCGCAAATTCATACAGAAGTATTTCAAAGGAGAGCGCACAAAGGAGATAAACAACAATATTACACCTGCAAAGTACAAGCAGATTTTCGGGGAGCTGGACCCAAAGCAGTTGGAAATAATCAACGACTCGCAATCGAGATACATAGTAGTAGCGGCAGGACCAGGAAGCGGGAAAACACGTGTGCTTGTGCATAAACTGGCATCTCTGTTGCTAATGGAGGACGTGAAACATGAGCAGTTGCTGATGCTTACTTTTTCGCGTTCGGCGGCCACGGAGTTTAAAAAGAGGCTTATGCAGTTGATTGGTAATGCTGCACACTTTGTGGAAATCAAGACATTCCATTCATACAGTTTTGACCTGATAGGCAAACAAGGGAACCTGGAGGAAGCGCAAAGCGTAGTAGGCAAGGCGGCCAAGATGATAGAAGACGGCGATGTAGAGGAATCGAAGATTGCCAAGAGCGTACTTGTGATTGATGAGGCTCAGGACATGGGAAAAGACGATTTCAGACTGATACAGGCACTGATGAAACGGAACGAGGAAATGAGGGTGATTGCCGTTGGCGACGATGACCAGAATATCTATGAGTTTCGTGGTTCCGATTCTGCACACCTCAAATCACTAATATCAAACTACAACGCCACACTCTATGAGATGACCGTCAACTACCGGAGCACTAAGCGAGTGGTAGAGTTGTCCAACCGTTTTGCAAAACTAATAAGCAACCGAATGAAACAAACGCTCTGTGTAGCCAAGAGTGAGGATGAGGGACAAGTGGAGTTGCATCAGTACGATACTGCAAAATGCCTTGCCGAGGTGGCAGAAAATTCCGTCCTGCATGAGACGGAAAACGGAACCGTATGTATGCTGACCACTACCAACGAGGAGGCTATGCAACTGTCATATCTGCTTCAGAAAAGGGGGTTGCACACGCGGTTGGTTCAGTCGCTTGGAGGATTCCAATTCTATCAGTTGGCCGAGATACGTTATTTTCTTAAACAGTTCCCGGTCGAGACTGGCAAGACACTGTCACGAAAGCAATGGGAAGACGCTAAAAATCGCACCCTACAACAGTATGGGAGCAGTAAATGCATCGAAGCTGTAAAGGTTTTCTTCAAGGATTACGAGGAAACACATCGGACGCTGTACTACAGCGACTTGGTAGAATTTCTTTTGGAATCGAACATTGAAGATTTTATTACGGCCGACCAGAGAACGGTTTTCATCTCTACAATTCACAAAGCCAAGGGTCGTGAATTCGACACGGTGCATCTGGTAGCCTTGGGTTTGCGCGAGACAGAAGCCATGCTGCATGCGCTTTACGTAGGTATTACACGTGCAAAGATGCAGTTGGTAATACATTCTGACAACAAGCTATTTAGTAGTTTGCTGCCACCTACAATTCACCATGTGGTTCCGAATGAACATGTGCCGTTGAGTGTGGCATTGTCATACAGAGATGTTTATCTTGATTTCTTTAAAGACAAGAAAAGCCTGATACTCAAGCTACGGGGCGGTGACCCACTGCGTTATGAGCATTCATATCTGTTCACGATGAAGGGAGAATGCGTCGCATCACTTTCCAAAACAAAACGAGAGGAGATAGAACGACTCGAGGGAAAAGGATACCAAGTAACTGAAGGAGAGGTGGATTTCATAGTTGCATGGAGCCCTAAAGGTGAGAATCAAGAATATGCCGTTTGCCTTGCCACTCTATATCTGAAATCATTGGTGTCTAACAAAAAGGAATCAAATCATTAGTAAGTATTATAATATCAACATTATATGTTATATGTTGATGTACGAAGGCCTGAGTGTGCCGTATGCACACAATCCTATTAACCCCGCACTAAACCCCGTAGGTGTGCAGTGTGGGGAAACTGTACTCATCTCCATGCGTGTCGAAGATACGCCACAACATAACTATCAACAAAGTAGCGTGCCATCGGCACGCAGAATTAGGGTTTCTGTCCCACCCCACACGGCACTTCGCTTCGTGTGGAGTTAATAGGATTAAGTGCTTTCAGCACTTTTTCGGACACTAATAATCTGAAACATTACGAAGGCTTGCGTGTGCCAGAGGCACACAATCCTATTAACCCCGCACTAAACACCGTAGGTGTGCAGTGTGGGGAAAACTATGCTCATCTCCATGCGTGTCGAAGATACGCCACAACATGACAATCAACAAAGTAGCGTGCCTTCGGCACGCAAAATTAGGGTTTCTGTCCCACCCCACACGGCACTTCGCTTCGTGTGGGGTTAATAGGATTAAGTGCTTTCAGCACTTATTCGGACACTAATAATCTGAAAAATTACGAAGGCTTGCGTGTGCCAGAGGCACACAATCCTATTAACCCCGCACTAAACACCGTAGGTGTGCAGTGTGGGGAAAACTGTGCTCATCTCCATGCGTGTCGAAGATACGCCACAACAT
>ONIP01000018.1 GCA_900317955.1 uncultured Bacteroidales bacterium
AGACTCCGGCGATGCGTGGTACCTCTACTTCGGTTCCGGCGGAGTGTACATGAACTACGGCAGCCGTTACAACGGCAGCCGTTGCTACGGTCACGCCGTCCGTCTTGTCCAAGATTAACGATTGCGCGCGCAAGAGCGCAGTCGCATGACATACACAATACTTTGTCATTTCATCATTAACGTAGTTATTACCCAAGCAAAAAGTCTTCGTCGTTGTGAGAATTTGAGAAATACGATGTGATAAAATGCCTATTGAAAAAAAATGCGTATTTTTGCAAAATTATTCAGTAGGATATGTACTAGGTATTAATTGCATTCTCTGGTGCTTAGTAGAGTAGTCCAAACATCCATAGGGGAATGCGGTGGGCGTGCCCAATCTCGGTGTCATCCACTGCCAAGTAGCCATTGGATTCATCTTTGATTTGTTCGAATGTCTTTCTTTTTCCACCGACCTCAAAGAGAATGGTGTTGTCTACAAGAAAATCGCCTTGTGAGGGTATGCTTACCTCATGTCCGACCGACAACTGGCTATGGAAGAATGTTTCTCGCTCACTGCCTTTGTTGACGTTGGTGCATAGGGCATGCATGAGGTTGGTATCGTTCAAGAATATCTTGTCAGGTTTGGATAGGTGCTTGTAGTTTTTGATATTGTTTGTTACAAGTGACAGGATTCCTGCCCGGTCGAGGGCGTATAGCATTCGAATGCCCAAAGTGTTATTGGTGGAGAGCTCTTTCCACAGTGAGGACATATTTGGGACAAATGGTACCTGTTCGCTAATTATGACCAAGAGGCGTTTTATCTTTATTAAGGTCTCGAACGATACCTCTTCTACAGATGGTAGGTCGATGTCGATTGCAATGGATGCGGTTTGCCGTAATCGGTCGAGAAAGTCGGTTAAGGATTCTTTATAGAATGGATAATACCCATGCTCGAGATAAGACTCGAAATATGGAGCAACCTTAATCTGTTTAGTAATGTCCATCGCATAATGAAGATGATTGTCAAGCAAATTATCTAAAGAAAGTGGTGAGATTTCTGTAATGTCCTCAAAGGCAAGATACTCTCGGAAAGAAAGTCCATGTAGTGTGTATAATGTCTGGCGGCGAGACAAGTCTGCAACTGCATAGTCGATAGAGAGTAAGGAACTTCCAGTGTAAACAATGTTGACATCAGGATAATTGTCGTATATGTTCTTCAAGGCGAGTTGCCATTGTGCATATCGGTGAACTTCGTCAAGATAAATCCTATGCAAGCCATGCTGATATGCCCAGTCGATTAAGTCAAACAAAGAATGATTTGAAAACCAAAAGTCATCCAATGAGGCATAAATAACTTGGTCAATATCTTTATAATTCTCTAATATATGTTGTAGCATCAACGTGGTTTTGCCGACACCCCGAGCCCCTTTTATACCTATTATTCTGACATCCCAGTTAATTTGATTGTATAAATACCTCTTGAATCGAAGCGATATTTTATTAATCTTACGATGATAGTTATCTATAAGTGAACGAATTTCAATATCTTCCATAATGATTGTTGTTTTTGCTTTCAATTTGCAAATATACAAATTATATTTTATAATATAAAAAATAGCACAAATTTATATATATAAATACAAGAAATAGCACTATTTTTATATTCTTAAAGACAAAATGATGAAGGTAATTGCTCGGAGCATTATCCACTACAGGGCTAAGAAGATTTGCTTTGATATATAGAGTTCTTCTACTCATGTGTGGTTTAGTTGTTGAGGTATTTAATCTTTTGTTAAGTGTTATCATTATGTTTTAATTACTAATTAAAGGAAGTTTTAATTGGTAATTAAAACTATGATTTGTGTGCATAATTAATAAAGAAGTCCCGTTGTTGGTGGCGGGGCTTCTTTGGTATGGAATGACGGAGTGATTCAGAGTATGCTCCAGGGCTCGATGCCGAGGATGTCGGCGATGGTTTGGACGGAGTGCATCATGAAGTAGATGGCACCGGTTTCGTGGGCGGGGAGTATGTCGGAGCTGCCGTAATCGTCGATGTCGAGCGTGACGTTGGTGGCACCATGCGAGGTGAGGTAGTTATAGAGATTGGTGGTGTTGACGGCTGGGACAGTGATGTCCTGTGTATTGTGGAAGAGATAGATGGGTTCGAGGGGACGGGGTGTCCACCCCTGGCACAAGTTGTCGGTCTGCATAGCGGCAAGGAACCGTTGAGAAATGGAGGACTGGAGATCGAGCATGGTGGGTGTGACATAGTCGGCCACGACAAGCGTGCCGACAAAGGCGTCAATCTCCTGGCGGGTGTAGCGTTTGCTGAGCACCCATTCGTCGATGTGGCTTAGGAGGGGTTCAATGAAGATGCTGTCGCGAGGGATTCCGAGACGGAAGAAATGGTTATAGGAAAGAAGGACGCTGATGACGGTGGAAGGCATACCAGCGATAGTATCCAGCAGAAACTGGCTGTAGGAGGCGGGGATGTCGTAGGAGCCAGCACCAGCGTATGTGTAGTCGAAATGAATGTCGGGGTAACGCTCGGCGACGAGCCGGACCACGCCCATGGCTGTCTGTCCGCCTTGTGAGTAGCCGGAGTTGAAGAGGTGGTTTTCCCATTGGAAGCCCATATCAGCAAGGAGCTTGCGGGCTGCGAGAAGCGCATCGACACTGCTTTGGGCGTTGGCAGCAGAGATGCAGTAGGCTTGCGGGCTGGACTCGGTGATGCCGAAGCCGTAGTAGTCGGCAGAAATGGTGATGAGTGGGCCACGAGCCATGATTTTCTGGATGCTGAGGTCGCCACGGGTGGGACACTGGTCGGCACGGTAGACGGTGAAGTGGTTATAGAGTAGAAGTCCTTTGGCTGGGCGGTGGCGGGTGACACTGTCGCCAAGGGTGATGGTGCCGGAGAGCATGACGGGGTTGCCATAGGGATCGGTAGAGGGGTAGACGAAGTTGTAGGCCGTCATGTGGTCGGCGGTATAGCGGATAGAGTCGGTGATGTGGGCTACGTTGGCGGGGACGTCCGGAGGGTCGGGGACGGGCTCTTTTTTGCATGCCGGGAAGAGACAAAGCAGCGCGACGACGAGAAAAATTGAAAGAATGTGCAGATAGTGTTTCATGGTGGTTGGTGTTTAATGGATGGGGGCAGTATGCCGACTAATCAAGGGGCAGGGCCACGGCTGGCCAGCCGGAATCTTGGAGCATGGTGACTGGGAGGTTGTGTTCTTGTACGTAATATGCCACCTGTTTGAGGCGAATAATGTCGCGTTGTTCCTGATTGCTGTTCACCTTGTGGAAAGCATCATAGTATTCACCGAAGATGCGCTTGGCGCTGGGCAAGTTGCGTGAGCCGTCTTCTACTTGGTCGAAGGAAGATACAACCCATTCATGCGTGTTGTTCTGCTTAAGGTACATCAGGCCGGGGTGGTTGCCTCCGGAGACGCACTTGAGTGTGTCGCCTACGATGTTGTAGTTGAATACCCACCAGTCGCCCCATACACGAGTGTAGCCAGTATCGCTTTCGTTGATGGCTACGACGGTGTAGCACGGGATGCATACTTCGCCAGGAGTATATTGACTTCCAATTGTCCTAAGGTAGGCTTCGATGGCTGCCAGATACTCGTCATGATCCTGTTCAATCATGGGAATAGTGTCGGTAGTTGCCTCGGCCTGCTGATTGTCGGAAGCTTTGTTTTTGCAACTTGTTGTCATGCCCACACCAAGGAGAATAAGGACGGCGAGGGTAAATAAAGATCTTGTGTTTTTCATTATTGAAAACTAATTAAATTGAAAGGTGAAAAGTGAATTAAAGTGAAAAGTGAAAAGTGAAAATTGAAATATTGCTTAAATGCTTGATTGTGTAAATGCTTGAGTGCTGGCGCAGTCAAATTACTCAAACAATCAAGCAATCAGACAATCAAGCAATCTTCTAAACTCTCAACTTTCAACTCTCAACTTTATTGCAGGGGCGATAGTTTTCACTGCCGCCAACAATTGGTTTCAGGTTGTTGAAGATGGCGAAAGGCTGAAGATAGTGGCTGCCGTCGGGGGTGACAAAGGAGATGTTGTCGTGGTCGGTGTCGTCTTTGTCCACGTACATCATGACGGTCTGGTTGCTGAAGGGCTGCTTCTCGCCGTTGATTTCCACTTCGCCAAAGGGGTACCAGCCATAGACGGTGTAGCGTTTCTGCTTCTCCTCGTCGGAATAGACGAGGTAGTTGACCCAATAGCAGAAGGCTATGTAGTCGGTCTCGGGGGTGAATGTCAGGCGGAAGCCATTGCCTTCGGGTTCAATGGAGGAGACTTCTTGTTCGCTGATGTCGGAAAAATGGTCGTAAGCTTCTTTTAATGTCTCTTTATCTATGTCGTAAATTAGAATGACACGCTCAGTGGGTGACATGGTCAACTCTTTAAAGGTACCATTATTGCCATTCTTTTTTCGTCTTGCAAGAATAAGACAGACTGCAGCTAAAACTGCCATGATTAACAAGTATCCGGTATTCATGGGATATTTTTATAAACTGATAAGAAAAACGGGTTGTAAATGCGTAATTGTGTAAATGTGTGAATGCGTTAATCAGATTTACGAATTAACACATTTACGAATTAACGAATTTACAACCCGTTTGATGTTTACTGTTAGCAGAGTTCGTGAATCACGAGGCCGGAGCGGAGCTTGGGCTCGAACCAGGTGGTCTTCGGGGGCATGATGTTGCCGGTGTCAGCAATGTCGATGATCTGCTTCATGCTGACGGGATAGAGGGCGAAAGCGACCTTCATCTCACCATTGTCAACACGACGTTTCAGCTCACCAAGACCGCGGATGCCGCCTACGAAGTCGATGCGCTTGTCAGTGCGGAGGTCTTTAATGCCAAGAACCTTGTCGAGGACGAGGTTGGAGAGGATGGTGACATCGAGGACTCCGATGGGGTCGTTGTCGTTGTAGGTACCGGGCTTGGCGGTCATCTTGTACCAGTGACCATCAAGATACATGCTATGCTCATGCAGTTTGGCGGGCTTGTAGATTTCGGTGCCCATGTCCTGCAAGTCGTAGTTCTCGCCAACTGCGGCGATGAACTGCTCCTTGGTGAGGCCGTTGAGATCTTTCACCACGCGGTTGTAGTCGATGACGTTGAGCTGATTGTCGGGGAAGATGACGGTCATGAAGTAGTTGTACTCTTCCTTGCCGGTATGCTTGGGGTTCTGCTCTTTCTTCTCCTGTCCAACGAGAGCGGCGGCGGCACTGCGGTGGTGACCGTCGGCGATGTACATGGCGGGAACCTGCTTGTCGAAGATGTCAACGAGCTCAGCGATGGTGGCTTTGTCGTCGATGACCCAGAAACGATGGCCGAAGCCATCTTCCTTGGCGATGAAGTCATAGATGGGTTTCTTTGCGGTGACACCAGCCACAATCTCGTCGATACGGGCGATGGCGGGATAGGCGAAGAAGACGGGTTCCACGTTGGCGTTGGTGATGCGGACGTGTTTCATGCGGTCCTCTTCCTTGTCCTTGCGGGTAAGCTCATGTTTCTTGATGACTTTGTTGACGTAGTCCTCGCTATAAGCGCAGGCGACGATGCCATACTGCCATTTGGCGTCCTTGTCCTTGGGGTTCATGCTCTGGGCATAGATGTAGAGTTTTTCCTCCTCATCCTTGACCAGCCAGCCGAGGTCTTTAAACAGATTGTAGTTCTTGACCACCTGGAGGTACACTTCGGGCGAATGCTCGTCGGTGCCTTTGGGGAGGTCGATTTCAGCCTTGGTGACGTGGAGCAGGCTGTAGGGATTGCCTTCGCATTCAACGCGAGCTTCTTCAGAGTTCAGTACGTCGTAGGGACGTGAGGCCAGTTTCTCGACGATGTCGACGGGCGGGCGAAAGCCCTTGAAAGGTTTGATGATTGACATAGTTCTAATTTTTATTGTTTATGTTTATTGTTTATTATTAATTCTCCTCAAAATAATCCGAGTCAATACGTTTGACTTCATAAGTTTTCTTTACGGTTACTCCAAGGTTGAATTCTATCATGTACTCTGCAAGTCTTATTCCGTCTATGAATACAACAGATACGTCGCTCGGCAAGTGGGTTAGGGAATCAGTTGCCTCCTTTGAAAAAGATGATGTTGTGATAAAGACACCTTTCTTGGAACTCTTTGACATAAGAGTCCCAATAAAACTCGTTACGTCTTTTCGACCAACAGTCCCATTATTCCATCGTTTGGCTTGAAGATACACTTTGTTCAAACCTAATTTGTCCTCAGTAATAATTCCATCAATGCCCTCATCCTTAGTATAGCGTGTGACCTCTGTGAAACCATTTTGCCCATAGCCCATTTTCCTGAGAAGGTCAACAACCAATTGCTCAAAAAATTGGGGAGATTGGCTCTTTACTAATTCTAATAGTTCCGATACCAACGAGGAGTTGATTTCATTTACGGCAATCTCAATTGCTTCAGATGGTGTGGCATTATTCCGTTGATTTGGGTTATCCCCAATAACATCTTTCTTTGATTCTCTTTGTTGGAAATCTACAAATGATTTGTATTTAGTAAGAAACTCTTTAGTTATTTCATCGCCAGAAAGGTATACTTTTCTACCTTCTTCTGTGATTTTGTAGTGACCTCTGGATACTCTCTCTATTAAGCCCGCTTGATACAAATAGGTTACAGCCCAACTAGTACGGTCATTTACTTGTGTTTTCTTCTGACTTTTAATCATCTCGGCACAATCTTCTTCTGTTAGATGGAAATCAGCAATGGCTTGCTCTATAAATTGCTGCAAACCGGCTGTTTTTCCATCAATTAATGAATGGAGAATGGGTCTTGCAAAGTCTAAAAAGAAAGGTACCATATTATGATTTTAGTTGATTATTACATCATGCAGCCCCAGCCGAACTTGCGGGACAGGTCGCGGAGCAGGTTGCGGTCGCTAACGGGGATGGTAACGACCACGTTCTCGCACCGGGTGGCTTGTTCGGCGGTGTCATGGTCATATTGCGCCTGCAGGTTCATCCACATCACCTTGGGAATTCCCAGTGCTTTTTCAAGCGAGAGGGCAATCTCTTCCGTGACATTTCGGCGGGCGCGCACTAGCTCACTTACAGCAGTGGGTGTCAGACCGGAAAGGACTGCCAGTTGTTTCTGTGTCAGGCCTCGCTCGCGCATCTCATCACGAATCAACTCACCAGGATGAGTGACAATAAATGGGGTTGTATTATTCATGGTGCTTCGATATTTCTTCCAACAATGCGTTTACAATAATTCCGTCTTCATTCGGAGTGCTATGGAAAAGAAGTCGGTACTGTGCGGTAATCCAGACTGCATCAACGCCTTTCAGTGTTCCGCTTTTCTTTTCATAATGAAGAGAACCCACTGTGAACAAATCTTCAATGCGGCTTGCAGCCTTAATGTAATTCACAACCTTCACATATCGCTTTACCACATTCATCGGAAGACGGCAATACTTCCTTGCCGTTGTCTTTCCCGTCAGAAACAACTCCTCCAATGCTTTATCTTCGAATGTGACGTTCATGATTTCAAGTATTTCATGCCCAATATGCGTTTGCAAAGATACGAACTTTTCCTGACATAGGGAAATAAATTTGGCTGAATGGAAAAAACTTCGTATTTTTGCAACCGATTTCAGAAGGAAATCACGAAGCGTTATGCTCGTTCTGTGTATGGGAACGTAGGAAACTTCCATCGAAAAGCAGAATCTGTGTAATGGCTTACGCTGTATAGCGTGGGCTTTCTGCATCTTCTCTTTTCAAGGTAATTCCTACGACCTCCATACAAGAAGGGTGTACGGCACCACGCTTCTTTTATGTTTAATGCTCAACGGGGTGCGGGAGAGTGGTAGAAGTTGTGCCCGACACAAAAAAGGGTTTACATAATGGCAATTTACGTTAAATGCTCTTCTTGCGGTGAATTATATAATGAATTAATCCATGATAGATGTCCAAATTGTGGTAGTGAATTGTCAGATGTTATACCATCTGAGTTAAGGCGATATAATGATAATGATTTATCCGAAAGCATAAAGACTGATTCAACTATCACCCAAAATGAAACAAATGATGAGACCAATTCTCAACAATCATTCAATGAAATACCAGAGTTTTATTCAGATGTTTATAATCTCATCTTTAAGAAGGATAAAAAAAATTGGAAATTACTACTGGTTATGATTGCTGAATTATTAATCGGTTTTGCGTTTACTTATGTTGGTTACATATTAATTGCACATAATACACTTCATCGAGGTTCTACAGCTGGAGTATTTGCATCTTTGATAGGAATAGTTGCACTAATGCATTCTTTTCATTCAATAATAAAATATTCAATTCTTTCTATAATTAGGAAAAATAAAGACCAAAAGACAGAACAAAGGACAAGCATAGTGCTGTTTATAACAGAGTTAGTATTAGGACTTATTATTATCATAATAATAGCATTTACAGGAATAGATGATGTTTTTGTGGTATTGGGCTTAGGACTTGTTATCGGTGCTATTTTGTCTTTTGTCAAATACTTAACTCGTAATCGAGTAAAAAGGAAAATTAAAGAATAAGAAAATAAATCATCACCCCGGGATCTTCATACCTCCGGGATGTTTATGAGAGGTATGAGGTCTGTTTGTTACGGATTTGAAATCCGCGACAGAAATCAATGAAAGAGGCTTACAACAGTATTGTATGCAAGACCCCCGTTGTGGCGGATTTGTAATCCGCCACTTCTTTTTATCAGGATTTGCAATCTGTAAATACTGGCAATTAAACTGATAAGTAATACTTCGGATTGCAAATCCTTATATTAAATTGCGTCGGATTGCTAATCCGCCGCAACGGGTATGATAACAAAGAGGCTTGCATTGACAGATGCAAGCCTCTTCTTTTTTACCAATGTGCTACTTAGTGTTTGTCTCCCGACTACTTAATAGGGCTTCCAAAACTGCAGGGTCGCGACGTATGTCGAAGATGGCAACAATGAGTATGCAATCCGTTGTGATGGTGTAGACGATGCGGTCGTGGCGCGTGTTTATTGCACGGTACTGACGACGTGCATTTTTGTATTCGTTGCAGCGACGGCCCAATTCAGGGAAGTCAGATAACCGTTGTGTTTCTTCAACGACGCTGGCAACCGCACGTTCCGCAGTGTCACGCCCAAATGTCAACGCCACTCGGCGTGCTATTTCCCGCAGGTCATCCTCTGCAGCTGTGAGCCACTCTACTCTCATATCGAAGCCATTACGCGATTGTATATTTCCGACTGAGGGACGGTACTCATCTCGCCTTGCTCGTAAGCGTCCATACGTCGCTCTATTTCGTACAGTTCGCGGTCTGTGACGGTCTCGGTCTGCTTAAACAGGCCTGACTTTAGCAGTTCGCTCAACATACGTTGCGCAAGAGCATTGTCTTGGTCGTAGGTTAGGGATATTGTGCACATAGGTTTATTGTATTTAGTTTTTCGATTCGCTATTGGAAAGAGCCTGTGGCTCTTTCGTTTATCCCTCGTAGAAGGGCATCTTGACAGTGATGGCCTTGAGGAGTTTCTCGCGGACTTTGATGTAAATCTCGGTGCCTGTCTTGGCATAGGCGGCCTCGATGAGGGCGGTGCCGATGTTCTTGCCGGTGCTGGGGCTGGGGGAACCACTGCGCACTTCACCAATCTTCTTGCCTTCGGCGTTGCAAACTTCGTAGCCGTTGCGGGCGATACCACGGTCGATCATCTCGAAGCCAGCCACTTTGCGTTTGAAACCAGCGGCTTTCTGTGCCAGGAGGAGTTCTTTGTTGATAAAGTTATTGTTCTCGGCTTTAAGCTTGACGATGAATGCCAGAGGAGCCTCGAGGGGGCTCACGGTGTCGTCCATCTCATGTCCGTAGAGGGCGAAGCCTTTCTCAAGACGGAGGGTGTCACGGCAACCAAGACCGGCAGGCATGATGCCGAATTCTTTACCAGCCTCGAAGACGGCATTCCACACCTCGATGGCTTTCTCTTTGGGGATGTAGATTTCGCATCCGCCAGCTCCAGTGTAACCTGTAGTAGAGAGGATGATGTCGTCGATACCTGCGAAGGTGAGAATCTTAAAGGTGTAGTACTCCATGTCAACGATGTTCTCCTCGGTCAGTTTCTGCATGGCCTTGAGGGCGTTGGGTCCCTGCACGGCGAGCTGAGCCCACTGCTCGCTCTCGTTAACGAAGTCTTTGCCAAGTTCCATGCCCATCTTGTCGGCGATCTGGCTCATCCAATTCCAGTCTTTGTCAATGTTGGCAGCGTTGGGAACCATGAAATACTCGTCGTCATGGACGCGGTAGACGAGCATGTCATCAACCACACCACCCTGACCATTGGGGAGGCAGGTATACTGCACTTTACCATCGAAGAGGTCTTCAACGTTGTTGGTGGTAACATACTGCATGAAGTGCTTGGCGATAGGGCCTTTGGCGCGGAACTCGCCCATATGGCTGACATCAAAAACGCCTACGTTATTGCGGACATTATTGTGTTCTTCAACAAGGCCGGTGTACTGGATAGGCATGTTGTAGCCTGCGAATTCGGCCATCTTGGCTCCAAGTGAAATGTGGAGGTCTGTGTAAGGGGTTGTTTTCATTATGTAAATATTTGATTTATTATTATTTAAATTGAATTTTCACTATACATTGAATTTACAAATATACGATTTTTTTTTAAATAATTCTTAATTTTTCTCATAAACTAAAAGAATTGCACCTTAAAACAGTTCGATTCGGGCTCGGCAACCAAATGCCAATCAAATAAAAAAAAGAGAGACTGCCATAGAAGCGTCTCTCTTTTTTGATCTATGATAACTTAGATTACGGTATGAACAGTTTGACGGGATTATTGCGCCCTATGCGAACAATATATATGCCCTTATGCGGCACGGAGAAAGTGACACTCGAACCATGATTACTGTCTATTCCTGCGACTCGACGTCCTAACAGGTCGTAGACATTCACTACTTGTCCTTCCACACCCTGAATGGTGACAGATTGGTGTTGGGTCATGATAACATAACCACCCTCATCACTTACATCGTCTATTCCCACTGGCGGCCTGAAGAGTGCTATAAAGATAGTGTCCTGAGTAAGAATGGCAGTTCTGGGATTATCCGTAACGCCATCATACCATGATGCAAAACGGTATCCTGTCTTGGGATATGCTCTTATTACAATCTCCTCGTTCAGATTAAAGAGACCTTCGCCAGAAACCCAGCCCATGTCAGGATTCTCGCTAATGACGCAGGCATAGACTTTGTCGCCATTGTCTGGACAACCATTGAAGATGATGTTGTTACGGTAAGATTGACGTGTCAACGTACCGGAAATAGTGTCCTGCTCTGGTCCTGGATTACTTGAAGCCGATGTAGTGTGGTAAACCAATGTTCTGACTGCCGGGGTGGAATGAAGATAGAAACGGTCGCCAGCTCTTGAAGGCGTACCAGAATTATCGTCTATGGCAAGAACCAAATTATCCACTCCGTTGTAATAGAATTGGGAATCAAGCAATATTTCGTTCCAACCTTCAACAAAAACTATATCACCCGTGTATACCTTAGTAAGCTGGCTTAGCGGGAGAGCAGACACGGTGTCGTTGAAAGACTCTATAGCGGTGTTTGCCATATAAATGGTGCAGTTCTCCTTTGTCAACGCCTTGGAATAGGCATACTCGAACCGGATTGAGCTGATAGTTATTGGCCCGTTCATTTCACTCGCAAGATAAATCTGCTGGGAATAATTATAGTTTTCGTTATTGGCAAACGGAACACCGAGGCGACTCTCAGAGGTGCCGGGATTGATGGTGTCCGACATGGCATTGTTGCAATAGGGTGTAAGGAATTCAACTTCAGAAGAGCTTGAACTGGTGTCGGATTCTGAACCGGTACGATAGATTGATTTGACATACCACTGATATTGAGTAGCAGGCTCCAATCCGATAATTGTGGTATAAGGAGCACTTGCCATGTGTATACGGTATGGCTCGTTGCTACCTACTCTACGATAATAAACACAGTATTCGTCTCCATTTCCTAACCATTTGAGCGAAACCGAATTGGTGGTGACTCGAGTATGAGAAAGCTGAGCAGGTGCTGTCCTGTTGGTATAATAAAAACTTATGGTAGTACCCGGATTAGTAATATTGGAAATAGAGAATGTACAATCAGGATTACCCTCTGAGGTATAGGGATAGTATTTTGTCGAAGGTGAGAATTCAGTGCGTTGGCGACGTGGGGTGAAATATGCCTCCCCTATCATTCCGTTCTCATCAGCACTGTTGGAAGAAGGACGGAACAACCAAATCTCATCAAAATGTGACGCCCCGTCATATTCAGAATTGCCATTAAAGCGGGTATCAATTCGATAGATAAGCAGACCTTTCCCTGGCAATTGGGATTCGTTGGGATTGTCAGTGTTACGATACTCCACTACATAATATTGGTCAGGTTCCGAACTGGGGAAACGGTAGGCTATATTGTCAGGGAAGGTGTCACCTACCGAATGAAGTGTATAAGTGCCGGGAGTAGTAATGAGTGGTATACTGTCTATCCAATTGCCATACTTATATTTCATGTAGGCACTCATGTGCTGCGGAGGACGGGAGTTGGTGGCCATAAGATCCCACTGCCCAACAGGCGAGATGTCAGTACGGGTATTGTACCGATAAAGGTCGGGGGCTCCGAGCGAATGGAACATTTCGTGGCAGAAGGTGCTGGTACCGAAATACTGATTGCCGGATCCTTCAAGAGCAAAATTGAATGTACTCACTTGCTTCCCATTTATACGTACATCATGGCCATACAGGTTCCATTTATGCGGCCAAAGAAGGTCGCTCCAACCAGCCGCAGGCCCTTTCACTACAAAGTTTACATTGTCTATATAGCCATCATTGTCACAGTCAAGATTATAATCTGTCGGAACAGGGAAGGAATCATTGATATAGTTAACTGCACCTACCAAAAGTTCAAACTCACGGTTGCGACGGTCGCTATAACTGGTATATCCAATTGTATTAACCTCTGTGTATGGCATATAATAATCCCTTGGGTGTGGCGACTGATAAGAAAGAATTCTATCACCGCTTGGCTCTGGAGCATAATAGGTACGGACAAAAATCTTATTATACGATGCCGACTTAAAGTAGTTATACACCGACACATTGCCAGCAGTCGAATCGCTGAACATTCTATTTACATCCGATAAGGGACGCGAATAAGCTGTATCGTCAGCAAAACGGACAAAGATGACAAGGTTACAAAAATCACCGTGGTTCCGTCCAGAGGTCTTTGCAACGGGTATGCGATACTGCGGAGGGATTTCCCATTCCCTGCGGCGGGCTTCCCATTCCTCGCGTGTAATGGTCAAACCTGGCGTAATCCCCAACGTGGCAGGGTTAATTGTTCCTACGGGATGGCTCGAAGGCTGAATGCCACCATTAGCATTGGGCTCGGCATAAACCCACCACCCCGAAAGTGCCAAGACTATTGTATAGCCGTCGGCATCATGATAGCGATGATAGCACTCATCGCCAGTTACAAAGAAATGCAGAGTATCCCCATTGGGCTGAATCTGCATAACCGGCATTTTTTCTACATAGACTGCTTCTGCCTCAAGACAACATAGCGTCATGGCAAGGAGAAGAATCGATTTAATTATTTTTTTCATTGTTTTTTATTGTGCGAAGAATCCTCCGCTGATATTAATTATTATTGCCCTGAATACTTCAAGTGCCTACAACACTTTCAGCATCAGAAGTGATTTGATTATAAATAGATTTTTTTAAGAACAGAGCCTGCATTAGCCCTCTTAGCAAGAGATACACCATGAACGATGCCCATAGAATGTTGTTCCACATCCGGCCATGGTCTTCAACACCGCCGAGAAACAGGCTTTTACCTAAATAATAAACAATAAAGAAGAAAGCAGTCGCAACAACCATACTGCCCAGCATGGTGCGTGAGGCTGTTGCTCCAACGTATATTCCGTCAAAAAGAAATGCTGCAAACCCGCACACTGGAATGGTAAGAATCCAAAACAGATAATCCTTTGCACCCTCTATTATTTCGGGCTTGTCGCTGAAAATACGCAAACCCCACTCTCCTCCAAAGGCGTAAAGAACTGTAAAAATGGTGGTTATCAACACACCCCACGCCATCAACAACCTTACTGTCAGTTTCAGATTACGCAAGTCTCTTGCACCGATATATCTTCCCACCAACGACTCGCCAGCATAAGCAAAACCGTCCATTATGTAGCTGAACAAAGTAAAGAACTGCATCAGCAACGCATCAATTGCCAACACTTCAGCACTGATTCTGCCACTGGCTGCGGTTATGAATGTAAACACTGTTGCCAGACACACCGTTCGAAGGAAAATATCTCCATTTACCTTGAAAAAACGTCTTAACTCATCCCAATGCAGCGACTCCTTCAACAGGGGCATCAACCGCATCGAAATAGTAACCTGCGGCTTTATCTTCCGCAACTCTCTTCTCAAGAGAAACAATCCCACTGCCAGTCCGCTATATTGGGCTATAACTGTGCCTAATGCAACCCCGCCTATTCCCCAATGGAACACAATCACAAAAAGCAGGCTACATATTATATTTACACAATTCAGAAATATAGCAATCCACATGGGCAAACGCGAATTCTGCATCCCTATAAACCACCCTTTCACTGCATAAAGCCCCAAAGTGGCGGGTGCAGCCCATATCCTGACAAAGAAGTATACCAGAGCCAGCCTTATCACTTCGGGAGTACTCTTAAAAATCTGGAGTGAAAGCCAACTCAATGGTCTCTGCAACACCAACAACAGCAATGCAACAAAGGCCGCTATGGATAGTGCTCGCACCACTATTCTCACGGCTTCATCCATGTTTTTTGCTCCGTAGGCCTGGGCTGTGAATCCACTCGTACCCATCCGAAGAAAACCAAAATTCCAATATATCAAATTGAATATCTGGCCACCTATGGCTATGGCACCGATGTGACTGGCACTCAGTCTGCCCACAATAGCCATATCAACCATGCCTAACAACGGCACCGTTATGTTGGTTATTATATTGGGCAACGCCAATCCTAAAATGCGTCGGTTCATAGCTGCTGGTATCTATGGCTGCTTTTCTCTTTTATAGATTGCACTGGGCAACGTTAAGAATCTCACGAGTTGCTTTGTTCGACACAAAGGCTACCATATGGCAGTTCTCCTTTACGCTTCCTTCAGGAATAGTAACATAGAAACGGATAAAATATTTCTTTCCTGCTTCTTTTGAAACTTCAATGGGCAAACCCCATACATCAGTATATACCATGCGTAGCACATGGTTCTGGGCATAGTTCTCAATATCGTCTCCGCCTACACGACTCTGTGTGGTAAGGATATTGTCCTCGGTAAGTAACAACGTAAGCGTCAAATCTTCGTTAACAGTCTGTTCAAATCCAACATGGATGTCTGCTATCGGTATTAACTTATCGCCGCTATTTTCAATATCCATCACTACTTTAGGCGATTGCGATATAACCGCTTCGATTTTGTCATCAACACCTGCCAGTGGGTTGAACAATTCACCCCTATTCACCATTGCTGCAGGGAGTCCAGCAGATGTTCCAACAAAATGCTCATACCATACAGTACCCGACTCGGTTCTCAAATCCGGATCACTTCCCAAAGGACGTCCGAAATTACCAGAATGTATGGCAACTGCTACCAATTTGTCTCCATAACGCTCTGAAGAGGCATGTATTACATTGTCCGCCTCGGGGCAGTTCACACAACGCACACCTGTATATTTCTCAACCATGGCGCGCTGATCCTTGGATATGTTCTTGTTGCTGACAAACCATTCTCCAGTCTGCCCGCTGGGCACCAGGTAACGGTCTTTATCTATCTTGTCACACGACGCCATTGTAACCATCATGGCACCAAGCAACGTATACAGAAAATATCTTTTCATGTTCTTTATTTTTATCATTTTGCAAGACAGTTTTTCTATGAAACTATTATATCTTTCATCAAAACTGTCTCATCATTGTTTTTTCACTTATTAAAACGACGTTGTCAAACTGAATGTGAGTCCATTGCTGGCAGGAACCTGTCGGCACACCCCGCCAATGCACAGCAATCCTTCACGCTGCTTGCCATATCCCAACTGTAGTCGGGTTGCACCATGAGTATAGCCCACACTTACATTATAATAGTTCGCACCGTTACCGTCTTTGTATGCATACTGGTCACTCAAAGACACAAACCAGGCACTTGTGAAATTATATTCAACAAGCCCCATCAACCAGTCACCACAACGTTTGTCATCTACGTCGGGACTATACTTGCTGTCACTCCCCATCCATTCAGCCTCAAATCTCAGCACATTTTTCTTATTCAACTTCCATGTCATATCGGCAACCACAACATGGTTATGATGCAAACTACCGCTATGCCCTTCCACCACAGGATTGAATATCTGATATCCATAGGTACATGTCAGCTTCACGTCCGAACTAAGTTTCTTTGCCACTTCTAACGACATATCTGCATAATACAAGTCTCCCGTTTTGAACCACGAAGAAGTATAACCATCCGTACCCGCTCCACCTATAACATTCGTATCGAGGCCTGTAATCACAGCGCCGTTCACATGGATGTCGGTACCATACTTACCACCCAACAGGGTGCCTTTCTTTATCTTGTACATCACATCTCCCTGCAAACCCATCTCTCCTGTCGTCTGGGTAGCGTAAGGATACATCGTCAGGAAAGCATAGGTATGTTGCTTGGTAATGGCAGGTATATAGTTAATATATAACATCTCACCACCTTCGCTCCTCGACGATTTGAAGCACATATTGTCAGTACGCTTTGCCTGGATATTGGCACTAAAACCTTTTTGGGAATAGGTCGCGTTGACCATCAAGGCCTCTCCTTCACGATAGATATATGAATTCATAAGACTCGGGTCCTGACCTTTTCGAGCATACTCTGCCTGCAATCCCCAGTTCCCATAGCTCATATCCAATCGCACTGAACCCGCTCCCACATTCTTCGGCAGGTTCAGCTTATATCCAGCCATTTGGGGCACCGCTATCATTTCTTCTGCTTCATAACGACTCACAAAACCTGCCCCGAGTGTCATGCGGAGTTTGCTGTCCACCATACTCGTTATCACACTGTTCAGGTTGACCTCTCCGTCTATGCCTCGCACAATTCCTTCCGTGTTATACTGCCAGAAATAACGTTGCATACCTGTCAAGGCTTTGATGGTAACACCATTCACCGGACGGAATGCAACATGAATACCTCTTAACGAATTGTCTAAACCCAGATAACGGTCTTCGTATGCGCGCAGTATCATGCCGCTGCCAAACTGGTCATAGAAATTACCAACTGTAACACTAATCAAATCACTCTGATAACTGGCAAAATAATTTGCCACTCCCAAACCTTTATATCGGGCGTCAAATCCTAACATAGGATTCAAATAAGCCTCAAAACGCAACCCGGCACTGAAATTACCATTCGTATAAAGAATGTCGGCCCGGCTGTTGCTTAGCAATCGCTCGTTCACATTAGTGGCACCAATCAATGAGTCAGCACTCGAAATCTGCCCGTCAAACTGTATATTGCCCGTAACCTGTCCGCCAAGCAACCCTTGAGCATATAACGACGGACCCACAAGCAACAAGCAGGCAGGCAGAAGAACTTTCTTTATATATGTCTTCATAAATGTCTATTTTATAGTGTCCGAAAAAACTGCAACAGGGTTTCTACACTACCTATTTACTATCTCTAACCTCATCAATATCCCAACCCAGTAACAGTTTATCTTCCACTGAATCTTGTATACAACTCTGTTTTACTTCTCAGCGGCGGCTTTTCTTACAGCCTCAAGCAGTTCTTCTTCGCTGCCTTCTACAAATGAGGTGTGCTGCCAAACGATTTCTCCTTTGCCGTTCACCACAAAGGTATGGGGCACGTTAACCACATTCATAGCGCGCTTGAAATCTTGATTCTGGTCAATATACACTTCATAATCCCAGCCGTTTCCATCCACGTGAGGTTTCACACGCGATGCGCTGCGGGCATCATCTATTGATATTGCAACCAACTTGACACCAGTCTCTTCTTGCCACTCTTCATACACTTCCTTAATCGTATTCAACTCACGATTGCAAGGTTTGCACCATGTTGCCCAAAAGCTAATAATCATGGGTTTACCATCATTCTGGATTGCAGATGTCTGCACCGTAGTACCATCAAGTGCTTTAATGGTGATGTTCTGGGGCAGGGTGGCGTTTTGTGCCATGGCCATAGCCGACAAGGCAATGCTGACCATTACTAAAAGAATTTTTTTCATAGTTTTTAATTTTATTATTTATATTTTGTATTTCTTTCGTTCAAATAATTGCGTTCTTTCAAATAATTGCGTTGCGTACCCCCTCATCCCTCATCGCTCTATTTTCAACTCCAGCATGGCCTTCAACGCTGTTTTGGCATCTGAATCCGGCAACTGTTCCAACAGCCCCTCGGCTTTCACCAAATGTTCTTCTATAACTTCTTTCATATCCACATCCTCCGGCAGATGAATATCGTGCATATTTCCTTCATCAGCCATGTCGTCACGCATCTGGAATACCAACCCGTATTCATATCCAAAATCACGCAGCAACGCTCTATAAGGATGTTCCTTGTCCACATTCTCGCCCAATGACACTGCTCCAAGTTCACAACATGCCGACATCAACGACGCAGTCTTCCCTCCTATCACTTCCAGATAGGTCTCCTTCGATGTACCCCCACTTTTAGTCCAATACAACTGGTCCAACTCCCCTTGGCACATGGTCATTACTGTCTTCGCCACAATCTCCGACGCGCTCCGACTTCCAACCTGTTGCAATACAGCCATGCACTGCGCCAGATAATAATCTCCGCACAACACTGCTACCTGGTTTCCCCAGTGTCCTCTTACCGATGCCTTCCCCCTCCGTTCTTCCGACTCATCTACTACATCGTCATGCATCAACGTAGAATTGTGCAACAACTCCATCGCTGCAGCCAGCAGACTGTGGCCTTGGGTCAAATGCCCACAGGCCTTGGCCGAAAGCAAAACCAACATCGGCCGCAATTGCTTGCCCGGCGTACAGTTTAGGTAGTCTTCAACCTCGGCCAGCAATCCACTTCTCCCCGATGTCCTGCGTTCTAATTCCTCCTTGAACTCCAGGTACGGATTTTGTATTATATTTATTATCTCTTCTATTTTCATAATTTGCGGTGAAACCCGCTACATTTCTATTTATTAACACGGGCTCCGGAGGTAGTAACCAACGCCACACCATTACCCAACCCGTCTCTAATCATTATTTGATATACACAATACCCTCTCCCCTGTCTTACACATTCTGCATCTGCTTCAACATGTTCGTCCTTGGGTTGCGCTAAATACTGTATGTTGCTACTAAGCGACACCCATGCCAACCCTTCCCCTTTGGCTAAGCACTCACTGTTGGCTGCGGCGGCAAAAGCCAAATCTGCCAAAGTGAACAACACTCCCCCCATCACCCCTCCTACAGCATTGCGATGTTCAGCTTTCAGATCCACACTGCACAATGCACTACCTTTCCCCTTTCCTTCTTCCTCCAAATATTCCACCCGCTCTATCTTCACCCCCGTAACCTCCATGGCATACAGGTCTTGGGAAAATACTTGCTGCGCCTTACGCGTTAAGTCCATCATACAACGACGATAATTTATTGTACAACGGCTTGCTAACCTTCACCAACGGCAACCTCAGCGTATTGCCTATCATTCCTTCTATCTCCAACAATGCCTTGATGCCAGAAGGATTGCCTTCTTCAAAAATGGCATTCATCAACGGCAGCAACTTATTATGCAAAGGCAACGCTTTTTTCACATCACCTTTCAATGCATATTTTACCATTGTCGACATCTCCTTCGGCAACGCATTTGCCATAACCGATATCACACCTTCAGCCCCACACATTATCATTGGGTATGTCAGCGCATCATCGCCAGAGATGACACTAAAACCTTCCGGCTTGCTACGCAATATCTGCATCACTTGTTGCAAATTGCCCGAGGCCTCTTTTATTCCCTTGATATTAGGGCATTCGTTGGCGAGCAATAACGTCGTCTCAGCTGTAATGTTAACGCCCGTACGTCCTGGAACATTATAAATGATCACAGGCACGGGAGAAGCATCGGCCACCTGTCTAAAATGCTGTGCCAATCCTCTCTGGTTTGGCTTGTTATAATAGGGTGCTACCGACAGGATGCCACTGATTCCGTCAAAATTGGTATTTGCAATGGCATCTGTCACAGCCAACGTGTTGTTTCCCCCCATGCCAAGCATGATAGGGCAACGTCCACCCACACTTTCTACTATGAAGTCTTGTAGTGCATGACGTTCTGTCTCTGTCATAGTAGCAGCCTCACTGGTGGTGCCAAGTGCAACCATATAGTCTACTCCATTGGCTATCAAATTGTCAATCAACTTTCCCAATTTACTAAAATCAATGGTCTCCTGCTTACGGAACGGCGTAACCAACGCCACCCCGGTTCCTACAAAAACATTTTTCATACTATTCTTCATCTTTTCAAATTATTATTTATCGCCATTTGCATTGTGTCTTCACAAACTACGTATGTCCATTCTTTTTTATCGCAATTGACTACGAGCCTTCGTCACCAATGCCATATTCTATTTCATTTCCTTATATTCCTTAAATATTCAATTATGTCATTTAAATACTTCCCCATTTCAAACGGACCTTTCCCAAGTATCATCAAATCATATATCCGCCAGTATCCTTTGCCGTTGGGACTGAACGAGTTCGCCTCAGGTGGCTCTCCTCCATACCCCACACGCAAAGTAGACGAGGTATTCAACGTGACAAAAGGACCGTATATTTCATCTCCTAACGTAGTATCAACCAACACGTCATAATGATAGCTTGTAAAAAGCTGCATATCCTCCCGTTTAGGCAAACCATATTTGTCCACATGCCCTTCCATCTCGTTGGGTTGCTCTATCACCCACACTCTTATTCCCCGTTGATCCATGTCATGCGAAAAGATAGTCAACGTCTCACGCTCACGTTCACTCAACCCACTAGCTATTATCCCCACGCTTTTCACCTTGTCAAGATGCATGATTCGACAACGATGAGGCCGCGCTTCCAACTGCTGCATCATCGCCAACCGGTGCTGTTCTTTTATTCTGTCTACTACATTCATCTTGCTATCATTTCAACGCTTGTCACACTTCTTTCTTCAACTTAAAACTCTTCCTGTGAAGTGGCGAGGGTCCCTCTTTTTGCAGAGCTGCGTAATGGGCTGCTGTGGGGTAACCTTTATTCCGGTCCCATCCGTAACAAGGATACGCTTTGTGCAGGTCATTCATATAGTCGTCCCTGTAAGTCTTGGCCAATATTGAGGCCGCAGCAATCGACATATATTTCCCATCTCCCTTCACTATCGTATAATAGGGTATCAAACCTTCGTTATAGAACCGGTTGCCGTCTATCAGCAACAGCTCGGGCACAACACTCAACTTCTCAACAGCCAAGTTCATAGCATGCATCGATGCCCTCAATATATTTCGTTTGTCTATTTCTTCTGCATCCACCTGCGCAACTGCCCAGGCTACCGCATCTCGTTCTATATCTTCTCGCAGACGGTAACGCTCTCGTTCTGTCAATTTCTTTGAGTCATTCAATCCCTCATGCTTATACCCCTTGGGCAACACCACTGCAGCAGCAAATACGGCTCCGGCAAGACTTCCTCGTCCCGCCTCATCGCATCCGCATTCTATCAAATCAGGAGTATATTCGCTCTTCAACATCTCACTTTCTTTCTATATTATATCACCCAGTTAACAACGGCAAACAACAACACCGTCACCACAAACACTGCATTCATTCCGAATTCTTTTCGGCGCGGCTCTGCTAATAGCATGCCAGTACAACACGCAAACGGCACTGACAATGCCTGCATATCCACTGGCCAAATTCCCGTATAGGCCGAATGCAACACTCCGCCCACGGCAAATAATAGTACCGTCGTCACATTCCGGTTCCAACTCAAGGAATGACTCTGTCCTCCGCCTGCGACATACAACACGCCCCACAACAACAGTATCACGAACACCCCGCTTATCACTCCGCTGGCCAAACCTCCTCTGGCATGCCAACTATAATCTCTCAAGGCATACACGAGGAGATAATTACGATAGAACAACTCGTCACACACAAAATAATAGGTCTCAATCAAAATAAATGGGGCTGCCAAGCCCAGCACCAGCATCGTCCAGTCTCTCCATCCGTATAGGCTATGGCTGAACATGCAAGCCACCAACGGTATCACCATCACCGCCATCGTAGGACATAACAGAATTGCCATTCCAATACTCGCCGAGGCTCCAAAGATTTTGTCAATACTAACCGTAACCTGGCTTCCCATCAAGAAAAAGCATTGCAGCCCGAGCAGCACAAACAGCATCCCCACCATCATGGGTGTCAACGTAAGTGTACCTGAACTCATCGCCACAACATACAGCAGCAACGGCAACAGCGTACTCTGTGTAATAAGTCTGTGCTGGTACATTATGCTGTTCAGCAGCACACCTTCTCCTATCACCAACAACCACGCCACTATCGCTGCCACCCGCGGGCTCATCAATCCCGTTATCCAGTAAAACAAACTGCCGCCGCCTTCTGGGAAATCCCCAACAGGATTCACCCATGCTTTTGACCACATCACTATCGACACGACCAAAATAACCACTATCTGGAACACCACATTATTTCGAAAAATCTTCAGCACGGCGACTTTTTCTATTGAAGTTGTAAACGCTTATTTTTTTTCGTTGGCTATTTCACAACCAATCGGGCTGTTCTAGCTCCATTTTTCACCACATACACACCTGCCGTCAGCGTCGAAACGTCAATTCTGCCATCCATCACAATTTCCTGACTCATCACACACTGACCATTCATCGAATAAATCTGTACAGTCTCAGGTGTGTGGCGTCCTGTCAATATCGTCACAACCCCGCTTGCAGGATTGGGATATACTTGCAACGACTTGGCAAACCACTCTTCATCGGCCTCGCGAATATCTACTCGAGCCAAAGCCTCATTCACTGCTGCCAACGCATCTGCCTTGCCCCAACCCCACATGTCACTCACACTGTCAGCAGCATGCAACTCACCTGTGCGCACGTCGTTACGTGCTGTTAAACGGAGTATGTCACGAACTTGTTTGGGTGTAAGATTGTTGTTGGCCTCAAGCATCAAAGCCACAATACCAGTTACGGCAGGACCCGACATCGAGGTTCCTGACATCTTGGCCCATATATAGTCTTTACTGGCATATCTGAATGTCATCTCTGGTTGATAGTAATCAGTAGTATAACTGCTTATGGACGAAATAACATTCACTCCAGGTGCTGACACGTCTGGTTTGCGTCGTCCGTCAATCAGCGGTCCTTTGCTCGAAAAAGATGCAAGATATCCAGGCTCTATACCATCTGCATTATGGGCGGCAACGGCTATACATCCTTCTGCACATGCGGGTTCTCCTATGCCATAAGCATTATCTCCGGCAGTGTACTCTACCATATTGCCACGCGAGAAAGAGGTTCCCATATTTCCTGCTCCATTGGCAAGATTGCAGATATTCCAAGCATGCACCATTCCTTCATCAGCAACAATGTGTATATGTATCGCATAATAACGTTGTTTGTCAACGTTCAACAGCACATGGGGTCGGTTGTTAAAGATATTGGCTGTCTCTACAACAAGGTCAAAATGCAGACTGTCACCATTCTGGGCCACAAGAGAGCTGTCTAAATAGAATGTCCCTTCTTCTGTGTTCACCCATGGCAGACATACAGAGTCTGTCTCGCTCACCATGGCAAACGACATCTTGAACGACTTGCCAGGCTCTCCCCATATCGGGATGGCCTGTCCTATCGACTGAGAGCCATAATAGGAAGCTATCGTGCGCAACGTGTCCTGCTGTCCCGACACAAAATTATGCGACACGTGGAAGTTGTCGTCTCCACAGTTTCCGCCACTGGTGACAAAAACAATACCACTGTCTGCCCAGTTGTTTATGGCCTGGCTTGCAAGCGAAGTACCGTCTATGGGTCCCAGCGTATACATTCCCCAGCTATTATTCACCACCAAGCGCTTCCCCTCTTCTCTTGCTACATTCTTCATCCAGCCCACGGCATCAATCCACGAACCTAAATCAAGATAAAAAGAAGCAAAGAGCAAATTGGCATAGGGAGCCTGACCTGTATAGTTTCCGTCTATGCCACGGCCGGCAGCAATGCCCGCCACATGGGTCCCGTGGGTGCCATAGCCATAGAGGCCCGACGTGTCGCCTTCTGCTCTGAGCAAAGCGCTACGACCTACATGCTCGGTACCGTAATCAAAACCTTCTGGAGCCGGACCTGAGAGTTTGAACTGATCCCATGCCCGCAGCAAACGTCGGTTCGATTCTCCATTATTGTTGAAATTGGGATGCTTGTAATCGAATCCCCAGTCCGTAATTCCTATCAATACATCCTTGCCCGTGTAAGCCTGTGGCAATCCAAGTCCTTGCTGCACACTGTCAGTACGCGTGTCTTTACGCGTCCTGTTCATCGTTGGCTGCACCCGCTCCGAAAGACAATACTGCAAGATTGAAGGATTCGCATCCAAAATATCTATCTTGTCAATAGGCACTCTCAACGTTACAATATCGCCAGCCATGGCTCCAACAGTGATTCCATACTCGGCCAAGCGTCGCGCATCAAAGCCTCTGCCAACCTTGGCTATCAACTTCACTTCACCATCTTTCCCTACTGCCACGGTGTTCTTCTGCCATTCTGAACGCTGGCCATTGCGCATCTGTTGCAGCCTTACTTTCGTTATAGCTTCGCTCTTGCTTTGCCCTGACAAAGGAACTCTCTGCCCAAAAACTTGTGTTGATAACAGCACTGCTGCAAGTATAACAATCTTTCGCATAACGTGATAAATTAATAACTATTTTTCATTTTTTTATAACAGCCCGAAATGCCCAGGCCACATTTTTTTTGCAAAGGTACAAAAAAAAAATCATCCATGCGCTTTTTATTCAAAAAAACCGACTTTTTTAGCACTGCTTATACATTGTCTCAACCAAATCGAAGCAACTCCACCCCCATCATCCTTTTGTCACACCTATCATCCTCCACTTCTGCTAACTTTTCTACCAATAGCCACACCCAACACCTAACGACCTCTCTCAAAAAAAAGGACTCCATTCCGTCATCTACCCTCTTTCAAAAAAATTTATATAATAAATAATCAACCGTTAATTATAGTGTAACACATTATAATTTTGCGCGTTGCAAAAATATCAACAAACAACGTTTTTTTTTCTTTTTAATTGAGTTAGTGTAATGTGGATATTTTTTTGTATCTTTGCAGTCTCAAATTTTATGCATTGTTAATCTAATTCATTAAAAAATGTCAAATGATCAGATAGTTAATAAAGACGACCTCGTCGTCCGTTTCGCCGGCGATTCCGGTGACGGAATGCAGTTGTCGGGTACTCTCTTCTCCGACGCCTCTGCCTTGACGGGAAACGACATCGCCACTTTCCCCGACTATCCTGCTGAAATCCGCGCCCCGCACAACACCATCGCCGGTGTCTCGGGTTATCAGGTTCATGTGGGAAACCATATCTATAGCTCGGGTGACAAGTGTGACATCCTCGTGGCCATGAACCCCGCATCCTTCAAGTCCAATCTGAAATGGGCTAAGAAGGGTGCTTCCGTTATTGTCGACATCGACACCTTCACCGACGAAGCTATGGAGAAGGCCGGCTACAAGGAGAACCCCTTCACCGACGAGATGGAACACGCCTACACCATCATCAAGGCCCCCATCTCCTCTTTCACCGCCCGCATCGGTCAGGAACAGGGCGCCGACAAGAAGACCGCCGACAAGTGCCGCAACATGTTTGCACTCGGCATCATCTTCTATATGACCCACAAAACCCTCGACCAGACTTTCGCCTACCTGGAGCGTAAGTTCGCCAAGAAACCCGATGTGATTAAGCTCAACAAGGCCGTCCTTACCGAAGGCTACGAGTATGCCGACAAACTGGAAGTCATCCACTCCCACATCTTCGAGGTTGCCCACGCCCAGATGCCCAAAGGCCGCTACCGCAATATCACCGGTAACGTCGCCACTGCTTGGGGTCTCCTCGCTGCCTCCGAGCGCAGCGGTCGCCGCCTCTTCCTCGGCAGCTATCCCATCACCCCCGCAACCGACGTGATGGTTGAACTGTCCAAACACAAAGGTCTTGGCGCTCGTGTATTCCAAGCCGAAGACGAAATCGCAGGTATCTGCTCCGCAATCGGCGCCAGCTATGCCGGTGCTCTCGCCTGCACCAGCACCTCCGGCCCCGGTCTCTCTCTCAAGAGCGAAGCCCTCGGTCTTGCCGTTATGACCGAGTTGCCTCTCGTGGTCGTTGACGTACAGCGTGGCGGCCCCTCCACTGGCTTGCCCACCAAAACCGAGCAGAGCGACCTCAATCAGGCTCTCTATGGCCGCAACGGTGAGGCTCCCCTCATCGTGGTCGCCGCCTCAAGCAGCGCCAACTGCTTCTACTGGGCCTACACCGCCGCTAAACTCGCCCTCGAGCACATGACTCCCGTCATCCTTCTCACCGATGGTTACCTCGGCAATGGTTCGCAATTGTTCCGTATCCCCAAAGTCGCCGACCTCCCCTCCATCACCCCGCGTCTGGCCAAGCCCAACGACCCCAACTACCGTCCTTTCCGCCGCGACCCCGAAACCTTCGCTCGCGAATGGGCTCTCCCCGGAATGGAAGGCCTGCGCCACCGTGTCGGCGGTCTTGAGAAATGCCCCGACGGCCCGCTCAGCACCGACCCCGAAAACCATGCCCTCATGACCTACAACCGTCAGGAGAAAGTCAACCGCGTTGCCAACTACATCCCCGACCAGGAAGTCACCGGCAACCCCGACGGCGACCTGCTCGTCATCGGTTGGGGTGGCACCGCAGGTGCTATCACCTTGGCCGTTGAAGAAATGAACAACGAAGGCAAAAAGGTTGCCTACACACATTTCAATTACATTTGCCCCCTGCCCAAGAACACCGGCGACATCCTGCGCAAATACAAGAAAATCGTCGTCTGCGAACTGAACAACGGTCAATTCGCCGGCTATCTGCGCACACAGTTCCCCGAATGCCCCATGCATCAATACAACAAAATCATGGGTCTGCCGTTCGAGGTGGGCGAGTTAAAAGAGGCGTTCAACAAAATTTTAGGAGAATAAATTATGGCAAAAAGACATTTTGTCCCCAAAGCGGGCGTTGAATATACTAAGGCTGATTTCACCAGCGACCAGATGGTTAAGTGGTGCCCCGGATGCGGTGACCACGCCATTCTTTCCTCTATGTTGAACACGTTCCCCAAAACTGGCCACAAAAAAGAGAATATCTGCATGGTATCCGGCATCGGATGCTCTTCCCGTATTCCTTATTATGTCGACACCTACGGTTTCCACAGCATTCACGGCCGCGCCTGCGCTATCGCTACCGGCGTGAAACTGGCCAACCCTGAACTCAGTGTTTGGGTGAACATGGGCGACGGCGACTCCATGGCTATCGGTGGCAACCACCTCATCCATGCCGTCCGCCGCAACCAGGACTTCAACATCACCATCTTCAACAACGAAATTTACGGCTTGACCAAAGGACAGTACAGCCCCACCACCAAATTCGGCCAGGTGACCAAGACTTCCCCCTTCGGCACCATCGACTATCCTTTCAACCCCGGCGAACTCGTCATGGGCGCTCAGGGCACTTTCTTCGCCCGCTCCCTCGACTGCGTCCCCGCTCTCACCAGCCAAGTCATGGAAGCTGCCGCTAAACACGACGGCACCAGCGTTGTCGAAGTTCTCCAAAACTGCATGATCTTTAACGATAAGACCCACGCCGCCATCACCGACCGCGCCGTGCGCGACGACCGCACCATCGTCCTCGAAAACGGCAAACCCATGATCTTCGGCAAAGAGAAGAACAAGGGCATCCGCTTCAACGGCCGCTGTCTCGAGGCTGTCACCATTGGCGAAAACGGCATCACCATCGACGACATCCTCGTCCATCACGAGGACACCGAAGATACCGGCATCCACATGATGCTCGCCCGTATGAGCGGCGAACTCCCCGTGGCTCTGGGTGTTATCCGTAATGTCAACAAACCCTCCTACACCGAATTGTACGAAGACCAGATGGATGAGTGCAAAGCCAACTGCAAATATAAATGCGTTGACGACCTGCTCAACTCTGGCGACACTTGGGAGGTCTGAGTTTAGTTAACAGTTAAGAACTAAGAACTAAGAAGCAGTACGTTTCTCGTCTCTTCTTAATTCTTAGTTCTTAATTCGTATCATCCTTTTATTCTTAGTTCTTAATCCTTAGCTCTTATCCAAAAAGATGACAATCGCACCGAAATACGACCCCAGCATTGTAGAGGAGAAATGGTATTCCTTCTGGCTGGAAAAGAAATACTTTCATTCCGAACCCGACAACCGCAAAGCCTACACCATTGTTATCCCGCCTCCCAACGTGACGGGCGTACTTCACATGGGGCACATGCTCAACAACACCATCCAGGATGTTCTCATCCGTCGTGCCCGCATGCTGGGCTTCAACGCCTGCTGGGTACCCGGCACCGACCATGCTAGCATCTCCACCGAGGCCAAGGTCGTTGCAATGCTCAAAGAACGCGGTATCGACAAACGCGACCTCTCTCGCGACGAGTACCTCAAATACGCCTGGGAATGGAAAGAGAAGTATGGCGGCATCATCCTCACCCAACTGCGCAAATTGGGTGCTTCTTGCGACTGGGACCGCACTGCCTTCACCATGGACGACATCCGCTACGAAAGCGTCATCCGCGTATTCGTCGACCTCTACAACAAAGGCCTTATCTATCGCGGCGTCCGCATGGTCAACTGGGACCCCAAAGCACTCACCGCCGTCAGCGACGAGGAGGTCATCTACAAAGAGAGCCACGGAAAACTCTATTATCTCAGATATTATCTTGATTCCGAGATTTCCGATAACTCCGAGAATTCCGGAATCAAGAAAAACGAAAAAGGCCAGTACATCGTTGTTGCCACCACCCGCCCCGAAACCATCCTCGGCGATACTGCCGTCTGCGTCCATCCCGAAGACCCCCGCTACACCTCTCTCAAAGGCCACAGCGTGGTGATTCCCGGCGTCGGTCGCGCTGTCAAGATTATCATGGACGAGTATGTCGACCGTGAGTTCGGTACCGGTGCCCTGAAAATAACTCCCGCCCACGACATCAACGACTACAACCTTGGTCTGAAATACAATCTCGAGACCATCGACATCTTCAACGACAACGGCACACTCAACGAACACGGTCTCCAATACGCAGGCATGGACCGCTTTGCCTGTCGCAAACAAATCGTCAAAGACCTCGAAGAAGCAGGCCTTATCGAAAAAATTGAAGATTACACCAACAACGTCGGCCACTCCGAACGCACCGACGCAGTCATCGAGCCCAAACTCTCTGCCCAGTGGTTCATGCGCATGTCCGACGTGGCAAAGAAAGCGCTCGAAGTGGTGGAGGATGACACCATCCAGTTCCACCCCGCCAAGTTCAAGAACACGTACCGCCATTGGTTGGAGAACATCAAGGACTGGTGCATCAGCCGTCAACTGTGGTGGGGGCACCGCATCCCTGCCTACTACTATGAGGTGGACGGCAAGAGCGAGGTGGTGGTAGCCGCTACACGCGACGAGGCCTACCGCTTGGCATGCGAGAAACATCCCGGAGCCGTCAAAAACGCCGACGACCTCCATCAGGACGAAGATGTGCTCGACACCTGGTTCAGCAGCTGGCTCTGGCCCATCAGCCTGTTCGACGGCATCCGCAACCCCGACAACGAGGAGATTAAATACTACTATCCCACCGATACCCTTATCACCGCCCCCGACATCATCTTCTTCTGGGTGGCACGTATGATTATGGCTGGCGAGGAATACCGCCACGAGGTGCCTTTCCACCACGTCTATTTCACCGGTATCGTGCGCGACAAACTCGGCCGCAAGATGTCCAAGAGCCTTGGCAACAGCCCCGACCCCATCATGCTCATCGACAAATACGGTGCCGACGGTGTGCGTATGGGCATGCTCCTCACTGCTCCCGCAGGCAACGACATCCCCTTCGACGAGAGCATCTGCGAGCAAGGCCGCAACTTCTCCAACAAAATCTGGAACGCCCTACGTCTAATAAAAGGCTGGGAAGTAAGCGAAGGCACCGACCAGTCCAACAAGTCCAACAAGTCCGACAAGTCCACCCAGTCCGACAAGTCCGACAAGTCCGACAAGTCTCCCCAGTCCGACACCCTCTACAACAACAACGTAAGCGTACAGTGGATGGAAATGCGCATGGCGCAAGTGTTGGAAGAAATAGAAAAAGACTTCAACGAGTTCCGCCTGAGCGAAGCCCTCATGAAGAGCTACAAACTCGTCTGGGATGACTTCTGCTCCTGGTATCTCGAGATGATCAAGCCCGCCTATGGCACACCCATCGACCGCGAGACCTACGAGGCCACCATCGGCATCTTCGACCGCCTCATGCGTATCTTGCATCCCTTCATGCCTTTCGTCACCGAGGAGATTTGGCATGCCCTGGCCGAGCGTCCCGAGGGCGCCAGCATCATGCTTCAACACATGCCCCACAGCGTGTTCTACGACCAGCGTATGCTCGACGACTTCGAGATGGCGCGCGAGATTATCGCCGGTGTCCGCAACCTGCGCAACAGCAAAGGCCTTTCTCCCAAGGAGGTGCTTGACCTGTACATCAAGGGCAACTGCCCCGCCATGTTCAACGGCATCATCTGCAAGCTGGGCAACGTGGGCAAGATCGAGTCCGTCACCGACAAGGTGGAGGGTGCGCTGAGTTTTATGGTAGGCACCACCGAGTGCTTTGTGCCTGTCAGCCTCAACATCGACAAAGAGGCCGAACTGAAAAAACTCAACGAAGAGTTGAAGTATGCCGAAGGCTTCCTCGCCACCGTGATGAAGAAACTCAGCAACGAGAAGTTCGTCAACGGAGCCCCCGAGAAGGTGGTAGCCGTCGAGCGTCAGAAGAAAGCCGACGCCGAAAGCAAGATAGCCGCCCTCAAAGCCCAGATAGAGGCCTTAGGTTGATAGATTTATTCAATTGTGACTGCAATGTAGTCACAATTCACGATGTAGATTGGGAACGCATGCGTTCCCAATCTTCTTTTAGACCTATCGTGCCAAAGGCACGTTATCCCATTAACCCCACACTAAACGAAGTGCAGTGTGGGGTATCTGTATAGGCAGACAGCGTGCCGAAGGTACGCTATCCCATTAACCCCACACTAAACAAAGTGCAGTGTGGGGTATCTGTATAGGGGCAGTCAGCGTGCCGAAGGTACGCCACTATACCTCATTCGTCCGAAAAAATGTATTTTTTGCTCCGTTAGTCGTCCAAAAAAATGTAGTTTTTCTTTCAATATTCGTCCAAAAAAATGTATCTTTGCATTGTAAATTCGTCCGAAAAAATGTAGATTAATATTATGGAACGACTGATATATAGTGATTTGCTCAAATGGAAGGGTAGGAGCGGAAGAAAGCCTCTTATCCTAAATGGGGCGCGTCAGGTGGGAAAAACTTGGATTATCCGGGAATTTGGCAGGCGGGAATATACCAACACGGCCTACATCAACTGTGAGAGCACCCCACAGATTGAGGAGGTCTTCAAGGACTTTGACACACGCCGTATGGTGACTGCCCTGTCGGCGGTCTCGGGTGAATCCATTGCAGCGGGTTCAACCTTGATTGTCCTTGATGAGATACAAGAATATCCACGAGCATTGACGGCATTGAAATATTTCTGTGAGAATGCACCTGAATACCATATAATCGTGGCAGGCTCCCTGTTAGGCATATCGCTGCATCAGGGTGTTTCTTTCCCTGTGGGGAAGGTGGATATGATGAACCTCTATCCCATGTCGTTCACCGAGTTCGTGATGGCAATGGGGAAGGGGCAGGCAGCAGAGATGCTGCAGAACGGTGATATATCCTCCACCAGTTCACTCAACGGTTTCTTCATCGAGTTGCTGCGGCAGTACTATTATGTGGGCGGAATGCCAGCAGCAGTGAAATCCTTTGCAGAAGAGGGCAACCCTCACGAGGTACGCAAGATTCAGAAACAGATACTGGCAGACTACCGCAAAGACTTCTCCAAACATGTGTCGCGTAGCGAGGCAGAGCGCATCGCTATGGTGTGGGATGCCATTCCTCAACAGCTGGCAAAAGAAAACAAGAAGTTCAAATACTCAGATGTGAAACCGGGAAGTCGAGCCAGCGACTACCTGCTTGCTATACAGTGGCTGTTAGATGCAGGACTGGTGTATAAGGTCACGCGCGTCAGTACGCCCAAGATGCCGTTGCGTTTCTATGAGGAGCCTTCGGTATTCAAGCTGTATATGAACGATGTGGGACTGCTCGGAGCACAGATGGATGCATCGGCAAAGGATGTGTTGTTGGGCGACAACGCCTTTTCAGAATACAAAGGAGCCTTTTCGGAGCAATATGTGCTGTCGCAAATAGTGCCTTCTGCTCTCCCAATTCATTATTTCTCAACCAACGATTCTCAGATGGAGGTAGACTTCATCGTACAGGCAGAACAGCGTATACTGCCTATCGAGGTAAAGGCCGAGGCGAATGTACATTCCAAGTCGCTACGCACCTTCATAGAGAAAAACCCCGACCTCAAAGGCGTTCGATTCTCCACACTGCCCTACAAAGACCAAGACTGGATGGAAAACGTGCCGCTCTACAATGTAGAAAAACTAATCAAAGACAACAACTAATAATACCATGGGAACACCATACCTACTATTATGAATACACTTACAACCATTCAAGAGACATTTGTCTCCGACATACGCTCCATTATTAACAATGCCCGCACCACAGCCGTTCGCAGTGTGGATTTCTGTCGTGTGCAGATGTATTGGCAATTAGGCAAGCGCATCTTTGAGGAGGAACAGCAAGGGAAGGAACGCGCGGACTATGGCTCATACCTTATCAAGAACCTTGCCCTGCGTTTGGAACCAGAATATGGCAGCGGATTTGGAAGGCGACAACTTGAAACCTGTCGTCAATTTTATCGCGAATACCCAATTGCGAACGCACTGCGTGCGCAATTGAATTGGGCTCAGTATCGGCTACTTATGCAAATAGCCGACCCCGACAAACGTGAGTACTATGAGTTAGAAGCGGTAAATAACGCATGGACTGGGCGAGAGCTGAAGCGACAGATAGACTCCCTATTGTACGAACGACTACTGATGAGCAACGACAAAGAATCTGTGCTGGCCGTGGCTCGCAAGGAGCGTATCCCCGAATCCCCAACAGAGATTGTTAAAGACCCCATGGTGTTGGAGTTTCTCGGGCTTAAACCACAAGCATCTTATTATGAGCGTGATTTGGAACAAGCCATCATATCCCATATTGCTGAGTTTATGCTCGAAATGGGGAAGGGGTTCTCTTTTGTGGCAAGACAGAAACGAATCCTGCTGGAAGATGATGAGTATTTCGTCGATTTAGTATTCTACAATCGCCTACTACGATGCTTTGTCGTGGTGGAGTTGAAGATAGGAGAATTAACACACCAAGACCTTGGCCAGTTGCAGATGTATGTGAACTACTATGACCGTACCGAGCGCGTTGCTGGAGAGAATCCTACCATAGGAATCCTTCTCTGCACTCGCAAAAATGATACAATGGTACGAATGGCTTTACCCGAGGACAACAACACCATTCTTGCCAGCCAATACCAACTCTATCTCCCTACTACCGAGCAGTTACAGGCCGAAGTGGAAGAGGTGAAACGTCAGGCAAGAGCGAACGAAACAAAAGTAGAAAACGAATAAATTGTAAGAAAATGGGAACATCAGTACTACATATCAAGACCGAGGTGGAATGCCGCGTCTATCTCTTCGACGAAGAGAAAGGCATCGCCAAGCCCGGCATATGGTTCAACCTCGAAGTCCGCAAGGGTGAGCAAGATTTGCTGTTTGTCAGCACAGAGGATGAGGCAGTAATATGCTTCAAATCATACAATGTTGGGGAGGGTGATTGTGACTACAGAATGACTTTGGAACAATCGCAATTCATCAATGTCAACGCAGAAGCCACTGAAAAAGAAATAGCCTCAGGGATAAAAGACGAATTTGGTGTAGCCTATAGTCATGATGGTCTGCAACTGTTAAAAGACCAAAATGTAACTATAAAGGAATACCACATTCGGGATGGGTGTATGGTGATAAGAGGGAGGGCTTTTAAATGGAGAAATCTTTCAGACATTATTCTTCCCGACAGCCTGACACATATAGGGGAGCATGCTTTTGAAAATTGTAGTAATCTCACTGCCATCACTTTGCCAGCTGGTTTAACTTATATTGGTGATTGTGCTTTTTTGTGGTGTAGAAATCTCACTGCCATTACCATGAATGTCGGCGTGACCCATATAGGGAACGGGGCTTTTTGGGGGTGTGAGAATCTCACCGCCATCACCTTGCCTGCTTGCCTGACGTATATAGGGAATAGTGCTTTTTTGTCGTGTAAAAAACTCATCGCTATCACTCTGCCCGCTAACCTGACGCATATCGGGGATAGTGCTTTTTATTGTTGTGAAAACCTCACTTCCATTACCCTGTCCGACAAACTGACCCATATTGGGGACTGGGCTTTTTATCATTGTGAAAAACTCACTTCCATTACCCTGCCTGATAGCCTTACTCGTATTGGGGACGGTGCTTTTTCTGGATGTAAGAGGCTCACCGCCATCAACATTCCTGCCAGCCTAATGCATTTCGGGGACGGTATTTTTTCTGGAACAGGTATCCATGATGTTGTCAGTAATTCGCCAAACTTCACCTTCAGTGATGGTTGCTTGATAGACCAACAGAAACATATGTTGCTTAAATACATGTCTGACAAAGATAATATTTCTTTACCTGTCGGCTTAACCCATATAGGGGGATATGCCTTTTCAGATTGTAACAATCTTGTCGCCATCACCCTACCCGCTGGTCTGACACATATCGGGAACTGCGCTTTATTGTCGTGTAAAAATCTCACTGCTATCACACTGCCTGCAGGTCTGGCATATATCGGGGATTATAATTTTTCATGTTGTAACAACCTCACCACCATTACCCTACCCGCCAGCCTGACACATATCGGGTACAGAGCTTTTGAGTTGTGTAAAAATCTTACCTCTATCACTCTGCCTGCTGGCTTGACTCATATCGGGTATGGCGCTTTTGGGGAATGTAATAGCCTTTCTCATATTTTTATCCCAGAAGGAATGAGAACTCATTTCGAAGCATTGTTGCCTGAGGAATTACATGAAAAGTTGATAGAAATGGATAATAACAAAAGTGTTGAAATCCTAGTCAATTTACCATACTATCTATTCTTTGACACGGAAACAACAGGTGTGCCGAGGGATTATAATGCGCCAGCTAGCAATACGAGGAATTGGCCTAGGTTGGTGCAGTTGGGATGGATTGTGACTGACGAAGAGGGGGATGTGTTGTCGCAGGGCAATGAGATTGTGAAACCCGAGGGGTTTGTTATCCCTGCTGATGCGGCACGAGTACATGGTATCACTACAGAGAGGGCGCAACTTGAAGGCAAGCCGCTTAGGGAGGTGATAGAGGCGTTCTTGAAAGATGCAGAACAGACGAAGTGTATTGTGGGACATAATATCTCGTTTGACCAGAAGGTGGTGGGTGCTGAGCTGTATAGGCTGGGTATTCCTGACACGATAAGCACAGCGAAGAGCCTCTGCACTATGCAGGCGGGTACGGATTACTGCAAGATACCGGGCTACTATGGTTATAAGTGGCCTAAGTTGCAAGAGCTATACCATAAGTTGTTTGGCTGTGACTTTGAGGACGCACATGACTCTATGGCAGACATCACTGCCACGAAGAAGTGCTTCTTTGAGATGCGGAAGAGGGGGCTGATTTGAACTTAAACGTACACGAATTGCACAAATAACGCGAATAATTTGTGTTGATTAATATAATGCTCTGATTTGATATATGACGTTTTTTTTACAACATAGAAGAAGTTGGATCTCAATTACTCCACATAAGGAATGCAGCATGGGAACAAGAATGATGCTACAACTCTTTGTCCTAAAGGGACGCGACAATGCATTATTTGGCAATAATCAGTTATTTGTCATAATAGAGCGTGTCGAATAAGCAATGGCTCGTTGCAAAAAACTATCCTCTTTTAGAATAAAAAAATGCACCAAAACAATATGATGTTTATCTTATATATAGTTGCTCTTATTGTATTTCTCTTTTTATGGGATTATTCTTATGACAAAATACATAAGATGAGAGCAATGAAACTAAAGGAAAAATATTTGGAATTTGAAGAAAGGCTTCAGATTGAAAACGAATTACTACCAGTGATTGATGAATGGGCAACGATTGCAACGTTTACTATGGCGGACTATGCTGTATTTCACAACTGGGAGCATATTCTTGCATTCATTGATTCAACTGTAGGAAATTCAACATTAAATGAAATCAAAGTACACATTTTAAAGAGTGCATACTATAATCTGCGTTCATTATTGAAACCAGAAGATTACATATTCGTTTCAATCAAATCATTTATTTATAGATTCAAAAAAATCGATGTGGCAATATCTTTTGCGGAAATCATTTATTATACATACAAGAAAGAAAAAAAGATTAATATTATAGATTTGCCTATTCCAACATTCTGCTATTCTATAAACGATATAAACGAACTAAAATAACGAGAAATGCGTAGGTGTGGCGGCTGTCCATATAGCACATTCTCGCGACTTTGGATGTTGTCCGTTGATAAGTTGATAAGTTTTCGAATGTGTTAACGTGTGAATGTGTTAATGTGTTAGTTCTTGGCGCATCAAAGATTAACGAATTAACGAATAAACAATCAGCATATCAACATTCCTTTGCCTTCGTCCTGCGAAAAGTGTGAACGTATATAGTTGTCGGTCAATGTGTATACCTTGTAATTTGTGAAATGGGGAGTGAATAGTGGCTCACATCTATTGTATTTATAATTGTAATTAGGTCCCACTTTGTCCCACTTTTTTTTCTCAAAAGTGGCACCCTATTTTTGGGCTTTTTGAGTATAACAATATCAAACGCAGAGACGCTCTGCCTTCGTCGTGCCTTCGCTCTGGGTTCGCTTCCAGAGGCGAAGCCACAGCACACCAAGGTATGACCTAAAACGAAATAAGAATGAATGATTCGTGTAGATTAGTAAGATTCGTGTTCGAAAAAAGAATAACATAAAGTGGTGTGCAGATAAAAAATCGCAATTTGTTGCGATTTTATTTTGCCGAATAAAAAAAAGTTGTACTTTTGCAGCGGAAATCGCAATATATTGGTATTATGGACTTGAAGGAAATTGGGCATATAATCAAGGAACGACGGGCGACGCTGGTGGTGAACCAGCGCACCGTTTCGGAGCTTTCGGGGGTTGCTGTTAACACGCTTGTGGCCATCGAACGCGGTGAAGGAAACCCACAGATAACCACTTTGCTTAATATTCTTGAAACCATTGGGCTGCAATTAGGCGTGAAACCTAAAGTGATAGAGTTTGAGACAAGGTAAGGTATATGTAAACAGCACAGAATTTGGCATCCAGCGGGATATTAATATCGATGTTTCACTCTAAAATGATGCAATCATGAAAATCAACAGTACCATATTAATTTGTTTGTTGTTGCTGCCCATGATAGGGCTGTCTCAGAGCGAGGTGACTCGTCGCGTCAGCACTGTTGAGATGGGCTATCGCGGCAAGGTGAAAACTGTTCAGCTCACTGAGTTCTGCATGGACTCTGCCAACCGTTTTTTCACCACTACCGCAGAAGCTTATAATGAACAGGGACTTCGGACCGACATGTCGGTTGCGGATTTCCTCTATCAGTCCAACTACCACTATGAGTATGACGACAACGGACGGCTGGTCTATTATGTGGAAACCTTCTCCGAAGGAGGAAAGGACAGCATTGCGTTCTTCCATGACAAAAACGGCTGCCTTGTTGGTTATTCGGAATATGTATTCGATGCCGACCCGAACGAGGGCAACGATGTAACGGACTATCTTGTGACTTGCGACGCCCAATGCCGAGTGCTGACGTGTGCCTCGGTGTGGGAGGACACCACATGGTATGTGTACGACAACCAAGGCAGGTTATTGAAGAAAACACAGTCCTGGCAAACCGACAAGGCAGAAACTTTCGACTACAACAGACATGGACGATTAGAAAGGGTACGTATAGGCGACAAACACCACATCGATACACACTATCGCTACGATGCCAACGGAGATACCACCAAAGTCTGGAGCACCAACTGGGAGCACCACGAAGGCGATATTGGAGACCATGAAGTTGGGGAACACAAGTACTACTCATACACAAAATATGACGACCACGGAAACTGGACCCAAGCAACTATAACCGTAACTGACTCCTACAACAAGAGCTCCCAAAAACACACCCTTATTCGAACCTTCAGCTACTACGAATAACCTAAGAGCAATCAACACATCCTGGCGAACATCCGAATCCGCCTAATCACTACAATAGCTACCACCTCACTTGGCAAGCAGTTTCACTATCTGCCGTTCCGAAGCCTGAGGCAGCAAGTCTCTTAGATGCTGGAAAATAATATCATAAGACTCCTGAGGCATCCGTTCGCAAGTACACATCTCCCTCCCGAGCAACAACTCAGGTGTAGTCAATAGCGACCATCCCCATCCATACTCCCTTCCATGCTTGTCGGTAGGATAGACAAAATCCTCAGTAACAATACGGCATGCCGACTGCAAGCGGGTTACATAACCATCAAAACGGCCACGCATCTTCGGACCTGTAAAGCCGCAGGCCGCTCTCAACTCGCGCGTTATAAAACTTCCATTGGTGCGCAATATCGTCAGTATCGTCTCCTCTACCGAACCCATCTCCGGTTCGGGATGGATACTGCGGCGGTAATTGCAGAAATCCGGCCACCATCTCCGGCTGATAAAGCCCGCCTTGCCACCGAAAAACTTTCCATACACACAGTCCCCTTCTGTCACAATACTCCCCTTCCATTTCCATAGCGGCCAATCCCAACCACCGTCGGGCAGCACAACATATCTACATTCCGGTGCAACCATCTCGTCTGCCGAGAACCCGGCTATCCCGCTGTCCAACAACGGCAAAAATCCCGTCTGCTGTATTGCATCTATTAATTCCGCACAATGGTGTATCATTTCTTTTTTCCTTCTTCAATTCCAAAAATCTTTTTGCCGTAAGGCGTCAATGTCACCTGTCCCGAAAGCCAATCCACCGGCATATCAACAAAAAGCATCCCGCAACCATAAGCCTGCACAGAATAAATGTTGTAGAATGCCGTCACAACCGTACGATTGCTGTCCATGGTGAATCCATCCGGCTCTGGCAAACACTTCGTATACTCATCAGAAAGGCATTCGGTGCTGTTGCCGTTCTCCTTGTTCTTTTCCAACTCTTCAAGCGCACGAATCATCACCCTGCCTATACCGGCCGTATCCATAAGGTCCGCCAATCTGACAGCCTTTCCCGTGGCTCGGTCTACAATAAGCGATTGGAACGAATATGTTCCATGGGCTGCGAATGCCACAAACTCCTCCTTGTTTACAGAAAAATGCAACAATTGACCATCCTGACGCACCTCCCCTTTCACTGTGGCATAGTTATATGGCCAAAACCTCACCGAATCCAACTTAACCTTCTTTGGCTCCATGCCGCCAAAAAGGTACTCATCGTCTTCTACCCATGTCCGCCCCAAAAACTTCTGTCCAGCCTCGTCCATCGTCGCACAGCTGCTGTCTCCAAATGCCATGAACATCAATTCTTTCCTCACACTCGCGTCGAACCCGTCTAAATCAGGCCATGCCAACGTAAACTCGTTCTGCACGTCAAGATAAACATCCCCCACAATCGGCACCGTGTCACAGGCCTTGATTTCAAAACAACTCTCACCCGTCACAACATGAATCGGCAGCATCTCATACCGCTCGCCTTCCTCAGGTTGCGACACGCACCCGGCCATCAAAATCGCTGCAACAGAGAGATAAACAAATCTCCTTTTCATACCGAATACAATTAACTATTGCTCAGGAACTACGGCAAAATACACCAACGTCTCCGTCTCGCTGGCATTTATCAAACTGTGGCTATGTCCTTTGGGGCAATAGTGGCACTGTCCCGGCAGCAAACGCTCCTCCCCGTCGTCATACAGGCAGCGCGCCTCTCCGCTCAGTATATAAATCATCTCGCTACTCGTCTCGTGGCAGTGATACCCTATCGTGCATCCCGGCTCCAGCATCCCGCGCATTATCTTGTTCACACCGTCAAAGAACATGCGGCTTTTCGTCACACCTTCGCCCCCTTTAAAATGGGGCTGCACACTTAATTCAATGTTTTCAAAATCTATAACCATGTCTATTATCCTTTATTTTGTTTGGCAAAGATACATAATTTTTTCCGTACAAGAATAATTTTTTAGCCACTATCGCGTTATCAACGACAAAAAACATATCATTTTATGCTACTAATCGACGACAATACACCTTCGCTCATCACCGTTGCTGCCGCAGGCAAACCCAACCTCCCCGATGTCCCGCAAGACGAATTCGCTCAAAAACTGCTCACCACCGACAGCATCACCCAGACCATCTCCGACAGTCTGAAAAACATGAATCTTACCGACCTCAAAGATGTGGTCACCGGACAAAACACCATCCTCCGCGACGGCATGAAAGCCCTCACCGAGATGACCGTAAGTTTCATTCCCAAACTTCTCATTGCCATCCTCATCCTCTGGGTGGGCATGAAACTTGCCGGCATGCTCCGCAAAATCATCTTGCGCGGACTCGAACGCCGCAATGCCGAACCCTCTCTCAAAAGTTTCCTCGGTTCCTTGGTCGACGTACTCCTCAAAGCCATGATTATCATTATGGCCATGGATGTTGTCGGCATCAAGGCCACCTCCTTCATCGCCCTCCTCGGCGCCATGGGTCTTGCCATCGGCATGGCTCTTCAGGGCACACTCCAAAACTTCGCCGGCGGTGTCATCATCCTCCTCATGAAACCCTTCAAGGTTGGCGACTACATCGAGTGCGGCAACTTCAAAGGCTATATTCAGGAAATACGCATCTTCCACACCGTCATGCGCCCCTTCAACGGACGCACCATTGTCATCCCCAACAGCGAACTCTCCAACAAAAGCCTCATCAACCACACCAAGGAAGAAACCATCCGCCTCGACGTTGTGGCCAGCGTAGCCTATGGCTCCGACCTCGACAAAGTCAAAGAAGTCCTCATGCAGGTCATTAACGACGACCCTCTCGTCCTTCACGAGCCAAAACCTCCCGTTGTCGCCGTCAGCGACCTCTCCGACAGCTCCGTCAACCTCTCTATGTGGATCTGGGTTAAAACCGAAGACTACTGGACTCTCTGGATGCGCATCCGCGAAAACATCTACAAGGCATTCTACCTCAACAATATCACCATCCCGTTCCCGCAAATCGATGTTCATATCAACAACGACAGCAACAAACCCGTTCCCCCCATGCCCTAAAAACCCTTTCCCTCAATTCGAAAAAGCCATCCCATGAAAAAAAACCTTCTTCTTGTCCTCCTGTTCCTGCTCCCCTTCGGCTCCCGTGCGCAGGAATCCACCGCCCACCTTCTCCCCGACTCTGCCTTCGCCAGCATCATCACCTGCGGCCCCGGCGACGAGTTCTATACCTCCTTCGGCCACAGTGCCATCCGCATCTTCAACCCCGCCGACTCCTCCGACTATGTCTTCAACTACGGCACCTTCGATTTCGACATCCCGCATTTCTACTGGACCTTCGCCCGCGGCAAACTCAACTACTGCCTTAGCGTCACCTCCTTCGACCAATTCATTGCTGAATACCGTTTCGAAGGACGCTCCGTCTGGGAACAACGCCTGCGACTCACCAACCAGGAACTCAACAACCTCTTCATCCTCCTCTGCGAAAACGCCAAACCCGAGTACCGCTATTACATGTACGATTTCTTCCGCGACAATTGCGCCACCCGTGTCCGCGACCAAGTCTCCCGAGCCCTCTGCCACCGATCGCTAAGCCCCGAAAACACCTCCGACACCAACCTCACCTACCGCAATATCCTCTACCGCTCCACCGTCGACAACCTCCTTTGGTGGCGCTTGGGCATCGACATGGCTCTCGGTGCCCGCTGCGACAAACGCTGCTCCAACTACGAATACATGTTCTCCCCCTACGAGATGATGAAACAATTCGACACCCTCACCGTCAGCGACACCCGTCAACCCATTGCCGACCCCGCCATCCTACTTCTTCCCGAAACTCGCTCTCCCCTCTCTCGCAGTCTCTCCCCCACCCTTCTCTTCTGGGTACTCTTCTTAGCCGTGCTCACCCTTACTCTCCTCCAATGGCATAAATCATGGAACATGCGTTGGTTCGACCGCACCCTCTTCATCCTCGTCTCCATCATCTCCCTTCTGGCCATCTTCCTCTGGTTCTTCACCGACCACTACTGCACCAAACTCAACCTCAACATACTCTGGGCTTCTCCCCTCTTCATCCATTTCGCTGTGCGCCTCAATCGTAGCAACCGCTACCTTGTCTACATCCAACTGCTCATGCTCCTCGCTGCCATGCTCCTCACCGTCACGGCATTCCCGCAACAACTCAATATTGCAGTCTTCCCCATTGCCCTCATCCTTGCTCTACGACTAATCGCCAACCTGCGCCACCGCGCCATCCCCCCAACACAAGGGTGAGAAACAAAAAGCAACAAAAATAATCAATAAGCGATAGATATTTCCTTCTGTCACTCCTTCACCAATTTCAGGGTAGACATGCCCTGTACCGTCTCCACTTTCACTATGTAGATTCCGCTTGGCAACGGCCTTACATCCAACTCGGTGCGCAGATCTTGGCCGTTGCATCTCTTTCCGGCAACACGCCGCCCTGCCATATCCGTCACCTCCACACTGCGTATGCCGACCTCCGACTGCACTGCCACTCGCTCT
>ONIP01000016.1 GCA_900317955.1 uncultured Bacteroidales bacterium
CGGCAATGGTGAGTGTACGCCATTGGTTGACGGTATTTCCGCCGTTTATGATGGCGTTGCAGCCCCAGTCCATGAAGGTGCCATAGTCCTCAAAGCTGGTGGAGGATAGGGTTGGATTGCTGCCCGTGCCCCAACCGAAGAGGTCTATCCATCCGTTATAGGTGGAGCTGATACTGCGGTTATCACTTCCGCTGACATTACCTCCGTAATATCCATAACGATCGGCTGTTTGTGTACCTACATAATCGTACTGGTGTTCAGCAAATCTCCAAGTATTGGTGCTTGCTTGGTACTGTAGATTGCCCTGCGAGAAATGTACCTGTTTCGTTGCACTCACCGAAAACAGGCCAGGCAACGCTCCATCAGGGACAATAGGAGAATCAGGGATAATAGGAGCAATATCTTCTTTCTGACACCCCACTGTCATCATCATAACGGCTGCCATAAAACAGACCACCATGGATTTACTTAATCTCTTCATATTTATACTGTTTTTAAATAAATAATCTTTTCAGTACAAGAAGTCATTGTATGGTCTCCGCTGCCCGCAACAAGGTTTAACGTTTTAATAAATTAATTATCCAGAACGAGGCGTACAGAGAACCCGTGGTAGTGATAGTGGTTGCTCGTCGCGTCAAGATTGAGGCTGTTGAAGCTCATCTCATAGTTGGGCGTGGACGACCAATAGCTGCCGGAGGCACCCACATTGCGGACATTCGAGCCGTAGCGGTTGCCCGCCGCAGGCAGGAAGACCGCACCAGCTGCCTCCATCTGCGCCCACTGTGCGAGAGTGTAGCTGTTGTGTGTCCAGTCAGGATAGGTGTTATAATTAGAAGTGGCGAATCCTGAAGTGAACGAACACCCAGAAGGCAGTGTCCAACTGTCGGGGAGTATAATCAGCCCGCCCACACCGTTAATGTTGCCAGTACCACATTTGGATGGGGCATCGGTGCGGTAATATAGCAGGTACTCCCATTCGGCAATGGTGAGTGTACGCCATCGGTTTGCGGTATTTCCTCCGTTGCTGATACGGTTGCAGCCCCAGTCCACGAAGGGGCCATAGTCCTCATTGTTTTGGGAGGATAGGGTTGGATTGCTGCCCGTGCCCCAACCAAAGAGGTCTATCCAACCACTATAGGTAGAGCTGATACTACGGTTATCACTCCCTACATAGTCATACTGGTGTTCGGCAAATCGCCAAGTATTGGTGCTTGCTTGGTACTGCAGGTTGCCCTGCGAGAAATACACTCGCTGCGTTGCACTCACCGAGAACAGGCCAGGCAACGCTCCATCAGGGATAATAGGAGAAATAGATTCCTTATCACAACCTACTGACATCACCATTACGGCAGCCATAATACAGACCACCATGGATTTACTTAATCTCTTCATATTTATACTGTTTTTAAATTAATAATCTTTTCAGTACAGGAAGTTGTTGTATGGATACCTCACAGCGTGGATTTTCTTCACCTCCTCGTACATCACATTCCGCAACTCGTCGATATTCTCGCGGTTGGCAGCACTGATGAACAATGTATGTAGGGTGTCACCACCGTTATTGTCAGTCTGGACACCGGACTTGGCCATCCAGCTGTCCTGAAGCATCTCCAACGTCCAGTTGGCTTTGGTCATGGGCGTCAGGTCGTCCTCTTCTTTCTCGATATAGGTATAGGCATCAATCTTGTTGAACACAAGAATAGTGGGCTTGTTGTTGGCTCCGATTTCCTCCAGTGTCCGGTTCACGGCGTTGATCTGTTCCTCATAATCGGGATGCGAAATATCCACCACGTGCATCAGCAGGTCCGCCTCGCACACCTCGTCCAACGTCGACTTGAACGACTCCACCAGTCCGTGGGGCAGCTTGCGGATAAAGCCCACCGTGTCGGTAAGCAGGAAGGGCAGATTGCCCAGCACCACCTTGCGCACCGTGGTGTCCAGCGTGGCGAAGAGCTTGTTCTCGGCAAACACCTCGCTCTTGCTCAACAAGTTCATCAACGTCGACTTCCCCACATTGGTATATCCCACCAATGCCACACGCACCAGGCTCTCGCGGTTCTTGCGTTGCTGCACCTTCTGCTTGTCTATGTCGTTCAGTTTCTCTTTCAACAGGGCAATCTTCTCGGTAATGAGCCGTCGGTCGGTCTCAATCTGTGTCTCGCCAGGTCCGCGCATGCCGATACCGCCGCGCTGACGCTCCAAGTGCGTCCACATACGGGTAAGCCTCGGCAGCATATACTGCAACTGCGCCAGCTCCACCTGTGTCTTGGCAATGCTGGTGCGGGCTCGCTTGGCAAAGATATCCAATATCAGGGTAGTGCGGTCCAATATTCGGCATCCAAATTCCCGCTCCAGATTGCGCAGCTGTGCCGGCGACAGCTCGTCGTCGAACACAAGAAAGTCGGCATCAAGTGCATTCTTGTACTCTTTAATCTCCTCCAACTTGCCGCTGCCCACGTAGGTGCGTGTGTCGGGGCGTTCCAGTTTCTGTATCACCTGTTTCACCGGTATGCCCCCGGCAGTGTCAAGCAAAAAAGCCAACTCATTCAAGCACTCCTGCGTCCGTTCCATCGTCGTGCCGCTGCTACAAACACTCACCAGTATCGCTTTCTCCGGCACCTCCTCGGTACTGAACGTGTTGCGTTCCTGGGGTGTCGGCCGTTTCTTCGGCATCCCTTCGGCTTCCCAAGCCCCTGTCGGGCTCTTCCATTTGCCATGGTTGTTCGGTTTCCAACTCATATCTCTTTCTGTGCTTTCGTGTTACTGCTGTTATTGTATGCCAGCACTTGCTACTGCGCTATTCGCGGTTGTTACGCTCGTAGGCCACCTTGCTCGGTCCTGCCAGCACAACATTGCGCAAAACTTCCTCCAGTTTCTCTCCAGCGGTCTCCCAACTATATCGGCTGGTTACAAAATCGTTCCCGTTTTCAGCCAAGGCATTGCGCTGTTGTTCGTTGCGCAACAGCGACACAATATGTGCCGCAAACTCCTGCGGTGTGTTGCCCACCAACACTTCTCTTCCCTCTTCGGCATGGAGTGAGTCATTGGCAATGGATGTCGTAACACAGGGCAACCGCATGGCCATAGCTTCCAACAGTTTGTTCTGCAATCCTGACCCCGTCTGCATCGGGGCGGCAAAGATTCGTGCCGATGCATAGCTCTCGCGTATGTCGTCCACAAATCCCGTTACCGTGACACGCTCGCTCGCTAATCGGCTCACCTTGTTCTTCGGAAAAGCCCCTGCCAACAGCAACGTGGCCTCAGGTATCTCGCGCCACACCAACGGCATCACCTTCCCTACCAGATAACGCGATGCATTCACGTTCGGCTCATAATGCATGTTGCCGCAGAACACTATATCGTATTTCTTCTCACGCTCCATGGGCTGGAAATAATCAAAATCCACCCCGTTGGGAACCACTATTATGTCGCCGTTTTTTCTATGCGGTATCGCTTCGCTGTCATTCTCCGATATGATTGTCAACGCATCAAATATCTTGAAGGCGTTATACTCGGTGGAACGTAACATTTTGAACTCAAAATGAAGTATATATCGCCACAATCCACGCGACAGCTCCATACGCCTCTCCGTGTTCATCGAGAGGGCATCCTGAAAGTCCATCACCTTGGGCACCGGCGACCGGCTCACCAATGGCATCGTGCGAACCATTTGGCTGTACAGCACATCGGGTTTCACCTGCTTCTCGAACTTCTTGTAACTGCGACGGGCTTTCATCGAATCCCAGTACCCTATTTGCAGCGACTTGGTACGCAAATAGTTGCGTACAACGTTCTTGTAATTCACCAACCGAGGGGAATGCACTACCTTGATGTCCTGGCAATAGGGCTTCAACTGCTCTATATGCTCAGGTAGCACTCGCGTATGCGAAACACAGAAAAGGTACACTTCGTTATGCTTCGACAACTCCTTTATCTGATAATAGGCGCGTAATTTATCGCCTTTCTCAAGCGGATAGGGAAACCGCGGTAATATAACAAGTATTTTCATCTTTTGAATGTGTGAATGTGTGAATGTGTTAATGTGTTAGTCCTTGGCTCATCAAAAAGATTCACGAATTTACGAATTTACGAATTAACGAATTCTAATGTGTTAGTCCTTGGCGCATCAAAAAGATTCACGAATTTACGAATTTACGAATTAACGAGTTCTAATGTGTTAGTCCTTGGCTCTCGATTAAGCTATTAAGCGATTAAACTATTAAGCGATTAAGCGATTAAGCTATTAAGCGATTAAACTATTAAGCGATTAAGCGATTAAGCTACTAAGCGATTAAGCTATTAAACGATTAAGCTATTAAACGATTAAGCAGTTCAAAACAGTGAGGTCTGAATGCCTTCGGCAAATCCTTCCCTTTCCTCGTCCACCTCGTTGCTTATCACCTCTGGCTCTTCATCCTCAGGCTCTGGCTCGGGTTCCGGCTCAGGCAGCGGTTCCAACCATACAAACTCTTTCACCTTGCTGGTAGTCACGCGTTTGCCCTTGGCTTTGTATCCTTTCACCGCTATGAATTCCGACACATCTATGTCTTCTTCCAAAATCTTCTTCCCCGATGTTTCGTCATAACTCACATGCAGCCTTGGGAAAGTATCCATGCTGTAGCTTATCAATTGGTCGCCTTCGTCTATGAATGCCAACTTCTTGTCGCTGTCTTCGGCTTGGAAACGTTTCAGATAGTAACTGCCAGTGCTCCCTTCCTGATACAGCGCCGTCACAATGTTCCTTGGGTTGTACTTGCGTATCTCTATCATGTCGTCGTCAAAGTGTGTACTCAAATCCTGACCCGTCAGTCGCATGTTGCCCGACTGCGTCAAGGTGAACACCCGGTCTTTACCCGAGAACCTTCCAAGCAGCACCCCCGCATTGTTCACATTCAGCCGCTTCACTGTGGGGTCGTACCACATCTCGCGCGCTTCAAGCGTCGACACTCCCTCCCCTTTCTTCGTAATGTTGCGCACTGCATTGCGGGTCAATATATTGCCCATGGCTTTGCGTCCTTTTATGGCCAGTTTGGCAAAGTCAAAGTCAAAACTCACTTTCTTCAGCTTGGCCTTTGTGGCGTGGTGCACGGTAACCACTTCCGCCTCCCCGTTGGGGTTGGCCGAAAAATAAAGTATCTTCGTGCCCTTAGTGCCTTGCGTCAGGTTATATTCAGTGTCGCGGGTTATGCCAACTACCGAGAAACGCTTTACAAATGCAAATCCCATCGCCCCGTCTCGGTATATCATGTTGTACACCGTCCGGTCGTCCCGCTTGCGGAACAACCCAATATACAGCAACTCCTTGCACAACGGCGAACCCACAAAGGCTTTCTCCTGCACCTTGGTCACCATCATCGTGCCATCGGTACGGAACACTATGATATCATCCAACTTGGAGCAGTCAAAGGCATACTCTGCACCGTCGTCCTTCTTCATGCTTGTGCCGGCAAATCCTGTCGCCATGTTCACATAAAGCTTCTCGTTGGCCACGGCCACATTGGCTGCCTGGATGTCTTCAAAATTGCGTATCTCGGTTTTCCTCTCGCGCCCTTTGCCGTAGGTCTCCAAGATATGCTGGAAATAATTGATGGCATACTCGTTCAGATGAGCCAAATGGTTTTTGGTCTCCTCTATGTCCATATCGATGTTCGCAATCTCCTGCTCAGCTTTCTTTATATCGAACTTCGAGATTTTGCGAACTGGCTTCTCGCACAACTTCAACACATGGTCGCGCGTTATTTCCTTGCGGAACAGTTTGCGGTATGGGTCAAATCCCCGCTCTATGCCTGTAACCTGGTCTTCCCATGTGTCGTAATCTTTTTTCTCCAACACTTTGTATATCCCCTTTTCAAAGAATATCTTTTCCAACGACACCCAGTGCCATCTGTCTTCCAACTCCCCAAGAAGTATCTCCAGTTCTTGTCTCAACAGGTCTTTCGTGCGCAAGGTCGAGTGGCGCAATATGTCACTTGCCGTCATGAAAACGGGTCTGTTGTCCACAATTACACACGTCTGCGGCGAGAAGTTTATTTGGCAGTAGGTAAATGCATACAGGGCGTCTATCATCTGGTCGGGCGATATGCCTGTGGGCAGATAACACACTATCTCCACCTCGGCAGCGGTGTTGTCGTCCACTTTCTTTATCTTGATTTTGCCCTTCTCGTTTGCCTTCAATATACTATCTATCAACACGTCAGTGGTTATAGTATACGGTATCTCGGTAATAACTATCGCCTTCCGCTTCTCATCATAGTGCATTTTCGCTCTTATGCGCAACTTTCCTCCAACAGCGGCGTCATTATACTTCGACACATCTATCTGCCCTCCTGTCGGAAAATCGGGATATATCTCAAACGGCTCTTCTTTCAGTATCTTTATCGATGCCTCCAACAGCTCACAAAAATTGTACGGCAATATATTCGAAGTCAATGTAACGGCTATGCCTTTAGTGCCCTGCGCCAACAACAGCGGGAACTTGATGGGTAACGTCACCGGCTCTTGTTTGCGTCCGTCGTAACTTGGTTTCCACTGAGTTGTCTTTGCGTTGAAGACCACCTCTTTCGCAAACTTCGACAAACGCGCCTCTATATATCGGCCTGCAGCCGCACCGTCCCCGGTCAGGATGTTTCCCCAGTTTCCCTGGCAGTCTATCAACAGGTTCTTCTGACCCATGTTGACCAATGCATCGTTGATGGACGCGTCTCCGTGAGGGTGATACAACATCGTAGTACCCACTATATTGGCAACCTTCGTGAAACGTCCGTCATCGGTCTCTTTCATGGCATGGAGTATTCTCCGCTGCACCGGCTTCAATCCGTCGTCTATATCCGGCACTGAACGGTCAAGGATTACATCCGAAGCATAATCAATCCAATACTCGCGGAACATTCCGCTCAGCGACAGTGTCGTACCGCTGCCTATCTTGCCGCTGTCAGCATCCGAAGGGTCTACTTCGGGTACTTGAACTCCTCCCTCTGGGGTTTCCCCATCAGGCTCTATATCATTTTGTATCCCCAAGTCCGGGTCTTCGGGGGTAAGTTGTTCTTCGTCCATAGTATATTTTTAAAATGCAAAGATACATATTATTTCCGACATGACCGCAATCCCGGCCAACATTTTTATAAACAACTTTACTCACACCATTCTCCTTTTCAACCTCCTCCTCCACTCTACTTTCATTCTACATACGCCCAAATCACCCCCTGCCACCTTCAAAGGTAGCCCTATAACACTAATATGGACTTCTATAAATCACCTCGTAGAAGTGAGACTTTTCATGACACCGTACAAGCGTAAGGCGCAGTGCGGTGATTATCAGCAACAAGATACCTGCGTCCCGAAAGGTGAAGAAGTGCCAGTGGCACTTCGATAGCGTCAGCGGAGAAGAAAAAACGACAATGAAAACAAATAAATAGAACCCACCTAATAACAAAATCAACGTAAATCCCTAACGACGTGGACGATGTGACAAAGTGGGATTATATTGCCCCAGCAGCCGAGGTATATATGCGTCGAGGTGATGTCTATGCAGTGCCTGACGTATCGCGTCCTGGCATTCTTTCTTGTAATAGAAGAACATCAGGTTCTGTTCCTTCTTGTCGGCTGCTGCCGTGGCCACATACACAGGCTGCATCGTTGTAGGGTCGATGCCCGTGTAGTACATCTCGGTACTAAGCGTCATCGGCGTAGGCGTAAAGTCTTGTATCTGCTCCAATCGATAGCCCAGCCGTTTCATCTCTACAGCAAGGTCTGCCATCTCCTTGATGCTACAACCCGGATGCGAACTGATAAAATAGGGTATCAACTGGTACCGCAGTCCTGCCTGACGACAAATGGCGTCAAAACGGCTCTTTGTCTCAAGAAAGAGATTGAACGTCGGTTTGCGCATTAGCGTGAGCACTCGGTCGCTGGTATGCTCGGGTGCCACTTTAAGACGCCCGCTTACATGGTGCATCACCACGTGCCGGAAATACTCCCAACCACCGTTGTCGGGCGTAAATAAGTCGCACCTGATTCCACTGCCAATATACACATGCTTGACCCCGGCTATGGCCGAAACCTTTTTGTAAAGCTCCACAATAGGCCGGTGGTCGCACTGTAGGTTTTTGCATACCGAAGGCTGGATGCAACTATATCTTGCACAACCTCGGCAAAGGTCTTTATTTCTGCCCGACATGCCGTACATATTGGCCGAAGGTCCCCCAAGGTCGGTTATTACTCCGTTAAAATCATCACGGCTCACAAGGGCTTTCACCTCTTTCAAGATTGATGCCTCCGACCGACTGGCTATCTGTTTGCCTTGGTGTGCGGAGATAGTACAGAACGAACATCCTCCGAAACACCCTCGATGTATATTGACAGAGTTTTTTATCATCTCGTAGGCGGGAATTGTGCCGCGTTTCTTGTACTTCGGATGCGGCAGGCGCATATAGGGGAGGTCGAAAGAAGCATCTATCTCCTCGGTACTCATCGGTGGCTCCGGCGGATTGACCACAACCCAACTGTCACCATGTCGCTGAACAAGGGTGGCACACTCTATCTTATTGCTTTCCTGCTCTATAATGCGATAATTCTCAGCCTCGGCACGCTTGGAACGCTGACATTCCTCAAACGAATGCAGTTCTATTATCTCACCATCTTGCGAACTCCTTATTTCCTCAATACCCAGACGGGTCTTATATGCCACCTGCGGCAAACCAAATATTGCCTCAACCGGCTGCCCTTCTGCCAACAAACGTGCCATCTTGAGCGTGGTACGCTCACCCATGCCATAGTTTAGAAGGTCGGCAGGGGTGTCTTCCAATATACTGGGAAAGAGCCGGTCGTCCCAATAGTCATAGTGGGCAAGCCTCCGCATCGAAGCCTCTATACCGGCCATAATTACTGGAGTGTCGGGAAAGAGCTGCTTCAAAATGCGGGAATAGACGTATGTAGCACGGTCCGGTCTAAAACCAGCCTCACCGCCAGGAGTGTAGGCATCGTCGTGCCGTAGCCTGCGCGCGGCCGTATAGTGGTTCACCATGCTGTCCATCGCCCCGCTGGTAACCCCGAAGAAGAGCCGTGGCCTGCCGAATTTGCGGAAATCGCGCAAATCATCCCGCCAGTTAGGCTGTGGCAAGACCGCCACACGATAGCCCGCCGCCTCGAGGGTGCGACCTATGACTGCCGTCCCGAAAGCAGGATGGTCAATATACGCATCGCCGGTAACGAGAACCACATCCACACTCTCCCACCCCAACCGCTTGACTTCGTCCAACGTTATCGGCAAGAAATGGCTCATCTATAGTCTGTATTAATTCTTAGAACTCAAAATGAACGCCAGCACCTATACTGATGCGCTCATAATTGAAGTAGTTGTTGCTCTCCGGCCAGTCTGTGAGGTGCGCGGCTCCAATATTCAGCGATAATTTCACCTGTTTCCATCCGGCTCGGATAACAAACTGTGGCTGCAACAATAGATGGTGGTCTGTATGTGTTTCGAGTAACGTCGACTCTTCATTGCCCGTCACCTGATACTTGCCAAAATCAGGATACATCACCCCTCCCTTTAATCCAAAACCAACATCAAGCAATCCTTCTACAAGATTTACCCATCCAAAGTTCACCTGTCCAAAAACCAAACTATAGTGACCCGTTACCCGATAGGTCTTCTCGGCGACGTTCTTGTCTATTTCATGAAACGTATTGCCATAACCGTAACCTGCATAACCCTCAAGCACCATGTTACCGAAGGGCAGAAACCCGCCGGCAGCACCCTGAGCATAGTATGTAGGAAAATTGGCCAAACTGACTGCTGCCTGCACCCCTACATGATTGAACGGAGCATACGAAACAGAAGCATTCAGAGCCGGTGCCCCCATAAGCGGAGCCGACAACGACAAGGATGCATCAAGTTCAACTTCCCCCTGCTCCTGCAAAAGCGGGATATCAACATTATGAGGATGGTATACCACACAAGAGGTGGCAACAAATGACAGCCCCAAGCAGATAATAATTTTAAAAATACTACAGTTTTTCATAGCAATTAATTTTTATTTACAGAATGCAAAGATACGAATTTATTATTAATTTCCGCAATTTTCTTCTCCTATGTTCGCTCTTCCTTCGCTCTCCCTTCGCTCTTCCTTCGCTCTCCATCCATCCTCGCTCCCCCGTCACTTAGCGTTCCCTTCGTTCTATTACTCTGTCAAGAAGGTACCTCTCCCCTGTCGAAGAACCAATAGCATCGATGAATTGCTGATCATAACCAGGTGTCTCATATCCCCATCGTTGAAAGTTCCCGTTTTCGTCAACCTTCCGTATTACTTGGTCGTTATACTTCACAATAAGGTACTTGGCAAGTTCATTCCATCTCCGCATCATACGACTTGTATACTCAATGCTCTTACGGTTGAGGTACTCCCGCCGGTCAGAAGGCGTCATCCTTTGTACTGCCGCCAAAACCGAATCCTGGTCGCAAAAATAATAACCCTCCAGCTCGCTCTGCGCCGCGCGCAAATCCCCAATCATCATGGAGTAACGCGGATACACCATATTTGCCACCCAGTTATTCACCCAAAATGCCGACTCAAATGAGAATTCATTCCGTAGATTATTCTCAGAACGGAATGCGTCGGGAACTTGCGTTATACAGCAGTACAATGGGACGTATGCAACCATATTGGCATCGTCACAGTTAAACCAAACAACGCCACCAACATCATCGGGCAGCCACCGCCGCATCTGACAAGTCATGGTAAACCCGCTCTGCTGCGTAGCAATAGGACGTTCACGATAATAGTTGTTACCACGACTGTCGCTGAAATGCATCGGTAACGGACGTACTGGCATGCCCCAAGGCCCAGCAGTAACGTCGCATGTCATATCCAATGGCGTTCCCTCAAAATGGTCTCGCATATCAGCCTGCAAATCCTGAAGCGATAGAGGCTCGTCTGGCTTTATCCATAAAGGCAAATGGTCGCAGCTGCTGAAATCCCCGTTAATATATGGAAGGTACTTATCCATCTCTTCTACGTTGTAATGGTGCCGGAAAAAACTCCACACTCTGGCATCAGCATAACGTACATTCTCAAAATCAATGGGGCAATACGCATCTCTGAAAGAGAATTCTTCATCTTTGCCAGAGAAAAATCCCTTTTCTCGTGCAAACGAGATTACATCGTAGGCATACACACACTCTACCTCAGGCCTGTTAATATAGCAAATATTGTGGCTGCTAATACTCTTATATGAACGCCGTTTCTCAAGAGGGAACTGACGGATGCGACTAAGGTTGGCATGAGCACAAATGCAGTCATCAGGAATACGCAAAGCCACCCATACCGCTCCTTTCCTATCAGGGCCTTTGCCTATAATTTCCATAATCCAGGCTTCGTCAGGGTCGCATACCGTGATGCTCTCACCACTACTGTTATATCCATATTCCTCTACCAAACCCACCATGCAACGAATAGCTTCGCGAGCAGTGGACGACCGTTGCAAAGCCAACCGCATGAGGCTAAAATAGTCAAGTAATCCATCTCGGTTCTGCAACTCAAGTCTTCCATCGAAGGTGGTTTCGACAATAGTAACCTGTTTCTCGTTCATCAGACCGACAACATTGTAAGTATATTCCACCTGGTCAACAAATTGTCCCTCATGAGATGGCCCCCAACCATGAATGGCAATTTTTTCACCTTTGGCATGTCGACCGGCAGGGCTATAGAACAACGAACCAGAGAAACCAAAGCCGTCGCAATTGTAGGTACACATCACACTGCCATCACGAGAAGCCTTCTTTCCTACTATCAAATTGGTACAAGCTTGTGTAGGCATAGATGTCAACAGAACCCACAAAATAACCACATAATAAACTAAACTTTTCACGGTACTTTATGTTATCATTGTAAAAAAAACACTCTCAATAATTGGATATATAGTTCAATGCGGCATCAAGTTGGGGAGCGAAGTCTCCATTATGGTCTTTACGGAGTACAATTTGGTCGGGAATATGTCCAATGCCTTCTGTCACCTTGCCACCAATTAGAGCCTCAAAAGTAGAGGTATAAACATAGTGCCCATAGAACGTCATTCCATCTCCGAAAGGTCCACCATAGTTGAGGTTGATGTCAGTGTAAGGCTGTAAAGGGCCGGTTGCTCCGTAGGTACGCTCACCAATTGTGTGGCATGTGGGAAGCACCTCCTTGGCACAGAAAGGTTCTATCTCACCCATACTGATGGAATTGATGTCACAAATAATAACATAGGGTATGTTCTCCGCAGTGATGTCGCGATGGTATTTCTTGTTAGGGAAAATATAGTAAGGAAGCCACTGCGAATATTCATAGCGTCCCGGTCCTTCTTTGTAGCGTGTCTTCATTACTTCGGCACGTTCACTGAGGAAGGTTCCAATGAGATAGTCTAAGTCATCCTGGTAACCACCGTTGTTGGCACGGTTGTCGAGGATAATGCCAGCCAGTTTGTTACGAGGAGTATCGGTAATCGCACGCAGCCAATGATCAAGAAGTTGAGCCCCTGCACTTGTTTCTGAACCATCGCCAAGGCTAAGGATAACAGGCGTAAACGCCGCCATAGACTGCCAAAGATAAGGTACTAACCGCCCATCTGACAACTGAAATAGGATGTAATGATATGTGACCGAGGAGGAAATGGCCTCTTCTTGGAAGGGAAATGTGCCTGATTCATGAGTCAGAATGGTGTATCCCAAAGAATCTATACCGTTGAGAAAGGAGAGAATGGAGCTCTTCTCAATGTTAGACTGCTCGATGAAGTAGTCTCGCTCACTGACTTCTGCTCTGCCCGGCCGAATGACAGCCAAACGTCCACCTTCAGCGGGAACAGGGTGTATGTTCTGTATTGAAACCATCATGTGGTGGTCTTTCATACCGTCGAAGATCTCGCTGTAAGTATTGTTGAGTTCATCAATCGAGACATCAAGGCCCGCAGCATGGCGTTGATCAAATGCTTTGAAACGGGGCAAATATTTGTCGTAAATAGCATCCCAATCGGTGGAGTCAACATCCCAGAAAACATAACCAGTACTGATACATTTCCACAGGAAAACAAATTGCTCCTCGTAGGTGTTGTATGCCAGTTTATGGCTCTCGCCAATATAAGGGACATAGTCGGACTCTTTGCGACAAGAACATAAGAGAACGACAATGGCGAAAAAAAGGATGATTATTTTTCTCATTGCTGTTGTTTTTTATTTAAATTATAGGTAATGCCCAGGAGTAGAGATGCCGTGTTCAAGTATCGGTAGTCTTGAAGATGATTGTAGCCGATGTGGTGGCTGAGAAGGTCGTAATGGAAGAGTGCGTCTAAGTTTATATCAAGGGAAGATGTAAGACGATAACTGAGAGCAACTCCACCAGCAAGGCCGGCATCGAAACGACGATCTTCACGGGTGAATGTGCGTGGCTCATCGAAATCGGAGAAATATACGACGTAATCAGTCATCCCGTATGAGGTTCCTTTGATATGCTGGCTAAGCCAGTAGCCACAGTATGCTCCTACGAGGAAATGTCCGAACAGTTTTTTCCCTCCAAAAGAGAAGTCAGCCATGAGGGGAAGCGCGATATAGGTATTGAGATGATCAGTATAGACAGGAGAGATATAATTAAGATGTCGCTGAAGACGATGGTTGCGCTGCATAATATCGAGGTCTGCACGAAGTGACAGCCACGGATTGACGGAATAAGAACCAACGAGTTTGAAATCATAGCCACAACGAGGGCTATAGGACTCATCTATTCGATTGGCATGTGAACGTGAAATGCTCGTTAGACTTGCCCCGCCACGTACCCCTACCGACCACTGTGCCATGACAAGCAAATGAATACAGCAGAATAAAAGAAGCAATAGAAAACGTTTCATAAAACAACAACACTAAAGATTATCAGATAATGAACAAAAACGGATTATTATCCGTTGGAAAGATAGAGAACAAAAAAAAGAAAGTGCAGCTGATTAGCACCAGCTGCACTTTGGTTTAGAGGATTAATCCTGGATGGCTTTGATGCCCGGAAGAGTTTTACCCTCAAGGTACTCAAGCATCGCTCCTCCACCAGTGGAGACATAACTCATCTGGTCGGCAAGACCCATTTGCTTGACAGCAGCCACGCTGTCGCCACCACCTACGGCAGCAAAACAGCCCTGCTTGCAAGCTTCGGCTACGCTCTTGGCAATACTATTGGTTCCTTTGGCAAAATTGCTCAGCTCAAACACACCGGCAGGACCGTTCCAAAGAATAGTCTTGCTCTTCATGATAATGTCATGGATGGCTTTACAACTTTCGGGACCGCAGTCCATACTCTCCCAACCTTCAGGAACTTCGCCGGAGGGGACGACACGGGTCTTGGCATCATTGCCAAACTTATCACCGATAACACTGTCGATGGGGAGGGTGTATTTTACTCCCTTGGCTTCCATGCGATACATCAACGCCTTGGCGAGCTCGATTTTATCGTCCTCACAAATGGAGTTACCGATTTTTCCTCCAAGAGCCTTGGTGAAGGTATAACGCATACCACCGATAATAATCATATTGTCGACTTTGTCAATAAGATTTTCGAGAATGCCGATCTTACTGCTGACCTTGCTACCGCCGATAATAGCCGTGAAGGGACGAGGAGGATTGTGCATCAGTTTCTCAAGGTTGCGCACCTCGTTCTCCATCAAGAATCCAAAGTATTTATCTTTCGGGAAGAATCGGGCAATAACTGCAGTGGAACTATGTTCGCGGTGTGCAGCACCGAAAGCATCGTTAATGTAGCAGTCACCAAGGTTGGCAAGTTGCTCAGCAAAGCCTACACCACCTTCGGTTTCTTCAGGATAGAAACGGATGTTCTCAAGGAGCAGAACTTCACCATTTTTCAGATTTCTGGCCATCTCTTCGACCTTGCCCTCACCAAGGAGAGACTGGGTGAACTGGACGGGACGGTCGATAAGTTTGGAAAGATGTTTAGCAACGGGCTCAAGTGTGAACTCCGGTTCGAAACCACCTTTCTTAGGACGTCCGAAGTGAGCCATTATGATTATGGCAGCACCATCATTTAAGAGTTTGTTGATGGTGGGAAGGGATTCACGCATACGAGTGTCGTCGGTGATATTTTTGTTTTCGTCCATGGGGACGTTGAAATCCACACGGAGCAGGACCTTACGTCCTTTGAAGTTGACATCTTTTATTGATTTCATAGGCAATTATATTTTAGGTTAATAAATAACAGGTATTAGGCTTCGGCATGATGGGGTTCGTGGACAGCCATGCCAATGTACAAAGCGGAAAGCATGGTGAAAACGAATGCCTGGATATAGGCAACCAGACATTCAAGAACGCTGATGAAGACACTAAACACAACAGAAATCACGGAGACTCCAGCCCCAACTCCCATCGATAACGTGTTGCTGATAATGAAGATAATGACCACAAAGCCAAGTATAACAATGTGGCCGGCAGTCATGTTGGCAAATAGACGAATCATCAGCACAATAGGTTTGGTGAAGACACCCACCAACTCTACAACTGGCATAAGGGGAAAGATTTTAAGCCATGCGGGAACACCTGGTGTGTTGAAAATATCTACCCAATAATGTTTGTTGCCACTGAGGTTGGTGATGAGGAATGTAATAACTGCAAGTGTGGCAGTAACGGCAAGGTTGCCTGTAACATTAGCACCAGCAGGGAAGAACGGAATAAGTCCCATGCAGTTACTGAAGAAAATGAAGAAGAAAAGAGTAAGAAGATAAGGCAGATATTTCTGGTAGTGGGCCTCCCCTATCATAGGACGGACAATACTGTCACGTACAAAAACTACAAGCATTTCTACCAATGACTGCAAACCTTTGGGAGCCTGGTTCTCGCGCTTTTTGTATCCATTCTTGGCTATCATAATCATGACAATGAGCATGAGGACAATTATCATGATGGCGGCAGCCACTTTGGTAATGGAGAAGTCAAGAGGTTTTATCACATTGCCAGCCTCGTCAAGTCGTGGCTGCCCAGACTCGTCTACACAGATGATTTCTTCTTTCTCAATTCCACCCCCAACAAGACGATAGCCTTTATAGTCGGCGTGTCCGTGATGGAACTTGGAGGACATAAAGATATCGAGATGACCATCGTTTATGAGAATAACTGGCAAGGGGATTGCCACAGCATGCTCGGTACCCTGTTTGTCATAGTAATCAAACATGTGCCAAGAATGGGCGTCAGTCACGTGACCAATGATGGTGGAACCGGGATTGAAGCTGGATTCGTTCTCATGTGTTGCAGCCTCTTCGGTTTCTTGAGCTGACAACGACATTCCGAAAATGAATGTTAGTGAGAACAAAAATGTGAATAACTTCTTCATTGTTTTGTTTTTTTGATTAGGACTTAATCACTTGCTTTTGAAGTGTTGAAAAATATGTCCATCTGCAGTGTGTCGAACAATCCAAGTTGGTTTTTAGGTTCGGTCTTCGCAAGATTGGAACTATATTGTTTAAGTGCTTCTCGCACGATGCGTTTGACAGCAGTTGTACGCGAAATGCCACAGTTCTGAGCATACTGATTCAAAACATCGTCCTCCCTCTCGGGGAGGGCGATGCTGATTCTTTTTGCTTTGTGAACCTTAGACTTTTTCGTTTTAACTACTGCACACATAGGAGGGTAATAGATTATTTAATCTGATAGCCTTGTTCTGCCAATAGAGCTTGAGCCTTCTCAGCACGTGCGCTATCGTTGAGATCAACCGATGCGGCATAATGCAGAGTATAGATAATCTGGCAAGCATCTTGGGTAGCATTTCTAACACCGTCAGCCTTGGGTGTACCTTGATACTGTCCATAGTAGGCAAGCTCTTGGCTGTAGTACTTGAAAATGCTGTCCCAGATTTCTTTGGCACGGTCAAGACCAAACGCATCACGATAGAGTGTAATCATCATGACACTGTACTTGTCGTATGGGAAGTTCTTTTCCGGGAAGTACTTATCGGAGAGTTCAAGCATCTTACGTGCACGTGCAGTATCGCCTTTGCTTATCAATTCTGAAGCTGCAATGCTGAAAGTCTGACGTTGAACGGTTCCCATGTTGACACTGACAGGATCAACATAGAGGTCGGCATTCAGGTTACCCCATTCAAGCGGATGCATCTGCCCATCGGCTCCTTTGTATCCGTTGATAAAGTAGTCGTACGATTCCTCGGTAAAATTCTGAACAACGTACTTGTTATCGCGCTTGTCAAGTAAGATAGGCTGAATTGCTTGAGCTTTGCAGGGCACAAGTTTGTAATTCATACCATCTTGAACAGAATACTGCCGTACAGGAGGAAAGACATCTTTAATATAACTGGGGTTCATGATATTGATATCACGCATAAACTTGTTGGTTCCAAGGATATCAAGAATCATGAGTTCGTGGCGGAAAAGGCTGCCCTTGGAAATTTGCCATTTGATAACGGAATCCACTTCGCTGGCCTTTTCTGCAGGAATTATACCTTTTGCCACCAACGCGGGTATATCAAGCGTAATCTTGAAATGAGTAGTCGGGAGAACTATGACATCCTCACCTTGACGACTGTCGTGAATGGTGAATTTCTCAGGATGGTCGCGCAACAAGGCAAGCACATCTGACACTTCAAAATAGTCACTTGTGCGGTCTTGCAGATATATAACATCCTTGCCAAGACCATAGAAATCCTTCGTCAAGGTAAACGGCATTGGTTCTGACTCATACAATTTATTGAACAATTGCTCAACATACCAATACATACCCGAAAGCGTATAGTTAAGGATGCGGACATCTGTACGGAATCCTTCTACCTCTTGGGCATACCAAAGCGGGAATGTATCGTTATCACCGAAAGTAATCAGAACACCGTTTTCATCAACCGAGGCAAGATAGTTCTTGGCGAAATCACGGGCGGCATACTTTTCTGAACGGTCATGGTCATCCCAATTCTGCGATGCCATAAGTACCGGCACACAAAGCAGGCATGCCACGAATACTACAGGAGTTATAATCTTTCGGAGATTCTCTTTCTTGAACAACTTGGTGAGCCAGTCAGCAAGAGCCATGACTCCTAATCCAATCCAGATAGCAAAGAAACTGAACGAGCCCACAAAGGCATAATCTCTTTCACGCGGCTGACGCGGAGGCATGTTAAGATATATGCCAATTGCTATTCCCGTCATAAAGAACATGATGAAAACAATGAAAGCATCTTTCTTATTGCGGAGTATATGATACCAAAGTCCACAGAGACCAAGCAACAATGGAAGAAGATAATACACATTCCGAGCCTTGTTCTCTTTCATGTGGTCGGGCAGATTATCCTGCGGACCGAGACGGGCCTCATCAATTGCTTTGATACCGCAAATCCAGTTGCCGTTCATGTAATCACGAGTGCCGTCACTATTAAAATAATGACCTTGAATATCGTTCTGTCGTCCGGCAAAATTCCACATAAAGTAGCGCCAATACATAAATCCCATCTGGTAGCCATGGAAATACTTCAAATTCTGGCCTGCCGTGGGCTTGTGGTCACCGCGGCACTTCCCAGCCCAATATTCATAGAACTGAGGATGTTGACGGGATGCATCGTCACTATACATTCTTGGGAACAGCCCCGTGTGATTCTGACGATAGATGAACTTCTGCTGATAAGAAGCAGCAACATAACGATCTCTACCTTTCTCATCTTTTCCACGCACATACTTCGTGTACCCACGCTCTGCATCAATAGGCTTTCCGGCAGTATAGTACTGGCCATAGAACAACGGAGTGTCACCATACTGCTCACGTCCAAGATAGGCACGCATGGCAACGGCGTCTTTAGGTGCATTCTCATTAAGAGGCGTATTGGTGTTGGCTCTGATTACCAATAGGAAGAAAGTCGAATAGCCAATTACCAACATCAAAAATCCAAGTATGGCAGAGTTGATTACGGGCTTGTTCTTCTTTTTCTCGGAGGTATACCAAAGTCCCCAAACAACAAGTGCGGTAAGCAGAAGGAAGAACACAATAGTACCGCTGTTAAACGGCATATGGAGCACATTCACAAAGAACACATCAAATGCCGAGTCAACATTTACTATGCCAGGAATGATACCCCAGAGAATGAGTGCAAGCAATACAACTGAGATTACACCACTCCAGATGAATCCCTTAACCGTAGTTTTGGGCCACTTACGGAAATAAACAACGTACACTATGGCGGGAACTGTCAACAAGTTCAACAGGTGGACGCCGATGGCAATACCAACCAACAGACACACCAGTACCAGCCAACGTAGCGAACGGGGATCGTCTGCCTGCTCTTCCCATTTCAGAATAGCCCAGAACACAACCGAAGTAAACAATGATGACATTGCATACACCTCGCCTTCAACAGCCGAAAACCAGAATGTATCACTGAAAGTATAAGCCAATGCGCCAACAATACCGGCAGCATACACTGCCCATGTGCGCATGTCTTTCATGTCAGGATTCTTTGGGTCTGGGAGCAAATGTTTGCCCAACAGTGTGATACTCCAGAAAAGGAACAGGATGGTAAAACCACTGCACACTGCCGACATAACATTGACTGCATGGGCTACATTCTCTGGACTGGAAAACATTGAGAAAATGCGTCCAATCAATTGGAACGAAGGGGCTCCGGGAGGGTGTCCCACTTGCAGTTTGTTTGCTGTTGCGATGTACTCGCCGCAATCCCACCACGAAGCTGTGGCCTCAGCAGTAAGGATGTAAACAACACAGGCTATCAAGCAAACCGCCCAGCCTATGATGTTGTTCATCAGATGGTACTTTTTCATAGTTCTATTGTAGAAATGTTGTTAAAATTCAAAAAAACAAATACTTTTAGTCTCGGTTGATGGGCATGGTCATGCAACGGGCACCACCGCCTGCACGGGGCAACTCGCTGGCCTTGAACGTGACAACAAACTTCTCATACTGATTCATATCCACTTTGCCACTGCAAACATCGTCGGCATCCAGCACACTGAAACCAGCTCTGTCAAGACTCTCTATCGTATTCACGTTGCGCTCATATCCAATAATCTTTCCATCGCCCAACGCGAAGAAATTGGCACCGCTATGCCACTGTTCACGGTCTTGATACCAACGATCAGGCCCGCCACAGAACACCGGCTCCATATCCATACCACATGCCTTTAGACCTTTAATCAGGTTTTCGCATTCAGTTGTCTTTATTTTACCGTTGTCGCATTCTATCATCGTAGTGGCAAGATTGGTAAAGATACCGCTTTTCTCCAACATGGGCTGATACACCATGCACTGGTGACTGCCAAGAAATGTGAACACCATATCCAGATGGATAAACGAATCCGGATGGTGAGGAAGTTCCTGAACCAAGATTCTAAATTTGCCACGTTCTTTGGCAAACTTCTCAGCCAAAAACTTGATACCCTTGTTATTGGTTCGGATTCCATTGCCTATGCACAAAAGGTCGGGAGAAGCAATCTGCACATCTCCTCCTTCCGTCCGCGCAGACGAGTTCTCATCCATTGCGCAGAATGTCTTCACACGGAAATAATCCTCAAAAATCGACTTATAAATAAGCGTCTCGCGTTGGCGTACCTTGAACGACATCGAGTTAATCAGCACCTCATTATAAACCGATGAAGAAGCATCGCGGGTAAAAAACAAATTATACAGGGGCTTCAAAGTATAGCGTTCTTCCTTAAAACGCTCAGGGTCTGTGTCCTCATGATAAGGAACCCCTTCTATCAACTCCTTCGCAAGCTGCTCGCTCGGATGGCGCATCAACTCGTCAACCAAATATGGACATCCATCTATCTCACAACTTTTCGTCACAATCAACTGTCTCACATCATCATTCTCCATCAAATCCAAAAGAATATCCTCAACATAATAAACCTTCGTCCATTTCTCAAACACGCCGCAAAACGACGCGTATTCCTTGTCAACTATATGCTTGCTTAAAATATCGCTATACAATGCATCATTGGCATTATATGGAGTCATTCGCTCTATTTCCACTCCGGGTCGGTGCAACAACACAGCATTAAGCCGTCCATATTCACTTGAAACGTTTACAGCAGTTTTGGCCATATAAGTATTGTCTGTCATCTATCTTAATTTATTGTTATTCGTTGTATTGCAACATATTCTTTCCACAATAGTTCATATTGCAGATTCTGCAAATATACGATTTTTTTTCGATATTTTAATATTAGACACTTATTTTTTCTCCAATTTCCTAACCACCAATGTTAATAACCGTCTGTCTTTCCTCCCCCTTCACCGTTCATTTCACTGAGAAGCACTTCACATAATACAAACAAGGCCGGAGACACTGTCATCCGGCCTTGCTTTATTTAAACAACCTAACAGTTAGGTCTATCTAAAAGGAATCTGATAACCAATCGTGAGCAGCAAGGCAATGTTGTTCCCCAAAGGTACGATGGCATTCGAATTCTCATCCGCAATTCGTTTCAAAACGTCGGGGCTATCCGTAACTGCCATAAAACCATAGTCCAACTGCAACATCACCGACAAATCCTCATACTCATAGCCTACGCCAAACAAGAAACTGATGTCCAGACGATTCATCACATCGAATGCAGGCAGATCAAAAATATAATTCTGGTCACGCTGAGGCAATCCTCTGGTGAACTTACGGTCCTGATACTTGCCAATCAACCCGAAGTTTACAGCAGGGCCAACGGACAACAGTCCAAAATGGCCAGGCTGACGTATCGGCAACTCATAACGCACCGTCGCCAAAATCGGTATCTGGGCATACAATGCATCATATTTTCCTTCACGGATTGACATCGGGGTCTCAAGCACCTCTTGGAATTTCGAGCCTCTACGGATAAGATTCAGACCCGTCTGCAAACAGAAATTTTCAGCCAGCAACGACTCAGATTGAGTGAAACCGAAAGACACAAAACCTCCCACATTTGCAGCAAGAATCGGTGAATTGTCTGCCAAGTCATCTACATGGGTGGCAAAGCCAACTCCCGCACGTACACCGTAGTTGAGAAACTGTGCCTGTGCAGTCGTCGCCATTACGGCCATCAGGGCCAATCCTATCAAAAATCTTTTCATAATTCCTTGTTATAAATTCGTGCAAAAATACGACTTTTTTTTGGATTATCGTTTTTTTTCTGTCTTTAAAGCTTGCGATAAATAAAATCAGTCATCAATTCGTACAGATTCAAACGGGTGTTCCCGCCATAAATGCTGTGGTTCTTGTTGGGGTAAATACGAAACTCGAATTGCTTGCCTGCCGCCTCCAATGCAGTAACCATGTCGACAGCATTCTGGAAATGAACATTATCGTCTCCGGTACCGTGTATCAGCAAATAATTACCCTTCAACAAATGCGCAAAATTCAATGGCGAATTGTCGTCATATCCACGCGCATTGTCTTGCGGACGCTGCAAGAAACGCTCTGTATAAATATTGTCGTAATAACGCCATGTAATAACCGGGGCAACTGCTATGGCACTCTTGAACACATCATGGCCTTTCAAAATGGAGAGCGTCGAAAGATAGCCACCAAAACTCCAGCCAAAAATACCAATTCTGTCCTCATCAATCCACTGTTTTTTACCAAACCAACGGGCAACTTCTACAGCATCCTCACACTCCATACGCCCTAAATTCTTATAGGTCATCTTCTTGAAATGGGCTCCTCTGCCACCGGTTCCTCGTCCGTCAAAACATGCCACTACATAACCGTGCTGAGCCAACATGTGGAACCAGTAATAATCGCTATAGCCATAACTGTTGGTCACCTGCTGGTTGCCGGGGCCACCGTACACATAGAAAAACAACGGATATTTCTTTGTGGAATCAAAATCTGGGGGCAGAATAATATAATAATTCAATTCCGACCCCAACGAGGTAGTCAAAGTCCCAAAGGTCTTATGACCAACACCGTACTCTGCCATCCTTGCCTTCAAATCAGCATTGTCCTGCAAAGTTTTCAACAACTTGCCATCGCTTGTATGCAGGGTATAAACCGGAGGAGTGTTCGCATCGGTAAACGTACTGATATAATACTTGCTCGTAGCACTGAAACTGGCACTGTACCAACCTTCTGCACCACTCAGTTTCTTCTTCTTTTTACCTTTAAAATCAATCGAGTACAACTCTTTGTTAATCGGCGAAGTCTCATGCGACAGATAATATATCACACCAGCCTTCTCATCAACCGAACATACCGAAACCACATCGTATGAACCTTGCGTAATCTGTCTCACCAACTTACCCTTCAAGTCATACATATATATGTGGTTATATCCGTCCTTCTCGCTCGTCAAAAGCATGTGCTTTCCGTCTTTAAGAAACATCCAAGTCTCAGGAACCTCCACATAAGCCTCATCCTCCTCTGTGTAAAGCGGACGGATTTCTCCTGTTGTGGCATCTGCCAACAACAATTCCATCTTGTCTTGCAGGCGGTTCATGCGCATCATTGCCAACACATTGGGATTTTGTGTCCACTGAATGCGTGGCATATACTGGTCATTCTGACTGCCAATATTCAACTTAATGGTCTTCTGCGACTCCAAATCATAAATCATCACATCAACCACTGAATTGTCTTCACCAGCCTTCGGGTATTTATATGTATAATTCTCAGGATATAGTGAACCCCACATTTGCATGGTGTACTGCTTCACACGGCTCTCGTCAAAACGGTAAAAAGCAATTTTCTTGCTGTCGGGCGACCAATAGAAACCCTGCGTAATGCCGAATTCCTCTTCATACACCCAGTCAGTTGTTCCGTTAATCACTTCATTGAATTTACCGTCAGAAGTCACTGCCGTCTCTTGCAATGAACTCAATGCCATAACATAAAGGTTGTTGTCGCGAACAAATGCCACCATCTTCCCGTCAGGCGAAAACGTAGTAAGGCGCTGCTTTCCTTCTCTTGTCAAGCATTCCATCTTACCGTCCTCTACAGTATATAGGTAATATGTACTCACACCACTGTGACGATAAATAGGTTCAAACTCAGCACTGAGCAATATCTTTTGCTCATCAGCCGAAAACTCATACGATTCAATCGGCGGCATTGGACGCACCTTCTTGCGCATCGGGTCGTTAAATGCACACATTACACCAATCTTCTCTCCCGTCTTATAACTATATTTCTCTATACCTGAACGGGTCAGCACACAATAATGCTCCCCGTCGTTCATCGAACGTATTGTGGAAATACCGCTGGGACGAAAAGTAGAACGTGACCAGATGTCCTCAAGTGTAATCTTTTTAGTCTGTGCAGAAACCGTTCCACACAAAGTTGCAATAGTCAATGCGACAGCAAGTAACTTTCTCATACAGAAAATCTTTTCAATGAATACTAAAAAAAACATGCGAATTGTGAATTGTCCAATGTCGAGTTCCTGCCCCTACATTCAACAATTCACAATTCGCTACCAACTCATTTAGAGCTTGGGACCGGCGGACACCAATGCCTTGCCAGCCTCATTATAGGTAAACTTCTCAAAGTTCTTGATAAAGCGGGATGCCAAATCCTTGGCTTTGGTCTCCCATTCGCAGGCGCAGCCATAAGTGTCGCGCGGGTCGAGAATCTTGGGATCAACACCCGGCAACGATGTGGGAACCTCAAAGTCAAAGTAAGGAATCTTCTTGGTGGGAGCCTTCTCAATTGAGCCGTCAAGAATAGCATCGATAATGCCACGGGTGTCTTTAATCGAGATACGTTTGCCCGTGCCGTTCCAACCAGTGTTGACAAGATAAGCCTTCGCTCCGCTCTTTTCCATACGTTTCACCAGCTCTTCGGCATACTTGGTAGGATGCAGTTCAAGGAATGCCTGGCCGAAACATGCACTGAAAGTCGGTGTAGGTTCGGTGATGCCTCGCTCCGTACCTGCCAATTTGGCGGTGAATCCACTAAGGAAATAATATTTGCACTGGGCAGGAGTCAAAATGCTCACCGGAGGCAAAACGCCAAAAGCATCAGCACTCAAGAATATCACATTCTGTGCAGCGGGAGCGGCAGAAATCGGACGCACAATCTTCTCAATGTGGTCGATAGGATAACTCACGCGGGTGTTCTCGGTCACGCTCTTGTCAGCAAAATCAATCTTGCCGTTGGCGTCAACGGTCACATTCTCCAGCAAAGCGTTGCGGCGTATGGCATTGTAAATGTCGGGCTCGCTGTCCTTGTCAAGATTGATAACTTTGGCATAGCAGCCACCTTCAAAATTAAACACACCTTCATCATCCCAACCATGCTCGTCATCGCCAATAAGCAAACGTTTGGGGTCGGTTGACAAGGTGGTCTTACCTGTGCCGCTCAAGCCGAAGAAGATAGCAGTATTCTTGCCCTCCATGTCGGTGTTAGCCGAGCAATGCATTGCAGCAATACCCTGCAAAGGAAGATAGTAGTTCATCATGCTGAACATACCCTTCTTCATTTCGCCGCCATACCAAGTATTCAAAATCACTTGTTCACGGCTGCTGACGTTGAAAGCCACACAAGTCTCGCTGTTCAGACCCAGCTCCTTGTAGTTCTCAACCTTAGCCTTCGAGGCAGTATATACTGTAAAACCGGGTTTGAAATCCTTCAGTTCCTCAGCGGTGGGCTTGATAAACATGTTGGTCACAAAGTGAGCCTGCCATGCCACCTCCATAATAAAGCGCACAGCGATACGGGTATCCTTGTTGGCTCCACAGAAAGCATCAACCACAAAAAGTTTCTTGTTGCTGAGTTCTTTCTTGGCCAAGTCCTTCATCTTTCCCCAAACTTCTTCGCTCATGGGGTGATTGTCATTGGGATACTCGGGAGAATTCCACCAAACGGTGTTCTTTGAATTCTCGTCCACCACAATATATTTGTCTTTGGGCGAACGTCCGGTGTAGATTCCGGTCATCACATTGATGGTATCCAACTCTGTGAGCTGGCCCTTGTCGTAGCCTGTCAGACTGGGATCCATCTCCATCTTGAAGAGATCCTCGTATGAAGGATTGTAATAAATCGTGCTTACGCCTGTGATACCAAGGCGTTCAAGGTCTTGTCTGATTTTATCAGTCATAATTCAAATTTATTTTTAAAGGTTCTTGACACCCGTAGGCATCAAGAACCTTGGTTTGTGCAATTTACTTAGCGCGGGCTTCTTTAATGGCAGCCTGGGCGGCGGCAAGACGTGCCACGGGCACACGGAACGGGCTGCAGCTAACGTAGTTCATTCCTTGTTTGTAGAAGAACTCAGCGGCTGTGGGGTCGCCACCATGCTCACCGCAAACACCGCACTTCAGATTAGGACGGGTGCTACGGCCACGCTCGATACCGATCTTCACCAACTCACCAACGCATTCACTGTCAAAATTGTTGAACGGGTCAGCGGCAATAATCTTCTCATCAAGATATGTCTTCACAATCGAATTGACATCGTCACGGCTGAAACCAAAGGTCATCTGGGTCAAGTCGTTGGTACCAAAGCTGAAGAACTCGGCGACCTCGGCAATCTGGTTGGCTACCAAAGCGGCACGAGGTATCTCTATCATAGTGCCGAACTTGTAGTTGAACTCGATGCCATACTTATCTTCAACTTCTTTCTTCACCTTGTCGGCAATGCGTTTCTGGTGGTGCAACTCGGCAGCATTGATGGTCAGAGGAACCATAATCTCAAGCATGGGGTTGAAACCTTCCTTCATCAGCTCAACGGTAGCGCTGAACAGGGCACGGAACTGGGTGGCAGTGATTTCGGGATAAATAATACCCAAACGCACACCACGCAGACCCATCATCGGGTTCACCTCTTCCATACTTTCGATACGGGCATGGAGATCCTCATAACTGATACCGCGGGCTTTTGCCACCTCGCGCTGTTTCTCCTCGGTTTGAGGAACGAACTCATGCAACGGAGGATCCATCAGGCGGAATGTGAGAGGCTTGCCATCCATCACCTTCAATGTACCCTTGGCACTCTCCTTAATATAAGGCTCAAGTTCATCTAATGCAGCGAGGCGGGCTTCAAGAGTGTTTGCCAAAATCATGTTACGGAGTTTCTCCAGAGGAACTTCGCTATTCTCTCCATAGAACATGTGCTCAATACGGAACAAACCGATACCTTCAGCACCGAAATCGATAGCCTTCTGTGCATCGGCGGGATTGTCGGCATTGGTGCGGACACCCATCTTACGATATTTGTCAACAATCGTCATCAACTCTTGGAACAAGGGATTTTCGGTGGCATTGATCATCTTAATCTCTTCGTCATACACCCAACCCTTTGAACCGTTAAGGCTTAACAAATCACCCTCATGGTAGACTTTACCGTTAATAACAACTGTATTGGCCTCAACAACGTTGACGCGTTTTTTGCCATAAGCATCGGTAGTGACATTGGTCTGGTCTTTGCTGATTTCAACAGCCTCGCAACCCACGATGCAGCATTTACCCCAACCGCGGGCAACCAAAGCGGCATGTGAAGTCATACCACCGCGAGCGGTCAGAATACCATCGGCGGCGCGCATACCTTCTACGTCTTCGGGGTTGGTTTCTTCGCGAACCAAGATGTTCTTAATGCCGGCAGCCTGGTACTCCTTGGCTTTCTCACTCGAGAGTGCGATAACACCAACTGCACCTCCGGGACCAGCAGGCAGACCCTTGGCAATAACTTGGTGCTTCTTCTCATCGGAGGAATCCAGAATGGGGTGCAGCAACTCATCGAGTTGGGCAGGGCTAATGCGCATCACCACTTCGCTTTCGTCTATCAGACCTTCCTTCAACATGTCCATAGCCATGGTCAACGCAGCAACGCCGGTGCGCTTGCCTACGCGGCACTGCAGCATATACAGTTTTCCGTCCTGGATGGTGAACTCGATGTCGAGCATGTCGTGGAAATTCTTCTCGAGAATGGAACGGATGTCGCACAACTCTTTATAAGTTTCGGGCATAAGCTCCTGCATGGAATGCATGTGCTTGTTCTGCTCGTTCTTGGTGTCGTCGTTGAGGGGGTTGGGGGTGCGGATACCTGCCACAACGTCCTCTCCCTGGGCATTAATCAGCCACTCGCCGTAGAATTGGTTATCACCGGTTGCGGGGTTGCGGGTGAAAGCAACACCAGTGGCGCTGCTGTCGCCCATGTTGCCGAATACCATGGCCTGAACATTAACGGCGGTACCCCAATCGTCGGGAATACCTTCAATCTTACGATAGCTTACAGCCTTCTTACCGTTCCAGCTCTTGAACACGGCCTTGATACCGCCTTCCATCTGGGCTTTGGCATCATCGGGGAACTCAACACCGAGTACCTCTTTAACCTTCAGTTTGAAGTCTTCGGCAAGTTTCTGCAAATCGTCAGCGGTGAGGTCGGTGTCGCTCTTATAGTTGTGGGCGGCTTTGTACTCGTCGAGCATATCGTCCAACTGTTTGCGAATGCCCTTGCCATCGGCGGGTTCAATGCCTTCGCTCTTTTCCATTACGACGTCGGCATACATCATAATCAGACGGCGATACGAGTCGTATACAAAACGAGGATTATTGGTTCTCTTCAACATGCCGGGGATGGTTTTGGACGAGAGACCGATGTTCAACACCGTATCCATCATGCCGGGCATGGAACTTCTTGCGCCAGAACGGCAACTTACCAGAAGAGGATTCTCGGCATCGTCGTATTTCATACCCATCAACTTCTCCACGTTGGCCATGCCTTTCCACACCTCGTCCATAAGGCCGGCTGGAAGCTGGCAGTTGTTCTCATAATAAGCAGTGCAGCACTCAGTAGTAATAGTCAAACCAGCGGGCACGGGAAGACCCAGCAAGCACATTTCAGCCAAATTAGCACCTTTACCGCCGAGCAGATTTTTCATGTCGGCTTTACCCTCGGCAGTCTTGCCGCCAAACGTGTAAACAAATTTCGTCATGTCTTTATATTTTAAAACTACTTTAATTGAAAATGCAAAAATACGAAATTATTTCCACTCATGCTAATATTAGTCCGATAAAGATTTGATTTTTAACAAATTTAACTGACTTAATAATCATTATATCAAGTTGATACATTATAGTTTAGATTGTTAAATTTCCTGTCGGTAGATTGGAGGTAGTTGTTATTTTACAGGTTGTTGTAGGTTCGATAGGTGGACAACTGCGGGACTGTTGTTCATCAGTTGATCGACAGACGGGGAGTGGAAATCAAATGAAGATGAATTGAAAATGTAGTAGAGTTAAAGCGAAGGTGGAGCAAGAAAAAAGGCTCCCGAAAAGGGAGCCTTAACCATAAAAAATATGAACTTATGAAAAAAAACGTTTCAGGGGAATCAGGGGTTTTCTTTGGGATTGATGCCGGTAATGATGAGCTGGATTTTGACAAATTCATTGTCGTTTTGTTTCTTGGTGTCGAAAGCGGCAGTGGCGGCACGTTTGATGTCGGTGGGAGTCATGCCGGAGGTTTTGATGTTTTGCTCGGGAACACCGTTCTTAACGAAGAACTCTTTAACGGCTTTGGCACGTTCGAGGGAGACGAGCTGGTCGTGTTCGGGGTCGATGCCATAGGTTTGAACCCAGCCTTTGATGGTGAAGGCTACGTCGGGATGATTCTTGAACATTTGGACGTAGTTCATGAGGTTGGAGTCGGACTCGTGAAGGAGCTCGTACTCGTTACCGAAATAGATGTCGGAGATGGGATAAACAGTACCACGTTCGGCTCTGTAGAGTTTCATGCGAAGGAGGGTGTCCTCTTTAAAACGGTCGGCGTTGAAATCGTAGAAGATGGAGAAGTAGCCATCACGTTTTGCATAAAGCGTGTAGTTGAAGCCGGGAACGAATTTGACACGGCCGCCGCGGAAGTTCTCGTTGTGGACGATGACGCGGTTGTTAGTATTCTTTTCGAGGATAGTGAGGTTGACGTCGAGGTTTTTACGCACTTTGGGGTCGTAGAAAGAGACGGGGACTTCGAAAGCTTCGACAAAGATGGAGACCTTGATGCTGTGGCCGGAACCTTTTGGGGTGACGTTGTCGAGGAGGATGTAATAGACTTCGCCTTTGCGCACATCGATAGAACGGATATGGCGTTTGTTGGAGGCTTTGGTAAGGAGGATGTCTTCGGCTTCGTGGTACATGCCGATGGTTCCTTTGGCGGCCTCTTTTTCTTGTTGCTGACGGGCCAAGCGGGCAGCCTCAGCCTTGGCTTTAAGGTCGTTGCCGGCTGCTTGTGCATCCTGTGCCTGAGAGCGCTTGGGTTTGGCGAGCAGGGAACTGTCGACGGAAGAGAGGTTGACAGCGACGGGGAGTACTTTATTGCACTGGATATGATTGCTGAAGTAAACGTCGGTGTATTTGTATACTACCATGTCGTAATCGTCGGCGGGATTTATCTGCGTGACAGCAATGTCGAGTTTGCCGTTATAAGGTACGGTGAATTTGTACCAGACTGAGTTGTGCTCGAATTCGGGCAGGTTGGGATGGCGCTTATCGGCCATGACCTCCATAACTCGGCCGGCTCCCTGAGGGGCGGTGGTGGGACCGAAGGTTTGGTCTACGTTGAGGGGTATGGCAAAGAGACAGTCATTGCTGTTGTAGGGGAGTTCGGTAAGCGAGATTTCGGATACCTGGGTTTTGCCCTTTTTGCCTTTTTTATTCTTCTTAGACTTCTTGTCTTTGGTGGATTTCGAAGTTTTGGTGCTGCTTTTCGTTTTGCTCTGAGCCTGGACATCGGTGTATCCAAATATCAGAGTACAAGCGAGTAGAGCTATCAGAAAACGTTTCATTTTACTGTTATTACATTAAATTTTAACCAAATATTCAACAGGCAAAAATACGAATATTTTTTTAATTGGTGTGTTTTTTTGAGAAAAAAGTTGCTTTACCCGGCGATATATGGCTATGCAGACTGCTACAAAGGGACGCGTCTTCCCCTGTATCATCCAGCCCGAAAAACTGCCCATATCATGATGTCCGCACACTCTTGCCTGAAGGAAGGGAAAGAGCATCTCCACTCAGTAAAAAAAAAATATTCCAACAGACAAACCATAATTCCATCTGAGATATAATCTGATTCCTCAGGTTATACTGGCATTTGTTTCATGGTTTTCAGTTTATGGCCAAATATATATGTGATTTTGAAGTCGATCCTGACACCCTTCGGCACGGCATTGAGAGGGATAATAAAAAAGCGGTGTCCGAAAGGGAACACCGCTTTTGGGGAATTTGCCACTGAGGAATGGCGTTATTTCTTAAGGTATTTGTCGAACCAGTCGATAAAGTTGCGATGCCAGAGGAGGCTGTTTTGGGGCTGGAGGACCCAGTGGGTTTCGTCGGGGAAGTAGAGGTAGCGGGCGTCGAGTCCGCGGAGCTTGGCAGCATTGTAGGCGGCCATGCCTTGAGAGGCGACAATGCGGAAGTCGAATTCGCTGTGGACTACGCAAATGGGGGTATTCCATTTTTCGACAAAGAGGTGCGGGGAGTTGGCATAAGAGTGTGCGGTTTTAGCATTTTTCACCCAGTAGGGACCGCCGAGATCCCAGTTGGTGAACCAGTATTCTTCGGTTTCGAGGCATTGCTGTTCGAAATTGAACATGCCGTTGTGTGCGAGGAAGGCTTTGAAACGGTGGTTTTCGTTGTGTCCGGCGAGCCAGTAGATGCTGTAGGCACCAAAAGAGGCTCCACAAGCACCAATGCGGTTGGCGTCGATTTGGGGCATGTTTTGTGCGAAATAGTCGGTAGCGGTCATGTAGTCTTTCATGCAGAGTCCGCCATAGTCGCCGCTGATTTCTTCACACCAGGCTGTGCCGAAGCCGGGGCAGCCGCGACGGTTGGGGGCGATGACGAAGTAGCCTGCACCGCTCATGACCTCAAAGTTCCAACGAGTGCTCCAGAATTGGGAGACCATGCTTTGCGGGCCGCCTTCGCAGAAAAGGAGTGCGGGGTAGGTTTTGGTGCTGTCATAGTCGTAGGGATAGATGAGCCATACGAGCATTTGTTTGCCGTCGGAAGTGGGAATCCAGCACTCTTCGGTACGGCCCATGCGCACTTGTGAGAGTACTTCGCTGTTGATGGTTGTGATTTGTTTGCCGGTTTGGTTTTGGGCATTGAGTTGGTAGTGGAAGATTTCGGCAGGGTGCTGCATGGATACTTCGTTGGCAAAGATATCGTTGCCGAGGAGTTGGAATCCGTTGATGTCGTGTTTGTCTTTGGTAACCTGACGGATGGATTTGTCGCCGACGTTGAAGGCAAAGATTTCGTTCATGCCGCGGTACATGACAACAGCTACGAGTTGTGCATCGTCGTTGCTCCAACTGATGCCGCTGACACCATAGTCGAAGTCGGCAGTGTAGTCGGTGCGGTCGCCGGATTCGAAGTCGAGAACCATGAGGCGGAGTTTGTCGCTCTCATAGCCGTCATGTTCCATGCTCTCCCAAGCGATTTTCTTTCCATCGTGGCTGAAGACGGGATTTTGGTCGTAGCCCATGATGCCTTCGCTGATGTTGACAGTGGAGCCGTCGGCAATGTTGTAGACGAAAATGTCACTGTTGGTGCTGAGAGCATAGTCTTTGCCGGTTTTGGCTCGGCAGGTGTAGGCTATGCGGGAGCCGTCGGGCGAGAAGTTGAATTGTTCGATGCCACCCCAAGGACGCATGGGACACTCGAAGGGTTTGGGACCGATGATGTCGATAGCGTCGCCTATCTCAACAGATTTGGAGGTGAGGTTGGCGAGATAGATGTGGGGGTATTCGTCGACCCAGTTGTCCCAGTGACGGTACATGAGGTCTTCGTTGATGCGACCGGAAGTTTTGTCCAAGCCATGGTAGAGTTTCTGTATGTTTTCGGGACGTTGGACAGGTATGTCGCTGATGTAAATGATTTTGTCACCTTTGGGCGAGATTTTGAAACCTTCAAGTCCGCTCTCGACGGTGCCGAGGAGTTTTTCAGACTTGCGCTTGACGTTCATGGAGACGATGTTGTTGCCACGAGCGAAGAGGATGGTTTCGTTGTCAAGCCAGACGGGGTTGAACTCGTTTTCGATGGTGTTGGTGAGACGAACGGCCTGACCATCGCCCGAAGCGGGGATAAGGTAGATTTCAGCGTTGCCTTTGTTACGTTCGATACTGTAGTAGGTGTTGGTGTAGACGATTTGAGAGCCGTCGGGGCTAACATTGTATTCGCCCATTTTGCCAAGTTGCCACATGATTTCGGGGGTGAAACGGCCGTTTTGGACGGTGACGTCTGATTTGCCGATGATGGGTTCATTGACCAGTTGACGGCGATTGCAACCCACGGCGAGCAGGAGTGCTGCTGAAAGGAGAATGAGTGTTTTTTTCATTAGGCTGGATTGTTTATATTTTTTGCAAAAGTACAACTTTTTTCAAGAACTGCGAAAAAAACTTATCAAATATGATGGAAAAGTAGTATTTTTGCATTTTGATAGAAGAATAGGAAGAAGATATAAATGTACGAGAAAGGCTTTGATAACCAGCAGGTAGCAAGATTCAAACAATGGGTTGCCGAGGCAGGCAAAATTGTATTGTATTCGCATACCAATGCCGACGGTGACGCTTGCGGTAGTATTCTGGGTTTAGCCCGGATGCTGGAATCAGCCACGGGGGAGGGATGTAAGGTAACGAAGGTGTTGCCTAACGGGTGTCCACGGAATTTTGTATGGCTTCCTGGAGCTGTAGATATATTGAGTGGCGAAAAGGAGCGGGAACGCTGCCGAAAAGTCGCCGAAGAGGCCGAGTTGATAGTGTGCGTTGATTTGAACGGGGCTTCACGTACGGATATGTTGTGCGAAGACATACGCGAGGCGAAGTGCCGCAAGGTGTTGATTGATCATCACCACAATCCTGTTGAGGAAGAGTTTGATATTATTTTTTCCGACCCAAAGATCTCCAGTACTTGCGAGTTGGTGCTTTGGCTGTCGGAGGCACTGTGGGGAGAGGATTATATGGATTGCGAGACAGCCACATGCCTCTATACAGGACTTTCAACCGATACGGGGGGCTTTGCATTCAGTTGCGAGCAGCCTAGTTGCTTCGAAGCCGCCGCCAAGTTGGTGAAATACTGTATAAATGCTGCCGATATTCACAATAAGATTATCAATACGTTCAGTGTTGACCGTATGCAGTTTTATGGTTTTGCTTTGAGCGAACGGATGCGGGTGTATCCCAAGCAGCGGGTTGCACTGATGGCGTTTTCGCTTGAGGACCAGAGGCGTTTCGGCGTTGGCGGGGAGGATATGGAAGGGTTGGTGAATTATACCTTGATGATGCGCGAGATGGAAGTGGGAGCATTGCTGAGAGAGGAACAGGACCGCACAAAGGTTTCGTTTAGAGCTAAATATAATGTAGATGTGAACGTTATAGCCAAAGAACTTGGGGGAGGTGGCCACACGAAAGCAGCCGGTGCCACCTGCTATATGACGTTTGAAGACACGCTGAAGGCTGTTGAGAGGCTGTTGGGCATAGAAGGTGTGGAACCCTTAAAGAATAGCAGATTGTAAAGAAGATGAATTTAAAGGGTTACATACAATATATATTGGTTGTTGCAGCAACGGTGCTGGCTACGGGGTGCGGCGACCGGACTCCTACCATAGAAATTGAGGGAGATAGGGTTGCGGCAGTGAAGGAGAATATGATTAACGCCAACCGAGTGGTGATTCAGTCTGAGTCGACCCAAATAGAGGCTTATGTGCAGCGGCGGGGATGGAAACCCGAGCCGTTGAAATGCGGAGCCTGCTACCAACTTCGCAACAAAGGAGAGGGTGAGGCAATAGAACCCGACGACACGGTGGCTGTCACCTACCGCCTTGAATCTCTTGACGGAACAGCCATTTACCGCCATCAAAAAGACACTTTGGTAGTGGGACGGAGAGAGGTGACCGTTGCTCTTGACGATATGTTGGAAAAAATGAACTACGGTGGAGAGGCATGGCTGATAGCACCGTCGAACACCGCTTACGGCGTGGTGGGCGACGGCGACAGAGTGCAGTCAAGAACCGTTATAGTATATGATATTCAGAAAATTGAGAAGATAAAAAGACATAAAAATAATAATTACAAATATAATTCACAAAAAAAATCATGAAAAAAACATTATTGTTTGCCTCTATGGCATTGACATTGGCTGTTATGATGACAGCTTGTAAATCGGACAAATTCAAACAGGCCGAGAACGGATTGCTGTACCGTTTTGAGACCACCAACCCCGAGGGTGCCCAGCCTCAAGTGGGCGACGTGCTTGTTGGCGAGCTGATTTGGCTTCTGGACGGAGATACACTTTGGAACAACACAGGCAAAGCCGACCGTATTTTCCAGGTTGCTGAAAGCCCCATGTTCAAAGGCGACATTCCTGAAGGATTGTTGATGATGCACGTTGGCGACAAGGCCATTTTTAAAGTTCCCGCCGACTCGATGGCTAAATTTATGCAAAGCAACCAGATGCCTCCCAAATACCAATCAGGCACCAATCAGTATTTCTACTATGAAATCTCTCTGATGGACATTGTTACCAAAGAAGAGCTTGAACAAGAGTATGCCAACATGATGGAAGAGGCCAAACAGCGCCAGGAAGAAGAACCTGCCCTGATTGCCAAGTACATTGCCGACAACAAAATCACTGCAAAGCCCACCAAGAGCGGTCTTTATATTATCGTGAACAAGAAAGGCACCGGCGCAAAGGTGGCTCCTGGTAAGAAGGTTTCCGTGAACTACACTGGTCGTCTGCTTGACGGTACCCTGTTTGACTCCAGCCGTGAGGCCGAAGCTCGCGAAGCCGGCAAGTATCTGGAAGGCCGCGAGTACGGTCCCCTCACCTACACCGTTGGCAGCCAGCCCATGATTCCCGGTTGGGAAGAAGGTATTATGGGACAGCCTGCAGGCAGCGACATTACGCTGATTATCCCCTCCGAACTGGCCTACGGTGCCCGCAGAGCCGGCAAAGACATTCTGCCTTATACTCCTTTGACTTTCAATCTGACCATCGAATCAGTTGAATAATAACAATTAATTTATGGATGGTGGGCAGGCTGACTGCCCGCCATCCATTTAATATAAACCCTCTCACAAGACTAAAGAAAACTGCCAATACATACCATGAAGAATATTGTAATTTTCGGGGCTCCCGGTGCCGGAAAAGGTACTCAGAGCGATTACATTGTTGAAAAATACGGTCTTACGCATATCTCTACAGGCGATTTGCTTCGCAAAGAGATTGCCGATGCCACCCCTCTCGGACTTCGCATCAAGGGTATTATGGATGCCGGCCAACTAGTGAGCGACGACATTGTGATAGAGATGATTGATAATGCTATTGCACATGACACCAAGGGCATACTTTTTGACGGATTTCCCCGTAATGTGGCCCAAGCTGAAACCCTCGACCGTTTGCTTGAAAAGCATGGACGCACGCTCACCTGCATGGTGAGACTTGATGTTCCCCGCGAGGAGTTGATTCGCCGCATGCTTGAGCGCGCCAAGGTGAGCGGCCGCAGCGACGACAACGAAGAGACTATAAAGAACCGCCTGGTGGAATATGAGAACAAGACCCTGCCAGTTGCTTCCTATTATAGCAAGCAGGGCAAAGAGGTTAAAATAAACGGATTGGGCGATATTAAACGTATTTCACAAGACATCGCAAACGCCATCGATTCCCTTTAATCGCCACCACAAGGTAAAGGATACAGGCCTGTCGGCCGCATGGCTGACAGGCTTTATTATAAACAAAGACACCCAAATACAGGAAAAATGACATCCAACTTTGTCGACTATGTGAAGATTTTTATCCGCTCAGGCAAAGGCGGAGCGGGCTCGGCACATCTGTTGCGTGTGAAATATAATGCCAAGGCTGGTCCTGACGGTGGCGACGGTGGCCGTGGCGGACACGTCATACTGCGGGGAAACAGCCAACGGTGGACCCTCCTGCACCTGAAATACACCAAACACGTGTTTGCAGAAGATGGACAGCACGGCGGCGAGAACCTGCGCACCGGAAGAACGGGAGCCGACCAGATACTCGATGTGCCATTAGGCTGTGTTTGCCGAGATTTTGAAACCGGAGAGGTTCTGGGCGAAGTGACCGAGGACGGTCAGGAAGTTATCATTGCCAAAGGAGGCCGCGGCGGACTTGGAAACGACCATTTCAAATCGCCGACAAACCAAACACCCCGCTATGCTCAGCCTGGAGAACCTGCCGAGGAGAGATGGATAGTCATTGAACTGAAGGTACTTGCTGATGTTGGACTGGTGGGCTTTCCCAATGCCGGGAAATCGACATTCCTGAGCGTTGTTTCGGCAGCAAGACCAGAGATTGCCGACTATCCCTTTACCACCCTCGTACCAAACCTCGGCATTGTAAAATACCACGACAATCAATCGTTTTGCATTGCCGACATTCCGGGAATAATAGAGGGTGCCAGCGAGGGCAAAGGCCTGGGACTCCGATTCCTACGACACATTGAACGGAATTCGATTCTGCTCTTCATGGTCAGTTGCGAGCAGTTGGACATTGCCCGCGAATACAACATCCTGCTTGAAGAGTTGCGTCGCTACAATCCAGAACTACTTGACAAACAAAGAGTGCTGGCGGTGACCAAATGCGACATCATCGACGAAACCATGATGCAGCAATTGCAGGAACACCTGCCCAAAGACGTGGAGTGCATATTCATCTCAGCCGTTACAGGTTACCATATTCCAGAACTGAAAGATTTGTTATTCAACAAACTGAATGCAGATGTCTGAACTTGAACAACTCGACATAACAGCCTTCTACTGGATAAACCACCACTACAACACAGCCTCCGACTGGGTGCTGTGGGTGGCCAGTCAAGGTTGGTCGTGGGCCATTGTGCTGATAGCCGCAATATGCTTGACCACCCTACGGCGCGAGCCCAAGAAATGGTGGTTGGTTCTATTGGGCATCGCCTTATGCTTTCTGCTCTCCGACCGCATTTCAGTTGTTTGTTTCAAGAATGTCTTTTGCCGACTCCGCCCTTGCCAGACGCTTGAAGATGTTAGAATGTTCCGTACCTCGTGTGGCGGTCTTTACGGGTTCGTATCGTCCCATGCTGCCAACGTTTTTGCTTTGGCATTGTTTCTTAGCCTACGATACCGCAGTAAAGCCGTCCATCCATGGTTATTTCCAACACTTATCTTCTTTTGGGCCATCATTGTGGGATACTCCCGACCCTATCTTGGCAAGCACTATCCCGGTGATGTCATTTGCGGAGCCCTCTTGGGACTTTGCGTCGGTGCGGCAGTATATCTCATCATTCAACTGACAGAACACACGCTTGAGCACTACCAACTAAGAAAAAAAAATGCAAACCAATGAAACAAAAAATGCACTTTTACGTATATATGCGTGTGCTTACTTATTTCAAAGATGTATTTGACGGGACGTCTCCCATGTGGGGGCGTTCTCGTTTTTTTAGGACTAATCACTATCAACAAATAACTAACTCATAAACAAATGACCTTTTTAGACATACTTATTGGCATTCCACTCATATACTTTATCTACAAAGGGTGGAAACGAGGAATTATTTTTGAAATTGCCGCACTGTTGGGAATCCTTGCCGGCATCTGGGCAGCCACTCACCTCTCCACATGGGTGGCAGAATCACTGAAACTCGAAGGGGAGGGCTCCGTTCTCGTTGCCTTCTTCATCACCTTCATGGGTGCCGTCATCCTGGCCTATTTCCTTGGCAAAATGGTGGAGGGCTTTTTCAAGATGGTGAAAGCCGAATTCCTAAACAAACTTCTGGGTTCCATTGTCGGCATGCTCAAATGTCTGATAGTAATAAGCATCCTGCTCAATTTCATCCTTCTAATTGACCAGAACCACGTTCTTATCACGCCAAAACTGCAAGAAGAAAGCGTCCTATACAAACCCACCTATAAAATCGGCAACAAACTATCGGCCACACTAAAAACCTACATCATCGAAAAACGCGAAGAACTGGCCGCCAAAAACCAAGACAACCCAAAATGCTGATTCTTGCCCCCATGCAAGGCCTCACCGAACTGATGTTCCGGAAAGTTTACCACACATGCTTCCCCGGAGCGCTCGACCTTGCCATTTCACCCTTCCTCTCGCTAACCCATGGAAACCTTGCCGATGCATGGAAAAAAATTGACGATGTTTTGCCAGAAGCCAACCAAGATTCCATACCTGTCATACCCCAGATTCTTGGCAAAGAGCCCGTCGAGTTTGTCGAACTTGCCAATAGGCTCCACGAAATAGGCTACACTGAAGTAAATTGGAATATCGGCTGCCCCATGCGAAGAGTCACCGCCAAGCACCGTGGCAGCGGCATCCTCCCATACCCCGATGAAGTTCGCAGCATTTTAGACTATATCATGCCCCGGCTCCGTCCTGCCCTCAGTGTCAAGATGCGCCTCGGCCTCCACTCTCCCGACGAAATCTTCAACCTCATACCAATCCTCAACGACTATCCTCTCCTCAACATCACCATCCACCCCCGTACCGGCAAGCAACAATACTCCGGACAAGTCGACCTTGACACCTTTGAACAAACGCTCCCTCTCCTCAAACACCAAGTCATCTATAACGGCGACCTATGCACCGTTGCCGACTATCGCCGTCTCCGACAACGTTTTCCCAAGATTCAACACTATATGATTGGTCGTGGAATTCTCTACGACCCCCTCCTGCCCCTCAAAATCAAGAACAACCACCCAGCCGACCTCAAAGCCACACTCCTATTCGTCACTGCTCTCGCCGACGCAATCAACCAACTCCCCATCCGTGAAGAAAGCCGCATGCGCAAAACCAAAGAATACTGGTGCCTCGTCCGCCGAAGCCTCCCTATTACCGAACAACAAGCCACAGCCGTACTCCGCGCACAAACCCCATCCGAAACAAACGCCAAACTTCGTGCCATCCTTGCCTCCATATAACTCATTCTCAGTCAAAACCCATTTTTAACAATAAAATATTTATTAAAATATAATAAAAAAAGCATTACAACGTTATCACTACAATGAAACAGCACTCACTCATCCTCCTCCTCATCGTGCCACTAATCATGGCCATAGCGGGCTGCCGAAACAACAACCCCGCCACCGACAATATGACTGACGAAGACATCCTCAAAGTACTTGACATCAAAATCCAAAAACACCCCAAGGATGCCGACCTCTACTACGACCGCGCAAGAATCTATCTCAAAGTCAACCGCGTCAACGAAGCCATCGCCGACCTCTCCCGTGCCGTCTCCATCAACAACAAAGAATTCAAATACCATATGCTTCTCGGCGACGCCTACTTTGCCAACGGCGATGTCGAACATAGTTACAAAAGCCTTCAGGACGCCCTCCAACTTGAACCTGACAATCAAGACGCCTTCCTAAAACTTGGAGAAATAGCCTACTACAGCCGCGACTACGACCGTGCCATGGACAACCTTGGCAAAGTCACTGCCAAAGATCCCCAAAACCGCACCGCACTCTTCATGAAGGGCTTCATCTACAAAGAAACCGGCGACACCTCCAACGCTATCATCCTCCTGCGCAAAGTCTGCGACCTATACCCTGACTACGAACCCGCCTTCGAGGAACTCGGCATGATTTATGCCGACCACCACGACCCCCTCGCAGTCGAATACCTCAACACCGCCCTCCGCCTCGAGCCACAGAACACCAACGCCCTCTATGGTCTTGCCATGTTCTATCAAGGCCTCAACAAACCCGACAAAGCCGAAGAACTCTACAAACAAATCCTCAACATCAACAACAACCACAAAGAAGCCTGGCACAACCGAGGCTACATCGAGCTCTTCACCTATGGCAACACCGACCTCGCTGTCGAATACCTTACTCGCGCCATCCAGTGCGACAGCACCTTCATCGAAGCCTGGACCAACCGTGGCTGTGCCTACGAACTTCTTGGCGACAAATCCAGCGCCCACAGCGATTTCAACGCCGCCCTCCAACTCGACCACACCTTCCAGCCCGCACTCGACGGCTTCAATCGTACCAAGTAACAAACCTCGTCAACAATTATTCACCAACATAACATCAATCATAATACCATGAGCACACTAAAAGGACGCAACCTCATCTCCATCACCGATTTCTCGAAAGAAGAATACATCGAAGTGCTGGACATTGCCGAAGAATTCGAAAAGAATCCTAAGCAAAAAATTCTCAGCGACAAAGTCGTTGCAACACTATTCTTCGAACCCTCCACCCGCACACGCCTCAGCTTTGAAAGTGCGGCCAACCAACTCGGTGCCCGCATTATAGGCTTCAGCGACCCCGGCGGGACAAGCGTACAAAAAGGCGAATCCCTCCACGACACCATCGTCATGGTCTCCAGCTACGCCGACCTCATCGTCATGCGCAACCCCAAAGAAGGCTCCTCACGCTACGCCTCCGAAGTGGCCACCGTACCCGTCATTAACGCCGGCGACGGTGCCAACCAGCACCCCACCCAGTGCATGCTCGACCTCTATTCCATCCGCAAAACACAAGGCACACTCGAAAACCTCAATATCGCCTGCGTCGGCGACCTCAAATACGGCCGCACCGTTCACTCTCTCGTACAGGCCATGTGCAACTTCAACGCCACCTTCCACCTTGTATCACCCACCGAACTCAAACTTCCCTCATCCGTCAAAATGAGCATCAAAGACGCCGGCCTCAAATACTACCAATACACCGACCTCCAAAGCGTCATCCCCACCGCCGACATCATCTACATGACACGTGTCCAGCGCGAACGTTTCCCCGACCCACTCGAATACGAGCGTGTCAAAGACAGCTGCATCCTCACCGCCTCCATGCTCGAGGGCTGCAAACCCAACATGCGCGTACTCCACCCCCTCCCACGCGTCAACGAAATCACCACCGACGTCGACACCACACCCTACGCCTACTACTTCCGTCAGGCTCAAAACGGCGTCTACGTCCGTCAGGCTCTCATGGCCGCCATCCTCGGTGTAAGATAACCACACCCATGTCAATCAACAAAACACATCGTTCAACAACATAAACAACAATCATCATGGACTCAAAAAAAGAACTCGTAGTCTCCGCCATAGAAAACGGCACCGTCATCGACCACATCCCCACCGAAGCCGTTTACCGCGTCCTCCACATCCTCGGCCTTGAAGACTATAAAGACGAAGTACTTGTCGGCAATCACCTTTCAAGTTCCAAACTCGGTCGCAAAGGCATCATTAAAATCAAAAACAAACACTTCACCAAAGACGAAGTCAGCAAAGTGTCCCTTGTGGCTCCCTCCGTTACTATCATCACCATTAAAGATTACAAAGTAATCGAGAAATTCGCCACCGAAATCCCCGACCACATCGAGAACTTTGTCAAGTGCGCCAACCCCAAATGCATCACCAACTTCGAGGCCGTTCCCACCAAATTCGACATCGTCGACAAAGAAGACCTCAAACTTCGCTGCCACTACTGCGAGAAATTCACCACTAAGGAGACCATCCACTTCATCCACTAATTCCACTCTCCCCTACTCCCATCCACTCCTATCCACAAACAACAACACAATGCGATCATGAAAAAATACTATATCTCGCTTATCCTCATAACCATCGTCATGGTTCTCGCGGCCTTCTGCACTCTGTGGTTTGCCAACGGCATTTTCCAGACCATCATGCCTCTCATACCCCTCTACTTTGCCATTATCACGGGCATACAGCACTACGCCGTAGTGAAAAGCTTCTACAAAGACCCGCGCACCTTTGTCAAAAACTTCCTCGGTCTCACCGTTGGTTCTCTCTTCCTCCACCTCGTCATACTCTGCACCTGGTCCCTCACCCACATTCCACAAGCCCGCACCTTCATCATCGCATTCTGCATCTGCTACGTGGTATACCTTGCCTTCGAGACCATCGCTCTTGTCCTACTCGTAAAGAATCAGCGCAAGCAATAACAAGTTCACAACACGTCGAACAATAAAAGAACGGACGGCCTTACCAATGCCGCCCGTTCTTTATTATCGTAATCCCGAAGGCCTTAATTATTCACAACCTTCTTATAGATATTGCCCTGCTGAGTCTGCAACTCAATCATATACACACCCCTGCGCGGCAAATCGAACTCCACGTTTCCTCCACTCACACTACGACTCTCCAAAACCTGTCCGGTGATGGCATACAACGTTGCACCACTCACTTGCAATCCTCCCAAATCCAACGTTACACGGCCATTGGCAGGATTAGGATGCACAGACACAACATCATCACTCACCTCCGTTACCCCCACAATCTCAGTAACAAAATGAGCATATCCCCACACACTCGACGACGTATCACCGCACTCCGACCGCACATAAAAATCATAAGCCATACCAGGCGTTAAATATGTCAAAGTCACCACAGTGTCTGTAACCGACATCCTCGTGCCGCGTCCGCGCAGGAATCCTTCGGGGCCATACTCCACAGTCCAACTATCAGGAACCACCGTACCGCTCCAACTCAACCTGGCATACGTAGGCATCGAAAACTCCACATTCACCTCCGTCACACGCCCGCACGAACCGTCGCGCTGCACCAATTCCAAACTGTCCACAAAGAACTTCGACCCGACAGCACGAGCCTTATCATTGGCCGAAGAGATAAGAATCAACACCATCGAGTCGGCCTGCACAAAAGCATACTCTTCAGGGAAATACTCGTTCAACGTATAATAATCCATCTCAAACGGCTTGTAATAGTCCGTGTCCGACACCTCAAACAAATTCTTCGAACCTGCTCCCACAAGCATCCTGCGTCCTATCAACGGGTCATAATAAGTGCCCACAGCCAGTATCATCGCATTATCGTCAACAACTCCGGGACCATTGCCGTCAATATAATTATACATACCGCGCAACACTTTCGGTTCAAAACCGTTCAGCGGAAAACCGCCTGTCATATAATCATTCAAGTCAACCGTATCCATCATCTCAAGCAGCCAACTCAAGTCGCCAGGCTCGTCGGCAGCCTGCTCCAGCAACGGCAGCAGCTTCATCAAATCCACCTCGGCATTCGTCATTATCGACGGGATAGGCTCATGGGCAAGCGAACTATCAAGAAACTGGCTGGCTATGGTATACGCTGCAGGTGTAAGTACCTGATCCAACTGAAACGTCTCGGCCATCAAACCCGATCGTCCTTGCACCACATTCGTCGTGTCGCGACCGATAAGTGCCACCGGTATCGAAATATCCAATGGCAGAGGAGTCCCGAACAAATCAACCGTGTCATTAACTCTGAAAATAGGAGCATGCCAGCCGTCCGGCAATATATACGAATCATACAACGGAATGGGTATGAACACCACTGCGGTATCACCAGGATAGGTCTGCCAAAGCTCAAAATTGCCGTAAGGCACAGGCATCACCGAATCCGTTGTCTGGGCGTTGACCTCACAACCCGCACCGCACATCAGCACGGCTGCGAAAAAAACGACAAAAAACTTTTTCATAGCAATATAAAATATTAATATTCAACAATCAATAAAATTCGTTCCAAAACAAATCAAAATACAAATATACAACTATTTTTGCTAATTCAAAAAAAAGTTGTACCTTTGCAAAACTAATTAGGGCTACAATAAGTTTGTATAGTCTTGATTATCAAAGGAGAGATGCCGGAGTGGTCGATCGGGGCGGTCTCGAAAACCGTTGACCAGCTTGCTGGTCCCAGGGTTCGAATCCCTGTCTCTCCGCAGGAAAAAAGCAGTGTCAATCGGCACTGCTTTTTTTGCAATTTCAATCACACTTTATTCTTGAATAAAAATAGTATGGTGTAATGGACAAAATTAATGGTTTTTTAGCGGACATGCTCTCTAATGGACAAAATTAATGGTCGAATTTCATCCGAAATTTTGCCATATGGAAAATA
>ONIP01000042.1 GCA_900317955.1 uncultured Bacteroidales bacterium
AAAAGCATTTTTTTTGTTCATGACCTTTGACTTTGTCAAAGTAACGATAAAATCACGCTTCTGCGTTGGTTCGACCATTAATTTTGTCCATTACGTCAAAAATTGTGTATCTTTGCATTTCAAAATATACAAGTGTAATAATAAGTTAAATTGCTATTTGATATACAAATGTGGACTTCTATTTATTATTCATTATGGTCTTTTCGCTTTACAGACAACAATTGTCTCACAATAATAAACACGTCAACGGAGTTTTGATAAACCAATTAATAGAACCTTCTTAATATTATTTTATGGGAATTTGCGTTTTTTGGTATCCGACCATATTACTGAACCATTCAGATAAAGTAAAACCTCATCGTTTCTCAACAGAACAGGTTATCAATGATTTTGGCGATCCATTGGTTCTAAGTATTAAAATTGATAAAAAAAAATCTCTGAGTAAAGATTTGCGAAAAGAACTTGTATCCATCAAAAGTCCAATTACAATTAATCTCTATACACAAAGACAAGATGGGACGACATCAAGCATTTTTTTAGAATTCAAATTGAACTACAAGAATCATTCACTTGACGGAATGGTAGCATATGAATATGATAAACCTTCTGATTATCCATCCCAATATTCTATAGACTTTGATTGTTTTATAGCCAGTTGTTGTTATTCCCATGTAAAGTCCCTATTCAGTGACCATTATCGTGATAGTAATATAAAGGCTTACATACCAACTCCAAACAAACCCTTTCGAATCGAATCTATCAAAGAAAAAAACAATGAAGTTTTGAAGCATTACATACATCAATATGAGGAATTATTTGGAGTATATTTTAATTTCATCTCTCTTCGCTTGAGAAACTATAATAGTGCATTGATTAAGTATAGTGAATTATTTACCCAATATGATGAGAACAATTACAGTTACATCAATCTTGTAGATGATGGCTGGAGGGGGTTTAAGCAATGGTGTTATGCCCAGGAAAACCAAAAAAAATTTGAGGTTCTCAAAAAAAATATATTGAAATGGTCTTTAACATTAAATCCTCAAAAAGGGAGAATCAATCGCAACATATCTTCTTATATTAAACGGTTAGAAACAATCCAAAAAAAAATCCAGCAAGTAGAGAACTGCATTCTTTCTTGTACGGAGACGAATGAGGCTGAGGATATAATCTACAAGACATCCATGGCCGTAAATTCAATACATCGAATTGCTAACTCTGACAGGCATCGTCGTCACAAAACTGAGTTATTATCGCTAAATTCAGTTCTATCTGAAATTGAATTAAAATTGGGCATTTTTCATCCCTCCTCATTCATATATCACATTTTTCCACTTCGCTATTTCTACAAAGAACTGCATTACATACTTCTTAACATTTACAAACCCACAAACGACACACGTAATTCTATTGTAGAAATGTGCAATGAAGCATTGTCAGAATATGTTTATTGTAAAACATTACTGGAATATCATTACGATTCGAACAAAAAGACTACTGATGATATCAATGACAGGATCACTTCATTTAATATCAGAAACGCTATTTACTATTTTGAAACAACAAAACACACTTTGCCTTCTTATCAACCAATCATTAATAATTTAGAAGAACAAAAAAGAAAGGAGGAATTAATCAAAAAAATAGCAACATGGTTGACTATTTTTGGAATAATAATTTCTGTCATTAGTATAGGTGTCACTGTTTGGTGTACCTATACTAATATTAACAATTAAAAAAGTCGGTCTATCATAAAGTATGATCGTTTTTGCCAGCCTTTCCCTCTGTCATACCTCACCGAGACGCTGAATAGCAAGAATCGCACCACACACTGCGCCCTCTTTGGTTTCTTGTACGGAGTTAATGAAATTCAGCCCCTACAAGACATCATGAGAGGCGGGATAATACCCCCTTTCTCATCTTGGAGCCATTCCAATTTCCATTGTTGAAAAACATCATTTTTGTATTGTTTATCAAATTGAACATAAGACTCGGATGTACACTTGATAGAATTTATACGTAATATCTCATTAATTTTCTCCTGAGATACCGAGCACCATTCCGAGGTGACAAAATCATCGATTGATTTTTGACAAATATAATTACTCATTTTTATTTCTTTTGCCTTATCAGCCAAAGGGTCAGGAGGAAAGTATTTTTTTTGCATGCACGACATGGCGAACACTATGTTCGAAGATTGTTTATCTTGTCTAAAGTAGATTTTATCAAACAACTCAACATCGTTGAAATCTTCATCTTTCATCATGCGATAAGTTGATGCCATTTGTGCCACTGGTCGAGGAAAAAAATTATACCCGAGGGGAATTACTCTATCCTGTTTTGCCGTTTCATCAACACGATGTTTTGCTATATATAACACTCCAATGCCATCTTCAAAGTTTTCATCTATGGGCGAGTAAGAATCTGTTTCTTCGTGGTATTGTGTAGTGGCAAAGAACGCTGCCGCCCAGATGTCATAAGTAATATCCATCAAATCGGTCCAGAATCCATAGTGTTGAGCGATTGCCATATAATCTATATACAATCCCTTCTTTTCTGATAAATAACAAAGAACCGGATGACTTTTTAATAAGTTGATAAACTCAAATCGTTTCAAATTCTGGATGATGAACTTGTCAGTAGCAATACCCTTTCTATATAGAGAAGGCATTGATGGATTATAGTCTCGGTTTTGACCCCGATATAGTCTTATCCGACGTCCTCCTGGAAGAAGTTTAGTGTTTCCATTAACTGCATTTATCGTATATTTCTCTTCTGGAACAACGCCAAACATCAAGGAAGAAAAACTTGGGTGAAGATGCTCGACACTATTTCCAGGAATTTCTACCACAATATTTTCTTCTATTACATCTATAATTGTTGGCAAACTATCCCTATCCATATTACTATTATTTTTTGTTATACCCATAAATTTTACTACCTTTTATTCTTCTTTCGTCAGGAAATGAACCACATTTTCCAAATAGAGCACATTCTCGTTCATTATAGTGGTCTAATGCAGATTTCAGCGTGTCTAATATGAATTCGAAATAATCAGTAGATGAGTCTTCCTGACCATCTTTTTTTATTTGAGAGAATGCCAATCCCAACTCCTGAATTGCAACAGTATTCATCATATCAAAAGATCCATTGCCCAAAGCAGTCCATTTTGCTTGATTGTATAGAGATCTTGCTATGTTGTATTTCCCTATTTTTTCGAATATTTTTGCAATACGAATACGGCTCTCTACATATTTTTTTTCCCCATCAGACTGATTTAAGGCCATCTGAGAGGCCATGTTATAGAACTTGATGGCTTCATCAAATATACCGTCACATTCTGCATAAAGACCCAATTCGGTAGCGACCTTATATGAGTTTATTGCCAAATCATCTTGCATCTCTTTTTCTGTATATGGACTATCTTCTGTAGATAGTTTATCCACGACAAGTTTATTGATTAATTCTTTGGTTTTATCAGAATTAACTTCCGTACCTAATCCTAAATGATAGTATACGGCAAGAAAAGAAATAGCCTGTTTGTCGTTTTGGTTTGAGGCTTCTGTCAACCAAATAATTGCGTCATTGAATTTTCTTCTTCGATGATATAACATACCAAGATAAATTTGGGAGTCAAGCATCCCTTTCTTGGCTGCTGGTTCTAACCATGATATGACTTTGTTATCATCGGCCTTAATATAACCCCATGAGGTGAAATAGATGTGTGCAAGATTATATCCGGATCTATCGTCACCTTGGTCTGCTGCTTTCATAAACCACTTAACAGCCTCTTCGGCGTCTTCTTTTTTATAATAGATTTCTCCTAATAAACTTTGTGCTTCAAGAAATTCTTGTTTGGCCGCCTTTGTTAAATAATCTATCGCCATTGTCTCATCTGGAACAACTCCCTTTCCATAATAATAATACAAACCCACTTGAAACTGAGATTCCTTTAAGCCTTGATCAGCAGCTTTTTTAAACCAATCTAAAGCCATTCTATAGTTTTGAGGTTGATTGCAAAGCCCCTCTTCATAGAAACAACCCATATTGTGTTGAGCCATAGGTTCCTCCTTCTCAGCTAATTCTCTGAACATATAAAAGGCTTTAGTTTCATCCTTCTCCACTCCTTCCCCAAGATAATACTGTGAGGCCAAAGTGATGCTATCCAAATTAGAATCATTTATTGGACATTCTTTTTCGTTGATTAACTTATAGTTTTCCATTCTTAATGTTGTTTATTTCGTCATTGGATTACAATGCATCGACATGACTTTTGCAAACCATGCGAGTATTATAACAAATATTTTTACTAACAGTCAGATTGTTGATACTTTTTGAGGCTCGACTAATTAAACAAGTCAAGAAGCTGGTTCACCTTGTCCATCCGAAGCGACACTTTCCCCTACTCCAAACTGTGCACAAAACACAATCCCATCCCGGACTTCAGGGCGAGGTCTTCCTGCGTAAGACCGTGTTCCTTACGCAACGCCTTTACAATGACCGACAATTTCGTCTTTTCCATAATAAACTATATTATTTCGAATGCAAAAATACAACTTATTTTTCAATTTACATCATTTCTAATATAATAATATTGATTTTTTATGATATATATTATTTCTCATATAGATTTGCAATTAAATCACGCCACCAGATCTGCACAGGTTGACAATTTCCTGACTTTGTTGACAGTATTCCTGAAAGGGTTGGAGGAATGAGGAATTGGAAGACGTAAAAAAGAACTGTAGCACTGTAGCGCTGCTACAGGCCGTGATTCCTAATTGGGTTGGCATTCCCTCGCGCGAGGTGGCGTGTCTTCGGGAACAGTAATTCTCAAGCAAATGTATAGACTATCTACCAAACACTGGAAGATATTTTTATCTGACATGTGCAAGCTTTTGAGCGGTAAACACAATAAGAACGAGATATCTTATAGTCTGATTATAAGCAAAAATGTAATAATTGTCAAGTTTTTTACGTAAATTACTTGACATTTTGAATCTTTGAACCATGAGTGTGTTAACACATCAATCTGAAGATGCCAAATCTTTCGTCTTTTTTATGTCGCTATACAGGATCACTAACATTTCCTGGATTTCTATCTATAGGTTCGTAATGATTTTCGGGGTCAAAACAGCTCTTGGCTGTACCCGGAAAAGCGTCTATCATGGCAGCCCGTACTTCGTCATGACCTTTGAAAACAGTAAACCATATAGACCAAAAACCATTTTCCTTTATTGTCTTAATCAAATTCTGCAGACGTTTTTCATCTATCTCTTCACTCTCATAGTCTTTTAGCACTTCTATTGCTCGCGTCCATGCATATCTACGAGCTTCTATGCGGTCATCATCGCTATACTTGTCAAATCCGACAAGCTTACGCAACTCTTCTGCATGAGTTTTTGATTCTCCTGTCAATGTTGGGTTCACTTTCACCACACCAGCGGGAAAATACACAAGGCTCTTAAAAGTGTTGTTCAGATGGGGTAGATGCACCTGTCCAAGCACAACATCCTTGGTATATTTATTACTAGGACCATTACATGTACGACAGGCCAAAAGAAAATTCGACCACTTATACTTAAGATCCCCATAGATACTTTTAGGTTGAACATGTTCTACATCTAGATTAGAACCCACCGATTCCCGCGCCTCGCAGTATGAGCAGTATTGTCCCAGGTTCGCCAACAAAACAGGACGTGCTTTCTGATGAGGATTGTAATCCTCCTTCACTTCAACCACGGTTCCATCCTCAAGTGTGATAGAATCTCCCACATTCTTTTTCTCTACCGGCCTCATATCCTTCCACGTTTGAACTGTAACAATGCCTTCAAAGCTGGGTCATTCATCAAATCCTCGTCAAGCTCAAGTTGCTCTAGATTTGACCTGACTTCTTCAATCTCATCAGGATTGTTTTCGCCTCTATCGACCAACTCATAGTACCGCTTGGCCAACTCTTCTTTTCTTCTATATTTCTCGCTTCGAAGATTCTCATCGCTAATGCCCATCTCTTTTGCAGCCACTTCTTCTATACCTCTGTTGGATGGAGAAATGCTTGATTTTGCACCATCAAGTGTAATGATATTTTGACTATCCACACTTTGAACTATAAATGGGGAGTGTGTTGAAACGATAAATTGCATCTTTGGAAACGCTTCTTGTAAATCTGCCAACACATGGCGCTGCCAATGAGGGTGAAGGTATAAATCTACTTCGTCAATCATCACCACACCGGGAGTCTCCTTTACGGCATCTTCTCCGAGCCATCCATTCAACATGATGCATCTATAAGCAATTTCAGACACGATGTTAACCATTGCCTTGAAACCGCTACTCATCATTTCGTATGTCAATCGCGATTCAACAGGATTCCCTGTCACTTTCACCGTTGCCCACAACTCTCTGCCATTTATCACGATGTCTTTCAGCTTTGCAGCCGTCTCTAAGGCTCCATAAAAAGCCCTGTCGGTTCCATCAAATTCTTTTGTGTTCTTTGCTGTAGAGTTATATTTGTATATCCAATCTAAAGCACTTCTGAAATCGACATATTCATGCAACGCAAACTTGTATGCTTTTGCGATCTTAGACACCCGTTCTTTGGTTTTTTTTGACAACTTATAGTTGTTGTCTATTCTATCTGCTCCAAATGACAATACTATCGGCAAGACCACGTTGGTATTCTCATCTTCACTTTTACGGTACATCATCCATTCATTTGCTACAGCCATCAACTCCCCCACATTTTTTCTGGAATGAACCGTGGATTTCCCCTTTGCTTCACGAGTCCAATGGATGATTTTTCTTGTCTCATCATCTACAGTATGTGTAGTAACTTCCGCTTCTACAGACACCGTTGGATTACCCTCCACAGGGAAAAAGTCGTTTTTGCTTTCATTATAAAACATTGGACGATCTGTCGTGACAAAATTCCTACGATAAGAGCGGTCTGTAGGGAGAATTGTCAACGACTGAAGATAAGCTCCAAGGGCAATCTGAATGGCCTGTAGGATGGTGGTTTTACCAGCCGTATTGTTTCCTACAATAACATTCATTCGGGAATCCAAATCAAAATGCTTATCCTGAAATCCCCTGAAATTAACGATATCAATAGAATTGAGTTTCATATTATGAATTTTATCCGAATAACGTAAAAGTATTCAAAATATTATGCTAATAAAGAATTACAACACCCTTCTTATAGTCTTTGCAGTAGTAGGCAAAAATAAAGTCGAAGTTGTCGGGGGTGCAGTTACCAGCAAGCCAAAATCGTTCTTCATGAAATGGTTGGGTATGCGTTTGGTAACCAAAGAGCATAGCCTATCGCTCATTTTAATATGTAAATCATCTATAACACACTGATTAGTATTGCCAAATCGCCATATTACTACCATACAAAAACTATTAATTATTTTTTGCAAAGATACGTTTTTTTCCCCATTTAGTAGTTATTTTTTCTTGCTGGTGTAATTGCGGCGTAAGGGGCTAATAGAGTTTTCGTTGTTTACTTATTATATATGTTCAGATACGAAAACACCGATTTCATCTATCTTGTATGCGGCCTCGTATAGCTTTGGGGGATAAATACCCATATCGCGATGTTTTGTAACCCCCAAATGAAAAGAATTAAGAACCCCTTTTTTCGGCGACTGCGAGGGGGTACGTTCGATGGTTTGGCGTTTGGGCAACTGCTGCTCCTCATTTATATTACAGGTAAGAACTTCAAAACAAATGTTATACTATTGTTGAACGAGCGTTGGGTTTTTGGTGGGAGAAAAAATGTCCCGCCTCGGAGTGCGGGGCGGGACATGGTTATGCGTGTGCCTGCAGTTGGGTGCACGGCATTAGAAACAGAACTGGATGCCTGCTTCGAAGCGGGGGAGGTTCAGCTTGAAAGCTGTGGGGCTGGTGGGGTCGGCATCGTAGCTGGTGGAGAAGCCGGTGAGGCGGTAGCGGAGATAAAGGCCGACGGCATCGTAGGAGAAGCGGGTGGTGAGACCGAAGTTGACTTTGTAGTTGTCCTGATAGCTCGGGTCGTTGATAGATATGGAACCAGCTTTGGCATGGAAGATTTTATTGTAACGAACGGCATATTCGTACCAACCATAGGAGACATAGGCACCGAGATCCCAGTGGAGGCCTTTGCCAAACAGGCCGCCGGGGACGAAGCGCACACGCTGGAAGAGTTCGAGGGAGAGTTCGGTGAAATTGTAGTCTTTGCTTTTAACATCGGCGGTGGCGATGCCGAAAAGGTTGTCGAAACGGTTGGGGGTGTTGGGGTCGAGACTGAAACGAGTGTAACCGTAGTCGAGACCCAAACCAATACAGTAAGGTTTGGCAAGAGCACGCATTAGACGGACACCAATATGGGTGGCGGGAGACCAGCCTTTGATTTTCTGCTCCTGCGAAGAGAGGCGGATCATGTCGCCGAGCTGGACATAAAAGTCTCCGCGCCATTTGGAACTGTTGCCGAAAGAGGAAATATCGGACCAGTCGCCTTTCTTCCATTGCTTGCTAAGTGTGGATGAAATGGTGAAGTTATCGAACTTGGCAGGCATCATTTGGTAGGAGAAGTCAGTGCTGTAGCCGGTGACGAAGAGGCGCTTGTTCTGGTCGTCAGTGAGGCGGAAACTGGCGGTGTAGCCGTCGAACCAGACATTGAGGGTGCGGCGGTAGAGTTGTTTCTTTTCGAAGGTGATGTAGGAAGCGGTGTCGATATTTTCAATCTCGATTTGGCGGTAGGCGTCGAGGGTGCCCTGCTCGTTCTGCACATTGCAAAAGAGGGGACGGCTGATCTCGGTGGGAAGGACGGGGTTGAGGAGATGAACCTCGACCACATCGTCTTTCTCCACGAAACGGAATGAGGGACGGACAGCGGCTTTCTGCCTCTTGTTGCAGAAATAGGAGGCTTGGGGTACACCGTAGCCGAAGGCATAGTCGAAATAGGGGTAGAGGTCGGCCGACTTCTCAATCTCGTGGAAGAGCTGCATGGCAGTGAGACCGGGGCATGCCTGCAGGGCGCAAGCGGCGAAACCAGCCACGAGGGGACAAGAGAAGGAGGTGCCATCGACGGCTTGGAATTTCTCGTTGCCTCCGGGGTTGGCAGCAAAGGCATGGCCGAACGCACAGACATTGGGTTTCAGTTTGCCAGTGGCGCTGGGACCGAAGGAGCTGAAAGAGATGTGGTGGTAGTGCTTGAGGTCGGCTTCGATACCTCCCACACAGAGGACGCTGTCGGCATCGGCGGGGGTGATGATGGTTTTCCAAGCGGGAGTGGTGGCCTCGTTGCCTGCGGAGTTGCAGACCAATATGCCTTTGCGGGCTGCCATGTTGCCGGCTTTGGCCACATAGGAGGTGCCGTCCATTTGCCAGACATCATAGCGCTCCTTGCCGTAGCCGAGGGAGCTGCTGATAATCTGGGCACCGTTTTTGTCGGCCCATTCCACAGCCTGTGTCCACCATACTTCCTCTTTGAAAGGCTCCAAATCGACCTCGGTACGGGCAAGGAGGAACTCTGCACCAGTGGCGAGACCAATCTTCTGATTGAAATATGCGATACCAGCGATGCAACTGAGGGTCATGGTGCCGTGGCTGTTCCAGCCATAGACATCCTCCTTGTCGTTGCAGAAGTTCCAGGTCTTGATGATTTGGTGGTTGTCGAACAGGTGCTTGAACGCCTGATGGGTATTGACTTTGGGGAAACCGCCATCGAGGACGGCAATGCGGACACCCTTGCCGTCGATGCCCAATTTAGCAAATTCTTTACCGCCCATGCGGATGAGCTGGTTGTGGATGGCTTGGTCGCCAAGCGTCTGATCGGTGATGATGGGTTGGTCGGATTGTAGAGGCAATGCCTTGCACGCGGCTATCTGCATCTCGGAGGCAATGAGATGGGTGTTGCTGACAAAAGGCAGCTGCTCGATGCGGCTCATCTGCTCGGGGGTGGCCATGACGGCGATAGCATTGAGCCAGCGGGAGGTACCCACCTCCTCGGTGGCGATGGCGTTGATTTGCGACACATAGCTGCTGTTGAGCGGGTAGTTGCTGATGTCGTAGAGGTCGGCACCGCATTGGTTGTAACGCTCGATGGCTTTGGCGTCGAAATAGGTGTAGGGGTCGAAGGTTGTGCCCTGCTTGTCGGTGAGGAACACCCAGTAGCACGACTGGCTGAAGGCCGGAAGGACGGCCAGGACAGCGATGACAGTGATAATTAATTTCTTCATGGGTTGAGAATGTAATATTTCGTGCGACTTGAAGTTGCGGAACTCGCTGAGATGCATCTGGAAGTATTCGAGCAGTCGGTTGATGAGCTCGGTGCGCTGAGCAAGGGTTGCCAGTGGAGCGGGGGTGCCATCGTGGAGATGTTGCAGATAGTAATGCAACAGTTGGGAGGTAGAGGGGTCGAGGGTTTGGTCACCTGCATATTGGAACCGACCGCTGAGCATGTCGAACAGAGGCTCGCGCGAGCAATAGTTGTCCAAAGGCTCTATGCCCAGATGACGCGAGACGGAGAGCATAAAAAGAATGGGCGACTGGCCGTTGACAGTGGCTGACTGCGAATGAACCATACTGACGACATAGTCGAAAAGGTCGGGCATGGGTTCTTCCTCACGAAGGGTTTTGTAGAGCAGTTCGGTCATGAAGAATCGCATGGCATGACGAGACATTTCGTCGGCACGGGCGGAGGCCAGGCTCTGTGGTATGCCCCGGTGGGGGGCAATCTCTTTAAGATAGTTGATAGAGGTTTTGGGGTTGTTGTAGACCACAAGGTCGAGGTAGCTGAGCGGTTGGAGAAGGTTTTGCTTGGTACGGCTGCCCCCTTTGCGCACACCCTTGAGGATATAAGAGCGCACACCCAATTGACGGGTGAAGATTTTGGCTATCACCGAGGTCTCGGAGTAGGCTGTGGTGTGCAGCACAAGGGCGGGAGTGGAGAGTGTGGGAATCAGAAGGCCAAGCGTTAAGGGATTAAACAATCATTTGGGGAGTCTGCTACCGGACAATCAGGATTTTGGTTACTGAACGCATGTTGCCTGCCGAGTCGGAGGCGAAGACAAAATAGGTGCCGCTGACAACCGGCTGTCCGTTTTGGTTGCAGCCGTTCCAGACGGCCTGACCGCCGAAAGCCGTGGTGGCGAAGACCACATGACCACGGACGTCGGTGACGTGAACCAGTGCATCGCGTGTGAATCCTTTTATGGCAATGGGACCATCATAGCCGGGACGGACGGGGTTGGGGAAGGCATGGATGTCGGCCATGGGCTCGGCGTAGGCCACCGTGGCGGTGGAACGGTAGGACTGGAGTCCCATGTCGGTGCCGATGAAAACTTCGCCGGTGGAGGGATGGACGGCAAGGGTGAGAATCTTGTCGGACGACAGCGGGCTGTTGGCAGCAGTGAAATGGTGGATTTGTTCGAGTCCGTTGGCGGAAATGAGGTAGAGTCCGTTGTTGGATGTGCCAACCCACTTGCGGTTGGCACCGTCGACAGCAATGCAGCTGATGCTCTCGTAGGCCATGAGGTATTCGTTGATGCCGTCCTCGTTGTAGAGGATGTTGCTGCAGTTGACAGGCGAGGTTTCGCCGTTGCCGCCGTTGGCGAAGGCACGGTAACCGTCGTAGATGACTTTAAGCCCCTTGTCGGTACCAAACCAGATGTCGCCCGAACGGTCTTGGACCAATGCAGTGACGGTGTGGGTTTCCAGTTTGCTGCCGTTGTTGGGGTTGACAATGGCCATCTTGCCCACGCCGTCGTGGACATAGATTCGATTGGCATTGCCGATAAACCATTTATAGTCGGTGACGCTGTCCCAGATGAGCTTGTCTATTTCACGTTTGTCGGAGGTTACACCTTGAAACAGGGTACTGATGTCGAAGTTTTTCCAAGAGCCGTCGCGATAGTGAACCACCAAGCCACGGTCTACAAGGGAGTTGGTTATCCAGAGATTGCCTTGGGCGTCGTAGGCGAGACCGGAGACACGCAGATGGGAGAAGTCGCCGTTGGTGAAGGGGATGAGAGCCCCGTCGCTATTGTCACTGGAATAGACAGTTTCTACTATATTATCGCGCACGTCGAGCACTCCGTGTCCCCATGAGGTGGCACTGAAATGATTACGGTTCTTGGGGTCGACGGCCATATAGAGGACGTCTTGGAAAAAAGGAGTGCTGTCGGTCTTGGTGACCTGAGCCCATTGGCCGTTTTCATAAAAAGAGATAGATCCAGGGAGGTGGGCACTCTCGAAAGTTGGCTTTTTGCCACCGGGGCAGAGATAGAGTTTGCTGCTTGTGGCGGAGAGGCTGTAGACGTAATCGTCGGAGGCGGGACCTTGGGGCGCATGGCTTTGGGCGGAAGTGCGGTCGGGCGAGAGCCTGACAAGACCCGCCCACGTATGGCCAATCCAAAGGGAGCCATCGGTATCTATGTCGACATCGTTGGCAGCCATACCATATTTGGGAAGTACATTGATTGTGTCTTCGGGGTCAAGATTAGTGCTATAAAGCTCAATGCTGTCGAAACGGTTGACAAGTATGAGTCCGTTGCGGAATATCAGGGATTTGAGAAGGCTTTTGCCCAAAGTGTCCCAGCTGTTATCGCGGACTTGGACGTAGACTGTGAGACTGTCGGGGTCTTCGTTACTGGCAGCAGCGATGAGGTTGTTGTGGTACACTTCGAGCATACGGACAGACTGACCTACGGTGGGGGCGATGGTGTCGCGTTGCCAGGTCTCATAGATGTGCAGCCGGGGGCTGGTCTTGGGGGCGTACATAAAGCCGTTGCTTGTACCCGCAAAGATGAGACTGTCGTTGAAGGCTATATCGTAGACAACGTCGGTTTCGCCGTTTGTGCCGAGATAGTAAGTCTCGGTTATTTCGTGTCGGTTGATGTCAACCACGACGATACCAAACCCAGTGGCGAGATATGCCTTGGAATCGTTGAAACGGATGTTGTAGACTTTCTTGTCGCCACCGATATTGCCATAACGGATGTCTGCGATATGGTATACCTGGTCCTTGACAATGAGATCCAGTCCGGAATTGACATAGGCAACGGCGAGGCAGGAAGTAGCAGTGTCGTAGGCGATGGTGCTTATACCTACATCGGAGAGACCTTTGACCTTTGTGAGGGCGTAAGACGCACTGTCGCTCCGGTTGTAGTAGAACAAAGACATACGGGTGGCAGCGTAGACCCGCGAAGGGGTGACACAGACTTTGCGGGCACCGACGAAAGAGTTGTGGTCAGCCCACTCGCCTATTGCCGTTTGAGCGACCGGCATGGCACCGGGAGCCAGGGCAAGAAGCAGGGCGAATAAACGTGCAAGGGTTTTCATTTCTTTTGCGGTGAGGTCAACAACTGACAGAGCATCATCAAAATCCAAGTCCCGACGGCATCAAGGAGCATGGAAAGCAGTGTCAACCAGAAGTTGCCGAAACTGAAGGCTTCGAGCAGGCAATAGGTGACGCTGTAGATGGCCGCCATGACAAGCAAATACATGGCGAATGGCTGGAAGGGGACGGAATGAATGCTGGGGACGTCTATGACAGCCTCGGCAGGGTCGTCGCGGGTCAACATGCGGTTGCCGATAATGGCACGGAAGAAGGCCATCATGGTGCAGCTGAACGTATGGAAGCCAGGGATGTTGCAGAAAAGGTCGACAATGGCACCCGCAGCAAAAGCAATGAGCAGCAGAGGGATGTTGCCCAGCCGGGTGGGGAGCATGAGCACGGCGAGGATATAGATGAAGGAAATCATATAACCTCCGAAACTGACGTAGTTGAGGAGCAGTATTTGCAGTATGATAAGCACTACAAACCGGAAAATATTAGAAAAAACCAATTTTGTCATTTTTGTTCGTCCTCCATCTGTGTTATGGCAATCAGGGAATCCTGCTCTGCCTTGAAACGGTTGTCAATAATATAGACGTGGTCCAACTTGGTGAATTCGGTGGCCAGACGCACTTTGATTGTATAGAATCCGCTGCCCGGCTCACTTGAAGTTTCTTCGACATAACCTACCATGATACCTTCAGGAAAGTCGTTGGCCATGCCACTGGTGACGATGGTATCGTTGGTAAGGAGTTCATGGGTGGTGGGGATGTCGATCAGGGTGGCAAAACGGAAATCGCCACCGTTCCATATCAGCGAGCCGTTGGTATTGATACGGCTAATCTTGACGCTGTTACGACTATTGGAATGCAGCACCGGCATGATGGTTGCAAAGTTGTCGGTAGTGTTGACCACAACACCGACAATGCCTTGGGGGGAGATAACGGCTTGGTCGAGTTTGATGCCCTGTTTGCGCCCCTTATTAATCATAATGTAATTGTCGGGGCGGTTCCACGAGTTCTTCACCACGCGGGCTTCGGTGTAGCTGTACCGTTGCTTGTAGACAGTGTCTTCCTTGACAAATTCGCGGAGGTTGTAACTGATATAAGAGGATTCTAATTGAGCCCGCAGTTGGGCATTCTCGGCAGCAAGTAGTTCGTTCTCTCTTCTCAAGCCGAAATAATCGCCTACCATGGAGATGGTGCCGTAGCACCTGCCGGCTATGGCGTTGCCGGTCTTTACAATCTTCGAACCTTGATAGTTGCTGTTCTGAGTAATGAAGATTATTGCTAATATCTCCAGCAAAAGGAAGACAAAAACATAGTTGTACCGTTTTATAAAAGCCAGTAGTGCGTCCATTGCTTTAAGTTATGATTATCATCTGCTGAGATAGTTGTTGATTACCCGTTGGGTCTCGTCAACGGCCTTGTTGAGGTCGCCGTTCAAGATTGTCACGTCAAAGCGGTCGGCCATTTTCAACTCGGCCGCACTGCGGGCAAGTCGTTTGGAGATGGCCTCTTCGCTCTCGGTACCACGGTTGCGCAACCGCATTTCTAACACCTCGATGCTGGGAGGCATTACGAAAAGAGCCAATGCTTCGGTGCCAAAGTATTTTTTTATATTCATGCCACCGTTGACATCTACATCGAATATGATGACATGACCATTGTTCCAGATGCGGTCAATTTCGGATTTGAGGGTGCCGTAGCAGGTGCCTGCATAGACTTCTTCCCATTCTAAGAAATCGCCAGCCTGCACTCTCCGGTTAAACTCCTCGGGCGAAAGGAAATAGTAGTCGACGCCGTCTTGCTCGCCTTGGCGGGGCGGGCGACTGGTGGCCGAAATAGAAAACTCAAAACAGTCGAAACGTTTCAAGATTTCCCTGATGATGGTAGTTTTGCCGCTGCCAGAGGGGGCAGAAAACAAGATTGCTTTGCGGTTGTTCATGGTGATTACGTTTGGGCGGTGCGGTGAATTTCTAAATGATTATATTTCGGTAGTATCTGGGGTGCAGACTATTGGACAGTAACAATTAAAACTTACGGTCGAATATTTTGTAGAAGTTCTTCACGACCAAGGAGTTCTCATGCCACATGTACTGGGAAGAAACTTCGTTTACATAGGCAAGCGCCTCTTCACGGTCTGTGTAACTGTTGAGCCGCATGATAAAATCGTTGTATGCCTTCATGTTATTGTGGAAGAGTTCACTCATAAAGCTGAACTTGTCGTTGATGTTGATGATGGTGCGCAGGTCTTCCACCTTCTTGGCATTCACTCTGGTTTCAAGCTGTTCCTCCACATTGCGGCCGTTCTTGTTCAGCGTATCAGCCAACGTACGCACAGTGGGCTGGGGCTCAACTGGATCACTCTTGAGGTAATCAAACAAAGAATTTTCCTGAGGTTTGGGCTTAGCGGACTTAGGTGCAGCCACAGGTTCGTCAATGAACAAGGAATCGTTGGGGTTGCCCTCAATGTTTTCCATCATGGGCACCACCACCGGAGGAACTTCAGTGTCGGCAGGTTCGGGGGCAAAGATAGGTTTCAACTCTTCATCGGCAGCCTTCTTTGCAGCCTCTTCATCGGCTTTACGTTTGGCTTCAGCGGCTTTGCGGGCAGCTTCTTCATCGGCCTTCCGTTTAGCTTCGGCTGCTTTGCGGGCGGCTTCCTCCTCATCGGCTATCCGTTTGGCTTCGGCGGCTTTACGAGCGGCTTCTTCTTCGGCTTTACGCTGGGCTTCAGCTGCTTTGCGGGCGGCTTCTTCTTCGGCCTTCTGTTTGGCTTCGGCTGCTTTGCGGGCGGCTTCTTCCTCGGCCTTGCGTTGGGCTTCGGCGGCTTTGCGGGCTGCCTCTTCTTCGGCCTTGCGTTGGGCTTCAGCGGCTTTGCGGGCTGCCTCTTCTTCGGCTTTACGCTTTGCCTCAACAGCCTTGAGGTCAGGATCGGCAACAGGACGCGGTTCTTCAGCCTCAAGCTGGAGCGCCTCCATATAAAGATTTCTTAATTCCTCTAAAATAATATCAATTTCAATCTTAGGGATTGGTCCTTGATTTTGTCTAATGCGAGAAGCTATCAATCCGAGCCTCTCCATGCCCTCCAGAAGCGAGTTTCCTGTGTTCTTCATACTGATGTGCTTATTTTATTTCTCTGAATACAAAAACATTGCACCAACTCCACTGATGCAAAACAATTTGTAAAAATACAAAATAAAATGCAATCATACAATTTTTTTTATCAAGAAAGATTAGCAATGGTTCATTCTTCTTCCGTTAATCTCTTGGCTTAAGAGTATTGTGATACTTCTTTGCGATGATACTACTTCCATACAGGGTTTGAAAGTATATAGAGCGTATTCTGATTCGAACATAGCCTCTCATACTACGCTGGCCTAATGCCCCCTACAATTTCATAATAATTACTGATTTACACATGAAAACTGTTGATAAAACGATTTTTTTTTGTATTTTTGGAATTCAATACCCACCAATAATTAATCATTAAATTAATTAACATACAACAAGTTATATGAAAAAATCCCGTTTTATTTTTTGCTTTGCCATGGTGGCTGTCCTCAGTTTCGGCTCTCTCATGGCTCAAAAAACCTACCAGTACAAGACCTATCCCAACGACCCGCTCAATGTCCGCGAGTACACCCTGGACAACGGTCTTAAGGTATTCATGAGCGTCTACAAAGATGCTCCCAAAATTCAAACTTACATCGCTGTCCGTGCCGGTTCACGAAATGACCCTCACGAGACCACTGGCTTGGCACACTATCTCGAACACATGATGTTCAAGGGTACCCAGCGTCTTGGCACCACTAACTGGGAAAAGGAAAAGGTTCTTATCCAGAAGATTGAAGACCTTTTCGAAGCCTACCGCATGTTCGACGACCCGCAAACCCGCGCCGCCATCTACCACAAGATTGACAGCCTGAGTTACGAAGCCTCCAAAATCGCCGTCGCCAACGAGTACGACAAGGCCATGACTGCCATCGGTTCCACTGGCACCAACGCCTTCACCTCCAACGACTACACTATGTATGTCGAAAACATCCCCAACAACCAGTTGGAGACCTGGTGCGAGATTCAGGCCGACCGTTTCCAGAATCTTGTCCTGCGCCTCTTCCACACCGAATTGGAGACCATCTATGAGGAGAAAAACATGTCTCTCACCAAGGACAACCGCAAGGTGAACGACGCCATGTTCGCAGCCCTCTTCCCCCACCACCCCTATGGCAACCAAACCACTCTCGGTAGCCAAGAGCACCTCAAGAACCCCTCCATGCGCAACATCCGCAACTTCGTCGCCACCTATTATGTCCCCAACAACATCTGCATCAGCATGGCAGGCGACTTCGACCCCGACCAGGCCATCCGCATCATCGACAAATATTGGGGCAACATGAAACCCGGTAACGTCCCCGAACTCAAATTCGAACGTGAAAAACCCATCACCTCCGTCATCACCAAGAACGTTTCCGGCCTCGATGCTGAAAACACCGTCCGCGCCTACCGCCTCGACAGCGGCAACGGATCCCACGATGCCATGCTCGCAGACCTCCTCGAGAGCGTTCTCAACAACGGAAAGTGCGGTCTCATCGACATCAATATCAACCAGCAGCAACGCTGCATGGGTGCCTATGCTGGATGCTACACTCTCAACGACTATGGTGCCTTCATGTTCGGTGGCCAGCCCATGCAGGGTCAGACCCTCGAACAGGTTCAGGCTCTCTTCGACGAACAAATATCCCTCGTCAAGCAAGGCAAATTCGACGACTGGATGCTCGAAGCCGCCATCAACAACATGAAGCTTGCCATCATGAAACGCGCCGAAAGCAACAACAGCCGCGCCAGCCAGATGGCCTACGCCTACGTTGAACACCGCAACTGGGGTGATGTCTGCAACGAAATCAACGAACTAACCAAAATCACCAAAGCCGAACTCGTAGCCTTCGCCCATCGTCTCTTCCAAGACAAAAACTACGTCATCATCAACAAACTCAAAGGCGAACCCGAACCCATCCTCAAAGTCTCCAAACCTCCTATCACTCCTATCGAAGTCGGCCGCGACAACGAGAGTGCCTTCCTCAAGGAAATCAAAGCCCGTCAGGTCAAACCCATCGAGCCCGTCTTTGTCGACTTCAGCAAAGACCTCACCAAGTCTAAACTCAAAAACGGTGCCGAAGTACTCTATGTCCAAAACACCGAGAATAAAACCTTCAACCTTATCTATCGTTTTGACTTTGGCTACCGTGCCGGACAACTGGGCAAGACCCTCGACCTCGCTGCCGACGTGCTCGAATACCTTGGCACCTCCAAACACACCCCCGAGCAGCTCCAGCAGGAGTTCTATAAACTGGCCTGCAACTACAGCGTCAGCGTCGGGCAGGAGAACATCAACATCAGCCTCAGCGGCTTGAGCGAGAACATGTTTAAGGCCATGCTGTTGGTGGACGAGATTCTCACCGATGTGCAGCCCAACGAACAGGCATTGCAAATGCTCGTTGCCCGTATCCTCAAAGGCCGCGAGAACGCCAAGCACAACCAGCAGAACTGCTTCCGCGCCCTTGGCAACTACGGTATCTATGGTGCCGACTCCCCCACCCTTGACATTCTCAGTGAGACACAGTTAAAGGCCTACACCTGCAAGCAACTCACCGATGCCATGCACAGCCTGATGAACTACAAACACCGCGTGCTGTACTACGGCCCCGAGAGCATAGACAACTTCAAGGCCACCGCCAACAAACTCTACTACCAAATGAACAAAAAGGCTCCCGCCAACAAGAAAATCACCCCCAAGGCCGTCAGCGAGAACACTGTCTACTTTGTTGACTACAACGCTAACCAGACCTACATGCGCGAGCATTTCCGTGGCGAGAAATTCAACACCAAGAACGAAGCCGTCATGGACATCTTCAACGAGTATTTCGGCGGTTCGATGAATGCCATCGTCTTCCAGGAGATGCGTGAGAAACGTTCCCTCGCCTACAGCGCACAGAGCTACTATGCCACTCCCAGCGACAAAGACGGCTACTTCACCAACGCTGCCATCATCGCCACTCAGAACGACAAGCTCATCGACGCCATGAACGCCTTCAACGAGCTCTTTGACCAGATGCCCGTTGCCGAAGCCAACTTCAACATGGCCAAGGATGCCGAAATCAGTGCCATCCGCACCGCCCGCACCACCAAGATGGGCATCATCAACAGCTACCTCTACTACGAGCGCATGGGCTTCAACCCCAAGAAAAACCATGCCAAGATGCTCTTCGAAGCCTATCCCAATGTCACCATGCAGGATGTCATCAACTTCAACCACAAATACATCAAAGGCCAGAAGAAAGTCTACATGTGCCTCGGCAAGGAAGCCGACATGGACTTCAACGCCCTCGCCAAGTTCGGCAAGGTAAAGAAGCTGAAACTCGAAGACATCTTCGGATACTAAGCTAATTGAAAATTGAGAATTGAGAAATATCCGGATACGGTCACTTTTTCTCAATTCTCAATTCTTAATCCTCTATACTATGAATATCAAGCGTCACATCAACCGATTCCGTGCTTGGCAGCGCAAACCCATCCAGTTCTCCGACCAAGGACTGGAAGAGCATTGTTGCGCCAACTGCGGACATACATATTCGGGCAACTACTGCCCCGTGTGCGGACAGAAGGCGGGTGACAAACGTATCACATGGCGGTTGGTAGGACAGAACTTTTTAAAGGCATGGGGCATCGATTCACGCTCGTTGCCGGGGCATCGATTCACGCTCGTTGCCTAACACATTGTTGCAACTGATACTACGTCCTGGATACCTTATCGGCGACTACCTTGACGGTCGTCGCCGAGTGAGTTACCCGTCCGTGAACATGCTCTTCGTAGTGGCGGTATTCTACCTCATCATCACACGAATGTTTGGCATCACCCGCATGGAACACTATTCCTATTCCGACATACCTGCGAAAAATGCCATCCTTGTTGACATCTTAAACTGGATGATTGACAATCCCGAATGGGGAATGATGTTCGTCACATTGATGTTTGTCATCCCTACATGGTTCTTTTTCCGTTTTGCTCCACGGCATTCATGCCATACCTTCGCCGAAGGCATCCTCATACAGATATACATGGCTACGATAGTCCTTATTGCCACCTTTATCTCGTATCTGACCGAACCGTATGTACTAGTACTATTCATAGTGTACTATTATTTCACCTACCGCCAGTTGTTCGGCTACCGCTTTTGGGGTACCCTGTGGCACTTATTGCTGAGCATGGTGGTAGCCTTTTGGGGAGTTGTATTATCTATGAGTATTGTAATAAACATAGGCTCATCGACATTTAATGTTACTGGTATTTTCCGCGAACTGGCAATAATAGTGATTCTTCTGTCGGCGGGCTATTTGATTTGCCGACGGACTGCCAAGAACAGGTACGCCATCGATGATAAATAAAATAGGATGAAGCGTCTGCTGACAACTATCGGATTTATGCTGGCACTATATGCCACAACTTCGGCTACTGGACTGACCGGAGCCAGGCCGACGCTTGCCCTCATGCCACCTCCGCAGGGCGACACAATTGCATATCACGACACTTCAGCCAGCCGCATCGTGAGGCTGAACATACCGCGGCACGTCTGCGCGGGCTCCCGGCACACGCTTGACTTCGGTTTCAACAACAACTACTCGGTGGTCATCACCAACGGCAATTTCTCGCTTGGGCACAACAGCCGCATCTTTCTGCCCGACGGCGTATCCTGCCCCCCCAACGGATGCTCCTATATCTCGCCCGTCACTTTTACCGACTTTGCCGAAGGCGCCACCGTCACTTCCGAACAAGACATTCTCTACCTGCGCCTCAACATAGAGCACTCCTTCATCGGCGACTTATATATCAGCATCTCCTGCCCCAACGGACAGCAGGCCGACATCCTGCGGTATGGAGGCACAGGCACATCAGATTGCCTTGACTCCATTACCGCCGAACACCGCGGGTGGGACAATACGCTCCTAAATATACCCAGAGGCACCGATTTAGGCCTATCAGAATACGATGTCAGCATCAATATTTGCGATTCGTTGGATTACGACAACCGACCTGGCACCGGGTGGAACTACTGCTGGAGCGACAATACCAACATGAACTACTCCTACAGGGCAGGCGATGGCCGCATCTACCGCGCCGGGAACCAATCAAACTACACTGTCGATTCAAGCAATGTGGCCGCCGGCACACAATTCTACCATCCCGACGACAACTTCTCCAACCTCATTGGCTGTCCACTCAACGGCACATGGCAAGTCAAGGTCATGGATGGATGGGGCGGCGACAACGGCTGGATATTCAACTGGGAGCTGGCACTCAACTACGACATGATAGCCCCCGACACCTGCCTCATAGACACCTGCCTCATAGTGGGCGACTATATCACCCGCATCGACAACACCTCGTTCCTGCTCGACATACCCGACAGCATCACCTCCGACACCACGCTTACCTATTACATCCGGTTCACCAACATCTGCGGGGTAGAACAGGACACCACCTACACCATACATGTGCACCCCAACGTCAGCAGCACCGACACAGTGGTAAGCTGCGACTACTTTATGTTTCCCGACCAGACTTATGTAACCGTCTCTGTCGACACCCTGCTCCTCCTGCACAACATATACAGTTGCGACAGCCTCTTGGACATGAACATCACCATTCACAACTCCTCCTTCACACCCATCGACACCACCCTCGTCGAGAACGACCTCCCTTTTGTTATCGAGGGCGACACCCTGCCGCTTACCTACAATACAATCAACAACGATTACCTCGATACCTATGCCCAATACAACTATACCGACACACATGGATGCGACAGCATCATCCAGTTTCACCTGACCGTCTACGTCAACAAAAACACCTATACCAACAGCACAGTATGCGAGTCGGAAATGCCCCTTTACTGGAACGGACTCACCATAGGGCTTGACCAAGCCGATTACGATAGTTACGAACATACCAGCCACATCGACACCGTGGCACTCCAACATACCCATTGGGGAAGCGACAGCGTCATCTATCTTTTCCTGACCATTCTCCACAACGACACCGTCGGCGTTGAACGTTCCGTCTGCGAATACGACATGCCCACAGAATGGAATGGTCTTACGCTCACCCTCGACCAAGCCACCAATACCGAACCTCGTGGCATCGACACCTCAGTCATATTGCAAAACCATCTTGGATGCGACAGCCTTGTCATCCTTCGTCTCAACATCATCACCCCCAACACGATTGACCGCTACGATACCATAACGGAAAATCAGCTCCCCTGGCAATTCCACGAAACGCTCTACACCAATGATACCGACACCACGCTGCGCACCAGCGACCCACTGACGGACGTGTGCGACAGCATCATCCGCTACCACCTCAAAATCTTCTACAACTCTGAGGACACCGTATACTACTACGCTTGTCCCGGCGACCTGCCCGTGCAATACGGCGACTCCCTGTTCTATCAGGAGGGAGAGGGCACATTCCTCCTCCCCGGCAGCCACGGCGAGGACAGCCTCGTCACCTTCATCCTCCACGTCATCCCCCACGTCATCCCTAGCAGCGACACCACCATCTGCGACAGCATTACCGAAGACCAGCTGCCATGGTTTGCCATGGACACAGTGTTTAACGACACTGTAGCAGACTACATCTTCCACACTTACAACGAAGCGGGTTGCGACAGCATTATCCATTACTGCCTCTATATCTTCTGGAACGGCGACCACTGCGACACCACCCTTGAGTTCTCCAACCTCGTCACCCCCAACGGCGACGGTGTGAACGACCGCTTTGTCATCGGCGGACTAATAGAGCACAACTGCTTCCGGTACAACGAGCTCACCATCTACGACCGCACCGGACACTGCGTCTACCACAAGCGTAACATCGCCAACGAGTCCGACTGGTGGGACCCCGCCGCCAACCGCATCCCCGCAGGCACTTACTTCTATTACTTCAAAGCCCACGGCATCAACATCCACACCCAGCACCGTGGCGTCATCGAAGTGCTCCGCGACAAATAGCTGAAACATGAAGAGACTCCTGCTCATACTTTCACTCCTATATGCCTGCGGCGGCATGGCACAGACCGATACAGCCTTTTGGTTTGCCCCGCCCGATTTCCCCAATTATGTTGGGACAGAGGCAAGGTGAAGAAACTGAAACTCGAAGACATCTTCGGTTATTAATCGTATCTACACCACAAAGAGGATGCTCTCTCAGGGCATCCTCTTTTTTTTATTACCTATTGCTGCCAATCCCCCCTACTTCCCCAAACGCACCCATTATTTACAACATCGCCTCCAACTCCGTCTGTTACCCACCCTATTGCAAATCAACCAGTCCACTGCTCTGCAAAAGTTTGCACCTGACAAGTTTTCTCTTTTTCCTCAAACCTGAAATTATTAAAAAATCTCATTTGCAAAACCTTAGTTTCTGCATAATGGATTTTTTTTCATATCTTTGCAAATTAATATATTAATATACTTAAAATCAAAGCATTGATAATCATTTTATTATATAATCTATAATAATAACGGGTTTAATAATCGCATCAGAAATCCCTACAACAAGTCCTCACATATATGCACACCTACAAAAAAAATCGCTCCCAATCATATATCTCCAAAATTCTGGCATTAATGCTTCTCGCATTGCCGGTAATAGTATCTGCCCAGCAAACCGTTGTCATGCCTCACAACGCAACCGACTCCATTACTGTCAGCCGCAACTATTGCTATACCATCTTGGATCCTGGCGGACTATCCAACTACACCAACAACGAAGATTCATGGCTACTAATCCACTCTACTTCGGGAGCTTTCAATCTTAAACTAAATTACGAAACCGGCATCAACGGCGACTGCAACGACTATATTGACATCTATCAAGGCATCGACTCCAATGCCTATTTCGAACGATTCTGCGCCTCAGGCTCATCCGAAGTCAATAGTTGGTCCAGCGACGTACTCATTCACTTCCGTTCCAATGCCTATGCCTCCTTCCGCGGCTTCGAAATTCTTCTTTCCTACCCCAACACCATCTATAACTGGGCTTACACCCCTGTCAACGACAGCACCGTCACCCTCACTTGGGACGACTACCTGACCGAATCCTCCCAATGGACTATCACCTATTTCTGCGACGAAGACACGCTCCAGACCATCACCAGCAACACTAACTCTGCAACCATCACCGGTCTCCGCAACAACACCTACTATGCCTACTACATTGAGAACAACGCCTCCCCATGCATGTTGACCGAACGTCAATATTTCATTGCCACTCACCCCGACAACGAACTCTACGCCGAACCCTATGGCAACAGTTTCAATCTATCCAGCGGCTCATGTTATACCGTCAACGCCACCTCAGGTCCTGGTTCCAACACCCTGTCTATCGGCTGGATTAACGTAAACCTCCTTTCCGACAACAGCGTCGGATGCTACGCCGACGGATGGTCAAGCCTAAACTACTTCAGCGCGGGCTGGTCTACTCCCTATGGTTTAGGCGGCAATGTCTACTATTGGGACCAAAACACTCAACCTCACAAATTCTATTTCCCGCAAGGCTCTGCCTCATTCAGCCTTTCCTACAACACTAAATTCCAGTATAATATCCTTTGGGAAAACAACCGTATCATCACCCCGACGGTTTCCAACATTACAGCCACCTCCGCCACCATCTCTTGGACCGACACCACTGCCTCCACCCAATGGACTGTACGCTATACCTATAACGACGGCAACTGGACCACTCGCACCGTCTCCTCCCCCACCATCACCCTCACCGGACTGGAGCCCGCACGGCAATACCTCTACACCATCGAAGGCAATGTCCTTCCTGCCCCCTGCATCACCCTCTATCGCCATGCCTTCATCACTACCCCACAAGCTGATACTCTTATCATGCCCTACCGCAAAGCAGACACCATAACCCTACTCCCGGGCAACTGCTACACCGTTGTAGATGCTGGCGGTGCCGACAACAACTACTTCCACTCCGACTTCGCCATTTATACGCTCCAAACCGCAAGCCACAACGGTTTCCGTCTCAAAGGCTGGTACAACATCACCTCTCCCAGCCGCCTGTACCTCTATTACGACAACGAATGGCATAGCTACGAGGGTAGCAACAGTGACCTCGAAATCTACGCTTCCAACGGTTCCTGCACAATTGGACTACTCTCCGGCACTGACGATATTGGCTTAGGATTCGTCTTCGACATCATTCAGTTAGACTCCAGCATCACCAACCTCCAAGCCACTGCCGTAACCGCCAATAGCGCCACCATCTCCTGGTCCGACCCGGCTGTCCCCGGCACCTCTTGGCAAGTCCACTACGGCTACTCCGAGGATAACTTCTCCACCGTCACCACCTCATCCCCCTCAGTCAACCTAACCAACCTCACCCCCGGCACACAATATGTATACTACATCACACGCCTGGGAACCAATTCCAACTGCCACTACTCCGACCGCAAAGCTTTCATCACCGATGGCCTCCCCAACCACACTGTCCTCATGCCATACCGTGGCACCGACACGCTTCACTACACCCCCGGTGCATGCTACACCATCTACGATGCCGGTGGCAGTAACCACGATTACTTCAACTACGATACCAGCACACTCGTCATTGTATCTTCCGACGGAAGCGACTTCTTCCTCACTGGCGAATTCGACTACGAAAGCATCGTCGACCTCCAAACCAACGGCTACGACGGAAATGACATCCTCTTTTCCGGAACCGACCGTTTCAATAGCGAAAACTACAACAACTCCTTCTCCGGCGACCGAACCTGGTTCAACAACAATCGCATACGCGTCTCCAGCCAAAACGGCTTCCTACGCATTCGCTGGCGCTCCAACGAAAGAAACATCCGCAAAGGCTTCACTCTCCATCTCGACCGCGACTCCCAGTCCTTCGACGACGTCCGCACCACCCATGTCAACAGCAACAGTGCCTCTATCAGATGGGACGACAACAGCGGATACACCGGTCCTTGGTACATTTCCTACACCTCCGACTCCGTCTGGACCTCCATCCAAAGTAACACCAACCACGCCACCCTCTCCGGCCTCCTTCCCTCCACACTCTACCGTTACCGAATCAGCCAGTCCCCTTCCAACCAAAACTGCGACCTCCAATCTTACACCTTCAGCACCCTCGGCGGCAACGACATCATTATGACTCCCCACTCCCGCGACACCGTTTGGGTAACCCCCGGACAATGCTATACCGTCTACGACCCCGGTGGAATAGGTGATTACTACTCAAGCGACACCTCCACCCTTGTCATACGCTCCACCACAGGCCTTGGTTTCAGGCTCTGCGGCTATGCCGAAGTCAGCGACCAGCTCTCTTTCAACGAAGACGGGAGCGATGGCTGGAGCTACTACTGGAACGTCGACAACTACTACCACAACGGGATTGCTTACATCACCCTCACCTCCAACGAAGCCATCAATAGCCCTGGCTTCGCCTTCAACATCATCTTCTTTCCCACCATCCATTCCCTCGACACCCTTTGGCAAAACGACACTGCCATGGCCATCACCTGGCAAGACACTTCCGCCTCCACCCAATGGACCATCACCTACGGCACCCACATCGACTCCCTTCGCACCATCACCACACACACCCGCCAGGCAACCCTCACCGGGCTCCACCGCAACGCCCAATGCTACATCAACATTGAGAGTAACTTCTGCTCTGGCAATTGCTTCATACCCTCCGTTTATGGCATTCGGACCCCCCACGACCCAGACACCTGGCTCGTCCAATACCACAACAACCTCCTTGCCAACATCGGCCGTTACTCCCTCGTTGAATCTTTTTCCGATATCATCCCCGTCTCCCAATGTCTGAAACTCTACGACAACGGTGGCCTCAATCCCCCGTTCCCTAACAACACCCAGTACCACTCATTTGTCTCTTCCGACCAACGCAGCTTCTCCATCCAAGGTAACTACGACCTCGGTGGTGAATACCTCGAAGTCAATGCAAGCCCAACCTCCACCAGTTATGGTGGCATTGGCAACCTCTTTGTCTCAACCAACAACGACCAGATTTCCCTCTACTCTCCAACCTCCCCCTCACCCAGTGGCGAAGGTTTTCAATTCGAAGTCTCCATGAACTATGCCATCTACCAAATCACTGCCTCCTCTGTCACTTGCAGCACCGCCAACCTCTCTTGGGTCGACACTTCCGGTGCCTCCCGCTGGTGGATAGCCTACGGCGAAGAAGAACGTTCCCTCGACACCGTCACCACCACCTCCCGTTCCTACCATTTCTCCAACCTCATCCCCGACCGGCAATACGTCTGCTACCTCTGGAGCAACGAAGCACTCAACAGCTGCAAAGCCCCCGTCAAAAAATGCTTCATCACCTCCTGCGACACCACCCTCATCATCATGCCCTACAACGAAGACTACCATCGCACACTCAACATCAACGAATGTTACACCCTCCTCGACCTCGGCGGTCCCAACAACTACCACTACAACGGCAACCAAACCATACACCTCCACTCCAACACTGGCGACCCCATGGTCTTGCGTGGCAGCGCCCACATCTGCGGCAACGACCATCTTACCATCTACGATGAAGGCACTGGCCAAGGCTACTGCTGGAGCTGGAGCGGCGACAACGACAATTTCGAAATCCACTCCAACACTGGCAACCTCTGCATCCAATTCTACAGCAACGGCGACACCCTCTCCAACTCCGGATTCGAATTCCAAGTCAGATTCAACACCATCGGCAACATCCGCTCCGACCTCATGACCGATTCCACCTGCCGCATCCGCTGGGACGACCACAGCTCCGCCAACCATTGGACTTTCTGGTACGGCTCCGACCGCGAACACATGGACTCCATCTCCACCAACTCCAAAACCGTCCACCTCGAAAATCTCGTCGACGGCACCCATTACTATGTCTTCATCACCAACAACGCTGTCGAGTGCATCGATACCACATGGTATGAATTCTGTGCCGGAGGCGACAACTGCATCGACTACGCCAACCTCTACTCATGCCATACCCAGTGCCGCTACGGCGATTTCTATTATCCCGACAGCTACACGGGCGTCATCGACTACGGTCCTGACAACTCCTACTCCCGTCACACCGTCATGCTCGACACCAGTTACCGCGACCCGCGCACCGGCGGCCTCCTCCGCGCCATCCCACAAGGCTACGACGCCTCCGTCCGCCTCGGCAACTGGAACTACGGCGGCGAAGCCGAAAGCATCACCTATGAATACATCGTCGACACTGCCACCGCCGACATCCTGCTCCTTCGCTACGCTGCCGTCCTCGAAAACCCCGGCCACCAACTCGGCGACCAGCCTCGTTTCCAATTCTCAATCGTAGACGAATACGACAACCCCATCAACTCCCAATGCTACTCGGCCGATTTCGTCTCCTCCGACCAACTCGACTGGAACACCTATCAATACGACACCAACACCGTCCTCTGGAAAGACTGGACCGCTGTCGGCATCGACCTCGAACCCCTCCAAGGTCGCCGCATCTTCGTAAAACTCACCACCTACGACTGCGCCCAAACCGGACACTTCGGCTATGCCTACTTCACACTCTCCTGCGACCAGAAATACATCTCCTCCGGCTTCTGCGGACATGTCGACACCAACAACTTCACCGCTCCCGAAGGCTTCCGCTACCAATGGTACAACATCGACAGTGCCAATGTCATCCTCGACACCAACCGCGTATTCTATAGTTCCGACAACGGCATCTACCGTTGCCGTGCCTCCTTTGTCGGCAACACCTCCTCCAACTGCTATTTCGAAAAAACCATCCTCGTCGGCAACATATTCCCCTACGCCGACTTTTCCTACCGCCTCATCGACACCAACGAATGCCGCGTCACCTATCGCTTCCAAAATCTCAGCCGTGTAGCCTCCGACTCAGCCCTTACCAATATCACCGCCATGGAGTGCGACTCCTATATCTGGGACTTTGGCGACGGCGAAACCAGTTATGCCCGCCATCCTGTCCACACCTTCAACCCCGGCTACTACAACGTACATCTTACTGCGCAGATTGCAGGAGCCTCCTGTTCCAAAGACACCGTCATCCGCATCGCTGTTCCTTCGCCCTGCATCCACTACGACACCCTCCGCCCTGTCATCTGCATGGGCGACACCTTCCGCCTTGGCGACTCCGCCCTCTGCCAAACAGGCGAATACATCGTCCGCCAAGTCTTCGCCCCCGACAGCATACGCGAATCTCTCGTCTTCCTCACCGTCAATCCGGTTCACAACTTCTATATCTCCGACACCCTATGCACCAACCAGCAATACGACCGTTATGACATCCATGTCCCATCCGGCATGACCCCCGACACCATCCACAACTACGTCAGCACCTACCAAAACATCTATTCCTGCGACAGCACCTACCACCTCTCCCTTACCATCAAGTCAGCCTACGACACTGCCGCCTCCGCTGTAGCCTGTAGCGACAACGGCTACACCCTCTTCAACACCACCGTCTACGAATCCGGCAACTATATCGACAGCCTCCGCTCCATCGCCGGCTGCGACAGCGTTGTCCACCTCTCTCTCACCGTCAACCCCGCCTACCACTACTATACCACCGATACCGTCTGCGACGGCGCCCCCTACTACTTCCACGACTCCGTCATCACCTCATCGGGCGAATACTCCGCTGTCTACCACACCCTTCTCAACTGCGACAGCACCTTCCACCTCTCCCTCACCCTCTTCCCCCGCTACGACTACTACGACACCGTCACCCTCTGCCCCCGTCAGCCTTTCTTCCACAACAACATCCCCTACTACGCCCCGGGCGTTGTCATCGACACCTTCCAAACCATCCACCAATGCGACAGCAACTACTACACCATCCTTAACCTCAACGACACCCTCTTCTTCCCGCGCTGGGAAGTGTCCGAAGACACCGTCAACTGGGTCTCCCTCGCCGACACTCTCTGGGAAGGCTGCTCGCCCTTCACCCTCTACTTCCGCAACCTCTCCTCCCATGCCATGCAAAGCATCTGGCACTTCGACGACGGCAACCAAATAACTCAAGAACCTGCCACCTACGACTCTACCGTCTACATCGCCCACACCTTTGATACCGGACGATATACATTCTTCCTCACCATCGCCGATTCCAACGGCTGCACCGACACCCTTTTCAACCCCTCCGGAGTCTCCGTCCTCCCCTCCCCCACCGCCGACTTCTACTGGGACATCGTCCACGCCTCCGAATTCCAGCCCTGGACAACTTTCCACAACACCTCCATCCCCCTCGACTCCACCTGCTCCTCACTTTGGCTCATCGAAAAACACCCCGACACCCCCGACGACCTCGACTCCTCCTCCGACCTCAACCCCGTCTACCGTTGGGACATTACCGACATCGAACTGCCTGCACCCTACCTCGTCTGGCTCATCTACACCCAACCCCTTGTAGGCATCACCGGCAACATCATCTACTGCTCCGACACCACCTCCGACACCGTCAAAATCATGCCATCCACTCTTGAATTTCCCAACTTCGTAACCCCCAACAACGATGGCAATAACGACCGCTTCCGCATCAAGAACCTTATCGAATACAACCGCTACCCCTACAACAAACTAACCATCTACGACCGCTGGGGCACCTTAGTATACGAAGTCACCAACATCAGCAAAGAAGAAGACTTCTGGGATCCCAACCAGACCAACTCCCCCGCAAGCACCTACTACTACCACTTTGTAGGCAACGGAGGCGACGGAGGCACTCAGCACAACGGCGTCATCGAAGTCCTGCGGGACAAATAGTCCAATAAACCACTCACATTGAAACGCCTACTGTTCATCCTCACGCTCTTTTAAGTCTGCAACAACATGGCACAGAACAACACAGCCATTTGGTTTGCTGTGCCTGTGCGACAGCATCATCCACTATCGACTCCACGTCTACCGTAACATACACGACACCACCCTTGAGTTCTCCAACCTCGTCACCCCCAACGGCGACGGCTACAACGACCGCTTCGTCATCGGCGGCCTGATAGAAAACAACTGCTTCAAATATAACGAGCTCACCATCTACGACCGCAGCGGCCACCAAGTCTACCACCACCGCAACATAGCCACCGACGATGACTGGTGGAACCCCGCCGCCAACCGCATCCCCGCTGGCACTTACTTCTATTACTTCAAAGCCCATGGCATCACCATCCACACCCAGCACATCGGAGTCATCGAAGTCCTGATCAACAAATGACGCAACTCCGTCAAAAAGACATTGGTATAACTTTTTTTTCGCTGTCGTATTACACTTAACAAGTTGAAAGCCACTGTAGTACAAGAGCAGATTCACTACAGATCATTTGAATCTGGGAAAAGGGGCAACGGCACGTAAAACGAATCCCATCGGTGCTTAGGCAGCGATGGGATTCGTTTTGGATTTTGACTGTACAGACCGTCGACTCTATTACTCGCTTACAATCTTGCGTGTTGTGGTGCCCGACGCCGTAATGGCCTGCAGAAGAAATACACCCTTCGAGGGTAGTTCCAGTCTCACGCTGCCGCCATTGCTTTGAATTGTTTGCAACAGGCGACCGTCATAACTGAATAATTTCAACTCAGCAGGTTCACCCGAAGAGAGAATCACCTCGCAGCTTCCCGATGCAGGATTGGGATAGACCGAAAGGTTCAATCCCTCAGCCTGCTGAATACCTATGTTGTTAGTGGTGAAAAGAACCCAATCTAACTCTCCATGATTATCCTCTCCGCAAAGGGGAACCACTTCGACATAATACTGCTTATTAGGTTGGAGTTCCGGCAGATGCCATATTGGCTCATCGACATACTCGCCTGGATTCCAGTGATCAGGAATAGGGTTGGACGGATCGCCTACAGAAACATACCAACGTGTGTTGTTTGTATCGGTCCATGTTACCCTATAGCCCTCCAAACGATTGGCTGAGTTGACGGTGACACTGTCGTCCCAAACCACAATAGCCCCCACTTTGGCGCAAGGGGTTAGGTACTCAAGAAACTCCCAATCGCCATAGACATCGTTCTCACATACCGAACGCACACCAAAGTAATAGGATGTATTATGAGCCAATACACCTGTTTCTTCCAACTCATAAATGTCAAAATGGCTCTCACTCGTAGTCACGATAGTGCCTTGCTCCAAATCAGTGCCTTGCACGCCGTATACCACCTCCCAATGGTCGGGCTCTGAATTACTCTGCCAAGTCAATACATACTGTGAGGGACCGTCATAGACCATGTCATGGATTTCCAGATTCAGCACACTGGCACAAGTGTCCGGCAGAGTGGTGAATTGCAGAGAACTCCAGTCGCCATAGATGCTGTCGTTGCAGACGGTGCGCAAGTACACGTCATAGGAAGTATTGACATCCAAATTGGTCAGCGAATAGGTGTTGTTGGTCAAGTATACTGAGGTACCTTCACCTTGGGTAAAGCCAGCGACACCATACTCCATTTCATAACTGCCAACAATGCCACCGGCACTCCAGTTTATCGCAGCGTCGTGGATGCCTGGAGTGGCCGAGAACCATGTTATGGCGGCGCATGTGTCAGGAAGAACCGTCCCTGTAGAATCGTGCCACAGCATCAGATTGTCAATACAAAGATAGGAACCCTGTTGTCTGTTCTCACTCGCCGAGGAGACAATAAGTACTATCAACGAGTCTGGAGCCTGCTCAGGGAATGTAGCCTCAAACGAATGGAGAGAGACATAGTCTACGGTAAATGGGGTGTAGTTAGTTACGTCGGTAAGAGCATAGTTGATACCACCGCCTACGACATTCCGTTGGTGGGTCACAGCGTTGTAGTGGGTGCCAAGCAGGATTACAGCACCATTGTCGCCACTGTCAGCAGAGTGATATTTATAACTGCCCGTGAGCCGTGAAGGCTCGAAGCCAGCTAAGGAAATGCCACCCGTAATCAAGCTGTTGACATCGGTATAAGCCAATGATACAAGCATGTCCTCAATGCTGTCGGTGTTGGCCACGAGGGTGTTGACGAGGGGAAAAAGGCTGTCGAAATTGACTGTTCCGGTGGCAAGGATGCTGGGGAACACCGTCTGGGTAAGCATGGTGTCGAGTTGGGGAGCTGCCACTGCATAGGCCAAGCCGGTTACTATATTGTTCAGCATAAAGGTTTGTAATCGCGCAGCACTGCTACCGTTCGGGACGTAGCCGGTCTCTTGACTTACTATTGCCAAGGGAATAGAAGTGTTGACGGTGATACTATTACCCACAAAGGAGAAAGTCTCATTAATGGGATAGGTTAAAATATCCCACCCATTGGGAGTTGAGTAGTCGCTGTAGAGGTTCATAGGAAAACCCAATACTGTAACACTGTAACCAGGGTGTGTTGTCCACTGTTCGAAACTGCCGAAAGGCACCGGCATGGAGGTTTGCGAATGGAGGGTTCCACAGGCAAAGAGGATGCCGAGGGTTAATCCAAATAATCGTTTTTTCATAATGCTAAGGATTTTATTTGACTTTGAGAAATAGATTTGTTTTCTGAAAAATGTCATACTGCGGAGGGGGTCAGGGTTTGCAGTATTTGAGTAGTTGTTCGGCGAGGCCGATGCTGTAGCCGTTGTTGTGGAAGAGTATGCGGCCGTGACGGTCGACCACTGCCACCAAAGGATATTCGTAGCTGTCAAGGTTGAGGGTTTTGGCAAGGGCCTTCTCGGCGGGGTCGACCACACCGGAGGCAATGCCTACTATGTCAGTGTTGGGCAGGCGGTTGAGCTCGCGGTTGGAAATGTCGGTAGTGACAAAAAACATCATACCGCCCCACTTGCGGAAAGCATCGCTGTATTGAAGCATTTCCTTGACGAGATGCTTGGCGGGTTCGCGGTGAGGTCCGAGGAAGGCAAGGATGCAACCCGTGGCACCGGCATAGTCGGCAAGGTCGACGCCATCCATAAGCTCGAAGCCTTCGGGCATTTGCGGGAGCGATTTAGCATCGGCCATGCGGGGTATGAGCGGAAGCAGAACGATTTCTTTAGTGATCCTTTCGCCTGCTTTCACTTCGAAGAATTCCATGCGGCTGCGGACGGTGCCGTCGGAGTAACGATTGCCAGTGGACAGACAATAAGTACCCGGTTCGAGGAGTATGGTGGCGGGGAAGGAGGCCATGCGGGGGTCGTCCTCGAAGTCGAAGGTGCGGAAGTCGCCGTTCTCAAGTTTTTGGATAGTGAAGTGAGGGTAGTAGACGGGGGTGGCGGGGTCTTTCCCGTGGTATGTAAGTGTTAAGCAGGCAAGGGTGGGAAGGTCGGTTTGGTCGGACTGGTTAGACCATTCGGTTTTTTGCCATTTGGTGCCATTCCAAGTGTATAGAATGTTGGTGGCGTTGTCGAGGTAGGCGGGTATGCCAAATGCACGGCAGGCAGCCACAAAGAAGATGTCACGGCTGTGGGGGTCGGCATGGCGCAGGCGGTACACGCCCATGGGCGAGATTGGGCAGTTGTAGTAGTTGCCAGTGTCGTCCACTGTAATGTTCTCGAGCGTCCATTGCTTCAAAGCCTCATAGTCTTGCTTATACTCTTCGGGCTGCAGCCTCTGCTTTACATACATCCGCCCATTATCGGACGAATCAACCCAGTTTGCAAAATCGGTCATTCCCTTTAACAACGGCTGCCGCCAGTCGCGTACCAGCTCGTTGCTGATGCGGGCGGGGAGGATGCCCTTCTTATACACGTCGTAGGTATAGAGGGCATTGGTGCAGGTGCCTTTGGTGTGGTCCAGCCAGTCGAAGCCAGTTTCGTGGGCTTGTAGCACATCGGCTGTGATGTCGCGCAGGTCTTTGTCGGAATAGGATTTGAGATAATCGTAGATATGCTCGCCTGAGCGGTACTGGCCAGGCCAGTGCTCAAAGTATTTGTATATCTCGGCGTAGTTGCCTTCGGATTTTTGGACGATTTCCCACACTTGGGCATCGGAAAATAGCTTCTGGTTCCAGAGCCAGTCCTTGGGGAGGTAACTCTTGAAGTTGTCCTTGGTGGGGAAGGTGGAGGTGTAAGCGTTACGGAGAGAGTCCTCGTAGGCGATGCGGCGGGCGTTGGCGGCTTGTTCTTGTTCGGTGGCAGTGACTTTGGGAGTGCCGGGTGCTGGAGGGACTATTTCTAAGAGAAGAATGTCGGACTGTTCGGACGTGTCAGACTGGTCGGACAGGGTCAATGTGAGGGTGCTGTCTTTTCTTACATCAAGTTTCTGGAAGGTGTAGCGGGTGCCGTCGGTTGCCCAGATTAGGATGTCTCCTAAGCCGGTGGTTAGGGAGGCCTGGCCTTTGGCATTGGTGGTATAGGTGGCTAAGGTATAGTACTCGGCGTAGTTGTACATCTTGAATTTGACGGTGGCACCTTGGAGGGGTTTGCCGTCGGAGCTGCAGACGGTAGCGGTGACGCGACGGGTGGGTGCGTAGTGGCTAAGAAGGTTAAGCTCGCTGTAGAGGGCGGTTTGTTTTACCACCTCCTCGTCGCCATGGTAGCGGCCAAAGGCTTTGGAATGAACCATAAGGCAACGGGTGGAGGGAATGGCGAACCATCCCATGTTGAGCTTGGGGTCGGGCTCGCAGGCACCAAGGAACTTCCATTCGCCGCCTTTGCCGTCGGGGTTGGCAATCCAGACTTCGACCCAAGCGTGGTTGTCGTCGCAGTGTGCCCAGCGGGGGGTATAGCACTGGCGGGAAGGAATGCCCACTGAGCGGAGGGCGGTGACGGCAAAGGTGCTCTCCTCACCGCAACGGCCAAGGGAGGTGCGCAGGGTGGCGAGAGGTGCCGAGGTGCGGCTGTCGGCAGCACGGTAGGCAACATGCTCGTGACACCAATGGTTGACCTCGAGAGCAGCCTGCTCCATGGTCATGCCTTGCACACGCTCCTTAAGTTGGTGGAACATGTACTGGCGGGCGGTGTCGAGGTTCTCGTTATTGACGCGATAGACCAATACGAAATGACGGAAGATGTCTTCGGGAACGGCCTTGCCCCATGGCATTTGCTCGCGGGCAGTGAAGGCATAGCGCACTTGGTCGAGGAAGAAGTCGGGAGTATAGTCGGCGAGGTCGCTATAAGGCATGTAGGCATAGAGGAACTGCATGGCCTCTTTCTCTGCTCTACAGAGGGTGTCGAGAGAAGAGAGTTGAGGGTTGAGGGTTGGGAGTTGGGAGAGGCGGGCTTCGTAGTCCTGTTCTACTTGGTGGCGATAGGTGCGGTCGGTGAGGAAGTGAGGATTGCGGTTGCAGGAGGAGAAGATGAGTAGAACGGAAAGAAGAAATAAAAAGGATAGGTGGGGTTTACTGATTGTTTTCATTGGGATATGGATTTGATGAGTTGCTTGACTGTTTCGGTGTCGGTTTCTACTGTGCCGTTGGGCAGGGTGTGTTTGCAGGAGCCGTGGATTTCGGTGACGCCTGTTTGCTGGACAATGCGAAGGGCGTTGGCGGGAGTGACGCCTGCACCGGCGAGGATGATGATGCGGCCAGCGGCTGCGGATTGGAGTGCACGGAGGGTGGGGATGCCCTGTTCGGCGTTGGGGGCGCAGCCGGAGGTTAGGATGCGATGGCAACCGCAGCGGATGACCGCTTCGAGAGCCTGGAGAGGGTCTTGGCGGATTTCGTCGAAGGCGCGATGGAAAGTAACCTGCATGGGGGCGGCCAGTTGGACGATGTGGCGGGTGCGAGGTTCGTCGATGGTGCCGTCGGCGGTGAGGAAGCCCACGACGACCGAAGGAACACCGAAGGAACGGCACTGTTCTACATCATGGCAGATGCGCTCATAGTCCTCGTCAGAATAGTGGAAACCTACGTCGCAGGGTCGAATGAGCACATGGGTGCGGAGACCAGGGAGTTGTAGGCAGGCACGGATGTCGTCCCAAGCGGGGGTGAGACCGCCCACATCAAGTTGGCGACATAGTTCGATGCGCTTGGCACCACCCTTGAGTGCATTGAGGGCAGAGGTATAGGAATTGGCACATATTTCTACTTCCATATTCGGTATAAAGGTTTTAGAGGTTGAACTTGGTTTTGTGCATTCGGTCGAGGAATGAGACGTTCTTGCTGACGATGCTTTGGATGGTTTGGTCGAAATCGAATTCGAGGGAGGGTTGTATGGAGACTTGGATGGGGAGGACATAGACGGGGAGGCCAGCCATAAGGTCGGAGTTGGCCAGTTCGCGGAAGCGTACGGCGTCTTTCTCGGTGGTGAGGATTAGTTTGCGATTGCCTTTGAGCCGTTCGAATGACTTGCGTATGTGCTTGAGGTCGTTGAGCGTGAAACGGTGATGGTCGGCGTAGCGGATGTGGACAGCTGAACAGCAGCTGGAGACATATTCGAACATGGGTTCGGGATGGGCGATGCCGGTGACAACCAGAGCTTCGTCGATAGTGTTGAGTGATAGTTGGTTGGTGCCCATGAGGGGGACGGGGTTGCAATAGAGAATCTGGCTGAAGAAGACTTTTTGATGGGGGCGCAGTTTGAGGCTGTTGATGAAGTTGTGGCGGTCGATGGGGTTGATGTTGGAGGGCGACTTGGTGACGATGACGATATCGGCGCGCCGACGTGCGGAGCGGAATTCGCGGAGATTGCCGAAGGGGAGGATGTGGTCTTTGAAATAGGGGTTGCCATATTCGGTGAGGAGGATGTTGACGGTGGGCTTTAGATAGCGATGTTGGAAGACATCGTCGAGGACGATGAGTTGGGGTGCCGGGTCGCGCTTGAGGAGTTGGTGGACGCCTTCCACGCGTTTTTCGCACACGGCAACGGTAACGTTGGGAAACTTAAGGGCGAGCATAGAGGGTTCGTCGCCGAGACGTGAGGGGCTATGGCAGCCGTCGTCAAGGACGAAGCCAGAGGTTTTGCGACGGTAGCCCCTGCTGAGGAGAGCCGTTTCATAACTGCCGGACAAGAGACGGAGAAGGTATTCGACATGGGGAGTTTTGCCAGAGCCGCCAGTGCAGAGATTACCGACGCCGATGGTGGTTACGGGCGGGGCGGTCTGGGATTTGATGCCTAAAGCGAACAAGAGATTGCGGAAACATACGCCAACAGCATACCATACGGTAAGAGGGAAGAGAAACCAGGATATTGTTTTACGGAACGACATAATAATAACAACATAAAAATAACGTGTCAACGGCTCATGGACTATGCAAAACAGGGTGTCTGGCTTGTCTTGGGCGTAGGACGCGAGTTTTTTAATCCGATGCAAAGATACACAAAAAAAACGACTTGACGGGTAAAATAATCTTTTTAATAAAAAAAACATCGTATATGAGAAAAAAAACGTATTTTTGCAGTTATAATTTATTGTACAACATGCAAAATTCACGACTGATAAACCAAGACCTATACTATGTAGGCGCAAGTGACAGAAAACTTGCCTTGTTTGAGAATATATACCCTATTCCGCGCGGAGTATCATACAACAGCTATATGTTGATGGACGAGAAGACGGTGCTGCTTGACACCGCCGACGCTGCTGTGGGCGGACAGTTTTTTGAGAATGTGGCGGCAGTACTGAACGGCCGGAAACTGGACTACCTGGTGGTGAACCACATGGAACCCGACCACTGTGCCCTGATAGAGGACTTGTTGCTGCGCTATCCGGAGGTGACGATTGTCACTAACGCCAAAGCTGCAGCGATGATACGCCAGTTTTTCAACGTAGACATTGACAACCGCCTGCAAACTGTTGCCGAAGGGGCTACGCTGAACACCGGACGCCACACACTGACGTTTGTGATGGCACCGATGGTCCACTGGCCAGAAGCCATGGTGACCTACGATACAACGGACAAGGTTCTTTTCTCGGCCGATGCTTTTGGTACATTTGGAGCACTGAACGGTAACATTTTTGCCGATGAGGTGAATTTCGACCGCGACTGGCTGGACGATGCCCGCCGTTATTATATCAATATTGTGGGCAAGTACGGTGTACAGGTACAAAACCTTTTGAAGAAGGCTTCGGCACTCGAGATAAAGATGATTTGCCCGCTGCATGGACCCATTTGGCGTGAAGACTTGGGATACTATATCGAAAAACATGTGAAATGGAGCAGTTACCAGCCCGAGGAGAAGGGCGTGCTGATTATTTACGGTAGTATTTACGGACACACTGCAGCTGCGGCAGAGAAGATGGCCTCCCTGCTAGCTGAGCACGGAGTGAAAGGCATTGCCATGTATGATGCATCACACACGCACGTTAGCCAGTTGGTTAGTGAGTGCTTCCGCTACAGCCATGTAGTTCTTGCATCGTCGACTTACAATGCGGGAATCTTCACGCCGATTGAAGATTTGCTCCATGACCTGAAAGCCCACGCTTGGCAGAACCGGACGGTTGCCATTATCGAGAACGGAACTTGGGCGGCGCAGAGCGGGAAGCAGATGCGTACCCTTCTGGAGGAGATGAAGAATATCACCATACTGGGTGAGGACATCAGTTTGAAATCGGCCATGAAAGAGAACCAGATTGAAGACATGAAATTCCTGGCCAACCTTATTGTGGCAGGTTTGAACAACGAATAAAGAATGTCACAGCAAGAACAGTCCGCCTAATATAAAACCTTAAAACGAGAAACATAATGAACACCCACAACCAAAATGCATTATTCAAGTTGAGCTACGGCTTATTCGTACTCACTGCCCGCGAGGGGAACAAAGACAACGGCTGCATTATCAATGTGGCATCCCAATTGACCGATACCCCGCAACAGATGCTGGTATCGGTAAACAAACAGAACTACACACATGACATGATAGTCCGCACGGGGATGTTCAATGTGTCGCTGCTGACCGAACACACACCCATGAAGGTGATAGAGCATTTTGGTTTCCAGAGCGGGCGCGACGTGAACAAGTTCGAGAACTGCGAGGTGGAAATGCGTTCCAGCAATGGGCTGTTGTATGTGCCCCGCTACACCAATGCCTATATCAGCGGGAAGGTGAGCCAGATGGTTGACTTAGGGACACACACGCTTTTTATTGCCGAGATAACTGAATCGGTGCTGTTGAATAGCGACCCTTCCCTTACATACGAGTACTACCACCAGAACATCAAGCCGAAACCCGCGGCGATGGCAACGCCTACCGGTGACGGAAAGACACGCTGGGTGTGCCAGACGTGCGGATATGTGTACGAAGGCGACGAGATGCCCGACGACTTTATCTGCCCCTGGTGCAAACACGGCAAGGCCGACTTTATACGTATGGACTAAGCGAACAAAAACGAATTATTAACAACCCATCAAATACCACAAAATCATGGAAAAATATGTTTGCAATGTATGCGGATACGTCTATGACCCCGCAGCCGGTGACCCCGACAACGGCATCGCCCCCGGCACCAAATTCGAAGACCTCCCCGCCGACTGGGTATGCCCACTTTGCGCGGTAGACAAAACTCATTTTGAGAAACAATAACCTTTTTAAACATTCAATATCATGCTTAACAAAAAAGTAGCCGACTTGCTCAATGAGCAAATCAATAAGGAGCTCTACTCCGCTTATCTGTACCTTGACATGAACAACTATTTCCAGCAGCGCGGCCTCAACGGTTTCGCCAACTGGTATATGATTCAGGCACAGGAAGAGCGCGACCACGCCATGCTTTTCTACCAGTACATGCAGAACAACGACTGCAAAGTGACCCTCGACGCCATCGCCAAGCCCGACAAGGTCTTCGAGGAGTATGTCACTGCAAGCATCCACACCATCTATGATGCCGCTTACAAGGTGAAAGACTTCCGCACCATGCAATTCCTCGACTGGTTTGTCAAGGAGCAGGGCGAAGAGGAAACCAACGCCCGCGACATGATCACTAAGATGGAACTCTTCGGAAACGACCCCAAGAGCCTCTACATGCTCAATCAAGAGCTGGCCGGCCGTACCTACAGTGCCCCCAGTTTGGTGTTAGACTAACGGCTGTTTAGCCACACATTACAGGTGCTGCCAAGATTCACTTGGCGGCACCTGCTTTTTAATACGCCTCTACGTCAGCAGCAAATTATCTTGTTGACCAACATTCGAAATAAGCTATATTCATGATGGCAGTATGAAACATAGTGTACAGAGGGTAAAAAATGGATGAAGAAAAAATATTTTCTTCATGTCGGGAAAAAGTAGTATCTTTGCATATAGAAAAAGTTGTTGATTAAGAGACAACAGGCAGAAACCCGTTAAATAGAAAATAGCGAAACCATGTTGAAAAGGATTAAAAGATTAAAAAAGAAAATGAAGGCTTTGCGTGACTATCTCAAGTATGACGGAAAGATTACGCATTTGACCATGTCACAAATAAATTATGGGGGTGTGCTTAAGGGAAAGAGGATTGTGGTTACAGGTGGCGGGAGCGGTATTGGCCTTGCCATGGCACGGAAATTTGTTAGCGAAGGAGCCGATGTTGTGATTACAGGACGCAATAAAGAAAAGTTAGAGCAAGCAAAGACAAGTATCAACGATACCCACTTACATATCTTGCAATGGGATGTAAGCGACATGTCGGTATTATCGGGTAAGATAAAAGAGTGTGCCGACATGATGGGAGGCATAGACATCTTTGTGAACAATGCCGCCTTTGTTGAGCGTAAACAGACGGGAGAGGCATTCTATGACAAAACAATGGAAACCAACTTAAAAGCAGTTTACTTTATCTGCAAGGAAGTTGTGAACCATATGATTGCATGCAATGGAGAGAAAGGTGGAAAGATTATTAACATATCATCGCTGAATGGACACATGAGTTCGACTCACCCCTATTTTATATCGAAATGGGGAGTTAATGCACTGACGAAAGGATATGCCAAGGAGTATGCTGGGAACAACATCATTGTCAACGCGATAGCACCAGGTATTTGCGCAAGTTCGATAAACTACCAAGATGTAAACGAGAACGCTTATTCGGACGGTACCCTGATAAATAGAATTGTGTTGCCAGAGGACATCGCTGAGGTGGCCTGTTTCCTTTGTTCAGATGCCGCCAATTGTATTGTAGGGCAGATTATCACCGTAGACGGAGGCTTCACCCTGTAACCTTTTGTATATTCTGCAAAAAATAATTCTCCATGTCGAGAAAAAGTAGTATCTTTGCAGATTGAACAATGTATAACATTAACCCTAAAAATCAAATAATAACATGAGTAAAAAATTTATCTGCCCCGTGTGCGGCTATGTTTATGAAGGCGACACCATGCCCGAGAAGTGCCCCATCTGCGGCAAACAAATGCAGGAAGTGAAAGAGGACATCAAGACCTGGGCCGCCGAGCATATCGTCGGTGTGGCAAAGGATGCCCCCGAAGACATTAAGGCCGACCTTCGCATGAACTTTGAAGGCGAGTGCAAGGAAGTTGGCATGTATCTTGCCATGGCCCGTGTAGCCCACCGCGAAGGCTATCCCGAGATTGGTCTTTACTGGGAGAAAGCCGCCTTTGAAGAGGCTGAACACGCCGCCAAGTTTGCCGAGTTGCTGGGCGAAGTGCTGACCGACAGCACCGCACAGAACCTGAAAATGCGTGTTGACGCCGAGTACGGTGCCACTGCCGGCAAGACCGATTTGGCAAAACGTGCCAAGGCTTTGAATCTTGATGCCATCCACGATACCGTCCACGAAATGGCTCGCGACGAAGCCCGTCATGGCAAAGCCCTTGAGGGACTGCTGAACCGCTACTTCAACAAATAATCGTGGCCTTCCAAACAAAAGCAGGGTATCCTATCGGGTACCCTGCCTTTGTTTTTTTCTGATTGCTATTTCTTGATATAGGACAAAAAATCAAGGTCAATACTCAATGCCAGGAAAGGTTTCAGCAGCCACGACTTGGCGGTCACGTCGTCGATGGTTACGGATTCATGCACAGGGCCTTCTTCGTAGCCCGACACCAGCACAGTGTATTCCGCGATATTGACACCCACAGTGAAATAGAAGAAGTCAACAAAGCGGAACGACGGTCCCACATAGAAGTTCTTGAACAGGTTGCTGCCGCCAAAGCCAACATAGATGCCCACGTCATAGGCAAAATCCTGGTCGAACTTGCGGAGCTCGGGCGTCTTGAGGTTGGTCTCCCCTATCTTGACCGACTTGTGGTCTTTGTTGAAATACTGCGTCAAATCCCACAGCATGACCGAAGCACCCGTGACAAAGTCGAACTCGATGTTGCCGGCATTACGGTTACGCAGCACCTTGTTGTATTTGCCGGCCTCTTCGGCCGGTTGCAGACGGATCTCCCAGTTGGGCGTACGGTAGAAACGCATGGCTATGCCCTGTATGGCGCGCACCTTCTTCTTACGGTTGGTGGCTTCGGCCACACGGGCTTCGGCATCCTTGGCCCGCTGCAAAAGGTATTTGTTGGCTTCCTCTTTGCGTACATTCTCCAACTCAGCCTCGCGAACCAGTTTGTTCAACGAATCTACCAAATGACGATAGTGGTCACGGTCGGCCTCAATCTTGTTCTGGTCAACACCCGACTTAGTAAAGATTTCCTTATAGAACTTCTCTTTCTCGGCCATGAGGGCTTCGCGTTCCTGGACATGACGCAACATAGAGCTGTCTATCACCTTCAGCACGACAGTATCGGTATATCGCTGGAAAACAGTATCTGTCTGCAACAACACAATTGTGTCGCGCAGAACAACAGTGTCCTGGCTATAGGCTGAGCTGAAAGACAAGACAAAGAGCGACAACAGAATTAAACAATACTTTTTCATCATCCTAAATATTAGCAGTTCATGCTTTCAAGAGAGCAACCACTTCGTTGATAGTGACGGTGCACTGTTCGCCAGTGGCCATGTTTTTCACCGTAAGTGTTTGAGCGGCGATTTCGTTTTCGCCGACAAAAAAAACAAAGGGGACATGGCACTTGTTGGCATAGTCCATCTGTTTTTTCATTTTCGCGTTGTCGGGATAAATCAATGTGCTGATATTCTCTCCTCGCAACTTTGCAGCGCAGCTAATGGCATACGGAAGACTTTCGGAACCGAAGTTGATGAACAGAGCACGTGCGGGTTGACCGAGATTGGCAGGGAATTTGTCAAGTTCTGTCAACACATCGTAAATTCGGTCAGCACCGAACGAGATACCAACGCCGGAGATGTCAGGCATGCCGAAGATACCTGTCAGGTTATCATAACGACCGCCACCGCAAATGCTTCCGATGCTTACTCCTTGAGCTTTGACTTCGAAGATAGCACCCGTATAGTAGTTGAGACCACGGGCGAGGGTCAAATCGAGTTCGACTTGGCATTTTGGTTTCACCAAGTCAATATATCCAAACAGTTCTTTCAACTCGTTGACACCTTTGGTTCCCATCTCATTGTTGGCGAAGAGGGCCGCCAGTTGCTCTAATTTCTCGTTAGCTGAGCCTGAAAGGGCGAAGACTGGGTCGAGAGCGGAGATTTGTTCGTTGGTGAGGCCACGTTCGCTCAGTTCGGCACGAACGTTGTCAAGGCCTATTTTGTCCAGTTTGTCGATGGCTACTGTGATGTCGACGAGTTTGTCGGGGGCACCGATATGATCAGCAAGGCCGGCAAGTACATTACGGTTGTTAATCTTGACCGTTACTGCAACATCCAATTTAGCGAAGACGGCATCAATCATTTGCACCAATTCAAGTTCGTTGAGGAGCGAAGTACTGCCAATCATGTCGGCGTCGCACTGGTAGAACTCGCGATAGCGACCTTTTTGAGGGCGATCGGCGCGCCAGACGGGCTGTAACTGGTAGCGACGGAAGGGTAACGTAAGCTGGTCGCGATGCTGAACGACAAAACGGGCGAACGGGACAGTTAAATCATAGCGTAAGCCACGCTCGCAAATTTTGGGAGCGACCTTGTGGTAATCTTGCGAGAAGTCCACATTCTCCATGAAATTACCCGAATTGAGTACTTTGAAGAGGAGTTTGTCGCCTTCCTCGCCATACTTGCCCATGAGGGTGGAAAGATTTTCGAGCGACGGGGTTTCGATTGGTTCGAAAGCAAAAGTCTTAAAAACTTCGCGAATAGTATCGAATATATAGTTGCGACGAGCCATCTCGGCAGGCAGGAAGTCGCGAGTGCCTTTGGGAATGCTACATTTCATTATAGTACGCGTTTTTAATGAATATTTTACAATAACAGCAGGGAGAGTATTTTATTGTGCGAAGAGTGAAAAAAATAGTATTATAGCTCCTATAGTTGCTACAGAGCCTATAGATTCTATAGATTTGAATGATTTGGGGGGAAAATAAAAAGCCCGGGCTGTCTATGCCCGGGCTTTGGGAGTTGATGCCTTTAGGGCATCATAAGGGGGTTATCGGATGATGAGCTTCCTGACCATGTTGATTTCCTGGCCGGTGATGCGGACGAAGTAGGCACCCTGGGCGAGTTTATCAACATCCATCGTCTTGACACAGTCGCTGTTGCACTCGAGTGTTTCGGATGCTACGGTGCGGCCGTTCATGTCGACGACGGCAATCTTGACGAGGCCGTTGACACCAGCCACGCTGATGGTGGTGGAGCCGGAAGCCGGGTTGGGATAGATGGAGCAGGAGGCGGAGGAGACGTCGTCGATGCCGATGCCGCCGGTGGTGCGG
>ONIP01000012.1 GCA_900317955.1 uncultured Bacteroidales bacterium
GTGTTAAGCCTGCCGCTAGCGTTCATCCTGAGCCAGGATCAAACTCTTCATTGTAAGAATTGCTTGTTTGTTTTTACCTTTGACTCGTCTCGTGTCCCGAACCCCCGGCCTCGCCGGAGCTTCCCTCGGACACACGCTATCTCATCTTCCCATTCTTTCAATGTCCTTTCACTTCCGGAAAGCGGCCCCTCTCAAGGACGCGCTCCCCTGTCGAAAGCGGGTGCAAAGATACAACCATTTTCCGAAACACCAAAATTTTTTTTCACTTTTTTTTCCTGGAAATTCTGTTTCGGTTGTATTACAGCGTGTTGGAAGCCAAACTTTTTTTCACCAATCCCCTCCACAGGCCTCCGCGGCTCCCGCAAAACCGCCCGGAAATTCCTTTTTCAGCGCAAAATTCGGGGTCTCCGGATAGGCTTTTCATTGGCTTTCGCTGCATGTCGCTTTGTTTCAATTACATACGTATTATTCTTGTTCGACGGCTGTTTTCATATCAAATTGTGTGACAGAAGTTTGGAACAAGTGTGGAAAAAATGTGCCCCGGACGAAGAAAGAATCGTTCGGGGCAGAATTGAGTTATGGATTGAAGAGAATCTGGGGGTAATATATATATGAAAAAAGTGGGCGGTGATAAAATCACTAATAATAATGATTGGGGGAATGCAAAATATGGTTTATCTTTGCAAATTGGAATAAAAAGATACTAAAACATGCTACTATCAGATTTACAGACCGGAGAGAGTGGAGTGGTGGTTCGCGTGTCAGGTCACGGAGCGTTTCGCAAGCGCATTATCGAGATGGGATTCATCAAAGGCGTAACTGTTCAGACCATACTGAATGCACCGCTGAAGGATCCAATTAAATATAGAATTATGAATTTCGAGGTGTCGCTGAGGCGCAGCGACGCCAGCAAGGTGGAGATTGTGACCCTTGAGGAGGCGGAGAAGGAAATAGTGAACCACAAGGACTTTCACGGGATTGCCGCCCCAGAGCAAAAGTTGCAACATATTGCCGAACACAGGACCCATACGATTAATGTGGCGCTTGTGGGGAATCCCAACTGCGGTAAAACCAGCATCTTCAATATCGCTGCCCATGCTCACGAGCGAGTGGGGAACTATAGCGGTGTGACTGTAGACGAGAAGGTTGGCACGTTTCAATATGGGGGATACACTTTCAACCTTGTGGATTTGCCAGGAACATATAGTTTAAGTGCCTATTCGCCAGAGGAGTTGTATGTGCGCAAACATATACTGACCAAGAATCCTGACATTATACTGAATGTGGTGGACGGGAGCAACCTGGAACGCAACCTGTATCTCACCACCCAGTTGATAGACATGGACATCACGATGGTGATGGCCTTGAATATGTATGATGAACTGAAAAGGAGCGGAGATAAGCTGGACATTGAGCAACTGTCGACATTGCTGGGCATGCCCATCATACCCACAACGGGACGCAGCGGCGAGGGGATAGCAAATTTGTTTGAGAAGATAATAGAGGTGTTTGAAGGCCGCGACACGAAGACCCGTCACATACATGTGAACCATGGCAAGGAGTTAGAAGATCATATAGGGACTTTGCGTACCGAATTGTACGAGCACGGCTTTAGCGATGAAATCAGTACACGTTTTCTCAGTATCAAACTGCTGGAACATGACAAACAGCTGGAACAGTATGTGGAAGAGCGCGACCCAGACGGCAGTGTGATAGAGATGCGGAACCAGATAGCCGAGAAGTACAAGACAAACAGCGGGCATCTTTTTGTAGATGTTCCCGCGGATAAAGGGCATAAAGTGGGATTAGATACGCAAAACCGCGATATTGAGAATGCCATCACCGATGCAAAGTACGCTTTTGTGCGCGGAGCACTGGCGGAATGCTACGTGAAGAACGAGAAAAGCACCCTGCACCAACTGACCGACAAGATAGATTCAGTGGTGACGCACCGATGGCTGGGCTACCCTGTGTTTTTGATTTTCATGTTCATCACTTTCTACTGCACTTTTGCCATAGGGCAGTACCCAATGGATTGGATTGACTCACTGTTTGGCTGGCTTGGTAATTTGGTGGGTGACGCCATGAGTGAAGGCCCATTGCGCAGTTTGCTGGTGGACGGCATTATAGCCGGTGTCGGGTCGGTGATTGTGTTTCTTCCTAATATATTGATACTATATTTATTTATATCGTTCATGGAAGATAGCGGCTATATGGCGCGGGCAGCCTTTATCATGGATAAGTTGATGCACCGCATGGGACTACATGGCAAGAGCTTCATTCCCATGATAATGGGATTCGGCTGCAATGTGCCCGCAATCATGGCCACGAGGACGATTGAGGACCGGAAAAGCCGTTTGCTTACCATGCTTGTAATCCCGATGATGAGCTGTTCGGCAAGGATACCGGTATATGTCATCTTGACGGCAGCATTTTTCAGCAAGCATGCAGCCATTGTGCTGACGGGGCTTTATCTGCTGGGCATGATTATGGCTGTGTTGATGGCCAAATTGTTCAGTAGGTTCTTTGTCAAGGGGGACAGTCTGCCTTTTGTCATGGAATTACCGCCCTACCGCATGCCCACCGCCAAGGCAGTACTGCGCCACACATGGGAGAAAGGCAAGGAGTATTTGAAGAAAATGGGTACCATCATCTTGGGTGCCAGTATTATCGTATGGGCGTTGAGTTATTTCCCGACGAACGACAATCGACAGTTGCAGGCCGAAAACTCTTATATGGCAAAAATAGGCAAGACCATCGAACCCGTGATGCGTCCATGCGGATTTGATTGGAGACAGAGCGTTTCGCTGTTGGCGGGCATTGGGGCCAAGGAAGTGGTTGCCAGTACGATGGCAGTGGTATATGCCACGTCTGACGACGAAGCCGAGGCATTAGAGGAAGACTTTGAGAGCGAGGAAAACGAAAGCCGGATTTCAGAGTTGGTGCGTGACAATATGACACCCCTTTCAGCAGCAAGCATGTTGTTGTTCATCCTGCTGTATATGCCTTGTATCAGCACTATTGTAGCCATCAAGAACGAGAGCGGCAAATGGAAATGGGCATTGTTCACAGTGGCTTACACCATCGGGTTAGCATGGATTGTGTCGACCGCATTCTTCCAGATAGGCAGCTTACTCATATAAAATGGTACAGACAATCATAGCACTTGTAATCGTGGCGGCAGCCGTGGGGTTTGCCGTGAGGGGGTTGGTTCGCACCCTACGGAACAAAAAAGGTTGTTCGTGTGGGTGCAGCAACTGCCCGATGAAAAAAGGTGAATGCCATTGCCACAGCGAAATAGACTTGCCGGATATTCACTTGGACTGACCCCCGATACCCTTCAGTGGCAACATGCGACAACTCGCAACACAATAACCCACTACTTCACGCGTTATACCTCGGATTTTTTTTAAAAGATGAGATGAACCGAGAGAAAGAGATATTCAAAGTGACCTTGGTGGGCAGTGCGGCCAACGTACTGCTGACGGTATTTAAGTTTATTGCCGGCGTTGTGGGCAACAGTGCCGCTATGGTTGCCGACGCCGTTCACTCGCTGTCTGACCTGCTGACCGACGCGATTGTATTGTGTTTTGTACGTATAAGCGGGAAACCAGAGGACTGCGGACATGATTACGGACACGGCAAATACGAAACACTGGCCACGACCCTCATAGGTATCGCATTGTCGGCGGTTGCTCTTGGTATTGGCTATAAAGCAGTGACTGCCTTCCTCTTCTGGTTGCAAGGAGGGACGCTGGCTGCACCAGGAATGTTGGCATTGTGGGCGGCAGTGGTTTCAATAGTCATCAAAGAACTTGTCTATCACTATACTGTCCACAAAGGACGGAATTTAAATTCCCCAGCCGTGGAAGCCAATGCATGGCACCACCGCAGCGACGCCCTCTCGTCGCTGGGTACCTTGATAGGCATCGGAGGAGCCATACTGTTGGGCAAGCGGTGGACCGTTCTCGACCCGTTGGCATCGTTAGTCGTGACATTCTTCATTCTGCGTGTGGCATGGAAACTGCTGAAACAGGGACTTGACGAGTTGATGGAAGCCTCCTTGCCTGAAAATGTGGAGAACGAAATCCTCGCCATAGTCAACTCCTTCCCCGACGTTCAAGACCCTCACCACTTGCGTACACGCCGCATCGGCAGCCGCTACGCCATCGAACTGCACATCCGCATGGACGGTAACACCCCCCTCAACATCGCCCACACCCGCACCTACGAGATAGAACAAGCCTTGAGGCATCGCTTCGGCTCAGACACACATGTCACCATCCATGTAGAGCCGACCCACAAAGCTTCCGAATAGTAAATAAGGAAAGGACATTCCTATATCGGGGTTTGTATAGTTTTGACTTGCGAATGAATTGCGCTTTTGCCGACAAATGGAGCAACTAGAGTAATGATTATTTTGAGTGGCTATGTTCTCCCACTCAATCACAAAAGCGGTTGCTGCCACTTCCTTGCACAGAGAAAGGAATACCACTGCTGCGACTGCACTATGCTGTTGGAAAACAGGATTGACCTATCTCTCCAGCGACGACAACATCCTGCCTTCCCTGATTATTGAAAGAAAAAGTGTATCTTTGCAAAAGATAATATTACAAAATCACTTTCAATAACCAAGATAACATGCGTAAAATCAGTATTTTATTATCCTTATTGTTGCTCACCATGCCACTGATGGCACAGGTGCAGACCTTCGAATGGCAGGGGACACAGCGACAATATCTTGTCAAATCGCCTGCCGGAATTACCAGAAGCGTCCCCGTCCTGTACTTCCTGCATGGCTTAGGCGACAATATCACTCGGATAGACAACGAGTTTCACTTCCAACAGATAGCCGATAGATTCGGTTGGATAGTCGTTGTGCCCCAGGCACTGAACGAAGGCTACGGGACCATGTGGAATGCCGGGCTGATGAACAGCAACACTGATGATGCCGGCTTCCTGCTTGCCCTCCTCGACACTTTGTCCGCAAGGGGTTTGGTAAACCTCGACAGCGTCTTCTTCACGGGTTTCTCAATGGGCGGCTTTATGACGCACCGCATGGCCATTGAGCACGGCAACCGCATCACGGCATGTGCCCCCGTCAGCGGACTGATAACCCATTCGCTGTCCAACCGTCAGGCAGTCACACCTGTAAAAATGCTGCATATCCACGGGACCGCCGACCCGGTGGTGGGATATGACGGGAACTCACAGTATTTTGGTGGAAATCTCGGCCTCGGCGTAGAGGCTATACTTGATTATTGGGAAACCGCTAACAACTGCACCGGTGAACCCGTTATCGACACCTTTCCCAACCTGCGCAACGACGGGTTGCGCTTTGTACGCTACACTTATCAAGGCGACGCACCCCTTCAGCACATCAAAGTCATCGGCGGTAACCACACCTGGTACCACAGCGAAGAGCAATACGACATCGGTTACATGACCGAGATACACAAGTTCTTCACATCCAACAACGGTGGGAATGCAGGCATATCCAAACCCACACAAGACGCTCTCAGCCTTTGGCCCAATCCCACGACAGGCAAAATCACAGTCGAGCTGCCGGGGAAAAGCGCCCTCGAAATAATGGATATGCTTGGCCATATTGTGGCCAGCTTCCAACTGCAACCCGGCACACACCAACTCGACCTCACCCACCTGCCCAAAGGTCTATACATCATAAAAGACAAAACCTCCGGTACCCAATCCAAGGTACTGAAAAGCCACTAATCGACCACAGAATTGATACTGCCCATTAGGGCATATAGTTAAATCTGTTTACGGTTAAAACTTTGCGTGTGCCATATTCGACTACCCCACCGTAACTGAACATTATACTTATAGAAATAGCAATCACACAGCACAAAACACAAATAAAAGAACTTAAAAATGAAAAAACAACATTTACTTATTTTTTTATTAATCGTAGGGGCGACAATTACTCTGGATAGTTGCCAAAAAGAAGAAGATACCAGTATCCACGCAGAATTGGTAGATGGACCAACCTTCAACGCTACCATTCCTGACGATGCCACTGCAGTAGTGTTTGAATACGGCAGCAAGGTTACCTCCGGCACAGTGCTCTCCACTATAGACTCGCCAGTACCCATTTATGGCAATCTGGATGGCACTATATGGCGTGTTTCAACAAGTGTTAGTAGGATAAATGCCAATCCAAACTGTTATAGAATGTTCTCCTCACACGGGCAGAACCTTCCTGAATTAGAAACAATAGATTTTGGTAGTGGTTTTAACACCTCAAACGTGACAGATATGAGCTTTATGTTTTGTAATTTGCAAAGCTTGACAAGCCTGAATCTGTCCAACTTTAACACTGAGAAGGTGACGAATATGACTTCTATGTTTGATGGCTGTATCAAACTTACAAGTCTAAACCTCATTAACTTCAACACTGAGAAGGTGAAGGATATGAATAGAATGTTTAGTAATTGCTCCTATTTGAATAGCTTGATCATCTCTAACTTCAGCACCGAGAATGTGACAAATATGATGGGTATGTTTTGGGGGTGCGATAGCATTACGAGCCTAAACCTTTCAAGTTTCAATACCAAGAATGTGACGAATATGAGCTTTATGTTTTGTAACTGTCATAACCTTAACAACTTGAATCTCTCCAATTTCAACACAGAAAATGTTACAGACATGTCTGCTATGTTTAACTTCTGCTACAATCTGACGAGTTTGAACATATCTAACTTCAACACAATAAATGTGATGAATATGACTGAAATGTTTTACAATTGCTCGAAAATAACAAGCCTTGACCTCTCCAACTTCAATACCGAGAATGTAAAAAATATGAGCTACATGTTTGACTACTGTTCTAGTCTCTCAAGCCTGAACATCTCCAACTTCAACACTGAGAATGTGACAGATATGCATGGGATGTTTGGTGCCTGCCAAAATATATCGAGTCTGGATCTCTCTAACTTCAACACCAAGAATGTGACGAATATGGGATGGATGTTCAAAGACTGCCTTAGACTAACGAATTTGAACATATCCAACTTTGACATGAAACATTTATTGGACTTTGAAGAGTATGGCCAATCCCATAGTGGGAAAGAAGACATGTGTGCCAACCTTTCAACTATTTCAACACTTTGCACCATTACCTGCACAGAGGCTACAAAAACAGAATTACAGACAGGAACTAACCTACCTACAAATGGAGTCACTTTCACTTGGGTGACACCTGCATCGAAGTAAGGCGACTGCAATCTACTTTTAATATCAAAAGGACGCCGCAAGAGTTGCTTGCAGTGTCCTTTCTGCTTTTGGGTCGAGATTAGTACAAGAACCCGAACAGCCAGAGGGGACGTTGCGGAGAGTGTCATTCTCGATGTCGACTTTTATCACATAGACTATAACGGGGGCGAGGTTGCCGAACATAAGCATATAAGAAAAAGTACAATACGAATTATCACGAATTTACCATTAACTAATTTATGGATAATTAATGGCAATTCGTGTTTTATTTCAGTAGGGAATACGAATATTTTGTAAACCAGAGATTACAAAAAACAAGAAAAATGCAAACTGGAGATTACAGTAATTACATTAGAAGGGTACTTGAAACACTTCTTTTTTCTGGAAAAAGAACACTTAATGTTGATAATTGAAAAAAAAAATGTAACTTTGCAAATTGATATGGACAGTAATATTACAAAACAGTTATGCGAGTATTTCTCCACGCAACCCGTGCTGAAAGCTTGGGTATTTGGATCTTATGCTCGAGGAGAGCAAGGTCCAAACAGCGATATTGACATACTTGTAAGGTTTGACCGTGAAAGGGCTAAGGTGGGACTACTGAAATATACTGCCATCATACTTGACCTTGAGAAGATACTGAATCGAGAGGTGGACTTAGTTGAGGAAGGTGCTTTACTCCCATGGGCAGAAAAAACGGTGAACAGAGACAAACAGTTAATTTATGAGAGAACTATCGCGTGACCCAGGAAGAATAGAACACATGTTACTCGCTATTAAAAAAATAGAGGAGTACACCGATGGTATTGCTTTCGACAATTTTTCGAATGATAGCATGCGAATGCATGCCACAATATACAACATACAAATAATTGGAGAAGCAGCCTATAAACTAACTACAGAATTCAAGCAAACACACCAAGAGATACCGTGGAAACTTATTGAGGGCATGCGTCATGTGCTGGTACACGACTACTACAGGATAGTGCCAGCTGCAGTATGGGACGTGGTAACAGAAGACATTCCTAATATAAAACCTGCATTGCAAAACATCTATAATGCTTTTGAACAACATAGTGAAGACACCTGACACCATCCTAACGGAAAAGAATATACAAAAAAAGTTGCGGCTACTGCTGCAACTTTTTTCTTTGAGCGGAAAGGAAGGGATTCGAACCCTTGAAGCGCTTTTAACGCTTACTCGCTTTCCAGGCGGGCCTCTTCAACCACTCGAGCACCTTTCCGTGGGTTGACTATTGAAACACTTAGGAGCGTTTTCCTGTCGTGAAATCGGGTGCAAAAGTACTACTTTTTTCGCAAATAGCAAAAAAAAATGTATTTTTGCATTTAAAGAAAATATAACAAGCTATACTAAAACAATTAAAAATGAAAAGATTAGCTATTTCAATTATGACCATTACAATGCTTGCAACTGTGGGCTGCAAGAGCAACAAAACGGAAGAAAAATCGGAAATTCAACAGAAAGTTGACGAGTATGCCGAGTTTACATTGACGACGGATTTGAGTGTACTGACCGAAAAGGAGAAGCAACTCCTGCCCGTTTTCATCCAGATTGCCGACATCATGGACGACTTGTACTGGGACCAGTACTTCGGCCCTGAGAACCGTGCCAATCTCGACACCATCACCGACCCTGCCGTGAAGGCTTTCGCAATGATCCAGTACGGTGCATGGGACCGTTTGGGTGAAGAGCGCCCCTTTATTCCAGGCTACGGTGAGCGTCCCGCTGGCTGCAATTTCTACCCTGTCGACATGACGGCCGAGGAGTATGATGCACTGGCAGACCCCGAGAAGAGCAGCCAGTATACCGTTATCCGCCGCGACGAGAACGGTGCATTGAAGGTGGTGCCTTACCATGTGGAATATGCCGACCGTCTGGCAAAGGTTGACAGCTTGATGGGCGTGGCAATCGACTTGGCTGAAGATGCCGGACTGAAAAAGTATCTGACCGAACGTCGCAAAGCCCTGATGACCGACGACTACTATGCCAGCGACCTGGCCTGGATGGACATGAAACAGAGCCGTCTGGATTTTGTCGTGGGTCCCATCGAGAACTACGACGACGCCCTGTATGGCAGCAAGACTTCCTACGAGTCATTCATCCTGGTGAAGGATGAGAAATGGAGCAACGATTTGGCCAAGTTTGTCAAGATGCTGCCCCAACTGCAGAACGACCTGCCCTGCGACCCCAAGTACAAACCCGCCATGGCCGGTGCCGAGAGCGACCTGAATGTATACGACGTGATTTACTATGCCGGCGACTGCAACGCGGGGTCGAAGACCATCGCCATCAACCTGCCTAACGACGAGCGCATCCACAAGGAGAAAGGTGCTCGCCGTCTGCAGTTGAAGAATGCCATGCAGGCCAAATTCGAGACCATCCTCAAACCCATCGCCGACCTGTTGATTGCCGATGACCAACTCGACAATGTCAACTTCAATGCCTTCTTCAGCAATGTATGCTTCCACGAGGTGGCACACGGCCTGGGTATCAAAGAGACCGTTACCGACGGCAAGAGCTTGCGCGAGGCACTTGGCAGCCAGTACAGTGCTTGGGAAGAAGCCAAAGCCGACATTTGCGGTTTGTTCCTTACCACCCACTTGATTGAAATGGGCGAGATAACCAACTGCACCAAGGAAGACGCTTTCGTCACCTTTATTGCCGGCATACTACGCAGCGTGCGTTTCGGCGCCACCGAGGCTCACGGTATTGCCAACATGATGTGCTTCAACTATCTTCAAGACAACGGAGCCTTCACCCGCAACAGCGAAGGTAAATACGTTATTGACGTGAACAAGGCTGAGGAAGCCATGAAGAGTTGGGCAGCGTTGATTCTGAAAGTTGAAGGCGAAGGCGACATTGCGTTTGCCAAAAGTTATTCTGCCGAGAATGGCAAGATTCGTCCCGACCTCCAGAAAGATCTGGATATGATCAGCACCCACAACATACCGAGAGACATCCGTTACAACCAAGGTTTGAAAGCCCTTGGATTGTAAACCATATTAGTTATTCCAGAAGAGACAGACCTCCAGAAAGCGGAGGTCTGTCTTTTGTTTGTAGGGAATAAATCAAAATGCTGCCGGGATGGTTGTAAGAGCTCATTCACTGGGCAGAATCAGTATGTATACGACCCTTGATTAATAAAAATTAGAAAATGATAGAGGAAAAGGACAAAAAAGCTATATATAATTAAAAAAAGTTGTATATTTGCAGAATAAATTATGTGTATATGAACCCACGCAATACACAGAATCAAGGTGGATTACGCCCAACGCTCTTGGATAGGGGCGAGCGTTGAAAAGGCATATCATAGCCTCCAATCTTCCAAAAATCTCATACAAGAGTATGAGGGAGTGGAAGATTTTCTTGAATTTGAAATGAAAAAAGAAGGACAATAGATAACATGGGCGAGAAACGATGGTATGCAGCCAAGGTTCAATACAACAGAGTACAGCCAATCAGGGAACGTCTTGGGGCTGACCATGTAGAGTATTTTGTACCAGAGATTATCTCATCGCTTGTGTTTTTTCGAGCAACAAATGAATATGTGGGTGTTTTCGAACAGGATTTTTTCAGCAGAATATGGGTATATCGGGATCCCCTGACCCGCAAACCCTCCCCTATTCCAGACCATGAGATGGAAGTTTTCATGTTCGTATGCACCTCAGGGAAACAGGGACTGACTTATTTAGGGGACGACAAACCAGAATATCATTGCGGAGATTTGGTAAGGGTAACAGACGGGCCGTTTAAAGGCACGGAAGGCCACATCATAAGGATAAAAAAAGACAGACGGTTGGTTGTAAGTATCAAAGGAATAGCAGCAGTTGCAACAACATATATCCATCCTCAATTTTTAGAAACGATAGAAGAGTCCCCAAAACGCGGCATAATTCAATAATACGCACTGGAATAACTTAGTGTTTTTACTATAAGACAAATGAGAAAACCACTATTCCCTCTCGATCCGATAAAAGAACAATACTACTACCCGGAGAAAAACTTTGTGGAGGTAGGAAGTGAGGGATGCAATGATCTGGATATAGACAGTATCGATGACAAAGATGTCAAAGAGATGTTTATCGGAACAGGGCAGGATTCCATAAAGTTAGTCTACCGATGGCTGATGGACCATAAAGATGGATTTGCCCCGACAACACTTCTTCTGAGTCTTAAAAACAATGGGGGAGACCCCATACCGGAGCGTCCAAACGGAGAGCCCTACCATGCCATCTTTGTGCAGAGGCCACTGCACACTATTTACGAGCTGGACGTGTTTCTGGCCAACGCCAACAAACATTTATCGCAAGGAGGGTATTTGATTTGTAACTGCCGAACCTCGTCGGTAAAAAAAGCAGTCATCTATAGTCGCTACCCGAAGGGTATCAACCGTATTTACTATGGCTTCCACTATTTATGGCACAGAGTATTCCCCAAAATAAAGATACTGAAGCCTATATATTTTGCAGTTACAAAAGGGAGGAACCGCACATTCCACCGAGTTGAAATACTGGGAAGGATGTATCACGCAGGTTTTGAAGTGGTTTATGAAAATACTGCTCATGGAGAATTCCGAGTAATAGGGAGAAAAATAAAGGAGCCGATAACCGAAGGGATACCCAGCTCGTCGCCAATTGCGAAGCTGAAACGTGTAGGAAAAAACGGTAAATTAATTACCGTATATAAGTTCCGCACAATGTACTCTTATAGCGAGTATATTCAGGAATATGTGTATCAACACCGCCGTTTGGACAAAACAGGGAAGTTTTACCACGACTATCGAGTCAACACAATTGGAGCACTATTGAGAAAGACATGGTTGGACGAGTTGCCGATGGTGATAAACATGTTGAAAGGTGAGATGAAATTGGTTGGAGTACGGCCTCTATCGAGACAGTTTTTCGGTTTATACACCCCTGAAATGCAGGAGTTGCGAACCCGCACCAAACCCGGGTTGCTTCCTCCCCTGTACTACGAAAAAGTACAGCCAGAATCATTGGAAGGCATACAGGAATCCGAACGCCGCTATCTGGAAGCCTACCTTAAACATCCTTTCCGCACCGACTGGAAATATTTCTGGGGAATTGTAGGAAATATTTTCCTGAACCACAAACACTCTCATTAAGAAAAGAGAAGATTTTCTCAATAACGATAGCAATAAAATAATCTCAAACAATACTACAATAAATGAACGAATCACAAGAATGGACCACAGTTATCAGACCGAAGGACAAACTATGGTCAATCAATCTCAAAGAGTTATGGAGTTACCGTGACCTGTACTCATTGTTTGTTAATCGCAACATTGTAACCCAATACAAACAAACCATACTGGGAACGTTATGGTTTTTCATTCAGCCCATCCTGACAGTAATCATGTACATGGTGGTATTCGGCGGCATTGCTGGAATTGCTACTGACGGTATTCCTCAACCGCTTTTCTATCTTGCCGGTACATGTATGTGGCAGTATTTTTCAGACTGTCTGGGCAAAACATCCAATACCTTTGTAACCAACAGTGGATTGTTCGGCAAAGTGTACTTCCCCCGCTTGATTGTACCACTTTCAAATGTGACATCCAATCTACTTAGATTCGGCATACAATTATCGTTGTTTGTAATAGTGTATATAGTATACGCCTTTATTGGATGCTCTGCACATCTAAATTGGTACGCTCTATTGGTTCCCGTTCTGATTTTAATGATGGCGGGATTATCGCTGGGTTTTGGTACATTGATTTCAAGTATGACAACGAAGTACCGTGACCTTCAAGTGCTTTTCTCCTTCATTCTCCAATTATGGATGTACGCCACACCTATTGTATACCCCCTGAGTTTGGTTAAAGGTAAAACCGCCATGGGAATTGATCTCTATACTGCAATGCGACTCAATCCTGTCACTCCAGTGCTGGAGACTTTCAAATATGGCACTCTTGGGGCTGGAGAGTTTATTGGATGGGGCTGGTTGGCATACAGTTTCATCTTCATGGTGGCACTGTTGATTTTTGGCATATTGGTCTTCAACAAGACCCAAAAAAGTTTTATGGACACTGTTTAATAAAAGATTCCTCTATGAAACGAGCCTTGATAACAGGTGTTACTGGACAGGATGGAAGCTACCTGGCAGAGTTCCTTATAGGCAAAGGGTACGATGTGCACGGGGTTATCCGGAGATCGTCTGTTGACTACCGCGAACGTATAGCGCACCTGGAAGGACATGAGCACTTCCATTTGCACTACGGCGATATGAGCGACACACTCAGTATGGTGCAGACTGTGCGAGCCGTGCAGCCTCACGAAATTTACAACCTGGCAGCACAAAGCCATGTACAAGTCAGTTTCGACGCCCCAGAATACACCGCCAATGTTGATGCAACAGGTGTACTTAGGATTCTTGAAGCAGTGCGGCAATGCGGATTGGAGAAACAATGCCGCATTTATCAAGCCAGCACTTCTGAGCTTTACGGTCGAGTAGAGCAGGTTCCTCAAAACGAGAACACTCCGTTCCACCCGTATAGTCCCTACGCTGTGGCCAAACTTTATGGGTATTGGATTGTCAAAGAATACCGCGAAGCCTATGGCATGTTCTGCTCCAACGGCATTCTTTTCAACCATGAAAGCGAACGCCGCGGCGAGACCTTTGTCACTCGAAAAATCACACTTGCTGCCGCCCGTATCAGCCAAGGACATCAAGAAAAATTATACCTCGGCAACCTATCATCGCTTCGTGATTGGGGATATGCCAAAGACTATGTTGAATGCATGTGGCTGATTCTCCAATACAATGAACCTGACGACTTTGTCATTGCTACAGGACAACAACATTCAGTACGCGACTTCTGCCAACTTGCATTCCACCATGCTGGTATCGAATTAGAGTGGAGAGGTCAAGGCCCAGATGAAAAAGGTGTCTGCATTGCAGTCAATTCATCACTTCCCTCAGCTATCAACTTGATAGGCAAAACACTTGTTGAGGTGAGCCCAGACTTCTATCGTCCAACCGATGTAGTGAACCTACTTGGCGACCCAACCAAAGCACAACAACTATTAGGTTGGAACCCTGAAAAAACCTCGTTCGAAAAACTCGTGGAACTGATGGTTGAAAGCGATATGGCTAAAGTCGCATCAGACCATGCCGCAGCAAAAGTACGTTGCAACTTAGCAGAATACTTAGAGAAAGGCATTGTAAAATGAACTTGCAATCAAAAATATATGTTGCCGGGCACAGAGGAATGGTAGGATCGGCCATTGTCCGGCAACTGCAAAAACAAGGTTACAACAACTTAATACTCCGCACTCACTCACAGTTGGATTTGACCCGCCAACAGGAGGTTGAGTCTTTCTTCGCTGCCGAGAAACCAGAATATGTATTCCTTGCGGCCGCCAAAGTGGGAGGTATAGTCGCCAACAACAGTGCTCCTGCTGACTTCATGTACCAGAACATGATGATTGAGATGAACGTCATCCATTCTGCATGGCGAAACGGGTGTAAGAAAATCCTCTTCCTCGGGTCAAGTTGCATTTATCCTCGATTGGCTCCTCAGCCAATGCGCGAAAACTGCCTCCTTACATCGGCACTCGAACCCACCAACGAAGCCTATGCACTTGCCAAAATCTCCGGCCTAAAATATTGCGAATATCTCAACCGGCAATATGGCACCGACTACATCAGTGTCATGCCAACCAACCTATACGGTCCAAACGACAACTACCACCCCGAAAACAGCCACGTGCTCCCTGCTCTTATACGAAGATTTCACGAGGCTAAAATCAATGGCTTACAGACAGTAATTTGCTGGGGAGACGGGACTCCTCTACGTGAATTCCTTTATGTAGACGACCTTGCGGATTTGTGCTTGCTGCTAATGAATACCTATAGTGGTAACGAAACCGTCAACGCCGGCACAGGCAAAGAAATCACTATCAAAGACCTCACCCAAACCGTGGCTCGCATCATCGGCTACAAGGGGCAAATAGAATGGGATACAACTCGTCCCAACGGAACCCCGCGCAAACTGCTCGATATCAGCAAAGCTCAGTCAATGGGCTGGAATCCTGCGACATCACTTGAAGAAGGTATACGGCTTGCCTACATGGATTTCCTTCAACAAAACAATATACGACAATAATCATCAGGACAATTGAAACAAGAATAATATGGCAACAGCAATAGAATTCAACAATATCTCCAAACAATACCGACTGGGACTTGTATCCACCCGAACACTTAATCATGACATCAAACGTTGGTGGACGGTAAATATACTCAGAAAGGAAGACCCGTTCTTGAAAATTGGTGAAATCAACGACCGCTCCACTAAAGGTGAAAGTGAGTATGTATGGGCTCTCCGCAACATTGATTTCAAAGTGGAACAAGGCGATGTGGTTGGAATCATCGGCAAAAACGGCGCTGGCAAAAGCACTCTACTAAAAATCCTCTCTAAAGTTACAGGCCCCACAACCGGCACCATCCGTGCGAAAGGCCGCATAGGAACCCTACTTGAGGTTGGTACTGGATTCCATCAAGAAATGACTGGCCGTGAAAACATCTACCTCAATGGTGCCATCCTCGGCATGACAAAAGCTGAGATAAGTAGTAAACTTGACGAGATAATTGATTTCAGCGGATGCGAACGTTACATTGACACCCCCGTCAAACGATACAGTTCTGGTATGTCCGTCCGCCTCGGATTCGCTGTTGCCGCCTTCCTCGATCCTGAAATACTTGTCGTTGACGAGGTACTCGCTGTCGGTGATGCTGAGTTCCAAAAAAAGGCTATCGGCAAAATGCAAGACATCAGCAGCAGCGAAGGCCGCACAGTCCTCTTTGTCAGCCATAACATGGTGAGTATACAACAGCTCTGCCACACTGGCATATTATTGAAAAACGGAATGATAGAAACAACAGGACCCATCTCAGACGTGGTTAACCAATACCTTGGCAATATAAAGACTGTCGGTGACCTCAACCGCCAAGGCAACGGTGCTGTCAAAACTATCCACTTCGAAACAAGTGCCACAAAAGTAGACGTTGGACACGACCTTGACATTGACTTCGACATCGAAGCCTTCACCAATGTTGATTTTCTTGAAGCCGAAATTGAGATAAAAGACTCAAATGGACAGAACCTTGCCAACATATCTAACACTGACGCCGGTACACTCATTAAGCCTATGGCAAAAGGTGAGAAACGCCACTTCCATTGTCACATTAAAAACATCAACTTCGCTCCAGGAAACTACACTGCCAACATATGGTTAGGCTGTCCTTACGATATATACGACAAATTAGAGGATTGCATCCGATTCAACGTTATCCAAACAAATGAATACATTCTACGCCCCATCCCCTACTACCAATCTTACCGAGTAATATTACAATCTGATTGGGACTTCTAAACAAAGACAAAGAGACTGATAATACTATTTTTTCAATCCATTCCTAGACATACAATAATTAAATCACAGTGAACATACTCTTTACATCAGCTGGCCGACGGACGTACATAATCCACTATTTCCAACAAGCACTGCAAGGAAATGGCAAAGTATATGCGTCAAACAGCATATATACATACACTTTAAGCCAAGCTGATGGCTACACCATCTCGCCAGAAATCTACAATCCCGACTACATTCCTTTCCTTATAGAATACTGTAAAAAACAACAGATAACCGCTATCATTCCCCTTTTTGATATTGACTTGCCTGTACTTGCAAAAAACTATGACCTATTTGCACAAGAAGGCATCACCCTTGTAGTGTCTGACTATCCTGTCACCCAAATATGCAACGACAAATGGGCTACATACCAGTTCCTTCTTAAGGCAGGGCTGACTCCTCCTCCAACATTCCTAACTCTCCCCGACACAATCAATGCTCTTAACACTGACTCCATCACTTTCCCTCTCATAGTTAAACCCCGCTGGGGCATGGGATCTATAGGCATTTACAGCGTAAACAACCTCGAAGAACTCAACATCTTATACTCCAAACTGAAACACGACATATGGAATACGGCTCTCCGTTTCGAATCCGCCGCCGATAAAGAAGAATGCATCATTATCCAACAACATATAGAAGGTCAAGAATACGGTATCGAGATACTCAACGATTTAGATTGCAACTATACAGCAACTTTTAGCAAAAAGAAAATCGCCATGCGCTCGGGAGAGACCGACATCGCCGAAACCGTCGATCCAACTCCATTTATCCCTATTGCTCAAACCATATCGTCAAACCTAAGGCATCGCGCCATGCTCGATGTTGACTGTTTCATCTCACCATCGGGGCAAATAATTGTACTCGAAATGAACTGCCGATTTGGTGGACAATACCCATTCACTCATAATGCCGGAGTCAACGTACCCCGCCAATTAATACAATGGCTTAGTGGCGGAGAAACAAACCAATCACTCCTAACTCAACAATGTGGCATTCTCAGCTGCAAAGAAATCAATCCCGTGATATTCTAAAACTTCCTTCCACAATGCCATCTGAACAAACAACACCCCTCGTGAGCATTTGCTGCCTTGCTTTCAACCAAAAAGAATACATTGGCAAAGCAATTGACAGCATGCTAATGCAACAAACATCTTTCACCACTGAAATCATCATCCATGATGACGCCTCTACCGATGGCACCGACCAAATCATAAAACAATACGCTGAACTACATCCTAACCAAATCACGGCCTTCTTCGAGAGCAACAATCAATACACTTCTGGATACAATGGGCGTATGGCCTTAACATTTCTCTATCCCCATGCGAAAGGAAAATACATAGCCTACTGCGAAGGCGACGACTACTGGACAGACCCTCTCAAACTACAAAAACAGGTCGACTTCATGGAATCTCATCCAGACTATTCCGTATGCTTCCACCGCTGGTCAAACCTCAACATGGTTAATGGAACCATCAGCCCAGATCTCTGCCAAGGACTCATTCCCAAAGGACAGGACGGAATCGACATCAACCTCGACATGTTCTTCGACAAATGGATTACACAGCCCCTTACCATGCTCATGCGCAAAAGCATGTTTAATTTTGAATGGCACAAAAAATATAAATTTTACCGCGATTCACACGAGATATACCATCTACTCCTTGCTGGACGGGGACGTCTTATGCAATTTAACGGAGGAGTATATCGAATCCACCCGAAAGGCATCGCTTCACTCAACTCACCCCAGCAATACTGCGAAAACTACCTACCACTTGATCGCGAATTCTACAAGATTACACGCATACCCCAGGCTCGCAGAATCTACTGCCAAACTCTACAAGAATGCTCCAACTTTTACACTCCTTCCAGCAAAACCAAAGCGTTCAACTTTGCATTCGAACAATTCCTGCTCAACCACAACTATAAAACCTTTATAAAAAACATAAAACGTATACTCAACTACCACAATAACAACAACTCAACTCCCTCCGAAAAATGAATACCGCAAAAGCCCAAACGAGCCAACAATGAACCAAATCACATTCGAAACACAAATACTCACCCCTTTATACACACAACTTACCGCCAACGCGGCAAGACCCGCACTATATATACAAGACAACACTTACACTTACTTCCAACTCTCACAACGCATCGCTGCAATCCGCACTTATCTGCAAGAAAACCACCTTGGAGGCCAACCCATTGCACTCTTAGCGGACGACCACATCGACACATACGCATCTATCATAGCTCTCTGGTCAGAAGGCTGTGCCTATATCCCTCTACACCCTCTGCAACCCCCTGCACGAAACCTTAGTATCTTACAACAAACACAGACCAAATACCTTCTCTGCACCACTCCACAGTCCCCCACTGCACAACAAGCTTTCAACAACGAAGTAAACATCATCTCTACACCCTTAATTGAAACTACAGGTACTGAACCCGCTCCACCAAAGCCCCAACCTCAAAACCAACTTGCCTACATCCTCTTCACCTCTGGTAGCACCGGCACACCTAAAGGCGTATGCCTCACGCGCCAAAACCTCGCTGCATTTATAAACTCATTCAAACAAACAGGTATAACTATAACTCCAGACGATCGTTGTCTCCAAGCCTTCGACCACACATTCGACGTCAGTATACAAACCTCACTCACTACACTCATGGCTGGAGCATGTCTCTACACCATCCCCTACGGCCAAATAAAATACCTTTACACAGCTTCCCTTATCATCCAACACCGCCTCACGAATCTCGTCATGGCACCATCCATGCTCACCTACCTACAACCTTACTTTAGCCAACTCCAGGCCGACTGTGTCAAAACAACAATTCTCACTGCTGAAGCTTCCCGACTACATACAGCACAACAATGGTTCCAATATGCTCCAAACACGGAGATCTACGATTTTTACGGCCCCACCGAAGCAACAATCTACTGCACATACTACAAACTAAACCGTAACTCCGACAATCATACAGCCAACGGACTCCTATCCATAGGCAAACCTCTCGTCAATGTACGTGCAACTATTATCGATGAAAAAGGACACCCACTCCCAGAAGGACAAAAAGGAGAGCTCTGTATAGCAGGCCCACAAATCACAAAAGGATACTGGAACAATCCCGAAAAAAACAAAACAGCCTTTATATCCATCCCTGGCAAACAAGAAACATATTACCGCACAGGCGATCTATGCCAAACCTTACCCGACGGAAACATTCTCTACTACGGACGCATAGACCAACAAGCAAAAATACAAGGATACCGTGTCGAACTCGGCGAAATCGAATACCAAGCCGCAACACACCTCAACAACCAATACCGAACAGTAGCCATTACGTACCAAACACTACCAGGACTTGACCAAATAGCACTCTTCATCGAGTCTGAACCCTTTGAAACCGCCCCGCTCATCAAACACCTCGAAAACACCCTTCCCCACTATATGCTCCCCACAACCATAAAATTCATACCTCAATTACCACTCAATAACTCCCAAAAAATCGACCGCATAGCACTCAAACAACAGCTCAACCAAACAAAAACAACAGAATAAAAACAACACTCCATATGACACGGCAAGAAATTATCAACACTCTACAACCCATAGCACAACAAATATTCCAACAACCCGACCTGAACCTCAACATCCAAGCAGGGCCTCAACAAATACCAAACTGGACATCACTCACATTCACTCAATTCCTTACCGAAATTGAAAACCATCTCAACATCAAGTTCAAAATGTTGGAAATCATACGCATGAGAACCACACAAGACATTATTGACGTCACACTCACACACCTTCAGGCAAACCAATAATGCAAACTCCTGAGCCCCAAATAACAACCTACTCAGCAGACCAAATCAACCGCTGGCTCAACCAAGGAGAAACAATCCCTGGCCTCACTCAAGCAGTTATAGCCCCTGCAAGAGCTTGGGCCATTCTGCACAACCCATACATCAAACCCGAAGACCACGTCGCAGCTACACTCCATCTCAACAACCCTGACGGAACTCAAAACCTCGTTGCCTACACTGCCGCATTCCCAGAAATCATACAAAACCGACGCATGTGGTGGTTTAGCACCCTCTGGTGCCATCCCGCACACCTGGGAAAAGGATACGCACTCGCAGTAATCGGAACCCTTGCCGAACTATACGGCTCCGAGAACTGCCTCGACACAATGGGTGCTCCAGAAACCGTTAGCATCTTCCGTTACCTTGGACACGACGATACCACTCTCCCTGAATACCACTTCGGATCCAAAATCACCCCACAAAACTTCAAAGGCAGGCTGGCTAACATACTCGAAAAAACAAAAACTAACATCCGAACTTTCCGCATAAAACACAACAAACAACTAAATACCCCCCACTACAACATCGAATACACAGACCACATCGACGACAACACTTACCAATTCATCACCTCCCACGCAACAAACCAGCTATTCATTCGAACCCAACCCACACTTAACTGGATACTTGCCCACCCCTTCAAACACTACTCTCCCCTTTCATCCAAAACAACTTCCCGCGGCCTCTTTGGCCAAACCGATACCTTATACCGCATTATAGCAGCAAAAATCTACATAGAAAACAAACTCACAGCATTTTACATACTACGTAACTCCGAAACCGACCTCTCTGTCAAATACCTGTATTACGACTCTCAACACACACAAACCGTCTTCAACTCAATCATACATCACATTGCATCAATAAAAAATACAGCTTTTAGCACTCGATCCAAACAACTTGCACAATACATTACCCAACAACATCTGTTCAACAAAAAGAAAACCGTCCAGATCTCATTCTCTTACCCAAAAGAATACACTCTTCCCCTCAACGCCGAATCACAGGGAGGCGATGGCGACTGCTTCGTATAACCGCAACCAATCCACATGCTGTACCAACCCCAGAAAATCATCCACAAGATAAACAACAGGCTGCAAAAAATCCGTCTACAGCCAATTGAAGTATTCCTTTTCCACGACGTATCCAACCGCTACAACCCCCAAACCACCCTTCGACAAGATTGGACATCCACTCAACAATTCAAGCAACTCATCCTACAATTCAAAACACAATACCAATTTATACCACTCACACAAGCCTACCTAAAATTAACCCAAAACTACTTTCGCACCCGCAAATACGCTGTCCTCACCTCCGACGACGGATTCCAATCCAATCTCGAAATACTGCAATTCCTCCAACAGCAACAAATACCCGTCACCCTCTTCATAAATCCCCAATACCTCGACGGCAAGACTATTCGCTCTAACTACGCTCCAGCTCCACTCTATCTAACCCAACAGCAACTCTTCACCATCAACTCACCACTCGTCACTATAGGCATGCACAACTTCGGACACGTTGACGCTACTCAACAATCCCCCGACGAATTTAAACAATCTGTTGCGCAATGCATCGAAATACTTAGCCACCACCCACGTTACATACCTTACTTTGCATACCCCTGGGGCAGCTACAACGACTCTACCCAACAAATACTCAACCAGAACCATATAATACCTCTTTTTTGTGACGGGAACACCAACTACACATACCAGGGGGGCATTAGTCGCAAGCCTATCGACTCATACTACCTTACTCCCAAATGTTAAGACGTAAAGACCTTTACAACATACCAGGCTGGCACACCCGCCGACATCTAATCGTAATCGAATCCGACGACTGGGGAAGCATCCGCACCCCTTCCTACGAAGCCTACATCAATCTCCTCAATAAAGGTATTCGTGTAGATCGCGATCCATACTGCCGCTATGACAACCTTGCAACAGCCAACGATCTCTCCAACCTATTCGAGATACTATCCTCTGTCAAAGATTCAAAAGGACATCCCGCCGTCATAACTGCCAACACTGTCACCTGCAATCCTGTTTTCGAAAAAATTAAAGCCGACAAATTCAACAAGTACCACTACGAACTCTTCACCGATACACTAAAACGAAGCCAAGCCCACTACAAAGCTTTTGACCTTTGGCAACAAGGCATCCATTCTGGACTATTCTACCCACAACTACATGGCCGAGAACACCTCAATGTAAAAAAATGGCTCAAAGCACTTCGAAACGGAGAACCTGCCACAATAGCTGCCTTCAACATAGGATCATTTGGCTTAACGCAAATAGCAGCACCTTCTATTAATGAATATTATATGGGAGCATTTAATTCTAGCCTCCCCGAAGATATACAATATTACTCACAACTTATTGACCAAGCTTGCAACTATTTCGAACAGCTATTCGGGTTTCGTTCCGACAGTTTTATTGCGACAACATACGAATGGAACCCGCTCATAGAACCATTCCTGTTCCGAAATGGAATCCGTTACCTACAAGGCACAATCTGCCAAAAAATACCCATTGGGGACGACCAAGGATTTACTATGTACCGTAGGTGTTTTCAAGGGCGGCGTAACAAAAACGGACTAACCTACCTTTTACGCAACTGCTTTTTCGAACCCTCGACACAACCCAATCGAGATTGGGTAGACGAATGTCTCCACCACATCGCTACCGCATACAAATGGGGTAAAGCTGCCAACATCTGCTCTCATAGGGTAAACTATATTGGATCTATCGACAAAACTAATACCGATCGAAACCTCCCACTTTTAAAACAACTATTACACAAAATAGTAGAGAATTGGCCAGACTGTGAATTCATAACATCTTCGCAACTTGGGCATATAATTAGACATCACGACTAACCATCCTATTCAATTCCAATAAAAATGAATGCTGCAATCACAACAGATTCAATGCCATCCAAAGTCTTTCTCCTAACCATTATCACCATAAACTGGAACAACAAAGATGGTTTAGAGAAAACTATGAAAAGTGTAATTAATCAAAATACACGCGAATTTGAATATGTGATTGTTGATGGAGCAAGTCAAGATGGTTCAGTCGAGACAATTAGACAGTATGCTGATGATAAGGTGATATGGGTATCCGAAAAAGATAATGGGATTTACAATGCCATGAATAAAGGCATTCGAATGGCCAAAGGAAAATATGTTATGATGCTCAACTCTGGTGATTGGTTGATTGACAATACTATCGTGGAAAAATTGTTAACATCACTACGCCTGAAAAACTATCCTGACATTCTATACGGTACAACAATAAATGTATGGCCAGACGGTCGAAAGGTTCGAAATGTCGAAAATGAAGACAACTACACAATGTTTAGCTTTTACCATGGAACACTCGACCATGTTGGAACTTGTATTAAGAAAAACCTGTTCGACCAATACGGAATGTATGACGAATCACTCCACATTTGCTCTGACTGGTCATGGTTTATGAAAGTTGTTGCTTTTGGAGGGGTAAAACCCATTCATATTGACTTGGATACTGCTTATTTTGATATGACCGGCATAAGCGAAAACAATGGAAAGAATCGACAGATTATTGTTAATGAGAGACGTAAAGTGCTGACCGCCAACTTACCTATAGGTGTATTGGCTGATTATGATATATATTGCGACGACATCTTGATGATTAAAAGATTACACCGCCATAAGTGGGCATTTACGATAGTAAGGGCAGTTGAAAGAGTCTTATTCAAGATTGAAAAATGGAAAAACCACATTTCTCAGTAGTTATACCCGTTTTCAATAAAAAAAAATATGTGCAACATGCAATTGAGAGTGTGCTGCACCAAGAAAATTTGTCAGAAGTTAGAGGGGTTGAACTCATTGTTGTTGATGACGGGAGTACTGATGGGTCATACAAAATTGCTGAACAAACTCTTCAAAATGTTGATATTAAAACAACGCTTATAAGGAAAGAAAATGGAGGAGTCAGTTCTGCTCGAAACTTAGGCGCAAAAAAAGCAAATGGCACTTATATTTGTTTCCTCGATGCTGATGATTGGTGGGAGCCAACATTTCTTCAAGAAATAAATATCTTGATATCGCAGTATCCTGAAGCTGCATTATACGGAACAAATTACTATTTAATAAAGAATGGGAAAAAGCATATTGCACCCATCGGTTTAGATAAAGGTTTCGAATTGGGCTACATTAATTACTACAGGACTTATATGAGAACCATGTGTATGCCTATAACATCAAGCAGTGTTGCCGTGAGGAGAGACTATTTTAATTTGGAAGGAGGATTCAACACCGACATAACTTTTGGTGAGGATTTCGACCTCTGGATACGTTTATCATTGAAATATAAAGTTGCCTTGATAAATAAACCATTGGCCAATTATTTTCAAGACCAACCTATTAAAGGAAGAGCCACTCGGAGACTACATCAGCCCAAGTCTCACATGGTTTGGCATTTTGACCAATTTTCCTCCGAAGAAGCAACTAATCGCGACTTGAAGCTACTATTAGACAGCCTGCGTTGTGGATGCCTCTATCGATACTATATATCAAGAACTTTCCATAATGAAGCAATGCATGAACTATCAAAGATCGATTGGTCTCAACTACCAGCAATAGCTCGGAAAAAATATGATGCCCCTCTCTTGTTACAACGTTGTATATTCACCTTAACTGAGTGGGGGGTGGCTATAAAAAAAAGTCTAATATTAACATTAAGGACTGTGAAATTAAAAATAAATATTTCATAAGTCAGTTATCAACATGGCCGTTCCATTTCTACCTAAACAAATATCACTGAGGGCTATATCTTTGTATTTAGCTTCCCTGGCAATAGTCTGTACCATATTCTACCGGAACATTATGGGTGTTGACTTTCTTGTCATGGGTATTATATGGGTGATTCTGTTTTTTGCCCTATCTTCACGTTTTTCCAAAATTTGGGGAGATATACCCGAAAAGAAATTTATTCGAAAAGTAATATGGACTGCTTTGACGTTGCGAGTGATATGGGTTATTTTTTCATATTTCTTTTACTTCATCAAAACTGGCATACCTTTTGAATTCGGTTCAAGTGATGCACTCGGATACCATAATGAAGCAATTTGGTTTCTTGAAATAGGATGGGGACAAGCATTTGATTATCTATCGAGAAGAAGTTTAGCAGACGCTGGATACCCTGTATATCTCGCAGCCTTATACCACATCACTGGAGGCAATATAATTATAACTAGATTAATAAAAGTAGTGCTAAGCACATGGATGTGCGTATTAATATACAAACTATCTAAGAGAAATATTGGCGAAAAAGGTGGAAGAATGGCGGCAATCTTCTGCTGCCTTATGCCCAACTTAATAATTTACTGTGGGTTGCATCTCAAAGAAACAGAGATGATTTTTTTAACAGTAGCAGCATTAGAGAGGGCCGACAACCTACTTCGTAAAAGCAAAATACAATTCATCGATCTATTAACCACTGCACTTCTCGCTGTAAGTTTATTCTTCTTCCGCACAGTATTAGGCGCAGCAGTAGTTTTTTCCATTTTCACATCGTTGATATTCTCATCAAACGTATTATTAGGCAGATGGAATCGTGTGGTTCTTATTAGTTGGGCAATAATTGCTGCAGCTGTTATGGCGGGAGGAAGTATAGCAAATGAGGCAATGAGTCTATGGGAGCAACGCGGTGATAACCAAACTGCTAAAAGAGACTATCAGGTTTATAAAGGTGTTAAATGGGCTAAATATGCAACTGGAACTGTAATGGCACCCATGATGTTCGTACTGCCATTCCCCACAATGGTTGACGTGGATCAACAGTATAACCAGCAAATTATGAACGGGGGAAACTATGTGCGTAATTTTATGGGTATATTTGTTTTAATTGCTTTGTTCTCCTCTGTTTTTCTCCTAAAAAATTGGCGTGACTTATCGTTGATTTGGGCGTACCTGTTTTCATACCTTGGTATTATATGTATGAGCGGTTTTTCTAATTCTGAACGATTCCTTTTGCCAGGTCTACCATTATTGCTAGTAATGGCAGCTTATGGGGTTTACCTCATTGACAGAAATAATTACCGGTGGGTAAAAGTATGGTATTGGGTAACACCATTAATGGTTATAGGTTGGGCAGTCTTTAAACTGGGTTCTCGTGGATTGTTGTAATATAACTTACCGTACAAATCAACTATACTAAACTATTAGTAAAAATGTTAGTGGCTTATTTCTTTGGAAGTTTGAACCGTGGTGGTTCCGAGACTCTAGTTTGCGATGTGCTGCGACAAGGTGACAAACTACCATTTAACGCAATATGCATTTACCGCAATGAAGGAACCATGTCTGAAGATTTTCGCAATAACTGTGGTAGATTGTTGAAACTTGAAAAAAAAGACAACTGGGCGAAATATTTACTAAAACTTCGCCGTACCTTAATACAAGAAAAAGTAACAATAGTACATGCCCAGACTTCACTTAATGCTATCACAGCCGTCCTATGCACTTTGTTTACCAATATACGAGTTGTGACAACCTTCCATGGCTTTTATTTTGAAAATGCTCCCAAATGGAAGAAATGGATTGTTTACAAAGGTAGCAAAATAATAGCCTTTGTAAGCGATTATATGCGCCAGCACTATATACAAAAAGGCATCTGGGGGAATATTGATCGTTATGTAGTCGTTTATAACGGCATCGACTTCAATAAATTTGGAGACATCACCAAAAGAAGTAATTCAGGGAACAAGGTGGAAATGTGCATGGTTGGCAGTTTTGGCCTGACTCGAAACCAAATGTTTGTATGCAAATTCCTTGAAAGATTAAACAACCAAGGGGTTGACTTCCATTTTACTTTTGTGGGCATAGCACGAAAAGGGGAAGAAGAATATTTAGAAGAGTGTATGATATTTTGCCACAATCATAAATTGGACGAACGCGTTACTTTTGCTGGTTTAAGACACGATATTCCTTCCCTTCTGAAAAAGATGGACGCTTTTGTTTATGCTTCACGATTGGATACTTTTGGCATAGCAATAATCGAAGCAGCAGCTTCTGGTCTACCTACTTTTGTAAACGACTGGGGAGTTATGGATGAAGTAACACAACACGGGAAATTTGCCACGCTATACAAATCCAATGACTTAGACTCTCTGTGTTCCAAATTTAACGATTTTTTGGCACATCGCGATGAATATTGTTTACGAGCCATAGAAGCTGCTAAAGAAATAAGAAAAACATACAGCATCGAAGAGCATATTGCAACCTTGAACAGAATCTACAGAGAGGTGTGTCCAGAGAAAACACCTTCCAACTAAATAATAATTTAATTTGTTATTTAAACAATTGAATATAAGGAGAACCACCACATGGAATTAAAAACTGTTGGGCTTCCTATTTCTCATAAGGAAAATGAGCGGAGAAGAACCTTAGTACCAGCAGATATTGAGGTTATTCGCCACCCAGAACAAATTTACATCGAAGATGGCTATGGCGATGTACTTGGATATAGCAATGATGATTATAGCTGTCAAGGTGTCAAGATCGCCAACCGACTAGAAGTTCTAAGTAAAGATATTGTCGCAGACCCAAAAGTAGGAGATGCTGAATACTTAGAAAACCTTAATGGTCAGACAGTTTTCGGATGGCTGCACGCAGTCCAGAACCGAGATATTACTGACAAAATGATTTCAAACAAACTCTCCGCCTATGCATGGGAAGACATGTATGAAACCGGAAGACACTGTTTTTGGCGCAATAATGAGATTGCAGGTGAAGCAGCAGTATTTCATGCATACATGTGCCATGGGGTATTTCCATACAACACAAAAGCAGCAGTACTGGGGCGCGGAAACATTGCCAGAGGAGCTGTAAAAACACTCAATTTTATGGGTGCCGAGGTAATGCAATATGACCGGAAGACAGAAAACCTGTTCCGACAGGAATTGGGAAGATACGATGTAGTTGTAAACGCGATTTTATGGGATACTACACGCCATGATCATATTATTTACCGTGAGGACTTAAAAAGGATGAAACATGGAGCCATGATTATCGATGTCTCATGCGACCGAAATGGCGGTGTTGAAACAAGTATTCCTACTACAATTGAAAATCCAACCTATGTGATAGATGGGGTTACTCACTATGTGGTTGACCACACACCATCTCTCTTTTGGAAAACTGCCACAGAAACTCTAAGTGCTGAGTTTGTGAAATATATAGATTTTCTGATAGAAAACAGGCCATTGGAGAATCCTGTTCTTAAACTATGCCATAATTTTGAAAAAGGAGTAATTCTTGACCATAGAATCATTGAATTTCAAGGACGAGAGTGAGTTAATACTAGCAAATATGGCAAGATATTATTATTGATATAAGTAAGTGTACTAATAATATGAAGCTAACCATTACCGGAGGAGCCGGGTTTATAGGTTCTAATTTGTGTGATTTTTTTGTCGGACAGGGTGACAATGTTACTTGTCTAGACAATCTATCTACTGGGTTCAAACACAATATTGAGCACCTTATAGGACGACCCAATTTCAAGTTCATTGAAGGCGATATACGTGATCTTGACACTTGTCGCCAAGCAGTTGAAGGGAGCAATGTGGTTTTGCATGAAGCAGCATTGGGCAGTGTGCCACGCAGCATAAACAACCCAATTAATACAAATGCAAATAATATTGATGGATTCCTTAATATGTTGGTTGCCTCTCGCGATGCGGGAGTATCACGCTTTGTATATGCAGCAAGTTCGTCAACCTATGGTGATAGCCAAGAATTGCCCAAAGTAGAATACCGAATTGGACGTCCACTGTCTCCCTACGCTATCACCAAGTTCGTGAATGAACTATACGCCCAAGTGTTTACTCAACTTTATGGATTAGAAACCGTTGGACTAAGATATTTCAATGTTTTTGGTCCACGACAAGACCCCAATGGAGCCTATGCTGCTGTTATCCCTTTATGGGTCAAGGCTTTAATTCACCATGATCCACCTTTTATCAATGGTGATGGCTTATACTCAAGGGATTTTACCTATATTGCCAATGTTGTACAAGCTAATGGTTTAGCTGCAACCATTCCCTCTAAAACGCTACATGAGAACATGGAACAATACAACAAGTCTTTGCCTTTAGGGGCACCAAGGGACTATGTATTTAATGTGGCTTTTGGTGGTAATACTACCTTGAATGCATTGTATGACTGCCTGCGCAACAATCTTTCAAAGTTTGACCCAGCAATAGCCAACATTAAACCTATTTATAGGGAGAACAGGGCTGGTGATATACCTCATTCCCAAGCATCAATCGAAAAGGGTAAACAAGTACTCGGATACAACCCTAAATACGATGCACAGGCGGGTTTTGCTGAAGCATGCGAATGGTATTGGAATAATTTGAAATAATGAAAATTATATTCGTAGCAAGCGGAAATAAAAACGTTGGAACAGTAAGTGCTTTCGTTCGTTCACAATATGAATCATTACAGCGTGAAGGCTTAGAAATGATTCTCTTTCCTGTCTGTGGCCACGGATGGAAAGCCTATACTCGTGCCATCTGGCAGTTACGAGCATTAATTCGAAAGGAACATCCAGATGTGATTCATGCCCATTACTCCGTATGTGGGATTGTCGCTTTTCTTGCTTCAATTGGACTAAAAACACGCATAGTTGTTTCCATTTTGGGGAGTTTTCCAAGCGAGAGTTTCAAACTGCGGTGGGTTCGTTTCTGCATTAGGCACTGCTGGAATGCAACAATTGTCAAATCACAGCGCACTGCTGACCAAATCGGTATCAAGTTGCCAGTTGTTCCCAACGGCGTAAACTTGGAACAGTTTGACATAATAAACCAGCAAGAAGCCAGAAAAAAATGCAATTTTGAAGAAGGGAAAAAATACGTTATCTGGTGCTCCGACCCTAAGCGTACAGAAAAACGCTTCATATGGGCACAAGAAGCAGTTAAAAACCTGCACAATAGCAATGTTATTCTTTATCCCGTTTACAACAAAAGCCACGACGATGTAGTTAAATACATGTGCGCTGCCGACCTATTACTACTTACTTCAGTGTGTGAAGGTTCTCCAAATGTAATTAAAGAAGCTATGGCCTGCAATTGCCCCATTGTTAGCACTGATGTTGGAGATGTTCGTTGGGTAACAGAAGGTATTGATGGCACCTATATAGCACCATGCGGCAATATTGAATTACTAAGCAAATGTATAGATAAAGCCCTGGCAAAAGGAGGCAGAACTGATGGTCGTAAACGCATTATTGAATATGGACTCACCACAAAAACTATAGCTAAAAAAATTAAATCAATCTATGAATCTCTATAATATACTTGACAGATACATTTTTCTCCCTCTAGGGGATTTAGTATATGGGAGCCGAGTGGCCTCCAAATTTAATGAACTACGCCGCAATGAACACCTTTCTTCAGAGCAACTAAAAGCCCTTCAACAAAAGAAACTCCAAAAACTAATACGCCACTGTTACAAAACAGTTCCATATTACACTCGACTTTTCGACCAATTGGGCATCACCCCTGATATGATAAAGACTCCCGAAGACTTACAGAAACTGCCACCCTTAACTAAACAACTAATCCGTGACAACTACAACGACCTTTTCAGCACCGCCATACCCCAAAAAAGAAGACGCAAATCCTCAACAGGAGGGAGCACAGGTACACCACTCCAATTCTGCACCGACTCGTTGGAATGGAGCAGCTGGAAAGCCTCTACTCTCCGTGCATGGGAATGGTACGGTATGAAACTTGGTGATAAAATCTTCTCATTAGGCGGGAGTTCTATTAACAAAAGAAAACAACTTTTTTCATTTAAAGGGCTATACGACCGTATCATAATGCGTAATTTCAAATACAGTAGTGCGGATGTCACAGACAAAAGCATGAAACGCAATTATGATTCCATGATGAAATTAAAGCCATCCGCACTCCGTGGTTACGGCTCCTCTCTTTATATCTTAGCAAGATACATAGAAAAAATGAGGCTCCCTGTATGTCCAATTAAAGTAATCCTTACTACAGGCGAAGTTCTCATGCCTGAGTACCGGCGCAAACTGGAAGAAGTATTTTCTGCACCGGTTTACGATGCATACGGTGCAGGTGACGGAGGCATTCTTTCGCACGAATGTCCTTGTCGCGAAGGACTACACATTTCCGAAGAAGCCTGCATTATTGAAATCACAGACAAACAAGGCACACCTTTACCAGATGGAGAAGTAGGCCATGTATGCTCAACAGACCTCGACAACTATGTTTTCCCATTTATCCGCTACCAAGTAGGCGACATGGCTTATATCAAACCCGAACCATGCTCCTGCGGCAGACCATCAAGACTTATTGGTCAAGTAATGGGTCGAGCCGGAAGACTAATGTATAATAAAAAAGGCGTTCCCATTCCTCCCACTGTCTTACCCATGATGTTCTACCCCAACCTTGATTACCATAACAAAGAATACCAAAAAACATACTATAAAATTGACAAATTCCAGATACGCCAAGACAAACAGGGAGACATACTCATTCTTCTTAAATTAAAAGACCCCACTGAGTCACATGAACAATTCGATTACATCATCGAAAATTACCGTGCACATTTCACAGAATCTGAGGTTTCCTTACAATTCGTAGACGAGATTCCCACCCTCCCATCGGGCAAAGAGGACTACTGCGTGTCCGAATACGACTATAATCCTGCAAAATAATAAAAAACACTTTTTTATTCATCAGAATATGTCTATTGTACAACACCGTTCACTTAAATCAATACTGAAAGGCATCTGGACCCACTCTCTTTCCATCCTGACTATGTTCACCTTCCCTTATCAGGTAACTGTTGCTCTACATCGTCTTCGGGGTGTAAAAATCGGCAAAAAAACTCATGTCGCCCGAGGTGTCATTCTCGATGACCGAAATCCTGATTTGATTGAGATCGGAAATGGAGTTGCTGTCACCTCAGGAGTAATGATACTTTGCCACCAAAGAGACCTATCAAATTATCACCCAGGAATGTACGCTATGCATTGTCCTTTTAAAGAAGGCAAAGTAACAATCCATGACGGTGCTCATATTGGTATTGGCGCAATCATAATGCCCGGAGTAACTATTGGAGAGGGGGCCATCATTGGTGCCGGAAGTGTTGTAACTCGTGACATCCCTCCCTATTGTGTCGCAGTTGGCTCACCAGCAAAAGTCATAAAGACTTTCCAATAATACCACTTACCACACAAAGCCAACATATAATACAAAATCTTCAAGACAAGAAAAAACAAAATAAAGTGAAATATCTTTTCGAACTCAATCATCCAAAGCACTACTATCAATTCAAGTACATCATGCAATCTCTCAAAGAGCAAGGGCATGAAATCCTTGTACTTGCACGCCACAAAGATGTCCTTATCAAACTCCTTGAACAGGAAGGCGTAAAATATATCATTTTTGGTAAACATCATAAAACTCTATACACTAAGATTATAGGTACATTTGGCTTAATGCCTAACTACATAAAAATTGCTCGCAATTTCAACCCTGATGTTATTGTATCTAAGGCCTCTTGGTATGGAACTGCCACTGCCAAACTACTACATAAAAAATCAGTCATATTCCCTGACTCAGAAGTGGTAAAAGTAACTAATAAATTCGTCGTACCACTTTGTACACGTGTTGTAACACCACAGCCATTCAAACTTAACTACGGCACAAAACACGTTAGAATACCTGGTATCTTTGAAGATTGCTACCTCGCACCCCAAGTATTTACACCCAACCCTGCCATTGTAGATCAATACCATCTTAAACAACCATACGCAATATTAAGATTTGTAGGATGGGAAGCCAATCATGATGTAGGCAATGCGGGATTCAATCTCCAACAGAAAGAGGAACTTGTTCACACAATAGCAAAACACATGACAGTCTACATCTCCTCCGAGAAAGAACTACCTAAACACCTCGCACAATACCAACTGCCTACACCAGCCTCTCTTATACACCACGTTCTCAGTGCAGCCTACCTCTATGTTGGTGACTCTCAAACCATGGCCTCCGAAGCTGCTCTGCTTGGCACACCCGCCATACGCTCCAACACCTTTGTCGGTCCAAACGACATGTCGAACTTTATCATGTTACAAAACAAATATGGGATGCTTTACAACATCTCCAACCCTACTGAAGCTATCGAAAAGGCATCGGAACTTGCTGCTTCCCCTAAAAAAGAAGAATGGACTCAAAAACGTGAACAATACTACGAACAAGTAGGAGACATCAACGCACAAATAGTCCAACTACTCACCAACATTTAACCAGATGGATTTCACACTAAAAACATACCGGGATCTATTACTTGCATTGCAGGCAAGCGGAATTAACTTCCGTTTACGTCACGATGTAGATCTCAAACCCCTACGTTCACTACGCACAGCAAAACTCGAAAACCAACTCGGAATAAAAGCCACTTACTACTTCCGAACTGTACCTCAGAGTTTCAACCCAGAAATAATAAAACAGATTCATTCCCTCAAACACACGATAGGCTATCATTACGAATCCCTAACCACCACTCAAGGAAACATCGATGCAGCCTACAAAGATTTCTGCATAAACCTTAATCGTCTGCGCGCTCTCGCTCCCATAAACACAATATGCATGCATGGCTCGCCACGAAGCCCATACGACAGCCGCGACATCTGGAAAAAATACGACTATCACACTCTGGACATAGATTATGAACCATACTTTGACACCGACTACAACTCAACACTTTACCTCACCGACACTGGTCGACGCTGGGACGGCTATCAAGTAAGTGTACGTGACAAGATACCTCAACACCAAGAAAAATGGCAACGACAAGGCCTCTCCTACCACTCAACACCTCAAATTATTGCCGCTCTTCTCAACCCTGCTTCACCCTTGCGCTGCTCTGGCCTCTCTCTCCTTATCACTACCCATCCACAACGCTGGACTAACCCTGGACTCGCCCATCTATCTGAATTCACAATTCAAACCATCAAGAACATAGTAAAACGACTTCTTATTCTCCATAAAAACAAAAATAATTCAGCCACACAATAATAAAACATCCAAATCGTTATAAATAAAATTAAAATATTGTTAATTTTTCATTCTATCAATATTGGTACGAAAAAATATAATACAATGAAACATACATTTAAAACCCTTTTAATTGCCCTCTGCACAACATTGGCTTTTGCCTCATGCGTAACTCCCAGTCAAGTAAACTATCTACAGGATATGCGGCATGGAAGTCAAATAGAACTTGAAAATAAATTCCAAGCCGTCATCTGTCCCTACGACGAACTTGATATCTACGTGTTCTCTTCCGATGACGAACAAAAGCTTGCAAGCCCCTTTAACATTAGTACTATCTCATCAGGCACTCAAAACCCCAACCGACGTGGAGCCTATCTCGTTGATGTCAACGGCAACATCCAATTCCCCATCCTGGGCGAAATCCATGTTGCTGGATTGACCCGCCTTCAATTACAAGACACACTCAAATACAAACTCGAAAGTGGCAATCTCCTTAGCAGCGCAGTTGTTATGGTACGTTTTGCCAATTTCAAAATCTTTTTCCTTGGTGCTGAAGGCGGCAAATGTATCACTATTAGCAACGAACGATGCACCTTTCTTGAAGCCCTTGCCCTCTCGGGTGACTTAAGCATCTACACAAGTCGAAGCAAAATCGCTGTCATGCGTGAAGTCGACGGAAAAATGGTCATGCGTTACCTCGACCCTCGCTCTTCCTCTGTGTTTCAAGACCCATTTTTCATGCTTCAACAAAACGACATCATCCTCACCCAAAACTATAACACCGCTACCACCCGCAACGAAGCCCGTAACTTTATTGGAATGTGGGTCTCCACTGCCATGTCATCTATTACACTGATATTGACTGTTATCAACCTGTTAAACAAGAAGAATTAATCCGCCAATAAATCCAACATGTAACCATGGAAAACAACAATACCAATACCAACAACATCAACCAGACACAAACCAGTCTGTCATTCCTTGATGACAAACAGTCCATCTCATTCCACATCAAGGATATAGTATTTCTTCTTTTACGCAACATTCACTGGCTGCTCATTTTTGCTGCTCTCGGCGGTTTGATTGCCAACTTGTACGCTCGCCAACTTGACAAATCTTATCAAAGCAACGCCAAGATTCTGATACGGTCTGGCAATGACGTCGGCGTCAGCGACAACGATACCCGCGAAGCCACCATCCGCTCCGCCCTCGGTCTGCGTTCATTCTACTCAAGCACTATCAACAACGAAATCATGATCCTCACCTCAAAATCAAATGTTCAGAAAGCCGTTGAGGATCTCCATCTCAATACAGTATATACAACCAAGACCCGCCTGACCCATCGCGAAAAAGACTTATACAACATTTCTCCCGTAGAAATTGAGTTCAACAATGACGAGGACAACTTTATGATGCCCCCCATCCTCGTTATAAAAATATTAGACAATGACCACGCACTCCTTCTCCGTGAGAACCACCACAGCCTCTACATCCCATTCGACAAACCCGTCATCACCCCTATGGGCAAATTGACACTTCACAAAACATGGGCTTTCCAAAATGACTATATCGGTCAAGAAATCACTGTTAAAAATCTGGATATTGCATCCGTCACTGAATTCTATCGCTCCAAACTTGTCGTGTCACGCAACAGTGAACGCAATACCATCCTTGACCTGAACATGCGCGACAGTTCCCCCCAACGCTGCGCTGACTTCATTAACACAGTAATAAGGGTTTATAATGAAGGTGCTGTCAACGACAAGAAGAGAATCATCTCCGACACATATAACTATATCAACGAGCGTATCAACATCATTAGCGGAGACCTCGATGCCCAAGAATCTGCCATGGCCAACTACCGTAGCGTCAACGACGTTGTAACCTCAGCATCCGTTGGCGAACGATATATCTCAACAAGCATTACATCCAGCAACGAGGTCATCAGAATGCAGTCGGAACTTGAAATGGTCCGCTCACTCCTTTCTGCTATCCGTTCCAGCGACGGAAGCCGTGTAATCCCTGTTGGCTCTATTACCAATTCAATCATCCTCTCATACCTCACCAACTACAACCAACATGCTCAAGAGGTCTCACGCTATGTCGAAACAGGTACAACAAACAACCCTGTGGCAGCAAGAGTTATCGAAAACCAACGTCAACTCCTCAACGACCTCGCCAGCATGACCGAAGGATACATTGCCTCCCTCGAACAACGCATCATCAACGAACGAAACATGGCTAACTCAGCTTCTGCCAAGATGCGCTCCGTTCCACAAAAACAAATATATCTTGAAGGCATGGAGCGTAACCAAAAAATCAAAGAACAGCTCTATGTCTCTCTCCTCACACGTCGTGAAGAACTCATGATTAGTCAACCTTCACTCGAAGGTAGTGCAAAAGTCATCGAGTCCGCTCAGGTATATAATCGCCCAGTATCGCCCAACACCGCCCACATCACATTTGTTGGACTCATTATTGGTCTCCTCCTGCCCATTGGCTTCCATCTGCTTCGCCGTCTCTTCGACACTCAAGTCAAGAGTTATGCCGACATCGAATCTTCTATCACCGTACCGTTCCTGTGCGAAATTCCCTCTATCACTGATGAAGAAGCAAAAGACATTGTCGTCAACGATAAAGTCCACGAAGGCATTGCGGAATCGTTCCGACACCTTAGAGCCAAAATCGATTTCCTCAGCAACAAACCTGACAGTGCCAAAATACTCCTATTCTCATCTCTTGTCCCTAACTCCGGCAAAACATTCACAACCAGCAATCTGGCAGCTTGCATAGGTCTTACCGACAAAAAAGTCCTCATCATCGACCTCGACCTCCGCAAAGCTTCTCTCTCCCACAAATTCTACTCGCGTCACAAACCCGGTGTGGTCAACTACCTAACTGGAAAAGAAGACAACCTCGACAGCCTTATCCAACACAACATCATTGCTCCAGGCGTAGACTCCCTTTTCTCCGGTCCTATACCTCCCAACCCCGCCGAATTGCTCAGTTCACCCCGCTTCGACCAAATGATCGACCAACTCCGTCCCCGTTACGATTACATCATCGTTGACAGCACTCCTGCTGGCATGGTCGTTGACACCGACATCGTCAAACACATTGCCGACCACTCCTGCTTCATTATTCGTGCTCGCAAATTCGATAAACGCATGCTACTCGACATTGAACGCCTCTACAACGACCATGCATTCCCCAACATGTGCACCATTCTCAACGACGTCAAGTACGAGAAACAGCCCCTTTACGGCCACAACTATGGGTATGGTTACGGTTACGGCTACGGCTATGGTTACGGCTACGGCTATGGATATGGTTACGGCTATGGCGATGATAACTTCTCGCAAGAACCCGAGCCGACCCAAAAGAAAAAGACTCCGTTTAGATTATTCAAATCCAAGAAGAAATAACACGTCATACCGTGCAAGACAAAGCCCCAATCACTGTCACCTCTCCTTTGCTACCGCAGCTTGATGACCTCACCTGCATGCTCAAAGAAATCTGGGCAAGCAAGTGGATCACCAATAACGGTCAGTTCCATCAACAATTTGAAAAAGCCCTTTGCGAGTACCTCAAAGTCCCGTACATTAGCCTTTTCACAAATGGAACTATTCCACTGCTCACAGCACTTCAGGCACTCTGTGTGAGGGGGGAAGTCATTACCACACCCTACAGTTTCGTTGCAACGACCCACAGCATCTGGTGGAATGGACTTAAGCCGGTATTTGTTGACATCGACCCCGAAACCTGCAACATCGACCCTGATAAAATCGAAGCTGCCATCACTCCACAAACCACGGCTATCTTGCCTGTCCACTGCTATGGACAACCTTGCGACAACCAACGGATTCAACACATTGCTGATAAATATGGGCTCAAAGTCATATATGATGCTGCACATGCCTTTGGTGTTGAAATCAATGGCGAATCCATACTGAACTGGGGAGATCTCTCTACGCTCAGTTTCCACGCCACCAAAGTATTCAACACCATCGAAGGGGGAGCACTCATCATGCACGATGAAGCTACTAAAAAAAGAATCGACTACCTCAAAAACTTCGGTTTCGAAAGTGAAACCGAAGTTGTCGCTCCCGGAATCAACGGCAAACTTGACGAAATACGCTCGGTTTATGGTCTTCTTAACCTCAAGCAAGTCGACCATGCCATCCAGCAACGCCAACATGTGGCCCAACGCTACACCGAAGTCCTAAGCAAAATACCTGGCATCAGAATCCTGCCCACCATTCAGGGGGTTCGCCACAATTACAGCTATTATCCTATATTCATCAACCCAGAAGACTACGGTGCTACTCGAGACCAACTTTACACTGCTCTACGACAACGCAACATTTTAAGTCGAAAGTACTTCTTCCCTCTCATCAGCACTTTTAGCACATACCGAGGTCTTCCAAGTGCCTCTCCAAGCAATCTCCCAAACGCCACTTTAATCGCCAACCAAGTAATCTGTCTTCCCATGCATCATGCTCTAACTTCCGACGAAATAGACAACATACTCGACATTGTCACAAACAAACCATTCTGACCCAACTGGGAATCAGGTAACACAATTCAACCCGCATCTAACATAAAGAAACAAAAAAAAGCCGTTGCCCACCTCATCGCAACGGCTTTTCAATTCAAATAAAAAACCATCATAACAATCAATCTGCAGACTATTAAAAAATGGAAAACAGACGTAATTCATTAATAATTCTGAAATCAACCCTCAGCAGACTACCCTCTTACTATTGCAACATAGAGGAAAGAAAAGCTGCAGGCGAAGAATACGTATCGGCTACATCCATTGCCGAAAGCCTCTCCATCAATCCCGTTCAGGTGAGAAAAGACCTAGCCAGCATTTGCTCCGAACCAGGTCGTCCTAAATTAGGATTCAAGATTGACGTACTACTTGACGACCTGAAAAACCATTTAGGCTATGACCGTTACGACGAGTCTGTACTTGTCGGTGTTGGTGCTTTGGGGCATGTTCTTCTACAGTACGGTGGCTTTGTCAACTACGGCTTAGGCATCGTCGCTGGATTCGACAAAGAAGTAAAAGAAAAAACTATCGCTGGCAAGCCAGTTCTCCCCATAAGCAAACTCGTTTCTTATCTGCAACGCACTCACACCAAAATCGGCATTATTGCCGTCCCCGCCCAAGCTGCTCAGGAAGTTGCCGACATGATGGTTGTAGGCGGCATTCAAGCCATCTGGAACTTCGCCCCAACCACCCTCGACCTCCCAAAATCCATCCTTGTAAAAAACGAAAATCTTGCAGCCTCCCTTGCTGCACTTACCACCGAACTACGTCGTCGCAGTTAACCCTTCCCACTGTTATTGCACTTCCCCCAAAAAGATAATTTCTGACTTGATTTGATAATATATTCGATAAAAAAATAGCGATTTGTAATATTTTTTTTCATTGAAATTCAACAAAATAAACACCACAAATAAAATAAAAGTTTTATATATGGTGTTTATTTTGTATTTTTGCAGTCGATTTGAAGCAACTGTTCTTTGAAAAGTTACCTGATACACAACAAAAAGCTTAATTGGAAAACCATCGCTAAAATACATAATTAAACAAAAACATCACCACCTCAACTCATTTTACTAACCATACCAGAAAATCCGATTACTACCCGGAATTTATCCACACCATTTTTCATTTAGTTTTTTAACCCAGCAGCAACTCCCCCTTTTATATTTTCCTTCGCTTCTCCTTCGCTCATCAGACAACATAAAAAAGCACACACCTATAAACTCGAAATATTGATCAAAAAAATAAAAATATGACAATCAAGGTATGCGTCGGCAGTTCCTGCCACTTAAAAGGTTCTTACAACGTAATTGAAGCCTTCAAAGAGATATTGAAAAAATACGATGTCGAAGATGTGGTAGAACTGCAAGCCAGCTTCTGTCTCGGTCACTGCTCCCGCGGCGTCACCGTACTCTGCGATGGAATGGAACCAGCCTCCCACGGATCACAAGTCGAAGAAACCCCCGAAGGTTTCATTCTCCATGGCGTCAACGCAGAAAATGCAGAGGAGCTCTTCGCCAATGAAGTCTACCCAAAACTAAATCTAAACTAATCAATTAACCACCACGTATATAAGAAATGCCAGAATATCTTGAATTTAAGACAGTACAATGCAAAGACTGCTACCGCTGTGTAAGGGAATGTCCCGTTAAGGCCATCGAAGTAAAATCACACCACGCTCAGATTATCGAAGAGCACTGTATCCTCTGCGGTCATTGCACCCACGTTTGTCCTCAAAACGCCAAAATCGTACATAGCGAACTCCCCGTCGTCAGACAACTACTTGCTTCGGGGCAAAAAGTCGCTGCCACCGTTGCACCGTCATTCATTAACAACCTCTCCCTAAAAGATTTCTCAACACTTCGCATTGCACTGGCAAAACTTGGTTTTTCCATAGCCGAAGAAACAGCTGTTGGTGCCCAAGCCGTGGTTGAAGAATACAAAAAAGTCTTGGAATCAGGCGAGATGCGCAACTTTATCACCTCTGCCTGCCCCTCGGTATGCCGCATCATACAAATGTACTACCCCAAGGCTTTGCCCTTTCTGGCACCTGTTGACTCCCCCATGGTGGCTCACGCCAAAATGCTTCGCAGAAACGATCCCAACTTGAAAATTGTTTTCATTGGTCCTTGTATCGCAAAAAAAAGAGAAGCTAAAGAACATGGCATCGATGCCGTATTGACCTTTGAAGAACTGCTAACCCTGTTCCAGGAAAACAACATCGACCTTTCCAATATCAACCACCTCTCCATCGACAACGACCACCTCGGTGCCAACCGCGCCAAAGCCTTCCCAATTACAAGAGGCATTATCCGTTCCTTCGACAACCTTCCCGAAGGTTACCACTATATGGCTGTCGACGGAGTCACTCGGTTAACAGACGTATTGGAGAACATCGAAAACCTTGACCACGTTTTCATCGAAATGAACATGTGTCAAGGCGGGTGCATCAACGGCCCAAGCTCAATCCAACATGAAGGCGGCATCATCAAGGCCGAAGAAGATGTTTCAAACTACGTCGAACACGAATTGGCCACCCGCAAACACACACCTGCGCCGCAAGCTGGAGTCTCTCTATCCTTGGCCTACCCGCGTCTCAGGTCGCACAGCCGTCCCGTAACAGAAAAAGAAATTGAAGAAATATTGCACCGTACAGGCAAATTCAGCAAAGAAGACGAACTGAACTGCGGCGCCTGCGGTTACAGCACCTGTCGTGAAAAAGCTTGGGCTGTTATCAACGGCTATGCCGATATCGATATATGCTTGCCATACATGCGCAAACGTGCCGAAAGCCTTGCCGTTGACATTGTCCGCAATTCTCCCGAAGGTGTCATCCTGGTTGACCCCGACCTTAACATCGTCGACACCAATGCAACTGCCATGAAGATGCTTGGCATGGATGGCCAGCCCGAAAGCCACCAAGGTCGTCCCCTTGCTGACTTCTTCCCGCCCATCGAGTTCTACAATGCCCTCACTCAACACCGTAAAATTGAGAACAAATGTCTGCATATATCCGGTACCAATCGCTACGTTAGTCTCACCGTCAGCCTGCTTGGAGAACAAAATGTGCTCTTCGGTTTAATGAAAGACATCTCCGAACAGGTCAACTACGACAAAAAACTCGACAAAGTAAAACTCGAAACCATCAGCACCACCGACGACCTCATCATGAAACAAATGCGGGTTGCTCAAGAAATTGCTTCTCTCCTGGGCGAAACCACTGCCGAAACAAAGGTGGCACTGCTCAATCTCAAAAAAATGCTGCGTGATTCTGTAGCCATGGAGGACAAGGAATGAGAGAACTCTGCATAGAATACGGATTCACCTCTCTCAACCACGTGGGCGAAGAACTATGTGGCGACAACGTAGAACTCTGCGAACGCGGTGACTATACCACCGTCGTCCTGGCCGATGGCCTTGGCAGTGGCGTTAAAGCAAACATCTTGGCAACTCTCACAAGCAAAATCCTTTGCACCATGGTTGCCAACGATGCCGACATCGAAGAATGTGTGGAAACCATCATCCAGACCCTCCCTGTCTGCAAGGAACGTCAACTGGCCTACAGCACCTTCTCCGTAATTCACGTCAACAAAGAGGGAAAAGGTCACCTGTTCGAATTCGACAACCCTGAAGCCATCTGGTACCACAAAGGCCATACCCAGGACTTCCCCAATCGCACCCCTCTTGAAATCTGCGGCAAACAAGTCTTCCACACCATGCTGGAGCTCTCTGCTGGCGACATGGTCTTTGTCATGAGCGACGGCACCATCCATGCTGGTATCGGTCAAATCCTTAACTTTGGTTGGCAACGCAAGGAAATCATGGAGCACCTCGACAAAAACGTCAATGCTCACATGTCTGCCCGCGCCGCCGCCTGCCTACTTGCCTCAGCCTGCAACGACCTCTACCTCGACCGCCCCGGTGACGACACCACTGTCGCTGCCATCCGCATACGTCCAAAAATGGAAGTCCACATTATGGTCGGTCCCCCTGTCGACAAAGAAAAAGACAAATACTATGTCGAACAATTCCTCCAGGGTGCCGACAAACACATCGTCTGTGGTGGCACAAGCTCCCAGATTGTAGCACGATGCACTGGCAAAGAGCTTAAAACCAGTTTCGACTTCCCTGACAAAGATGTACCTCCTATAGGTTTTATCGATGGAATCGACCTCACCACCGAAGGAGTCATCACTCTTCGCCGACTACTCGACCTTTCCCACAAATACGTTTCCTCCAAAGATCTCACTCCAAAGACTTATAGTAAAAAAGACGGCGGTTCGCTGCTGGCCAATATATTGTTCGAAGAAGCCACCCACATCGTTTTCTTTGTCGGACAAAACGTCAATGCCGCCCACCAAGGACTCGACATTGACATCACCATGAAGCTTAAACTTGTTGAACATCTGGCCAATAACCTACGCCTGATGGGAAAAATGGTAACTGTAAACTACGATTAATTTATGGAACAGAAACTTTTCGACACTAACGTACAATGGATCAAATACAAGGTGCTAAAAGAAGTTATCCGCCGAGCCTACGAAGGAGGACTGGAGAACGCCTACCTTGAAATCCCCAAAATCATCAGCCCGGGTCCAAAATCCGACCTTAACTGCTGCATCTATAAAGAACGGGCCATTGTACAGGACCGCATTCACATGGCTATGGGTGGAGACAAGAATAACCCCAACCCAGTGCAAGTCATGGAATCTGCCTGCGACGAATGTCCTGCCGCCGGCATGATGGTCACCCCTGCCTGCAGAGGGTGCTTGATGCATGCCTGCAAAGACGTTTGTCCTCGAGGTGCCATCACCATTGTAAACCACCGCTGCGTCATCGACAAATCCAAATGCATCGAGTGCGGCAAATGCTCACAAGCATGTCCTTACAGTGCCATTATTGCCCAGAAAAGACCCTGCATGCAAAGCTGCAAGGTAAAAGCTATCTCCATCAACGACGAAGACAAAGCCGTCATCGACAACAACAAATGCATCTCCTGTGGTGCCTGTGTTTACAAATGCCCCTTTGGTGCCATTACCGACAAGAGTCTTGTCCTTGACATCATCAAAATCATTAAAGAATCCGAAAACAATACCCGCTACCGCGTCTACGCCGTCATTGCCCCCGCCATCGTCAGCCAATGCCGCTTCGGTCGCATCACGCAGGTCGTCACTGCAATCCGCAAGCTTGGCTTCCACCAAGTCGTTGAAGCCGCCCTCGGTGCCGACATCACGCTCTACAACGAAGCCCGCGAATTCCAGGAGAAAGGCGAAGGCGCCGTTATGACAACCTCATGCTGCCCCGCCTTCGTCAGTTTTGTCGAAAAGAACTTCCCAGAATTCAAAGACGCCATCTCCTCATCAGTATCTCCCATGGTAACCACTGCCAAGCTCATCAAGCACTCAGACCCGACTGCCCGCGTAGTCTTCATCGGCCCCTGCGCAGCAAAAAAAGGAGAATACACCCTTGCCAAAACCGGTGGCATGATCGACAGCGTCATGAGTTTCGAAGAACTTCAGGCCTTTGTCGATGCACGTGGCATTGACACAACAACCTGCGAAGACACTACACTCGACAACGCCTCCTACTATGGCCGTATTTTCGCCAAGAGCGGTGGCTTAGCCCAAGGTGTTGCCTATGTGGCCGAAAAACTCGGCATTGAAGGTGTCAAACCCATTGCCATGAACGGCCTTGACCAATGCCGTACCCAACTCACACTTCTCCGTGCCAAAAAAGCCACTGCCAACTTTTTCGAAGGCATGGCCTGCGACGGCGGTTGCATCGGCGGTCCTCTCTGCATCACCCACTCGCCCCGCAACGTGGTCGACGTCGACAAATACGGCAACGAAGCCAAAGAGAAGAACATCGATGGTTCCGTCCGCCTTTATCAGATGACTATGGGCAAAGACAACGACTAATTACATCCAAAATAATCAGTAATCAATTAAAACAATCAACATTATAATGACAGACAAAAAACAATTTCGTACTGAAAGTGACCTTCTGGGTTCCCGCGAGGTTCCCGCAGAGGTCTACTACGGTGTGCAAACCACCCGCGCAATGGAGAACTTCCATATCAGTGGACAACTACTCAGCAGCTATCCCAACTTTATCAAAGGCATGGCCATCACCAAAAAGGCCGCCGCTATGGCCAACGTGGAAGTCGGCATGATCACCCCCGAACAGGGCGATGCTATCATGTGGGCTTGCGACCAGTTAATCTCTGGACGCTTCCATGACCAATTCCCCATCGACATGATTCAGGGCGGTGCTGGCACCAGCACCAACATGGCCGCCAACGAGGTCATTGCCAACCTCGCACTTGAACACATGGGTCACAACCGTGGCGAATATCAATACTGTTCCCCCAACGACGTCGTGAACGCTTCCCAAAGCACCAACGACGCCTACCCCTGCGCCATCCACATGGCCATGTGCCTCGAACACCTCGCCTTCATGCCTCACCTCGAGGAAATCATCAACTCTCTGGACAAAAAAACCAAAGAGTTCGCACACGTCATCAAGATGGGTCGCACCCAGCTTCAAGATGCTGTTCCCATGACTCTTGGTCAAACCTTCGGTGGTTTTGCTGCTTCCCTCCGTGGTGAAGTCGCAAACCTCCGCAATGCCGCCGACGAATTCCTCACCGTCAATATGGGTGCCACCGCTATCGGCACCGGCATCTGCTCCAAACCCGGCTACAGCGAAGCCTGCATCAAGGCCCTCCGCAAAGTCACTGGCTGGAACATCAACCTTGCCGACAACCTCATCGAGGCCACTAGCGCTACCAGCTGCATGATTCAGTACAGCTCAGCCATGAAACGTTTAGCTCTCAAAATCAACAAAATGTGCAACGACCTCCGTCTCCTCTCTTCTGGTCCTCGTTGCGGTCTCAACGAAATCCATCTTCCTGAACGTCAGCCCGGTTCCTCTATCATGCCCGGCAAAGTCAACCCCGTTATTCCCGAAGTGATGAACCAGGTTTGCTACAAAGTCATCGGCAACGATATGTGCATCACCTTCGCCAGCGACAACGGCCAGCTCGAACTGAACGTCATGGAACCCGTCATCGCCTACACCCTGTTCGAAAGCGTCCATCTGCTCGAAAACGGCCTTGACACTCTCCGCAAATTCTGCATCGAAGGCATCGTCGCCAACGAAGAACGCTGCCGCCAACTCGTTCAAAACAGCATCGGCATCGTCACCATGCTCAACCCGATTATTGGCTACAAGCAAAGTACCAAAATCGCAAAAGAGGCCAGCGAAACCGGTCGTGGCGTCTACGAACTGGTTCTCGAGCACAAACTCCTCACCAAAAAGCAACTTGACGAAATCCTCAAACCCGAGAACATGCTTCAACCTATGGAACTCAAGGTCTGAACATCTTTCATCATTCTTATATATTTTGCCACGGAAAGAATATCCTTCCGTGGCTTTTTTTATTCCAAAAAAAATATCCTACCAGAAGAGGCACGGCTGGGAGTGGCTACAAATCCTTCCGTTCAGCATCTCCATCCTCTTCTGGCAGCACTTCGGCAGCTTTGACTCGCCTGCGGCTTAGAATGCCCAACGAACGCATCAAGAGGAAATAACAAACTATAAACAGCACCGCAACCATCATATTCCCCACACCAACATACGAGCGGTCTAAAAACAGCATCGGCATCAACATCAGCAGTACCTTGGCCAGTGAATAACTGAAAAAACCATTCCTGCGCATCCTCCACATCAACACCACGCCTCCCAAGGATGCCACATCAAGCACCGCCGACAACAGATAGTACCACTGCGGTATACTCAACTTGCGTTCTATCAAAATAACCCATGCTCCGGGCAACTTCTCTTGATTCGCAGCACAATAATCAGCCATCCACGGCAGACCTATCCCTGCAAGCAAATCAAACAAACAATAGACCCCCGTACAGATGAAACTAATCACAAGCATCAACCGCAACGTTCTGAAATTCACTCTGTACTTCTGGCTGTCCATAATCCTTTCAAACTGATATTAAAACACGCTGCTGAACGCGGCATCCATTTGCTGCTGCAGTTTCCGTGCCTCCTCGCCTGCCCGCTCTGCAAAATCAACGCCTGTCGAAGCATAGATAATGCCTCTCGACGAATTGACAAGCAAACCGCAGTCACGGGTCAAACCGTATTTGCAAACCTCTTCAAGGCTTCCTCCTTGTGCTCCAACACCGGGAACAAGAAGAAAACTGTCGGGTACAATGGCACGTACCTGCGTCAACATATCGGCTTTGGTGGCACCCACCACATACATCATATTTTCAGGATTGCCCCACTGGCGCGAAGTCTCCAGCACCTTCTCAAACAACTTCCTCTCTCCATCCACTGGCAGGAACTGGAAATCAAAAGCCCCTTTGTTTGAGGTAAGGGCAAGCAGAATAACCCATTTCCCGTCATACACGGTAAAAGGCTGCACCGAGTCAGCGCCCATATAAGGAGCAATCGTCAGCGAATCGAAATTGTAATCTCCCGCAGGGTCAAGAAAAGCCTTGGCATACTGCTGCGAGGTGTTGCCAATATCGCCGCGCTTGGCATCAGCAATCGTAAAAGCCTTTTTGTCAAGACTATGCAAATATTCCATTGTTTTCTTCAACTGCACAAGACCCTCTATTCCCATCGCTTCATAAAAGGCAAGATTCGGCTTATAAGCCACAGCGTAGTCGATAGTTGCGTCAATAATGGCTTTGTTGAACTTAAACACACCGTCCGCATCATTACGCAAGTGCTCAGGCATTTTATTCTTATCTACATCGAGCCCCACGCACAAAAACGAGCGACGGCTACGTATCAAGTCTATTAACTCTTCTCTTTTCATATATTGTTGATATTAAAATAACAAACCATTAGGCTGTTACTTGGTGAAACTTCTCTGTTAACTGCTGCGATGTGATATGCTCCAACTTATCGTCGGACACCAGTCGCCCATGATTAATAATAATAGCGCGGCTGCACATTGCCTCTACCTCTTGCATAATATGGGTGGAAAGCAGCACCACCTTCTCCTTCCCGGCGTTTTTTATCACCGCACGAATTTCTTCCAACTGGTTGGGGTCCAATCCTGTCGTCGGCTCGTCCAGAATCAGCACCTGAGGGTCGTGTATCAGTGCCTGTGCCAATCCCACACGCTGCCTGTAACCTTTCGACAACTGGCCTATACGCTTGTTGCTCTCCGGGGTCAACCCTACCAATTCAACCATTTCTTCCACACGTTCCTTGCTCTTCTTCACCCCATACATCTCGGCTGAAAAACGAAGAAACTCCCTAATATACATGTCGGGATACAGCGGATTATGCTCTGGCAGGTATCCTATCATACGCCGCACCTCCAATGGTTCGTCGTAAATACTGTGGCCTCCTATCGTCGCGTCGCCTTCCGTTGGAGGTATATAGCAGGTCAATATCTTCATCAACGTCGACTTACCCGCGCCATTGGGTCCAAGCAGACCCACCACTTCACCCTCTTTTGCGGTGAAACTCACATCGTCCAGCGCCCGCTGGCCGTCATAAATCTTTGTTATATGCTTTACTTCTATCATATCTTTTTGCGTTTGTCCGTTCGCCGGACACCTTGAATCTTCTACTATTTTCTGCCACGACCGTCAGCCTCAAGCATCTCCTTAGCCGCTTGCAACGAAATGCGTTCTCCGTTGCAGAACGCTACTACAAAAGCATCTTTAAAGCCCTTCTCACGTACCACCTTTTGGTAAGCGGCCGCCTCGCGAGCTGTCTTGAAACTACCTGTCGTGTAACAATATGTATCTTTCTGCAAGTAATAATCGTAATCAGTTATGCCCTTAAACTCACGGGCATTCTGTTTCAATTGCTTGCCACTGGTCATAAACTGCACTTTAAACACCACATTCTGAGTCTCGGCCTTCGGCTGTTGCTGTGGTTCCACCTCCTGCTGTTCATTCTGCTGCGCATTCTCCACTACAGGGGTCTCCACTCTTGGCTCGTCCTTAGGCAAGGGAGGCTCCACTCCCGTCGGTGCTGTCGACGGAATAAAAGTAGTAGGCTCATTCGCCGTAGGTGCCTCGGGAGTCTTCTCCTTCACTGGGGTGGGTTTCTCCTCGGCAGGCTTCTGCACCGGCACTTCGGGTTTCACCGTTTCCTGCACCTTGGTCTTCTTGTTGTCCTTATATCCTTTCAAATCAATCTTCAAGTCAGCGGGTGCCTTCACTCCCTCCGTCACACTCTTGTAGGTAACAAATGCCTTGAATATACTCACCACTATCGCTGCCTGCCCTTCGTCCGACATCATATACTGCTCTTCTTCGGGATTGCTGATAAATCCCACCTCTGTCAACACGGCTGGCATGGCAGTCTTGTACAACACAAAAATCTCCGACTGCTTCACGCCCCTGTTAATCGTCTTGATGGCCGACTTATACTGGTCCTGTATATATCCTGCAAAGTCGAGACTCTTGTCAAGGTAAGCATTCTGGTACATAGCAAACAACACATAACTCTCTGGTGAGTTCGGGTCAAAACCCTGGTAATCGCTGTTGTCTTTGTAACCTTTCTCCAACAAAATATCCGCATTCTCCTTCTTTGCTACCTCCATGTTGGCCTTGCTCTGCGACAAACCCATCACATACGTCTCAACACCTGTGGGTGTCGGATTGTCCCACGAATTGCAGTGTATAGAAATAAACAAATCCGCCTTAGCCTTGTTGGCTATCCTGGCGCGTTCCGCCAGCGTGATGTCCACATCCGTGGTTCGCGTAAAAATAATCTTCACATCCGGATAATTATCCTCTATCAGCTTCCCAAGCTTCAGAGCCATCTGCAACGTCAGCGTTTTTTCTTTACACCTCCGGCCTACTGCTCCGGGCTTGTCGCCCCCGTGTCCGGCATCAATAACCACAGTTTTCACCTGCCCAGCCGACTTTTTTTGCGAAAAAACCGGCTCGCAAACACATACAAGCACAATAAAAATGGCAAATAAGCGTTTCATTTTCAATTGTATATTTTTTATTTTTTCGTATTGCGCAAAAAGTTGGTATCTTTGCAAATTCTTTTGCAAAGATACGATGAAATTCGGAAAGAACAAAAAATTATGCGGAAACTTTTGAACATCTGTTTGTTAGTCCTCTTCCTGACTCCCCCCGCCATTGTGGGTGCACAGACCGATTCTGTACACCCCGCTCCCGCTATCCTCACCCGCTCCCTCCCCGCCGCCCTCAACAACTCCCTACCCTCCCACAAAGACAGCATCAACCGCCCGACCGATTCCCTCCCTGACTCTCTCAAGACAATCCCCGACTCACTCCACGCCATTGCCGACACACTCGATTCCATCACCAACTCCCACCCCCTCCCCATCATACACCCCTCTCCAAACGCCCTCACCAGCATCGTCCACTACCAAGCCACCGACTCCATAGCCATCGACATCAACAAACGCAAAGCCCAACTCTACTCTCAAGGTGTCATCGAATATGATGGCATGGAACTCAAAGCCGAATCCGTTCACGTCGACTTCGACCGCCAGATACTCAATGCACAACCCGTTACCGACACCAACGGCAAAGTAATCGGCCGTCCCTTCTTCAAACAAGGCGAAGATGAATACATGGCCGACACCATCACCTTCAACTACAACACCCGCAAAGGCATCATCTCCGGTGTCATCACCCAGCAGGGCGACGGATTCCTGCACGGCTCTCGCGTCAAGAAAGTCAGCGACTCCGTCATGTACCTCAACGGTGGCCAATACACCACCTGCAACCACGCCCATCCCCACTTCGCCATCAACTTTACACACTCCAAACTCATCACCGGCGACAAAATCTTCACCGGCCCCGCCTACGTCACCATCGAGGACGTTCCAACTCCACTCGTCCTCCCCTTCGCCTTCTTCCCCATGACCCACGACCGCACCTCCGGCATCCTCATGCCCAGCTACGGATGGATGAACAACCGCGGCTACTATCTTAAAGACGGTGGCTACTACTTCGCACTCAACGACAACATCGACCTCGCCCTCATCGGCGAAATCTATACCAACCTCAGCTGGGCAGCCGAAGCCCGCAGCAACTACAACAAACGCTACAAATACAAAGGCAACTTCGACATTCGATACGGCATCACCAAAGAAGGCATCCCCGGCGACAGCAACACCTTCCGCAAATTCAGTGACTTCAAAATAGCCTGGAAACACGACCAAGACCCCAAAGCCAACCCCCACAGCCGTTTTTCTGCCAACGTCAACCTCCAAAGCCGCAACTACAACAAAAACACCACCAACCGCAACGACTACTTCAACAGCACCACCACCTCCAGCATCTCGTATAACGGACAGATAGGCACTGCCCTCAACTTCGCTGCCTCCTTCCGCGAATCCTACAACGCCCAAACCGGCCTCATCAACATCAAACTCCCCTCCCTCTCCCTCAGCTCCACCACCTTCTACCCCCTCCGACGCAAAGAGCCCTCCGGCTCCTACCGCTGGTACGAAAACATCTCACTCTCCTACTCCCTCGCAGCCGACAACAACATCACCGCGCAAGACTCCGACCTCTTCAAACTCTCCACCCTCAACCGCATGCAATACGGCATCAGCCACACCATACCCCTCTCCCTCACCGTCAAAGTACTCAAATACTTCAACTGGACCAATTCCGCCAACTTCAGAGAACGTTGGCACTGGTCCACCATACGCAAAACCTTCGACACTGTCACCAACACCGTCACCATCGACACCGTCCGCGGCTTCCGCGCCAACCGCGACATCAGCTTCACCTCCTCCCTCTCCACTCGCATCTACGGCATGTTCAACTTCAAATTCGGTCCCGTCAAAGCCATCCGCCATGTCATCAACCCCTCCATAGCCTTCAACTTCCAACCCGACTTCGGCAACCCCTCGCTTGGCTGGTGGCAATCCTACACCGACAATACCGGCTATGTCCACCGCTACTCCATCTTCGAACAAAGCCTCTACGGCGGCCCCGCCGACGGACGCTCCGGATGCATCAACTTCAGCATCGGCAACAACCTTGAAATGAAAGTTGCCAACCCCAAAGACACCGTTACCGGCACCCGCAAAATCACCCTCCTCGAAAACCTCAACCTCAATATGAGCTACGACATGGCCCGCGATTCACTACAATGGTCCGACCTTACCATCTCCGGCCGTACCACCCTGTTCAAAAACCTCGTGCTCAACTACTCCGGCTCCTTCAGCCCCTACTACATCGACAACGAAGGGCGCAAACACAACCAATTCATCTGGAAGACACCCGGACAGAAAAAAATCCTCCAGAGAAACAACTCTACCTGGAGCACACAAATATCCTACAGCATCAACAACAACACCTTCAAACCCGAGAATAATACTAACAAGAAGACCTCCGACATCCAACCCATCGTCGCACCCATCATGCAGTCACCCTATAACTACAACCCCGCACTGCTCATGGGCACCTACGCCGACTTCTCCATGCCCTGGAACCTCTCCCTCAACTACACCCTCAGCTACGTAAGCACTTACGTCGCCGCACAATACAACTTCAAAAAAGACATCATCCAAACCCTTGGCATCTCCGCCAACGCCAACATTACCGAGAACTGGCGCATCGCCGTCTCCACCGGCTACGACTTTGTCAAAAAAGGCATCTCATACACCTCCATCGACATCTACCGCGACCTCCACTGCTGGGAGATGCGCTTCAACTGGGTTCCCTTCGGATATTACAAAAGCTGGAACTTCGTAATCAACATCAAAGCCAGCAGCCTCAAAGACGTCAAATACCAGAAACAACAATCCTACCAAGACAACCAAGGCTACTACTCCTACTAACCCTCCCCCTCAAATCTATAACCTCCATAACACCAATCAAAAAATGACCGAAAAACTCTACCACTCCATCGGCGAAGTATCAGAAATGCTCGGTGTCAACCCTTCCCTGCTCCGCTTCTGGGAAACAGAATTCCCCGCCCTCAAACCCCACAAAAACAAAAAAGGCACCCGATACTATACCGACGCTGACATCGACCTCCTGCGTCAAATCTACCACCTCACCCGCGACTGCGGCTACACCCTCGAAGGCGCCCGCGAACGCCTCCGCCAAGACAACAACCTCGACGACACCGTGCAACTCGTCAAAACCCTCACCGAAACCCGCCAGTTCCTCGCCTCCCTCAAAGAATACCTCTAACCCCGTCACCCTCCCTCACCCCAACCTAATCTTTCCCCCGGCCACACCTCTACCTCTCAGCGACAGGTAATTTACCTATCGCTGTATCGTAAGGCAATAATATAACCATTGTTCCACGGTTGTTTCAAACTTTATAGTGGGAAACAACCGTGGAACAAGCGTTAAATGACTACCGTTTTATTGGAGGTAGGCCTTTGCGGGGTCAATCGAGAACTGCCTTCATTTCGGCTTCGTTGCGATAGGTCATCCTGCGGAATAGGTTTTCTTCGTCTTTCTGGCGGGTGATGCGGACTTGGTCGGCAACATATTGGCGGATGGTGTCATAGCGTTGCAACAGTTTTCGCCATTGGGCATCGTCAATGCTGTGGCATTCGCCAAGGTAGCAAAGCACCTGATAGGCATGGCGTCGGCACAAGGCAGGGTATTCGTCCCACCATTGGTTGTAACGGTCGTGCACCTGCTGCCAGCTGTCTATCTCACCGCTCTCAATTTGCGAGATTAGTTTGTCGAGTTCTTTTTGGGGAACCAGTTGGCCGCCGAGGTTTGCCCATTCGCGCTCTCGCTCGCCTTCTGCCAGCGAGGATTCTGGAAGGGTGGAGTGTTCACCGTTGTCGGTAAGGGTGTTCATGGCATAGTAGATGAGCATGTCTTCGTAGGCTTGGTAGCCCTGTGCAGCCTTGAGTACGCGCACCGGACGTTTGCCCTTCTCCATACCGTAGGCGAGCACTTCTACATGCTCCTTGTCTTTGTCGAATTTGAGGTAGGCCTGTTCGGTCCAGTATTTCAAGAGCATGCGGCCGTTGATGATTTCTTCGGCGGTGTCGGGGGCAAAGGGTGTGAAGACGATATGCTGGGCTTTCTTCTTGCGCTTGTCGCGTTTGGCGAATTTGGTGATATTGCGGTTGAGGGCGTACATGTTGTACATCCACCAATATGCGGGCATTACCTCGAGGCAGTGCTTGGAGGCGTTGTTGTTGACAAGGGCGAAAGGAAGGGTGATGCTGAGTTCGGCTGGATAGGCTCCTTTGGCCAGCAGGCAGTAGGAGGCGAAGCTGGAGGAGTGCTTGAGGCTGGTGCAAAGGCCAGGCCAGAAACCACGTCCGGCGACTATCTCGTTGTCGGCGGTACGGCCGTTGTGGTTGGAACCTACGGTGCATCCTGCGGCAAGGTTGCTTTGACCCATAACGAGCGAGGCGATAAGGAATGAGTTGTTGTGATGCTGTTCGTGGGCAGGGAAGATGATATTGTTGCCCACCTCGCAACGGGCGATAGTGGAGTTGTCGCCGACAACTGTGTCGTTGAGGCGCACACCGAATTCGAGATGCACATGTTCACCGAGGACGAATCGCATGGCAATGCAGCCGTATTCACAGGTGCATCCGTAGCCGACAACACCGTCGGCAAGCACAACGCAGTCCTCGATGCGGGTGGGAGTTTCCTCGTCGGAGAGAACGGCCACGTTGTGGAGGGTGCGGGTGTTTTTGATGATGGCATGGCTGCCGATGTGTCCATAGCATCCCTCGGGGGTTGCAAGGAGGCGACGGGTCATTGACTCAAGATGCTGGACCATGTTGGCATGGTCGCGGTATTTGGCCCAGAGGTAGGCATCGCCGATGGTCATGCCGCTGAAGGGGAGTATGCGGCGACCGCCGTTCTCGTTCATGGGTTCTATCCAGGGGTAGTCGTTCTCGACGGCGGGGACGGTGGCGGTTATTTCGTCGACATTGAAAAGCAGGCAGTGGTCGCCGACAGTATAGCCACTGAGCATGTGGACGTTGTGTACAGCGCAGTGGTCGCTAACGACGGCATTGGCGAGCATGGAATTATAAAGTCCTTCCGGCAGGTGCAGGTCACCGTCATGGACATAGCCTTGCGCCATGGCGCCGAGCGATACACGGCCCATGAATACGTTGTTGCGGATAAGGTTGACGTCAAGAGTGTTGTCCACTTGCACCAGAGACCAGTCTTCAGCGCGGTTGCCGAGGAGCTGAAGCTGCTCGATTTCTTGGCTGGTCAGCGGTCGGAAAGATTTTGTTTTCATGATAATAAAAGATTACAAATGATATATGATATGAATTGAAATAAAAATGCAAATATCGCAAAAATAATTGACATGGCAGAAAAAAAAATGAAATGCTATGGTTTGGACAATGACAGTGGGAGTGGAACAGGAACGGAAGAGCACAGGGGAAAACAAGGGGGGCGGTGCGCAGTGCGCACCGCCCCCCGAGGGTTGGACATTGTTGACAAGGATTACTTGTAACGTTCTTTGTATTTATCGATTTGGCCTTTCATGGAATCCACACAGTCGGAGACAGCTTCCTCGAAAGTGTCGGCCTGCTTGCTGTTGAAGAGTGTCTGTCCGGGGAGATTAAGCGAGAGTTCAGCAATTTTGTTGTTGTCGCTCTCGGGTTTGTCAACCTTAAGGATAACCTCACATTTAACTGCATTGTCGATAAGACGGTCGAGTTTGGCCACTTTCTCGATGACGAATTTTTCCAGTTTGGGGTCTGCCTTGAATTTAACGGCATTGATTGTTGTGTTCATAGTGATCTCCTTACTTTTTATATGCCCTTGGATGGGCGTGTTTATATGATTCTTTAAGATGTTCGCGTGACAGGTGGGTGTAAATCTCGGTGGAAGAGAGGTCGCTGTGGCCCAGAAGTTCTTTGATGGCGTCGATATTGGCACCGTCGTTGAGCATGTGGGTGGCAAAGGTGTGGCGGAAGACATGGGGGCTTGTACGGTCGGCAGTGGAGCGCGGGCGCATGTAGCGTTCGACGATTTGGTAGATTTTGTTGTCGGTGACGGGTTTGCCTTTGGAAGTTATGAGCAGCGGAGAGGAGGCATCGGGCGTAGTGTCGGGTTTTTGCTGAGCGAGGACTTCTTCTCTCAGGGTGATGTAACGGGCGATGGATTGCGCCAGTTCGTTTTCGATGGGGATGATACGTTCTTTGTTGCGTTTGCCGCGTACTTTAATGGTGAGGGAAGTGATGTCGATGGCGGAAAGAGGGAGGGAAGCCAGTTCGGAGCGGCGCATGCCGGTTTCGTAGAGCATACGGAGGGTGAGGCGTTCGGTCTGCCCGTCGAAGGTATCGGGAAAAATGTCGGAGTAGATGCTTTCCACTTCTCTCTGTTTGAAAAAGACGGGGAGGCGTACAGGGCGTTTGGGAGGATTGATGGAAGCCATGACGTCGCGTTCCATGCCTTGGTACTTCATGAGATATTTGAACCATGCACGAAGGGCGGAGAGCTGCTTGGCAACGGTGCCGGGGTGGTGGCCGGAGTCGAGTTGGCTCATTTGCCAGCTGGAGACTTCGCGGGGCGTGATGTCGTCGGTATCGGTGATGTGAAGCGTGAGGAGGTATTGAGAGAATGCCTGAACCTCGCCCACGTAGTATTTTGTGGTACCAGCGGCCAGCCTGCGCTCATGAGTGACATAGTCGGCGAAACATTGTATGGCTTCGGATATTTTCACGTTTGCAAAGATACGCAAAAAAAACGTATCAATAGTTAAATTCTCAAAATATTTTTTCGAAGGGGTGGCAATTGAGGGTATAACCTACGCTGTTACAACAATAAGTGAGAATATAAGGCGGGGTAAAGCTGATGCCACAGGAGAAGCCGAGCGGGGCGGAGAAGGCTTCGGGACACAGTTCAGATGCAGGCAGAGGCTAACAACAGGGATAGGTGCAAGAGCGTGCGAGGCGAGTATTTTTTAATTGATTTTAGATATAAAGTGACGATAAATGCACAATATTTTGTATCTTTGCACGTTTTTTGAATTATTTGAATAGAAGCCTAACAACATGAAAGCCTTAATATTCCTAATAAGCCTGTCGTTGCTGGTTGTGACCCATGAACTGGGACATTTGTTTTTTGCGAAACTGTTTCATACCCGAGTCAACCGGTTCTATGTGTTTTTTAACTGGAAATTCTCGATTCTGAAAGCGAAGAAATTCAATGGCAAGTGGCACTTTCTTTTCTTCAACTCCAAGACACCCGAGTCTTGGGATGAGAAGAACCTGAGTCCCGAGGACCAGAACAATACATTGTGGGGGTTGGGCTGGCTGCCACTGGGTGGATATTGCGACATTGCCGGTATGGTGGACGAAACCAAGGACGCAAGCGACATGGCAAGCACACCCCAACCGTGGGAATACCGTACCAAACCCCGTTGGCAGCGGTTGTTTATTTTGTCGGGAGGCGTGTTGGTCAACTTTGTTTCTGCCCTTATCATTTATGGTGCCATATTCTCGCACTGGGGCAAGGACGAACTGCCCTTGAGGAACGCCCGACTGGGATATGCCTACCACGAGATATTGAAAGACCAAGGTTTTCAGGACGGGGACATTCTGTACGCTCTTGACGGCGTGGAGCAATATGACTTCAGCGAGGCGATGAAAAGCCTGGTTTTGAACAAACCGAAAACTGCCACGTTGTTGCGCGGCGACAGCCTTGTGGAGATAACTTTCAGGGAAGACATACTTGCCCAAGTTGCCAAGAAGAATCCAAAACGTTTGATGACTCCATTGTTCCCGTTTGTGGTGAAGGAGTTTGCACCGGGTTCGCTGGCCAAGGCGAACGGGTTCGAGATTGGCGACAGCCTGGTAAGCATCAACGATATACCGACACCGTCGGCTCAAGTATTCACCAAAACACTTGGGACATTTGCCGACGACAGTGCGAAGATAGGGCTGTACCGCAATGGGGAATTGATGGCGATAACCGTTAAACTGGGAGGCGACGGGAAACTGGGTATTTATGCCCAGAACGACATGAGTAAATTGTTTAAGGTCAATCACATCGACTACACCCTTTGGGAGGCCATCCCCGCCGGAATCAGTTATGGATGGGAGACGCTGACGACGTATGTCGCATCGCTTGGGGTTCTGTTTACCAAAGACGGCGTCAACAGTCTTGGCGGATTTATCAGCATGGCAAATCTATTCCCCGACCATTGGGAGTGGCGCGCCTTCTGGGATATTACGGCGTTGCTGGCTGTGGTGCTTGCCTTTATGAACATCATACCGATACCCGGCCTTGACGGAGGACACATCGTTATCACCCTTTGGGAGATGATTACCCGGAGACCCGTGAACGAGAAGGTACTCAATGTGATTCAATATATCGGGCTGTCCCTTTTGATATTGCTGATGGTGGTAGCCAACGGCAACGATTTGATAAAAGTGTTTACCGGGGTGATGAGGTAAAAGAAGAAAAAAGGAACGCCCACCATGAAGAAAATAGACAAACTGATACTGAAGTCGTTCCTCGGCCCGCTGCTGCTGACATTTGCCATAGCAGTGTTTGTGCTGTTGATGCAGTTTGTGTGGAAATATATTGACGACTTGGTGGGAAAAGGTCTTGAGGTGGGCGTGATAGCTGAGTTGCTTCTGTATGCCTCGGCAACATTTGTACCAATGGCGTTGCCGATATCGGTATTGTTTGCCTCGATAATGACCATGGGCAATTTCGGAGAAAAATACGAGCTTGTGGCCATGAAAGCGGGCGGGATTTCGGTTCGCCGCATTATGCTGCCGATGGCCTTGGTGGCATTGTTTATGACCGGAATTGCTTTTTACTTTGCCAACAACGTGTTACCCGTTGCCATGCACAAATACCGCATGACCTTGTATGATATTCAGCGCAAAAAACCGGCGGTGAGCATCCGTCCGAGCGAGTATTATGACGAGATTGACGGATATGTAATCAGGGTGAACGGCAAGGATCCCGACGGGAGAACGATGCGCGACATAATTATTTACGACCATACCCAAGGGATAAACCGAACGAACATCACGGTGGCAGACCACGGAAATATGCAGACCACCCCGGATGACAAGTATCTGGTGTTTACGCTTTATGACGGTTATTCATACAGTGAGCCCACCGAAGGGGAGGATGCCGCGAAACGTCCTTTGACAAGCATCGGTTTCGACAAGCAGATACTGACATTCGACATTTCGGATTTCGCCTTCAAGAAATCAGATGAGAACTTTTTCAGCGGACACTACCAGATGCTGAATGTAGCACAGCTGGATTCGTCAATTAATTCGTTGGAGGGAAGCATGGTGAACCGGTATGTTGAGTTCAGAGACATGACTATGAATAAATTGAGGGCATACAAATACTACGTTGATCACACAGAAGACAGTTCCTCTTATACCGATATTGAACAATGGCTATCGGACACTAACAAAGCCACCCGCGAGAAGATAGTGAACCATGCCAAATCAATAGCATTCAACGCACAAAGCGACATACAGTCATACACTTCTATCATCAGTTCGGAACAGGAACATATAAACAGACACTGGATAGAGTTGATGAGGAAGTTTACGTTGTCGGTGGCCTGTTTGCTACTGTTCCTTATAGGTGCACCGTTTGGCTCCATTGTTCGCAAAGGCGGATTGGGCATGCCTTTGGTTGCTTCGGTAATTTTCTTTGTTTTATACTACGTTATAGGAATGATAAGTGAAAAGTCGGTGCGCGAAGACGCGGTTGCTCCTGTGGGCATGTGGATATCGACTTTTGTATTCATACCGATAGGAGCATTGCTGACATGGCAAGCAACAACCGACTCAAGTTTCTTCGACCTTGCGACATGGAAACGATGGCTCCACATCAAAAACAAAGCTAAAAGCCGACACGGCAAGTCGTAATACCATCCCTGATTTCAGATTAACCCTACTTTGACTACAATGGCTGGGCACACAATGCCAACCGTTTGTACGAGACCCATAGTTGGGGCTGGAGTTTTTTTGCAGGACAGGATATGTAAAACAGGGTACAGCAATAAGAAGATTGCAGCCATAGATTAGCGCGAAGACAACACGGAAACTCTCATGTAAGAAAATCGTTCCAATAAACTTGTAATCAATAATATACGGTAATTATTAGAAGACAGATCAGGATTTGAAATATAGACTAACGAATTGAGTATCAAAACAAAATGCAAAAACAAGAAACAATAGCGCATAGCGGAATACGAAAATGAGCCAAAACAAGACAAATAAAGTAGAAAAAAGAATATGAAATAGACTGATGGGGTTATTTTAAAGAATAAAAACAGTATTGAATATCAGTGGTATATAAAATAATTTGAAGAAAAAGGCAAAAAAAATTTGCGGGATGAGAAAAAAGTAGTATTTTTGCAACCTCAAAACAAGAGAACAAAGAGTTGTTTGACAAAGCTGAAAAAGCCGATGTAACTCAGTTGGTAGAGTAGCTGATTTGTAATCAGCCTGTCGGGGGTTCGAGTCCCTTCATCGGCTGGGGAAGTCGCATAGTGGCAATTGCAACAGACTGTAAATCTGTCCTCTTCGGAGTTCAGTGGTTCGAGTCCACTCTTCCCCACAAAACCTACTGAAAAGCGGAAGTAGCTCATTTGGTAGAGCGATAGCCTTCCAAGCTATAGGTGGCGGGTTCGAGCCCCGTCTTCCGCTCAAAGAAAAAAGCGGAAAACAGGCACGAGGACGCCGACGCTATGAAGTAAAAAGCTGCAGTAGCTCAGCTGGTAGAGCGCATCCTTGGTAAGGATGAGGTCACCGGTTCAAATCCGGTCTGTAGCTCTTTTTTTATGCAAAATTGAATGTGAAAAATAGATAATTAATTTGTTAACATTAATACGTATTAAACATGGCAAAAGAAAAATTTGATCGTTCAAAACCGCACGTCAACATCGGCACTATTGGCCACGTTGACCATGGTAAGACCACTCTGACCGCTGCTATCACCAAAGTGCTGGCTGCAAAAGGTCTCTCCGAAGTGAAATCATTCGACTCTATCGACTCTGCTCCTGAAGAGAAAGAGCGCGGTATCACCATTAACACCGCTCACGTTGAGTATCAGACTGAGACCCGCCACTATGCACACGTTGACTGCCCTGGCCACGCTGACTATGTGAAGAACATGGTTACCGGTGCTGCCCAGATGGACGGTGCTATCCTGGTTGTTGCTGCTACCGATGGTCCCATGCCTCAGACCCGTGAGCACATCCTGCTCGCCCGTCAGGTTGGTGTTCCCCAGTTGGTTGTTTTCATGAACAAGTGCGACTTGGTTGACGATCCCGAGCTTCTCGACCTCGTTGAGATGGAAATCCGCGAGCTCCTCAGCTCTTATGACTTCGACGGTGACAACATTCCTATCATCCGTGGTTCCGCTCTTGCAGCTCTGAATGGCGAACCCAGCGGTGTTAAGGCCGTTGAGGAATTGATGGAAGCCGTTGACACTTGGATTCCTCTGCCCACCCGCGCAGTTGACAAACCCTTCTTGATGCCCATCGAGGACGTTTTCTCAATCACTGGCCGTGGTACCGTTGCTACCGGTCGTATCGAGACTGGCGTTATCCACACCAGCGACCCCGTTGACATTATCGGTATGGGTGCCGAGAAACTGACCAGCGTTGTTACCGGTGTTGAGATGTTCCGCAAGATTCTTGACGAAGGTGAAGCTGGTGATAACGTCGGACTGCTGCTCCGTGGTATCGACAAGAATGAGATCCGCCGCGGTATGGTTATCGCTGCTCCGAAGTCCATTCATCCTCACCACAAATTCGAGGCTACTGTCTATATCCTGAAGAAGGAAGAAGGCGGCCGTCACACCCCGTTCCACAACAAATATCGTCCTCAGTTCTATTTCCGCACCACCGATGTTACTGGTGAGATCTCTCTCCCCGAAGGTCGCGAAATGGTTATGCCCGGTGATAACTTGACCATCACCGTTGATCTGATCAACGATATCGCTCTGAACGAGAACCTCCGTTTCGCTATCCGCGAAGGTGGCCGTACCGTTGGTTCCGGTCAGGTGACCAAGATCATTGAATAATTTCAATCCTAAATAGAGACGCTGCACAAACAGCGTCTCTAATAGGGGCATAGTTAAATGGTATAATGACGGTCTCCAAAACCGTAGTTGGGAGTTCGATTCTCTCTGCCCCTGCAAAAAAATTGATATCAAATGTCTAAATTCGGAAATTACGTAAAAGAGAGTTACGACGAGTTGGTGCACAAAGTGTCGTGGCCCACGTTTAAAGAATTGCAGAGCAGTGCTGTAGTAGTTGCTGTGGCTGCACTTATTTTAGCCCTTATCGTCTTCTGCATGGATGTTATTTTCGGCGTCCAGAGCATGGGATGGAAAGGATTACTCGGATACTTTTATTCTTTAATCGGATAAGACAAGAGAAACAGCCAGTCTTGCTTCCCAATTTTTTTGAGATTCGGCTAATCTGTATTGTTTATCTGATAAAAAGACGTTTCGGAAGGCAGTTGCCGGAAGATACGAGTATAAACCCACTATTCTTTTAAGAAACAGCATGGAACAGCAGTCTAAAAAATGGTATGTCGTCAGAGCAGTGAGCGGCAAAGAGAAGAAGGCAAAGGAGTACATCGAGAGCGAGATGGCCAAACGAGGCTGGAGCGAAGATGTGCCCCAAGTTCTTATTCCTACCGAGAAGGTCTACGCAATACGCAACGGGAAAAAGGTGGTGAAAGACCGCAATTATTTCCCTGGATACGTGTTGATAGAAGCCGACCTGCGCGAAGAGATTATTCCAGTAATACAGAATGTTCCTAATGTGTTGGACTTTTTGCGCGAGTCAGACGGCGGAAAACCTATTCCCATGCGTCAGCATGAGGTTAACCGCATCCTCGGCAAGATGGACGACCAGATAGAGGCTGTAGAAGGCAACGGTGACGCATATCTGGTTGGCGAGTCGGTCAAGGTTATTGACGGACCGTTCAGCAGTTTTGCAGGCATTGTAGAAGAGGTGAACGACGAAAAGAAGAAATTGAAAGTTACGGTCAAAATCTTTGGTCGCAAAACTCCTCTGGAACTGAGTTACAGTCAGGTTGAAAAAGAATAGTAAACTAACTAATCAACCTATTTAAAAAATTAAACGCAATGGCAAAAGAAGTTGCAGGATTGATTAAATTACAAATCAAAGGCGGCGCTGCGAACCCCGCACCTCCCGTAGGACCCGCACTGGGTGCAAAGGGCGTGAACATCATGGAGTTCTGCAAGCAGTTCAATGCCCGTACACAGGATCAGGCTGGCAAAATCGTGCCCGTCATCATCACTGTATACTCTGACAAGTCCTTTGACTTTGTAGTGAAGACCCCTCCTGTTGCCGTACAGTTGAAGGAACTCTCCAAGGCTCAGAAAGGTTCATCCGAACCCAACCGTGTCAAGGTAGCATCCGTCACTTGGGAACAGGTGCGTCAGATTGCAGAAGCCAAAATGCCTGACCTCAATTGCTTCACGATTGAGTCAGCAATGAGCATGGTGGCCGGAACTGCACGCAGCATGGGTATCACTGTAAAAGGAGAGAATCCCCTTGCAAAGTAAATTAAAGAATTATTAACACGTGGTAGCATCGACGAAAGAGCGGTGCAGTGACCACAAAAAGTAAGAATCATGGCAAAATTAACGAAGAAACAAAAAGAAGCTTTAGCCAAATTCGACAGAAACCAGGTGTACACCCTCGAGGAAGCCGTTGAGGTTGTAAAGAAAATCACCTACACGAAATTCGACGCCTCTGTTGACATCGACGTTCGTCTTGGTGTTGATCCCCGTAAGGCCAACCAGATGGTGCGCGGCAGCGTTACCCTGCCCCACGGTACCGGCAAAACCGTCCGTGTGCTCGTGCTCTGCACTCCTGACAAAGAAGAAGAGGCAAAAGCTGCCGGAGCTGATTATTACGGTCTTGATGAATACATCACCAAGATTAAAGGCGGTTGGACGGATGTAGACGTTATCATTACCATGCCCAGCGTAATGCCTAAAGTGGGTGCTCTCGGACGCATTCTCGGTCCCCGCGGCCTGATGCCGAACCCCAAAACTGGCACTGTTACCATGGAAGTTGGCAAAGCAGTCCAGGAAGCCAAGGCCGGTAAAATCGACTTCAAAGTCGACAAATATGGTATCATCCATACCGCCGTTGCCAAGGTGTCTTTTGACAGCAACAAGATTGTTGACAACGCCCGTGAGGTATTGCAGGCTATCATTAAACTGAAACCCGCAGCCGCAAAGGGAACCTACGTTAAGAGTATCTGCATCAGCAGCACTATGAGCGCAGGCGTAAAAGTCGACACAAAAGCCGCCACCGTGTAACATTTAATTATTGAAAGGTCATTATGAGAAAAGAACAAAAAGACCAACTGATTGACCAACTTTGCGAAGAGATCAAGGCTTATCCGCTTATCTATATTGCTGATATCGGAGGTCTGAACTCGGTGCTGACCAGCAAACTGCGTCGCGCTGCTTTCCGCAAGGAAGTCAAGTTGGAAGTCGTTAAAAATGCTCTTTTGATTAAGGCTATGGAACGCACGGGTATTGACTACTCAGAGCTGTTCCCCGTAATCAAGGGCGAGACCGCCATAATGCTTTCGAACACCAACAATGCTCCTGCCAAACTCATCAAAGAGTTTCGCGCAAACGAGAAAGGTGCTCAGAAACCCGTATTGAAGGGTGCCTATGTTGAGGAATGCTTCTATGTTGGAGAACAACATCTTGACGAACTTGTCAACATCAAGTCCAAGAACGAACTCATCGCCGACATCATGGCTCTTCTCCAGTCACCAATCAAGAACGTTGTTTCACAGCTCCAGTCTGGTGCAAACACCATCACTGGTGTCCTGAAAACATTAGAGGAGAAAAAAGCTGAATAAGCAAAAACAGGGTCGGACACCCTCAACAAGTCCAAAGTAATTAACAAATTAGTAAAACAAATTAAAAACAATAAAGTCATGGCAGACATCAAAGCTATTGCTGAAGAATTAGTAAACTTAACCGTTAAAGAAGTAAAAGAACTCGCTGACGTTCTGAAAGAAGAATATGGTATTGAGCCCGCAGCTGCTGCTGTTGCAGTTGCCGCTACTCCCGCTGCCGGCGGTGCCGCCGCTGCTGAGGAAAAGACCTCCTTCGACGTTATCCTGAAGGGTGTTCCCGACGCTACCAAGAAACTCGGCGTTGTGAAGGCTGTTAAGGACATGGCCAGCTTGGGTCTGAAAGAGTCCAAGGAACTCGTTGACAACGCTCCTAAGCCCGTTAAGGAAGGCGTGAGCAAAGACGAGGCTGAATCTCTGAAGAAAGCCCTTGAGGAGGCTGGTGCCGAAGTTGAAGTCAAATAGTTAATACTATAAGATTTCTACGAGGAATAGGGCCTCCGGCATGACCGGAGTGCCTATTCCTCTTTGCTATGCAATTCGTTTTAATAGAGGCATAGCATGGCCATTCGGGGAACTACCATTATCTCTCCAACGGAGCAGTAACCATCCGAAATCAATATTGTTAAGTTGAAAATTCTTAATTATTAAGTCCCTTGGATAACAATCAACCTATCGAACAACCCATAGCACAACCTATTGAGGTAGTAAATTTTGCATCTGTTCGCAAGTACGAATACCCTGACTTTCTCGACATACAGCTCAAGTCTTTCCAGGATTTTTTCCAGATTGAAACAAACCCTGACAACAGACTTGACGAAGGTCTATTTAAAGTATTCAAAGAAAATTTCCCCATTTCAGATGCACGGAACAATTTCACGTTAGAGTTTCTTGACTACTACATCGACCCCCCGCGCTACACCATCGAAGAGTGTATCGAGAGAGGCCTCACTTACAGCGTCCCGCTGAAAGCCAAACTGAAACTCTCGTGCAATGATCCGGAAAACGAAGATTTTCAGGCCATCGAACAGCCTGTTTACCTGGGTATGATACCCTACATGACACCCAAGGGCACTTTCGTTATCAACGGCGCCGAACGTGTAGTAGTATCACAGTTACACCGCTCACCTGGCGTGTTTTTCGGCACTCAATTCCACTCCAATGGTACTCAGCTCTATTCAGCACGTATCATTCCTTTCAAAGGCTCTTGGATGGAATTCACTACGGACATCAACAACGTGATGTACGCCTATATCGACCGTAAAAAGAAACTCCCCATCACAACCCTCCTCCGTGCTGTGGGTTTCGAAACGGATAAAGACATTCTGGACATTTTCTCCTTGGCCGAAGAGGTGAAAGTCTCCAAATCGAACCTTAAAAAGGTTATCGGCAAGCAACTCGCAGCCCGTGTGGTCGACACATGGACTGAGGACTTCGTCGACGAAGATACCGGTGAAGTCGTATCTATGGAACGTACCGAAGTGGTAATCGAACGCGACAAAGAGCTTACCGAAGAAGACATTGAAAAAATCCTGGAACTCGATGTCAAAACTATTCTCGTAAAAGTCGAGGATCACGACGGCATCGACTATTCAGTCATCTATAACACCCTCAAGAAAGACACTTCCAACAACTCGAAAGAAGCAGTAGAATACATCTACCGCCAACTCCGCAACGCCGAACCCCCAGACGAGGAAACAGCCCGCGGAATTATCGAGAAACTCTTCTTCTCTGACAAACGCTACGACCTCGGTGAGGTTGGCCGCTACCGTATCAACACCAAACTGAACCTGAACATCCCCGATACCGTTCGTGTCCTTACCCAAACCGACATCACCTCAATCATCAAATATTTAATCCAGCTCATCAACCAGAAAGCCGACGTAGACGATATCGACCACTTGTCAAACCGTCGTGTTCGTACCGCTGGTGAACAGCTCTACAACCAATTCGGCGTTGGCCTCGCTCGTATGTCCCGCACAATTCGTGAACGCATGAATGTCCGCGATAACGAGGTTTTCACTCCGACAGAACTTATCAACGCCAAGACCCTATCATCGGTCATCAATTCATTCTTCGGCACCAACCAGCTGTCCCAATTCATGGACCAGACCAACCCGCTTGCCGAAGTAACGCATAAACGCCGTATCTCGGCTCTCGGTCCCGGAGGTCTTTCCCGCGAACGTGCTGGTTTCGAAGTCCGCGACGTACACTACACTCACTACGGACGCCTCTGTACCATTGAAACCCCTGAAGGCCCCAACATCGGTCTTATCTCCTCACTCTGCGTATATGCAAAAATCAACAACCTCGGATTCATCGAGACTCCCTACCGTCGCGTAGTCAACGGTAAAGTAATGCTCGACGAAGAACCCACTTACTATACCGCTGAACTCGAAGAGAACAAAACCGTTGCCCAGGCAACAACTCCTCAGGACGAAGAAGGAAACATCCTTGCTCAGAGAATCAAAGCCCGTCGCCAGGCCGACTTCCCCATCGTCTCACCCGAAGAGATCGACCTCATCGACATGGGTTCCAACCAGATTGCCTCCATCGCCGCATCCTTGATTCCCTTCCTCGAACACGACGATGCTAACCGCGCACTGATGGGCTCCAACATGATGCGCCAAGCTGTTCCTCTGCTCAATCCTGAAATACCTATCGTAGGAACCGGTATTGAGAAATCCGTGGCTGAAGACAGCCGCGTCCTTCTCAATGCACTTGGCGACGGTGTTGTCGAATATGTCGACTCCACCAAAATCGTCATCCGCCACAACCGTACAGAAAAAGAACGCCTCGTCTCCTTCGACGAAGACGTACGCGAATACAAACTTACCCGCTATCAACGCACCAACCACTCAACTTCTATCAATCTGCGCCCCATCGTCAAAAAAGGCGACAAAGTCAAAAAAGGCCAAGTCCTTTGCGAAGGCTATGCCACCCAAGGCGGTGAACTGGCACTGGGCCGCAACCTGAAAGTGGCCTTCATGCCTTGGAAAGGATACAACTTCGAGGACGCTGTGGTTATCTCCGAGCGAGTTGTACGCGAAGACATCTTCACCTCTGTCCACGTTGAAGAATACACTCTCGAAGTTCGCGAAACCAAACGTGGCCTTGAGGAACTCACTCGCGACATCCCCAATGTCAGCAACGACGCCACCAAAGACCTCGACGAAAACGGTATCATCCGCATCGGAGCCGAAGTCAAAGAAGGCGACATCCTTATCGGTAAAATCACCCCCAAGGGCGAATCCGACCCCTCTCCCGAAGAGAAACTGCTCCGCGCCATCTTCGGCGACAAAGCCGGCGACGTCAAAGACGCCTCCCTCAAAGTCCCGCCTTCGGTACGCGGCGTAGTCATCGACAAGAAACTCTTTGCCCGCATCATCCGCGACCGCAAACAACGCGCCAAGGAAAAAGAGCTCCTTGCCAAACCTGAGGAAGAATACAACCACGAACTGGCTGAACTCAAGGAAAAACTCGTCGACCGACTTCTTATCATCCTGGCCGGCAAAACCTCCAACGGAGTCTACACCAGCCACAAAGAAGAGCTCATCCCCAAAAAGGTCAAATTCACCTCGAAAGCACTCAACGCTATCGACTACAATGAGGTCAGCCCCAATAAGTGGACCTCTGATCCTGAAACCAACGACCTTATCAAGGATCTCCTCAACAACTACAACATCAAGAACCGCGAAATCAACGGTCGCTTCACCCGTAAGAAATTCGCTCTCACCGTCGGTGACGACCTCCCGAGCGGAATCGTCCAGATGGCCAAAGTCTACATCGCCATGAAGCGCAAACTGCGCATCGGTGACAAGATGGCCGGTCGCCACGGTAACAAAGGTATCGTGTCCAAGATTGTACGTGCCGAAGACATGCCTTTCCTCGCCGACGGCACACCTGTCGACATCGTCCTGAACCCCCTCGGCGTTCCTTCGCGAATGAACCTTGGCCAGATTTACGAGACTGTGCTGGGTTGGGCAGGCAAAGAACTCAACAAACGTTTCAAGACCCCGATTTTCGACGGTGCCACACTCGAGCAAATTAACGGTTACATGCGCGAAGCAGGCCTTCCCGAAAACGGTCGCACCTACCTCTACGACGGCGAAACTGGCGAACGCTTCGACCAACCCGCTACCGTAGGCTACATCTACATGCTCAAGCTGCACCACATGATCGACGACAAGATGCATGCCCGTAGCATCGGACCTTACTCCCTCATCACCCAGCAGCCCCTTGGCGGTAAAGCCAACTTCGGTGGTCAGCGTTTCGGTGAGATGGAAGTCTGGGCTCTCGAAGCCTTCGGTGCCTCGCACGTCCTGCAGGAAGTCCTCACCGTCAAATCCGACGACGTCATGGGCCGTGCCAAAGCTTACGAATCCATCGTCAAAGGCGACAACATGCCCGTTCCTGGCATCCCCGAGTCGTTCAACGTCCTTGTCCACGAACTCCGTGGCTTAGGCTTAGAGGTAACATTTGATTAATTCTGAATTAAGACCAACCCCAATAAACAAAACAGTCTTAATTCTTAATTCATACAACAAAGATGGCTTTTAAACAAGAATCACAATTAAAGAATGATTTCAATTCGATAACCGTCAGTTTGGCATCGCCCGAGTCTATCAAAAAACGCTCCTACGGCGAAGTCACCAAACCCGAGACTATCAACTATCGCACATACAAGCCTGAGCGCGACGGCCTCTTCTGCGAGAAGATTTTCGGCCCCACTCGCGACTGGGAGTGCCATTGCGGCAAATACAAACGCATTCGCTACAAAGGCATCGTCTGCGACCGCTGCGGCGTCGAAGTCACGGAGAAAAAAGTCCGCCGCGAACGCATGGGTCATATCGAACTCACCGTCCCCGTTGCACACATCTGGTTCTTCCGTTCTCTCCCCAACAAAATCGGTACCCTCCTCGATATCCCCAGCAAAAAACTTGAGCAGGTAATCTACTACGAAAAATACATCGTCCTCCAGCCCGGCAAAGCCACCCTCAACGAAATGCCCGTCAAGAAACTTGACCTCCTCGCCGAGGAAGAGTACTATGCCATCATGGAAAACCTTCCCGAAGGCAACGACCAACTGGACGACAGCGACCCCAACAAATTTATCGTCGGCATGGGTTCCGAAGCCCTCTACAAACTGCTTTGCGACCTTGACCTCGACAAAATCAGCTTCGAACTCCGCGACCGCGCCTCCAAGGAATCCTCCAACCAGCGCAAACAAGACGCTCTCAAGCGCCTCAACATCGTCGAAGCTTTCCGTGAAAGCCGTAAGCGTATGCTCGCCCGCGGCATGGACAACCGTCCTGAATGGATGATTATGACCATCATTCCCGTCATTCCTCCCGACCTCCGTCCCCTCGTGCCGCTCGATGGCGGCCGTTTCGCCACCTCCGACATCAACGAGCTCTACCGCCGCGTCATCATCCGCAACAACCGACTCAAACGCCTTTTCGAAATCAAGGCTCCCGAAGTCATCATGCGCAACGAAAAACGCATGCTTCAGGAATCCGTCGACTCACTCCTCGACAACAGCCGCAAAGTCTCCAGCGTCAAATCCGACAGCAACCGCTCCCTCAAATCCCTCTCCGACTCCCTCAAGGGCAAACAAGGCCGCTTCCGTCAGAACCTTCTCGGTAAACGTGTCGACTACTCTGGACGTTCCGTCATCGTCGTGGGTCCCGAACTCAAAATGCACGAGTGCGGTCTTCCCAAAGACATGGCCAGCGAACTCTTTAAACCATTCATTATCCGCAAACTTCTCGAGCGCGGGCTTGTCAAAACCGTCAAATCCGCCAAACGCGTCGTCGATCGCAAAGACCCCGTCGTGTGGGAAATCCTCGAAAACATACTCAAAGGCCATCCCATCATGCTCAACCGTGCTCCAACCCTGCACCGTTTGGGTATCCAGGCCTTCCAGCCAAAACTCGTTGAGGGTAAAGCCATCCGTCTGCACCCCCTCGTTTGTACCGGATTCAACGCTGACTTCGACGGTGACCAGATGGCCGTCCACGTCCCCCTGGGCAACGCCGCCATTCTCGAGGCACAGCTCCTCATGCTCTCCACCCACAACATCCTCAACCCCGCTAACGGTGCTCCTATCACCGTCCCCTCGCAGGACATGGTCCTTGGTCTCTACTACATGACCAAGCCCCGCGTCAGCACCGACAAAGAAAAAGTCCTTGGCGAAGGCTACCGCTTCTACTCACCTGAGGAAGTCATCATCGCCTACAACGAAAAACGCGTCTCCCTCAACGCCTGCATCAGCGTCCGCATCGACGCCGAAGGCCGCGACGAATTCAAATTCATCAAAACCGACAAAACATTCCTCGAGGTCATCAAAGACCGCGACGGTAATATCCTCACCGACATCGACTGCTCCACTCCTGCTGAAATAGCCGAGCGTAGCCGTACAGAATACGAAATCAAACGCGACAACCAAGGCTTCCCCATCGTCGACGCCAAAGGCCACTACATCAAAACCGATCGCATCCGCACCACCGTCGGACGCGTCATCTTCAACGAAGTCGTACCCAAAGAATACGGCTACGTCAACATGGTTCTTGGCAAGAAATCCCTCCGCGACATCATCGGCGACCTCTTCACCGCTTGCGGTAATGCTGCCACCGCCAACTTCCTCGACGACATCAAGAACATGGGCTATCGCCAAGCCTTCCGCGGCGGCCTCTCTTTCAATCTGGGCGACGTTATCATCCCCAACGAGAAAGAGGAACTCATCGAAAAAGCCAACGAAGAAGTCGAAGAAGTCCTTGGCCAATACTCCATGGGTCTTATCACCAACAACGAACGCTACAACCACGTCATCGACATCTGGACCACTACCAACAACCGCCTCACCGAAACCCTCATGAAACAACTCAAAGCCGACAACCAAGGCTTCAACCCCATCTACATGATGTACGATTCCGGTGCCCGTGGTAGTAAAGAACAGATTCGTCAGCTCTCCGGTATGCGCGGACTGATGGCAAAACCTCAGAAAGCTGGTGCTGCCGGCAACGAAATCATCGAGAACCCCATTATCTCCAACTTTAAAGAAGGCCTCTCCGTGCTTGAGTACTTCATCTCTACCCATGGTGCTCGTAAAGGTCTTGCCGATACCGCTCTTAAAACTGCTGACGCTGGTTACCTCACCCGTCGTCTCGTCGACGTGGCCCACGACGTCATCATTACCACCGAAGACTGCGGTACCCTCCGCGGACTGCCCACCACAGCCCTCAAGAAAGGTGAAGACATCGTCGTCTCCCTTGGTGAAAAACTGCTCGGTCGTACCTCCGTCCACGACATCTACCACCCCCACACTGGCGAACTCATCGTCAGTGCTGGCGAAGAACTCACCGAAGACATCTGCAAGATTATCGACGAATCACCCATCGAGGAAGTCGAAATCCGTTCCGTACTCACCTGCGAAGCCAAACACGGCGTCTGCGCCAAGTGCTACGGCCGCAACCTTGCCACCGGCAAGATGGTTCAAAAGGGCGAATCGGTCGGCGTCATCGCTGCACAGGCTATCGGTGAACCTGGTACACAGCTTACCCTCCGTACCTTCCACGTCGGTGGTGTTGCTGGTGGTAACATCGGTACCAACTCCAGCCTCTCCGCCAAATACGAAGGCCGCCTCGAAATTGACGAACTACGCGCCATCCCCTATACCGACGACGAAAACCACGAATACCAAATCGTCATTGGTCGTTCTGCCGAAATGCGCATCGTAGACGAAAACACCAACGTCACACTCTTCTCCGCACTCCTCCCCTACGGTTCCAAACTTTACAAACAAGCCGGCGACCACCTCGCCAAGAACGACTTTATCGCCGAGTGGGATCCTTACAATGCCGTCATCATTTCCGATGTTGCCGGTCGCGTATCCTTCGAGAACGTAATCGAAAACGTCACCTACCGTGTTGAGAGCGACGCCCAGACTGGCCTTCAGGACAAAGTCATCATCGAGAGCCGTCAGCGTACCAAGAACCCCACCCTCAACATCGTCGATGACGAAGGCAACGTCCTCAAAGTTTACGACCTTCCCGTCGGTGCACACATCGGTGTCGACCAAGGTCAGAAACTCCGCGCTGGTGACATCATGGTCAAAATCCCGCGCAGCTTCGGTAAAGCAGGCGATATCACCGGCGGTCTTCCCCGTGTCACCGAACTCTTCGAGGCACGCAACCCCTCCGACCCTGCCATCGTTGCCGAAATCGACGGTATCGTCACCATCGACAAGAAACTCAAGCGCAACAACCGTCAAATCACCATCACCAGCAAAACCGGCGAACAACGCACCTATCTCATCCCCACTTCCAAGCAGATTCTTGCTCAGGACAGCGACTACGTCAAAGCCGGCACACCTCTCTCCGACGGTGCCATTACCCCGGCCGACATCCTCGCCATCAAGGGACCGATGAAAGTTCAGGAATACATCGTCAACGAAGTGCAAGAAGTCTACCGTCTCCAGGGCGTTAAAATCAACGATAAACACTTCGAAGTAATCGTTCGCCAGATGATGCGCAAAGTCGAAATCGAAGACCCGGGCGATACCCGCTACCTCGAAGGCGAACTCATCAACAAGATCGACTTCCACGAAACCAACGATCAAATCTTCGGCATGAAAGTAGTCGAAGACAAAGGCGACAGCGAGAACATCCAGAACGGCCAGATTATCTCCGCCCGCGCCCTGCGCGACGAGAACTCCATCCTCCGCCGTGCCGACAAGAAACTCATCACTGTCCGCGACGCACGTCCTGCCACAGCAAAACAAATCCTGCAAGGCATCACCCGCGCTTCGCTGCAAACCAAGAGCTTCATCTCCGCTGCATCCTTCCAGGAAACCACCAAAGTCCTCACCGAGGCCGCCATCAACGCTCGTCAGGACTTCCTCGAGGGCATGAAAGAAAACGTCATCGTCGGTCACCTCATCCCCGCAGGTACTGGCCTTCGCGAATACCTCAACCTCATCGTTGGCAACAAAGAAGAACTCGAAAGAGCTAACAACTAAACAACAAACAACATGTCCAACAACCGCAACACACCCAACCAGCAGGATCTCAAGCTCGACGTCTCGTCTGAGGTCGCCAACGGAACCTACAGCAACTTGGCTATCATCTCCCATAGCCCCAGCGAAATCATTCTCGACTTCGCCCAAATGCTTCCCGGCACCCCCAACGCAACTATCCGTTCACGCGTCATCATGAACCCCATGCACGCCAAACGCCTGTTGGCTGCACTCAACGACAACCTCCAAAAGTACGAGAGCAACTTCGGTCCCATTGTCGACCCTCAGCAGACAAGAAACACCGATACCGTACCGTACGACATCCTCGGCAAAGCCTGATCGGCATAGCCAAAATACCACCTAAAAGCCACGGCAACACAAAGCCGTGGCTTTTTTTATGCTGTAAACTAACAAGCAGCATCGACATCCACACAAACAATTTTTCTAAAAACCCCAAAAAAAACAAAAAGAAGCCTTTTATAGGGTAGTTATAATTAGTTAAACAACACCGATAGAAACAAAACTATTTAAAAAAAACGTGACAAGAAACAAAGATATTAAACTGAAAAAAAGCAACATAGCAAGAAACCGAATTAACAATAATATAATTATCAGAAAAAAAAATTGGAGAGTTAAAAAAAATTAGTATTTTTGCATTCAAAAGACAAAACTATGTCAAGACATCGCAACACAACAAAAGGCAATAATCAAGACATCGTAACCGAAGATATTGCTCCTGCAAAAAAACTCAGAAACGAGTTTGAAGAATCATATTGCATTATAATGGATGCCAAACCTTTCCTTAAACGGGTGGTCTATGGCATACCGCAACGCACCAACGAACATGTCATCTTTCTCATTCGAGAAGGTAAAGCGTCCATTACCATCAACTTCAAAAAATATGAGTTGACGAAGGGCAACCTGGTCGTAATCCCAGCCAACTACATCGTCTACATCGAAAAATACTCTGAGGATCTCGACCCCTGGATGACATATTTCAACTTCAACACTGCTGAAGAAAAAGAACTTGTCGGCATTCAGGCCACTCATCTTACCCTCTCCGACAAAGAATACCGCAATGCCGAAGAATATTTCAACTTGATGTATGAATCCATCACCCAGCACAATAAAAGCAAGGAAGAATTCATGCACCTCGTCATGTCAATGCTCTTCCGAATCCAGTCGCTCGACGGGAGACGTCTCGCCAACCCCAAGAGCACCAAGATACCCAAGGTACAACAAATCAAGTCCCAATTCATCCACATGGTCGTCACCATGGACGAACCCCAGCTAACTATTGCCGAATACGCCGAAAGACTCGGCATATCCGAAAACTACCTCAGCATCATCATCAAACAAGAAACCAAACAAACTGTCAAAAAGTGGATTGAACAAAAGACTGAGACCATCATCAAAATGCTTCTCGTCGATGAAGAAAACCACACACTCAACGAAATATCCGATATTGTTGGCTACAGTTCACCACCGCAAGTCGTGCGTTTCTTCAAGCGTCGCACCGGAATGACTCCCTACGAATACCGCAAACAAAAACTAATGGAAAAGAAAAAGGCTATCGAATAATCCGGTACAAAAGCATTTCCCACTCGAAACATGGCATTCATAATTTACTTCCAAGCCCCGTCGCCATCCCCGACGGGGCTTATCTATTTCTGCCCATCTGAAACCCCATATCCATCCCCCAAAAGGCTCAACCCATTTGCAACACAAGTCAATAAACACTAAAACAACGTTTGTTCCTCCATTGCTTCACATTTTTAATGTATGAAACAATGGAGGAACAAACGTGACTTGGCAGCGGTTGGATTGGGCGAGGGAAGATTTCTTCCGGGAAATGGGAAGCACGAACCCTGCATCTGGCAGGAATCAAACAATCAGTCGCAAACAACCTCTACTTTACTACGACCCTCGCCGTGGCGGGTTACGCGTATTTGTGTTCTGATGCGTTCATTCAGTTCCTCACGGTGTGAGATGATACCCACACGTCGATTGGACTGCCCTGCTATGGCTTGCAGTTTCTCCAACGTAGACATCACACTGTCCAAGCTTTTTTCGTCGAGTGTACCAAATCCCTCGTCAATGAAAAGTATGTTCACATTGAAATCGGGGCGGTTCAGCGACGAGAGTGCCAGCGACAAGGCCAACGACACCATAAACCTCTCACCTCCCGACAACACTGTTGCACTCCGCACTGCATCCTTGTTGTAGCGATCCATAACCAGAATGGCCAAACGCTCGTTTTCTTCGCTGCATGTCAGCTTGTAGCGATCAGTAATCTGCTCAAGGTAGATATTGGCATTGTTGAGCAAAGGCCGCAGGATATGGGTTTGAACCAATGTGCGGAAACGGGTGGAGCCAAAACGTTGGTTGATGGCACTCCATTTGTTGAATTTGAGTGTGGCCAGTCGGCAAGCCTCCTCGGCCTGCGAAGCCCGTTTGCGGTTGGCCTCGTCGGCATCGAGGCTGCTTTTGGCCGTGGCATATTGGGCGGTAGCTTCGCCAAGCTGCGCCTGCAATGCCTCCTTGTCGGCCGTAAGCTGCGCCGAATCGGGGTCGGGGTCATGGGGATCCAGATGCAACGCTTCACGGCTCTCGGCAATAGTCTTAAAGGCTGCTTCATGGGCATCAGTGGCCGACTTCAAGTCTGCCTCAGCCTCCGAAACCTGTTTGCGGGCGGGCTCCAGTTGCTCTTTCTTGGCCATCAGCTGCTCAAGAGCCTCCTGGCTGCTGTCTGTCTGCTCATACCATAGTTGCAGTGAGGTACTACGTTCCATAGCCTTGGCCTCAAACTCGGTGATAGCCTCACGCAATTGAACCACATAGGAAAGCAGTTGGTGCCAGTCGGCTGGTTCTGCCTGCCGGGGCAGCGATTGCGGGGTCAGGGGCAATATCCAAGTAGGATGATACGTTTCAACCTGTTTTTTAATGTTGTCCATCTCGCTGTATTGAGCCTTCTGCCTTTCCAATTGCTCGGCATCCTTCTTGTAGGTCTCGTTCTTTTGGTTGTAGGCGTTGGCATCGCTGGCAAGGCGAGTGCGCGTAGCTTCAACGTCCGTCTGCCAATCGGGGAAAAAAGCTCCAATGCAGTCGTTGATTTGGTTGATGCAATTGTCCACTGCCTTGTCAATCTCTTTGAGCCTTGCTGCATAGTTTTCTATGCTCTGACGATTTTGAACAAGTTGGTTCCTGGCATCAGCCTCGAATTTTACGGCATCGGCGTGGGTCCTGAGCAACTGCTCCTTTTCTTTTTGCAAGTTTTGAATCTGCTTTTGCAAAGACTCGGCCTGCGATTGTTTGCCAAGAAGCGACTCTTTTTGGATAGAGAGTTCCGCCAGTGATTCGTCCACCTTGGTGGTAAAACGGTCGTTATACTCCCACCCCTCGTTGCAAACCTCCTGCTTTAGGTGTTCTTCTGCCTCGCGGCATTTGGTCTGCTGCTTTTGACAGTCGGCCAACTGTGCTTCGTATTGTCCGTTCAGTTTGTCGTACTGCGACTTGGCACGGTCGCGTTCGGTGGTGGCTGTGTCCAGCGTCTGCTTTGCCTCGTTCAATGCTTTTTCGACCGGCGAAAGCAGGTGGACAAAATCCTCGTCGTGGCATATTGCAGCAAGGGGCTGACCGCAAAGTGGGCAGGTGGTGGCATGCTCGGCAACAAGACGGTGGCGTAGGGCTTTCAGGTCTTCTTCCAGACCGAACTTGAGGGTGTTGTATTGGGTGAGAACCGTTTCGTGGTTCTTCTGGGCTTGCGAGAACGCATCCTCGGCTGTCGCTGCATTGTTTTTGGCAGCATCTAATAGCTTCTTCTGTTCTGAGAGACTTGCTTTCGTCTTGGTAAGTTCCTCTACCATGCCGTCGAGCTGGGTGCGGCGTTCCTTCCAGTTTGAATAACGGTTCAAACGATTGTTCAAGTGCTCAAGTGCCTGGTTGATGCTGTCGGGGTCGAGTTTGGCTCGTTGGTCGATGAGGTTGTCAATGTCCTTCTGCTTGGCATTGACCGCAGTTTCTGCGGTCTTAGAGGCGGTTACCGCCTGCTGGAGGGCGTTCTCAAGTTGGGGAGTCTTGGCCTCTTCGTCGCCTTTGGATTTCAAATACCGCTGACGGTCTTCTTTCTGGGTATTGAGATTGTTGAGCAGAATATCAACTTCAGGAACACGGGCATACATGGCAACACGTTCTTTTTGGCTGTTGAGCCACGCCTCGGCTTGGTGGAGAGAGGCCTCGCACAGCCCGTTTTGTTGCTCCTGCCAAAGAAGGTTGGACGATAGCACAAGGTAACGTTGGCGGCAGCGTTCCTCCTTTTCTTTGTTTTTGGATATGGCAGTCTGAGCCTCTTGCAGCTCTCTGAATTGTTCCCGCTGTGGCTCGGTTTTGTCCCAAGTGTCAACCAGCTGCTTCATAGCCTTGAAGTCATCGGTTTCCATCATGGCGCACAGCGGGGTAAGGCGTTGTTGCGCCATGCTGGCCTGGAGGCGGCCGTCGTGGATGCGGGTGGCCAGTTGCAGGCGACTGTCAAGTTCGTGCAATTGCTTTTCGAGTCGGGTTTTCTTCTCCCCTTCGATGTTGCATTGCTGCTGCAGTTGTTCTATCTGCTCGGGCGAAAGTCGATGGGACTGTTCGGTGGCGAGGGTGTTCTCGGCCATCTCCTTTTCTTTCTTTGCCCGGTCGAAGAGGGACTTGATTGCTTTGCCGTAAGCTGAGAAGATTTCGGTGTTGGTTAGTTGTTCGAGAATCTCTTCACGCTCTTTTTTTTCGCCGCAGAGGAATTGTGCGAACTGCCCCTGGGCAAGCATGGCCATGCGGTTGAACTGGGTGAAAGAAAGTCCCACAACTTGCTCTATAACGCTGTTGCGGTTATCGACCTTTACCCAGTCGGCGTTGCCTATTTTTACCGTCCACTTGGGGGTGCTGTAGCCTCCGGTACGTTTCATTCCCAAGTCAAGGCGGGCATAATAATCAATCCCGTCATTGCCTTCGAAACGCACCATGCTGTAGCAATCGTCATGGGAAGATATGCCGAGACGGGTGTACTGTTCAATGCTTTTGATGCCAATAGTTTCTTTCGAATCTTTGAACATCTTGTATTCGTTGTGGGTGGAATCGACAACGGAGTTGAGACGGGGAGTGGTCTTGTAGAGGGCGAGGGTGATGCTGTCGAGCAGTGCCGATTTGCCTACACCGGTGTCGCCGCAGATAAGGAATACAGGAGCCTGACGGCCTGTCTGTCCGTCGACCAAACCGGTTTCGAAGTTGATGTGAGCCTCTTCGATAGAGGCGATATTTCGGATATGAAGTTCTTTAATTTTCATTGTCGGGAGATTGTGGGTCATCGTTGAGCCGACGAACCTCGGCTTCTACTTCTTTGAAGGCTTCGGCCAGTTCTTCGATATTAAATTCGGGATAGTGGCTTTGGGTTTGGCGTATGAAGTCCATGGGGTTGGTCATTTGCTGCAAATCGGCTACTTGGAAGAGGGGCTGGGAGCCAGTTTCCTCGTTTTGCGGGAGGTTGACCCAGAGAGGTTTGGGGTTGTAACGGATGTCTTGCTGAGAGGATTCGATGAATTGGTAGACCTGTTGGTTGAAATCGGGCGGGAGTATTACGCTGCCATCCAGCACGAAACGGAAGTAGAAGGAAGGATGATCCAAGGCAAATTGGCGGAGAGAGGCAAGGGCCTCGTCGGCCGAAGAAGCAGGGCCGTTGAGCGGGAGTTCATAGAAATGATGCTTTTCGTCGATACGGAGGCGCGTAAGTGTGACATTGCCGCCGTGACAGTCGATGTCGACAAGGCTGACGGTGTGGGGGTATTTCTCATCGCAACTAACGTGCAACGGGCTGCCGGAATAACGTATGACACCGGCGGGATAGATAGAGATGGGTTCGTGTTCACCGGGGTAGCCGAGGGTTTGCGGGCGATGTATATGGCCAAGAGCCATATAGTCGAAGCCACGGCCGAGGTCGTCGGGATTGACGGTTTGCAGATGGCCGATGTCGACGTTGTGGCCGGTGAAATCAGTTCCTGTTACAGCGAGGTGCCCCATGAGAACCACTGGTTTCTGCCCGCTGTTGAGTTGAGAGACATAATCGAGTATAGACTGGACAATGTCTTGACGAGAGCCGAGAGTAAAGGGCATGGCAACGATAAAACCCTGGGGAAGCTGGACGATGTAGTCGAGTTGCCAACCGTCGGGACGCGAGAGGCTGTCGGATGCAGGGGGGATGCCTACCAACTTTACGTTGCCCAGACTCCAGACGGCGTTGTCGGCATGGATGCGCGAGGCGGAGTCGTGGTTGCCGGCAGTGATGACTATGGCCATGTCGGGGAGGAGGTTGTGGAGGTGGACAAAATATTCGTTGAAACGGCGTTTGACCGTAGCACCGGGTTGCTGAATGTCGAAGATGTCGCCACTCACTACAAGGGCGTCGGGGCGATAGTCGAGGCACCATGATTCGAGCTGAGCGAAGAAATGGTCGTGCTCGTCGTCGCGGGAGTAGTCCTGATACATGATTTGACCAAGGTGGAGGTCGGCCGTGTGGATGATTCTCATGGCGAGGGAAGTTGAGTCTTACTAAAAGGGGAATCCCCGTGCTACCCTGACAGGAGTACGGGGATTCAGGTAAATGGATGGGATATTATTTCAGGTTGGCTAAAGCCTCTTTGATAAGACGGAGAGCCTCGCGTAGGAGTTCTTCGGAGGTTGCATAGCTGAGACGAATGCAGTCGTCATCGCCGAAGGCGGAGCCCATGACAGTGGCCACATTGGCTTCGTTGAGGAGGTAGAAGGCCATGTCGGTAGAGTTTTCGATTTTCTTGCCGTTGAAGCTCTTGCCATAGTAGGAGCTGACATCGGGGAAGAAATAGAAAGCACCCTGTGGGAGACGCACTTTGAGGCCGGGGATGTCGCAGAGAAGTTTGTAGACCATGTCACGACGCTGACGGAAGATGTTGCGCATGTTGATAATGTCCTCGCTTGTGGCAGGATCCATCTGCATGGCGCGGACGGTGGCTTTCTGGGCGATAGAGCAGGTGGCACTGGTTACCTGACCCTGGAGTTTGTTGCAAGCCTTGGCAATGACCAACGGAGCAGCGATGAAACCGATACGCCAGCCTGTCATAGCAAAGCCCTTGGCGACACCGTTGACGGTGATGACGCGGTCTTTGACTTCGGGGAACTGGGCGATGCTTTCGTGCTTGCCAACGAAGTTGATGTGCTCGTAGATTTCGTCGGCCATGACAAAGAGGTTCTCGTGTTTGGCCACGACATCGGCAATTCCTTTAAGCTCTTCTTTGGTGTAGAGCATGCCGGTGGGGTTGCTGGGGCTGGAGAACATGATGAGCTTGGTCTTGGGGGTGATAGCGGCCTCGAGTTGCTGAGGAGTGACCTTGAAGTCGTTCTCGATGCTGGTTTTGACATAAACGCATTTGCCTTCGGCCACGCGAACGATTTCTTTGTAGGAGACCCAGAAGGGGGTGGGGATAATCACCTCGTCGCCGGGGTTGACCAAGCACTGTACAAGCTGGTAGATGCTCTGCTTGGCACCGGTGGAAACGACGATTTGCTCGGGGGTGAAATCGAGATTGTTGTCGCGCTTGAACTTGTCGCATACGGCCTGGCGAAGGTCGGGATAGCCGGGGACGGGGGGATAGTGGGTGAAGTTGTCGTCGATGGCTTGTTTGGCAGCCTCTTTGACAGTTTCGGGAGTATTGAAATCGGGTTCGCCGATGGAAAGACTGATGACATCTTTGCCCTGAGCCTTGAGTTCACGTGCCTTTGCGGTCATGGCGAGAGTTTCGCTCTCGGCCATGTTTAAAATTCTATTGCTAAGAATGTTCATGATACTGATTTTTAAATGATGTTGCAAAGATACGCATTTTTTTTATAATTGCAGGGTTTTAAAAAAAAATTGTATATTTGTAGTTTGGTAAAGGAGGGCTATCGCCCTACAAAGTAACAACATAAATAATTGTAAATTATGGCAAAAGATATGACAGATGCCGAGGCTCAGAAACTCGAAAAATTAAAGATTCTACAAAGCACATTAGATAAGATTGAAAAAAACTACGGCAAAGGCTCCGTGATGAAACTGGGCGACCAGGCTTCGGTGAAGGTAGACGTGATATCGACCGGCAGCATAAATCTGGACGCAGCACTTGGTGTGGGAGGATTTCCAAAAGGGAGGATAATAGAGATTTTCGGACCGGAATCGTCGGGTAAGACCACACTGGCCATACATGCAATAGCGGAATGCCAGAAGAACGGCGGAATTGCAGCGTTTATCGATGCCGAACATGCTTTTGACAGTTTCTATGCCAAGAAGTTGGGTGTGGATATTGACAACCTGCTTGTATCGCAGCCCGATAACGGAGAGCAGGCACTTGAGATTGCAGACAACCTGATACGCTCGGGAGCGATAGACATAATAGTGGTTGACTCGGTGGCAGCGTTGACGCCCAAGGCAGAAATAGACGGGGAAATGGGAGACTCGAAAGTTGGCCTGCAAGCCCGCCTGATGAGCCAGGCCATGCGCAAGCTGACCTCGACCATAAGCAAAACCAACTGCTGCTGCATATTCATTAACCAGTTGCGCGAGAAAATCGGAGTGCTGTTTGGCAATCCAGAGACCACGACGGGCGGAAACGCTTTGAAGTTCTATGCTTCGGTGCGCGTCGACATAAGAAGAATCCAAGCCATAAAGGACGGCGACCAGAATGTGGGCAACCGTGTGAAGGTGAAGATTGTGAAGAACAAGGTGGCACCACCGTTCCGCACATGCGAGTTTGACCTGATGTTTGGCGAAGGCATTTCCAAACTGGGCGAGATTATCGACCTGGGCGTTGAACACGAGATTATCAAGAAGAGCGGTTCCTGGTTCAGTTATGGCGACACTAAACTGGCGCAGGGACGCGAAGCACTGAAACAGGTGCTGAGAGACAATCCTGAGCTGTGCGACGAACTGGAGACCAAGATACGTGCCTCGCTGAAAGAAAAGGCCAATGAATAATGAAAAAAGTACTGACAGCCTTATTGCTGATAGTTTGCGGTGCCGCAGCCTCTGCCCAAGTGGACACAGTGGGCAGGGCTGGAACGCCTGCTGACACCAATTACTACTACGACACTGTGGAGTATTTCGCACCTAAGCGGAATCCGATATATTACTTCGGGAGCCCTTTTTGCGACCATTTTTTCGAATTGAGGTGCATTCTGGGCGGGGGTGATATAGGGTTAGGTGCCATGTACACCTACCTGCCTGAGGTGTGGGGATTTAACGTGTCGGCATCTATGATGGATGTAAAGTATTTCATGTTGTCGGGCGGAGCTGCATACAGACTTTCAAAGCCGTGGAGTGAATATGACTGGCATTTGTTCGGGAACGCCGGAATTAGTTTCGACTATTTGGGCTCACCACGATTGAGACCCACAGTAGAGGCAGGCGTAAGGTTTGCATCGGCCATGGGGTTGGACAAACTCTGCATGAGTAGTGGCAGTTTGGGAATAATGACTGATTTCAACAGAGTGTATGCCACCTTTGGAATTGGACTGTCAATAAGCGCGATACTATCCATTTTCTTACTATTAGTTAGATAAACGATGTATAAAATTGACGAGGCTCGCGAAGAGCAAGAGATACAGAAAAAATATGAAGAATTGGTGGCAGCCTGCCGCAAGAACTCACCCCTGACAGAGAAACAGGAGGACGAGATATTCCGTGCGTTTTCCCTTGCCAAGAAAGCACACGCAGGAACACGGCGCAAATCGGGCGAGCCCTACATATTTCATCCGCTTGCCGTAGCCCTCATCGCAGTGCAGGAGGTGGGGCTGGGACCCATTGCCGTGGTCTCGGCACTGCTGCACGATGTGGTGGAAGACACCGATATCACCCTCGACCAGATTCGTACCATTTTTGGGGAGCGGGTGGCAGTGATTGTTGACGGGGTGACAAAGATTGAGGATGTCTTCGTTATGCAACAGACAGAATCGAAACAGGCAGAGAACTACCGCAAAATATTGATGTCGATGTGCAACGACGCATACGTCATATTCTTGAAACTGTGTGACCGTTTGCACAATATGCGGACGCTGGAATCGATGAAGGACACCAAAAAATTGGCGATTTCGTCAGAGACACAATACCTGTATATACCGTTGGCACACCGCTTAGGACTTTATTCGATAAAGACCGAGCTGGAAGAGTTGGTGATGAAGTATACCAATCCCGACAAGTACAATGAGATAGCAGCACTTATCAACCAGTCGGCCGGGACAGAGGACAAACTGAAAACATGCTTCACCAACAAGGTGACGCAGATGTTGGACGAGAATGGCTACAAGTACACACTCAAGACGCGCATCAAGTCGGTATACAGCTGCTGGAAAAAAATGGAACGCAAGGGGGTGAAGTTTGACGAGATATACGACCTGTATGCAATGCGTATAATACTTGATGTTCCCCTTGCCGACGAGAAATCGGAGTGTTTCAAGGTGTATTCGTTGATCTCGTCTGAATTTCCGCCAGACCCGACCCGTTTCCGCGACTGGATTACCACACCCAAGACCAACGGCTACGAATCGTTGCAGACAACCGTGATGACACCCATAGGACAATGGGTTGAGGTGCAAATACGCACGGAGCGCATGGATGTGATAGCCGAGAAGGGCATGGCGGCTCACTTCCTCTACAAGGAAGCCCACCCCGAGGAGAACATAGAGTTGAGCCCTGTGGAAGTATGGCTGCAACAAATTCGCAGCACACTTGAGAACACAGAAAAGAGTGCCCTCGACCTGGTTGAGGAGTTTAAAGAGGCTCTCTATATAAAAGAGATATATCTTTTCACTCCCAAGGGGGACATGATTAAATTGCCGGCACATTCGTCGGTGCTTGATTTTGCCTTTGCCATTCATACGAAACTCGGCCTGCAATGTATGGGGGCTAAGGTGAACGGAAAAGTAGAGCCAATAAACCACATGCTGAGGGCAGGAGAACAGGTGCAGGTGCTGACCAGCAGGAAGACCCATCCCAACGAGGAATGGTTATCGATGGTACACACCTCGCGAGCCAAAGAAGCCATAAAGGATTATCTACGCAACCAGCGCAAAGGATACCGCGAAGAGGGCAAAAGCCGCCTGAAAGAGATTCTCAATTCACTGCACATACCCTACTCGGCTGCATCGATTGGACAAATAAAACGCTATCTTGGAATAAAGAGCGATATTGACCTCTTCTTCCAACTGGCCATGGGTATTACTACGCACAACGACATTGCCCAGTGCTTTGGCAAAGGCGTCAACGCCAATCATAACACCTATTTTATGGGGGAATACACCTCCCTCTTTGACAAGGACAGCACCGCCATCAACTCGAGTACGTCGGCAATGGGCAGCAACCAGCAGTCGTTTTTGCTTGACAAGGAGTACGAACGCTATTCCACAGAGCCTGCACCCTGTTGCAAGCCCGTACAGGGAGACCACGTGGTGGGAATCGTCACCGACGGTAAAATCATGGTACACCGCACCAATTGCAAGGTGGCGATGGACGAGATGGCCAACCACGAGAACCGCATAGTGCGCGCCCGCTGGCGCCCGGGAGAGCATGTGGCACTGCTGTCGGGTATCGCTTTCACCGCCATAGACCGCAAGGGATTGTTGCAGGAGATAACCGGCATCGTTACTGGAGATATGGATCTTAACATGCGCGCCATTACACTGGAGGCTGTGGAAGGTATAGTACGCGGAATTATAATGCTATACGTTCTGAATCTTGACAATTTGAACTCCTTGCTGAAGAATCTCCAGAAAATAGAAGGCATTGAGGAGGTGCGACGTATATGACACCCGCCGATTTACAAGCATTCCAGCGACTGAGCGACATTCTCGACACGTTGCGCAAACAGTGCCCCTGGGACCGAGTGCAGACCATGGAGAGTTTGCGCTATCTTACTATAGAGGAAACGTTTGAACTGAGCGAGGCCATCTTGAATCTGTCTTCGGAGAACAGTTCGTTAGACGATGACAAAAAGAACTCGGAACTGAAAAAGGAGCTGGGTGACCTTTTTATGCATCTGCTTTTCTACGCCAAGATTGCCGAAGAGGAACACCGGTTCACTACCTCGGATGTGTTTAATGCCATAAGTGACAAACTTATTAGTCGCCACCCATTTATATTCCAACCAGAAAAGTACGACGGCGAAAGTTGGGAACAAATCAAGATGCACGAGGGAAGGAAATCGGTGCTTGAAGGGGTGCCGGTTAGTTTGCCACCGTTGGTGAAAGCAGTTCGCCTACAGGAGAAAGCCGCCGGGATAGGAGTTGAACCGACCCTTTCGAATGAACAGGACGGAGACATGATTGCAAACTGCAAGTGCGACACCGAAGAATCGTTTGGCAATCTTCTTTTCAACTTAATACATTGGGCACACGAGCACGGTATCAACGCCGACACTGCCCTTGCCCGCGCCAACATTCGTTTTCAGGATAAAGTAAAGGACTTTGAACAAAAGGCTTCCAACTGACGTATGTTATTCCCCTTCCATCTCGACACGCATCAGTTGCAATGTGTCGCGAACTTTGAGATTGGGATAGTATATCTCAAGAGACTCGCAGTTGTTGATTGACTGATTAGCAAGCCAGTATAGTTTGTCCCTCGGCGCAAAGGAGTTTGTGACAAAATCGACCGTGCGGCCCTTGCCTGCGGGGAATTGCAGTATTTCCCAGAGATAGCCAGTGCTGTCATCTTCGCACGTAAGCCTATAGACCTTGTTGTTTTCAAATGAGATTTGCGAGATTTTGATAAAACGGCTCCCTTGACTGCCCGTGGATACTGTGTCGCCCGACTCAAGATTAACCAAACGGCTGTATGAGCTATCCAGATAGGCAAACGGCAAGCCTTCGTTTGCCAGCCATTCGTTGTTGTCGGTTGGGGCGAAACTGGCCCATGCTTCGTGCGACACCAGTTCTTTTGCCCTGGCAAAGTCAAGCGTTTGCCAAAGAGGGTCGTTGAAATAGCCGTTCCTCTCCGACTCGCGACAACAGGCGCATGGCGCAACAACCGGACGGTCGGGATAGATGTCGTGGTACAACGCCACGCGATCCTCCAGCTCTACTTGTTGCCAAGGGTCGTATCCAAGGTGAAGCCACCTACCCAAAACCAAAGCTGGGTCGTGCAGCGGTGGACGCCAGCCGTCGTAGATACAGAAACTGGTGTGGTAGAGGAAGTGCATGCCAAGTATGCGTTCCGTCATCGGATTCTCGACCGCCACTCGTCCCCCCTGAAAAGCCTTGCAGGACCTGTGGTAAGCCACCCCGCAAACGGCAGCGAAAATCACACAGAGCAGCATGCCTGCGACATACCATTTTCGCACCACCTTAGCTACTGGATGCACCCAATTGCGCCACACCAGCAGAAAAAGGAACCAAAGCGGCACTGGCATCAGCAGCACCCACCCGCCGAGAAACAGCACCCAATAGGCATACACGCCCGTGCTGATGCCACACAACAGCGCGTTCACTCCCCTCAGCCGGGTGCGTTCCAACCATGTAAACGTGACGATATTGATAAAACTGACCGCCTGCACCACGGCAGCCCACACCACCGGCACACAGAACCCGGCGTTAGTGACACGATTGCCCCATATACTCAGCCCAACCAAAAGCAGATTGATTATTGGGAATACCTTATGCCACAAAGTATCGCTGTTCCGACGAAGGAAGACAGATATACGACTCATAAGAAAGAGAATTTGGGGAAAATAACGACGTACTCGTGTTTTTATTGCCCCTTTTTGCCAAGCACTCAGCTCCTGATTACCGCTAAAGATCCGTCGGGATTTACCTTCAGAATACGACTGGAGCCGATGGCAGGATGGTGAAACGATGGGTCGTCAGGAAGGCAATAATCTACACGGCGTTTCAACTCCTCCTCAATATCGGCATAACATTGTGGAGAAGGACAGCCAGAAAAGTTGGCCGAAGTACTCACTATCGGGAGGCCAAACTGCCTCAGCAGTTCTTGGCAGAAGTCCATCTTCGGCACCCGTACACCCACCGTGCCATCATCAGCCAGAAGATTCTGTGGTAACGTCAACGCCACATAGCGGGCAGGAAGCACCACTGTGGTGGGTCTTTCGCTCTCCAACAGTAGTCGGCACACCTCGCCCGGCATTTCGGGCGACAGCATCTCGGCTGAAGCAAGGATGAGCATCGATTTGCTGTGGTCGCGCTCCTTGATGGCATAGACCCGTTCGATAGCGGAAGGATTGACGGCATCGCACCCAATTCCCCAAATCGTATCGGTGGGATAAAGAAGGGTGCCACCGACATTCAATGTGGCCAAAGCACGTTCAATTATATCATTATTCATGACAATAATTCGTTAAAAAACTTTGCAAAGATACGATTAATTAAGAATTTTTTGTATCTTTGCAAGATAAAATCTTAGCACAAAGAACAATTGTACATTATTAAAATATTAATCACTAAAACGTTACACTTATGAAAGGACATCCAAAAGGTCTTATTGCTGCAGCCTTGAGTAATATGGGTGAACGCTTCGGCTACTATATTATGAACGCTGTGTTGGTGTTGTTCCTTTGCTCCAAATTCGGCCTCGCCGAGGAGAAGGCAACATTAATCTATTCCATATTCTATATGGGCATTTACATTCTGAGCCTGGTAGGCGGCATTATCGCTGACCGTTCTCAGAACTACAAAGGGACCATCCAAACAGGTCTGCTCATCATGGCACTGGGCTATGTCATTCTGGCTATCCCCATCCTGGCCACAGCCTCCAACATCGGCTGGCTCCTGCCCCTCACCTGCGTCGCCCTGTTCCTTATCGCTTTCGGTAATGGTTTGTTCAAAGGCAATTTGCAGGCTATTGTAGGCCAGATGTACGACAACTTCGAGGCCGAAGCCGCCAAAGAAGGCGAAGAGGCTCTCCGCATTGCCAAAGGCAAACGCGACAGCGGTTTCCAAATCTTCTACATGTTCATCAACGTGGGCGGTCTTATTGCTCCCTTCGTGGCACCGTTGCTCCGCAGCTGGTGGTTAGGCCAAAACGGCTTTGAATACAATGCAGACCTCCCCGCCCTGTGCCACCAGTTCCTTGCCACAGGCAGTGCCATGGGCACCGATGCCATCACCAAGATGACTGAGCTCTTCAACAACATGCATGTGACCTTACCGACCGACACAGCCGCTGCTCAAGAACTTTGCCAGAACTACCTCAATGTGTTCAACACTGGCGTCCACTACAGTTTCATTGCCTCCGTTGCTGCTATGCTCATCTCCCTCACCATCTTCCTCTGCACCAAGAAGAAATTCCCCACTCCCGCCAAGAAAGCCGCTCAAGAAAGCGTCCACTATACTGCCGAAGAGAAAATGGCCATGGCCAAAGAGCTCAAACAGCGTCTCTATGCTATGTTTGCAGTGCTGATTATCGCAGTCTTCTTCTGGTTCTCATTCCACCAGAACGGTACCTCCATGTCGCTTTTTGCCCGTGACTTTGTTATCACCTCCTCTATCCCGCCCGAGGTATGGCAGGCCGTGAACCCGTTCTTTGTCATCGTGCTCACCTTCCCCATCATGTGGCTCTTTGAGGGTCTTACCCGTCGCGGCAAGGGCATCTCCACCCCTCGCAAGATTGCCATCGGTATGGGTATTGCAGGCTGTGCTTATCTGTTCATGTCTATCTTCTGCAACATCCAGGGTTATCCCTCGGGTACAGAGTTCCGCGCTCTTGACGCCACCACCGCTGCCGGACTGAAAGCAGCCCCGTGGGTGCTCATCGTCTACTACTTCGGCATGACCGTTGCCGAGCTTTTCATCAGCCCGCTGGGTCTGAGCTTCATATCCAAGGTTGCTCCCAAGAACCTCCTCGGCCTCTGCCAGGGTCTCTGGCTCGGCGCCACCGCCGTGGGTAACGGCTTCCTCTGGATTGGTCCCGCCCTCTACAACAAGATTCCCATCTGGAAGTGCTGGCTGGTCTTCATGGCTGTCTGCTTCCTGTCGATGATTGTCATGCTGTGCATGGTCAAGTGGCTTGAAAAGGTTACCGGCGAACAGGCCGCTCTCGAAGCCGCCAAACAGAAAGCTGAATAATGCCACATCAGGCATACAAAAAAAGCCGACATAACAGTCGGCTTTTTTATTCCCCTCAAAAAAAGAATGCCTTCGCGTACATCACGAAGGCATTCTTTTCTGATATAGGATTCTCCTATTTGTTGTAACGCTGGCACTCTTTGGGAGTAACGCAGGTGCCGGTGGCGCGGCATACGAGGATGCGCTCTTCGAGAACCTCAGCTGCACTGGCACTGATTTCAGGCAAAGTGCGGATAACCTTGTAAGCCTCGAATTTCATCTTACGGGAAGTGTTGCCAACGTGGGTGATTTCACCGTAAGCTTCGATATAGTCACCTGCATAGACAGGGGCTTTGAATTCAACCATGTCGTAGGCACAGAAGAGACCTTCGTCGCCGTCTTGTTTAATAAGCAATTCGGTGGCCACGTCGCCAAAGAGGTGGACCATGTGTGCGCCGTCGACGAGATTTCCGCCGTAGTGGGCGTCTTTTGCGCTCATGCGAACGCGGAGCATAGAAGTTACTGCCATTGTGTAAATGTTTTTTATTGTTTGTAATTCTTTTGTTATTGCGTTGTGCGATTGCACTTTGTGGCATACAAGCCACCGATACCAACCGCCGTTCAATGTTTGCAAAGATACGCAAATTCAGCCGAATGACAAAATTATTTTTTGTAGAGTAAGAAAAAGTTTGTATCTTTGCAGTCGCAAACCGATAGGAAAGGGTTTGCCGAAAGAAAGCGCATTTGCGTTATTCCACAGGCTGTGAACTTGGACACTTCACTAATATATTGCTGGGATAATGGAAATGATTGCTACTTGTCATGTATACGTATACCCATACGATATACAACAAGTGGAGTATATCATTGTTCCTTATCTGCAATATTACACAAAGGGAGTCCAAGCCCTACAGCCTGAGATAAGGAAAATGGAGGGCTCCACTTTTTTCGTTGAAGGATTTCCATCGAGCCGTGGACAAAACAACAAAAAAAATGAAGAAAAAAACAACAATCATCTTACTGTTCGTAATGTCTGCACTCTGTGCAGCACTACTTGCTATGGTTATCTTCCTAGGAGGATACAAAACAAACTTCTTTAAACGTCAATTTGTCAAACTTGGCTGGGTCGAGATGAAAGCCACAGATAAGGAGGATTTTTGGTGCATTAAAGGGTGGAACCAATCATTAAAAAAACTGAATATTGATGCAGATATCGTGTTTTATGGTAATTCAATAACGGGAGGGAGTGATTTCCGCGATTATTTTCACGATGTCGTTATTTGTAATTTGGGCTACCCTGGAGATGACTTACCTGGATTGAGGTTTCGTGCCTATACTATTGCAACAGTTAATCCAGAGAAAGTATTTGTGATGGGTGGAATAAACGGGTTGAACCATACCTCTTTGTCAGTATTTACAGACCAATATTCTTTAATGATTGAGGAAATACAGAAATCTGTTCCACACGCAAAAATATATCTTCAAAGTATTCTACCTGTCAAAGACAAGAAAATGACCGAGAAAATTCAAAAATGTAACTTTATTATTGATTCTCTATCCAGAGTCTATGGTTGCCGTTATGTAAATCTGTTTCCATTGTACGAAAAAGATGGAGCCATGAATCCAGTCTACACAAAGGATGGTACACATCTCAAATCAGAACACTACGATAAGTGGGCAAACAAAATTAGTACGTACATTTATGAATAAGTGGTTCATATAGGATGTTGTGTAATAGAGTGAAAAAGGCCACTGACACTTTTGCGTCAGTGGCCTCTATTTTGTGTCTGGAGTGATACTCCTAGAGGTAGGTATTATTATTGCTTGATGATGAAGTCGACGAAGATTCCGGGGGTCTTGACGTTTTCGGGGGCGATGGTGCCGGTCTTGACGATTTCCTGCGGCTCGACAATTACCACATCGGCGGCGGTAGCCATCATGGGGCAGAAGTTCTGAGAAGTTCCTTTGTAGACCAAGTTGCCGCTCTCGTCGCAGATATTTGCGCCGATGATGGCGACGTCGGCACGGATAGGTTTCTCCAAGAGGTATTCCTTGCCGTCGACGGTCACTTTCTGCTTGCCGTTCTCGACCACAGTGCCGAGACCGGTGGTGGTAAGAACACCGCCGAGGCCTGCACCTGCGGCACGAATTTGTTCGGCCAGGGTGCCCTGGGGCTGGAGGGTGACGTTGAGTTCGCCGGCGTTCATCTGGTCGATGGTATTGTTGTTGGTGCCAATATGGGTGGCTATAAGGTTCTTGACCTGGTGATTGGTGATGAGTTTACCCACACCCACTTCGGGGTAGGCGGTGTCGTTGCAGATGATGGTGAGGTCTTTGACTCCTTTTTCAACAAGGGCGTCGATAAGAGCAATGGGATTGCCTACGCCGAGGAATCCGCCAACCATTACAGTCATGCCGTCGTGAATCTTGTCGGCAGCTTCTTTTACTGTTACGAATTTGTTCATGATACTGTATTATTAATTCTTATTTTTATGTGTCGTCACTGAATAGGAGACCGCGGAGGTACGGTGGGAAGGACTGCATTTTTGTCTTTCCTGGTTGTCTTTTGTTGCTTGTTATCGCCTGTTTATTAAACCGTTCTAACAAAAATGAGAGCATCGTATCACATTCGGTATCAAATTGCAAATATAAGAATTTTTTCTGACACCGAAAAAAATTTTGTCTATTTTCTAAAATCTGCGTACTTTTGCAACGATTTTTGAGTTATTATTACGCGCTAAAAAATACAAATTTGTCAGGCAAAAAACATCGCTCGATATGAAAAAAACAACAATGATATTAGCTATGGTCATGGCAGTCTTTGGCATGGCCAACGCTCAGGATTATGTCGTCCCCGTCGAAACTTGGGACTATGAAGAAATCAACGGTAGCAACTACCATGGCTATGCCTTCCACGAAGGATGGGATGTCGACTTCACCATCGAAAACCAAGACGGTCGCTACACCCCAACCGAAGAAGACATTGCCGAAGCCGAACGTCTCATCCAGAAACGTATCGCCTACGTCAACCGCTACCATATCAACCAAGAAGGCGATTGTCCTGTCATCGACGAACACATGCGCAAATACGAACGGCAATATGTAGGTTTCACCGATCTCTCCGGCTGCCAGATTGTATGGGTCAATTTCGTTTGGGATGAGAATGCCGCCGAACGGCTCACCAAAGACATCGTCCTTACCGAAGGCGGTTGCGGCCACTATTGGCATATCAAAGTCAACCTCACCACTCGCAAAGTATCCGCCCCCGAGGTCAACAGCACCGGCGATGTCAAATACCTGCCCCGCAGCAAAAAGCCTGCCCATCGCATCAGCCGTCCCAAACGTCCGCAACCCGCTGGCAAAATCCGCAAAACCGGTATCCCCCACGACCCTCAAGAGGCTCGCTTCTAAAGAATGTCACAAGAAAATAGTTCCAACAACAGTTCAAGCCTCACAACTTTACTGTTGAAATTCATAAAATTCGGCGTAGTCGGAGCAAGCGGCATGGTCATCCATGGCGGCTTGCTCTTTCTGCTTAAGGAACTGGCCAAAATGAATCCTTTCATCGCCAACCCTATCGGATTCATTGCCGCCGCCTCGAGCAACTATATCCTCAACCGCATCTGGACATTCCGCAGCAAGGAAAAACAGGTCGGCGTGGAATACATCAAATTCATCCTTGTCTCCGTAATCGGCTTGGGTGTCAACAACGGCAGCCTCTGGCTGCTCAGCCGACTGCTCCCCTCTTGGGCCGAAGACTGGCGATTCTACATCCTTTGGGCGTTTGCCGTAGGCATCACCACCATCTGGAACTTCTTCGGCAACCTTCTGTTCACATTCCGCAACAAACAATCCTGATTACAATATGAAACAACTGTTCCCCATCATCCTGTTCAGCCTCATAACCCTGTCGGCATGGCCTCAGAGCATCCGTCCCGACGCCTTCCCCCCTGTCGAGGAAACCCTTTCCCCAAAATCTCTTTCCATGGCTACAACCCTCGACGAAATGTACCAATGGAACCGTTACCCTACCTATGAGGTTTATGTCGAGATGATGAACCATTTCGCCGACACCTATCCCACTCTCTGTCGTCTCGACACCCTCGGCACCTCGGTCAACGGCCGTCTGATTCTTGCACTGGCCATCACCGGCTCCGACGAAAACGACCTTGTCCGTCCCCCCTTCTACTATACCTCTACCATGCACGGCGACGAAATCACCGGCTTTTACTTCATGCTTCGGCTCTGCGACACCCTCCTCAGCAGCTACGGTCTCTCTCGCGACATCACCAATCTTCTCAACAGTGTTGTCGTCTACATCAACCCCCTCTCCAACCCCGACGGTACCTATCGCGGTGGCAACAACACCGTCGCCAACGCCGTCCGCTACAACGCCAACTCTGTCGACCTCAACAGAAACTTCCCCGACCCCTTTGGCACCAACCCTCTCGACTCCATCCAACCCGAAAACATCGCTCAAATCAACTATGCCCAACAACACCATTTCCGCATGAGTGCCAACCTACATGGTGGCAGTGAGGTAATGAACTATCCCTGGGACAGTTTCACCTCCGCCGAACGACCCCACGAACACGCCGACTGGTGGAAACAAGTATCCAAACGCTATGTCGACACCTGCCGCCTGTCCAGCAGACGCATCTTCTCCGATGTCAACAGCAATGGCTATATAGCCGGTGGCGACTGGTACATAATCCCCAACGGCCGCCAAGACTACTTCAACTATGTCCACCACACCCTCGAACTCACCATGGAAGTCTCCTCTACCAAGAAACTCCCCTCCGAACAACTCATCCGTTACTGGAACATCCAATCCCGCTCCCTCATCAACTACATCAAAGAGGTGCTCTCCCTCCCCACTGATCCCATCAACATCCCCGCAGTTCCTTCCGCCCAAATCCACGTCTATCCCAACCCCACCCGCGGGCCTCTTTATATTGACACTCCCGAGGGTACCCGCTATCTCGACCTCTCCAACAAGCCCGCAGGCATCCACATCCTCCAAATCCAGGGCAAACCCGTCAAAATCATAAAACTCTAAGTGGCCACACCTCCCCGCTACAGTCATATCTCTGTGGCCATCCCCCTCTTGGCCGAAAAGCAGAATCTCCTCCCGCTGCTCTCACGCTTCCACTGCCAGACTTTCTCCAATTTCACACTCTATCTCTGCGTCAACAACGTTGAGAATGGCTACGGCTACGACGAAAACCAGGAATCTCTGCATCTCCTTCGCTCCATTTCCGACCTTCCGCTCTCCATTATCGACCGCAGCAGCCATGGACTCGGCTGGACCGGCAAACGCAAAGGAGTAGGCTGGGCCCGCAAACTACTTTTCGACCGCATCAGCAACGAACATGACGGCAACGAACTCATCATCAGTCTCGACGCCGACACCGACTTCGACAACAACTACCTCGAAGCCGTTCTCCACACCATGAACACCTTCCCCTCTGCCAATGCCTTCGCCGTCCCCTACTACCATCCTCTCTCTGGCATCGAAACCCTCGACCGTCCCATGCTCCGCTACGAATGCTACATGCGCCACTATCTCATCAACCTCCTGCTCATCAACAATCCCTATGCCTTCTCCGCCCTCGGAAGTGCCATTGCCTTCCCTCTCTGGGCCTACCGACGCGTTGGCGGCCTTACGCCCCTCCAAGGTGGCGAAGACTTCTACCTTCTTCAAAAATTCGCCAAAACAGGCACCATCCGCCAACTCTTCTCCCCCTATTCCTCCATCACTGTGCGGCCACAAGGCCGCGCCTCCTCGCGCGTCCCCTTCGGCACCGGCCCCGCCATTGCATCCGGACTCGACGAAATGGATCTTCGGTACCCCTTCTACCTCCCCGAAGCCTTCCAGGCCATACACGACACCTACAACGCCTTCCCCGCCCTTTTCCATCACGACATCGAAACCCCCATGTCCTCCTTCCTCCGCCAACAACTCGGCACCTCCGACCTTTGGTCCCCCCTCCGCCGCAACTTCCATTCCCCCGACCTCTTCATCCACGCCTGCACCGAACGTGTCGACGGTCTCCGCATCCTCCAGTTTCTCAAAAACAACCCCTCCTATCGCATGTCCACTTCCCAACTCCCCGTCGACTTCCGTCGCGACTCCATCGAAACGCTCAACAGCTACCGCGACCAACTCTTCCATCAAGAAATGGAACTCAAACAAAAAAACCAAACCCCCTCCATCCAATAAAATACAAATTTCTCCGTTACCCTTATATGGAAGAAAAAAATATCATCGAAATCAAAAACAAACGGGCTGAATACGAATATTTTCTGCTCGACGACTATACCGCTGGCATCGTCCTCACCGGCACCGAAATCAAATCCATCCGCGACGGCAAAGCCAACCTTACCGACGCCTATTGCACCTTCATAGGCAACGAACTGTTCGTCCGCCAGATGCACATCTCAGAATATCGCTTCGGCTCCTATCTCAACCATCCCGCCAAACGCGACCGCAAACTCCTCCTCCACCGCCGCGAACTGCACAAACTGCAAATAAAAATCAAAGAACGTGGCTTCACCATCATCCCCGTCAAACTCTTCATCAATCCCCAAGGACGCGCCAAACTGCTCATCTCTCTGGCTCGAGGCAAGAAATTCTACGACAAGCGCGAAAGTATCAAAGAAAAAGACACCCGTCGCGACATGCAGCGGGAATTGAAATAACACCCCTACACCCTGGTAGCCTTATGAAAGTGTTCAAATTCGGCGGTGCCTCCGTCAACAGTGCCTCGGCCGTCCGCAACATGGCCAACATCGTCCACCGACACCTCGGCGACAGCACCCTCGTCGTGGTGGTCTCGGCCATGGGCAAAACCACCAACATGCTGGAAAAACTCGTCCCTGGAGTCAACCCTCCTGCACAGCATCCAGCCCTTCTTAAGCAGGTTACAGACTACCACTACACCATCATCCACGACCTTTTCCCCGACACCTCCCACCCCGTCTACAACGCTGTCGAGAACCTTTTCCAACATCTCGCTCAGCAATCCGCCCTCCCTCCCTCCGACTACAACTTCGACTACAGCCAGACCGTCTGCTATGGCGAACTCATTTCCACCACCATCATCAGCCACTACCTCAACAGCATCGGTCTCAACAACCTTTGGGTAGACATCCGCAACGTCATCCGCACCGACAACCAGTACCGTGAAGGAATCGTCGACTTTGCCGCCACCAAGTGCAACACGCAAAACCTCTTGCCGTCTATCAACACCCTCCCCCTCGTCATCACCCAGGGATTTATCGCCGGCAGCGCCGACGGCCACACCTCCACCCTCGGCCGCGAAGGCAGCGACTACAGTGCCTCCATCCTCTCCTACTGCCTCGGTGCTGAAAGCATGACCATCTGGAAAGACGTGCCCGGTTTCCTCAACGCCGACCCCAAATACTTCCCCGACACTGTCAAGATAGAACAAATCCCCTACAACGAAGCCATCGAACTGGCCTACTACGGTGCCAGTGTCATACACCCCAAAACCGTTAAACCCATCCAAAACAAGAATATCCAACTTCACATCAAATCCTTCCTCGACCCCGATGCACCCGGTTCCGTCATCGGTCCTTTTTCCACCATCCAACCACTCACACCCCTCTACATCTTCAAAAACAACCAAACGCTCCTATCCATCCTCCCCAAAGACTTTAGCTTCATTGCCGAAGACAACCTCCAAACCATCTTTGCCGTCCTCGCCAAACTGAACATCCGCGTCAACCTCATGCAAAACACTGCCCTCAGCTTCTCTCTTTGCATCGACGACAACCCTCTGCTTCTCAACCAACTCCGCGACAACCTGCAAAACCAGTTCCGCCTGCGCTACAACCAAGGCCTCCAACTCATCACCATCCGCTACTACACCCAAGACATCATCGACCGCATCGTAGACTCCCGCACCATCCTCCTCCAACAGCGCACTCGCACAACAACCCAAATTGTCATCCAATGAAACGCCCGTTCCTCATCCTGTTCCTGTTGCTTCCTTTGCTTTCCTGGGGCCAAAAGGAATACTCCCTCAAAGGAACCGACTTCTGGGTCACCGTTCCCAACGGCATAGGCATCGACAGCATCCTCATTCAAGTCTGCTCAGACACCACATGCACGGCCATATTCACCATCGGCCAGAACATTCTTTCCATTCCCCTCGAACGCCATCCCATCGACTCCGTTGAAATAAACTCCTACTACTCCTATTACTACATACACGGCCAAAACTACTACGGTTCCGACACGCTCCACTACCCCATTGCATCCCTCATGCTACCTGCCCACCACGTCCATACCACGCTTACAGACACCATCCTCAGTAAAAGCATCCACATCCAAACTACCGACAGTGCCTACGTCCACCTCTACGCCTTCGGCACCAACGGAGGAGCCACCTCCGTCATCCCCACCCATGCCCTCCAGCCAGAATATATCGTGCAGACTTGGCCCGACACCTATGGAGGAGCCTTCGTTATCCTTGCAACAGAGGACAACACCGAAGTCGATATCGTCCTCAACAACCCTTCTACCAACAATCTTCCCGTCAACATCCACCATACTATTACCCTCAATGCCGGCAACACATATCAACTTATCTCCCGAGGGGATGCCCCAAACTATAAAAGCTCTTTTACCGGCACACAAATCACGGCACTCCGCAACAAGAAAATAGCCGTGTTCCAAAGCAACCGAAACATGACTTACACTTACATCTCAGGCCAAGGCTCAACACAAACTTACGACTACACCTTGATCCAAGCCGTCCCCATAGCCTATGCAGGCAAGGTCTTCAATCCTTCAAACAACATATCTTCAAGCAGTATCATTGGCACTATTATCACCGCTACGCGTGACAGCTGCATTGTATTTATCAACAACCAGCCCTTCGATACACTCAATGCCTCAGAATCCAGCTTCGCAACTGTGTTTATAAGCCCTATTGGCAATAATTTAAAAACATCACAACCCAGCATCGTATGCCAATATGACATCTATGGCTACAGCCCTTTCTGCGATTATATACCCCCTGCCGAATCAGGAGGCTTTGAAGGATTTGTATCCCCCGACTACAGGTTCGAAGAAAAAAAGAATTCGCCCCTTCCGCCCTATTCTTATGAATATTTTTTTGACCAACTTAGAGCATACTTAGACTCGCAATTTTCACTGCCATACGACACCATTTTTTTTGCAACATTTCCTTTCGTCTCCGAAAGCCTCTGGATGGTACTCCGTGGCATTAATTGGGCCAGGGTTCACACCAACCACAAACGCTTCTCCGCCTACCGAGTCGGAACATTCAACACCTATGTCGTTGACCCCGTATGGTACAATACCGTTTACACCTACTTCCACGGCGGCTCCTACTCCTATAATGTCTGCTATAACATGATTTTCAAAACCAAGATTTTCTATGCCGACGGCATACCCAACCACTCCCTTGCTTTCACTTCATTCTGCCTTGGACACGAAATCTTATTCAACACCAATTGCGACACCAACCAGACATACTTCCACTGGGATTTCGGCGACGGCCATTCTGCCACCGGCCCCATTGTCCGGCACACCTATGCTGCTCCCGGGTGCTATACGGTTCAGACCATTATCGACTACGCCAATACTCCATTGAGCGACCACAGCCGCGACACCCTCATCGGCAACATTACCATATCTCCCCGCGACACCATAACGTATTACGACAGCTGCTGCATTTTCCCCTATCAGTGGGACGACACGCTTATCTCCTCGCCGGGTGCCCACTTGCGATACAGCAACAACACCGGCAACTGTCTACCAGTCCACCGTCTCATCCTCTCTGTTGATACATCGTCCGTAACAACCTATTTCTCCGATACTATATGTCAGGATGATCAAGTGTCATGGGGATCATATACCTGCACCGCTCCAGGTTCCTATCGCGACACACTCCTTCAAATCAATGGCTGCGACAGTATCCTGCTGCTCAACCTCTCTGTCTGGTCTCATCCCGACGTCACCATTAACCGGCTTACTCCCCCCGACCAATTTCCCATCCAGCTGCAAGGCTCGGTCCACAACAACTTTGGCCACTGCCATTTCACATGGAACTCGTCACCCACCGATGCTTCCTTGCAGGGCCAAGAGCATACGTCTCGCATCATGGTGTCACCGACAGAAAACACCCTCTACAGTCTCACTGCCGAATACGACTCCTTGCCGGGCTGTTACGGACAGGCCCATTACAGTGCCGTCCTCCTTGAAAACAATAACCTGTGGACACCCAATGTATTCACTCCGGGACGCGAGTCCAACAACACCTTTGCAGTCAGCGCAAACGAGCTCTCTTCCTACCACATCACCATTTTCAACCGATTGGGTTTGAGAGTGTTCCACTCGTTCGACATCAACCAACCCTGGGACGGTACATGCAATGGATTGCCCTGCCCCACGGGTACCTACACCTACACAATCGTCTACTCCACAAAAGATTCTCCCAATGAACTTCTACACCACACCGGCACAGTCACGCTTATCCGATAAACACCCCGTAATAATGAAAACCATCCTTCCCTCCCGCACCTCGTCTCTTGCCCGCCTCAACCGCGTCCTTTCAGGCAAGGCCTTCGACAATGCCCGCTTCTTCATTCTCGTCGACGAAAACACCTACAACCACTGCCTGCCACGTCTCATCGCCAGCGTCGAACGCCTGCAAGAATCCGAATTCCTCGAAGTCCCCGTAGGCGAAGAATGCAAAGACATTGCCATCGCCTCCCAACTGTGGCAGACTCTTCTCGACTCCAACGCCGACCGCAACACCGTCCTCGTCAACCTCGGCGGTGGCTGCATCACCGACCTCGGTGGCTTCGTGGCTGCCGGCTATAAGCGCGGCGTCCGCCACATCAATATCCCAACTACCCTCATCGGCATGGTCGATGCCGCAATCGGTGGCAAGACAGCCCTCAACCTAAACGGCAGCAAAAACCAAGTAGGCTTCTTCCACCAGCCTGCAACCGTCTGCATCGAACCCGCCTTCCTTGACACCCTGCCCGACAGCGAAGTGCTTAACGGTGTGTTCGAAATGCTCAAAACCTTCTTAATCGGCGACCCCGTCCTGTACGGCCGCCTGTGCCAAATGCTCCTCAACGGCACCTTCGAGATTCTGCACGACATGATTGCCTCCTGTGCTGAAATCAAGATCGCCATAGTCAAGCAAGACCCCCGCGACCTCGGCACCCGCCGCATCCTCAACCTCGGCCACACCTTCGGCCACGCCATCGAGGCCTACAGCCACCAAAACAATCAAAAGCCCCTCGCCCACGGCCAAGCCGTAGGCATAGGCATACTTTGTGCCCTCTACCTCTCCGTTCGAAAATTGGGACTCGACCCAGCAATCCTTGACCGCTACCGCACCGTGACCACAAAACTCGTCTCCCTGCCCCACTACACCCTCCGCGACACCAAAGGCATACTCTCCTACATGCGCCAAGACAAGAAGAATGCCGGAGGTGAGATACGTTGTGTGCTACTGCAAGAACAGGGTGCCCCCGTCATCGACCTTGCCGTTGACGAGAATGAGATTCGTGACGCACTGTTAAAAATATCATAGAATGAGACACCTACACTACTTTATATTTGCACTATGCCTCATGTTGTCACTTGCCTCATGCCGACAACAGTACACACCTCTGCCTCCGACTAATCAATTTTTTGGCATGTGCAACTTCAGTACAGGCGACCTCATCTTCATTTGCGACACCACTGGCATGGGAAGCGCCATCCAGTCTGCCACCGCACGTGAATCTTTCCATCCCGCCTGGACCCACGTAGCCATTACCGAATGCACCGACAGCGGTGTTTACGTCATCGACGCCACCCCCGCTTTAGGCGTCGCCCGCCGACCCCTTGATGAATTCATCGCCTCGGTCTATGACACCAACTCCGGCTACAGTTTCACCAGCCTGGCTATCTACTGCTACGTGGATGTTCCCTTCGACACGGCAACCCTCCTCAAGCGCATGCACTCCTTCATCGGGCTACCTTACGACCCCTATTTCCTCCCCGACAACGGGAAACTATACTGTAGCGAACTGGTGCAAGAATGTTTCTTCGACCAAAATGGAAACCGTCTCTTTCCCTCCAAACCCATGAACTTCTTTGCCTCCGACGGCTCCTTGCCCGCCTACTGGCAACATCATTTCGACAGTCTCGGCATTACCGTCCCGCAAGACATGCCCGGCACCAACCCCAACGATATGTCGCATTCACCCATACTTCACCGTTTCAAAATAGAGTAACCATGCAGCTGGAACTCCTCTCTCCCGCCAAAAACCTTGAACAAGGTCGCGAAGCCATCAATCATGGTGCCGACGCCGTCTACATCGGCGCACCCGCTTTCGGTGCCCGCGTAGCAGCCGGCAACACCGTTGAAGACATCGAACAACTGTCCCGCTACGCACACCTCTATCACGCCAAGGTATTCGCCACTGTCAACACCTTACTATTCGACAACGAGATTGACGATGCCGTCGCAATGCTGCATCAGCTCTACAACGCCGGTGTCGATGCCGCCATCATTCAAGACCTCGGTCTGCTCGAATGCGACCTCCCGCCCATCGAACTCCACGCCAGCACCCAGACACACAACGCCACCCTCCCCCGCATCCAATTCCTCGAACAAGCCGGATTCTCTCGCATCATCCTTGCCCGCGAAACCTCCCTCCAGCAAATGCAGCAAATCCGGCAGCACACCTCCGTCGACCTTGAGGCATTTGTCCAGGGTGCCCTCTGCGTCAGCTACAGCGGGCAATGCTACCTCAGCCAATATCTCAACAACCGCAGCGGCAACCGCGGCTGCTGCACCCAGCCCTGCCGCTCCGCCTACGACCTCTGCGACTCCCACGGCAACAGCCTCCGCAAAGACCAGCACCTCCTGTCGCTCAAAGACTTCTCAGCCGCCAACCGCCTGCTCGACATGATAAACGCCGGCATCACCTCCTTCAAAATAGAAGGCCGACTCAAAGACATGAGTTACGTCAAAAACGTTACCGCATACTACAGGCAACTGCTCGACAGCATCATGGAAGGAAAGCCCGACCTCACACCCGCTTCCTCCGGCTCCTGCCGTTTCTTCTTCACACCCGACCTCGAAAAAACCTTCAACCGGGGTTTTACCGACTATTTCCTGCGCCAACGGCAACCCATGGCCACCCTCACCTCTCAAAAATCCATGGGGAAACGCATTGGCAAAGTATCTTCCATCTCACGCGACTCCATCACTATCAAAACATCCGAAACCCTCACCCCGGGCGACGGACTATGCTTCCTCAACCCCAGCCAACGGCTCGAAGGCTTTCTGGTTAACCACGTCCAAGGCAACACCATACGTCCCAACCGCATGCCCGACAGCCTCACACCCGGCACCCTGCTTTGGCGCAACAACGACCAAGCCTTTGAAAAACAACTCCAAGGCAACACCGCTGAACGCACCATTCCCGTATCCTTAACCCTCACCGACACCCCCGACGGCCTCCTCCTCACCCTCACCGACAGCGACAACTGCCAAGCCTCCGCCTCCATATCCTGCCCCAAAGAGCCCGCCCGCGACCCCCTACGGGCTTCAGAACAAATCCAACGCCAACTCTGCAAACTTGGCGACACCCATTTCCGGGCCGTCAGCCTACAAAACCTGTGTCCCCAGCCCTACTTCATCCCTGCCGCCACCCTCAACCAGTTGCGCCGCCAAGCCGCTCAGCAACTCGAAGAAGAACGCATCTCCCTCCACCTGCATCAACGCGGCCACTGCCCTACCCTGCAACAACGCCAGGCCAACACACTGCCCTACTTTGAAACCTCGCTCGACTACCGCGCCAACATCATCAACAGCCTCTCCGAACAATTCTACCGCCGCCACGGGGTGCAGCAAATTGAATACGGACTCGAAAAAACCGGACAGTACAACGGCAAAGCCCTCATGACAACCAAATACTGCATCCGCTACGAACTCGGAATTTGTCTCCGCCAACATCCCGACGCCCACCCAGGCCCGCTCTACCTCCACAACAACGGCCAATGGCTTCGTCTCCAATTCAACTGCTCCGAATGCCAGATGCAGCTCTTTTCCTGCCCGCAGCCGTCCCAAAACCAGCCGTCCTGACCCCGCCCAACGCTCTCCGTCCATCCCGCCCCCACCCCTCACAATCTCTTTTTTACATTCTTAACCCCTCCCTTGCAATTGCCCCAAGCAACTGTATTCCAATTCTATAAATACAGTCTTCGAATATTAATGGAAAAATAGGGATTCGAAAAGGGTTTTTCCTAAAAAAATGGTTGTACTTTTGCATCGTGAAAAAAGGCACAAGCCTAAATCAATAAAAAAAGAACAAAACAGAAAAATCTATAAAAAAGAAAGGAGCAACATTATGAAAATGTCCCGTTTTTTAAGTATCGCGATTCTCGGAATAGCCCTCGTGGCATCACCTGTCTACGCACAGCGTGGCGGTGGTGGCGGCGGTCGTAGCGGTGGCGGTGGTGGCCACAGCAGTTCAAGCGTCAGCCGTGGCGGCGGCTCCGTCAGTCGCAGCAGCGGTTCCAGTTTCTCCGGCAGCAGCCGTAGCAGCTCAAGCTTCAGCCGCAGCAGTTCAAGCAGCCCCCGTAGCAGCTCGAGCTTCAGCCGCAGCAGTTCCAATTACAGTCGTAGTAGTTCAAGCACCAGCTCCCCCTCCGTAAGGTCTTCCTCCTCCTTCTCCTCGTCATCAAGAGGCAACAGCTCTTTCGGTGGCTCCCGCAGTGAAGGCACTCGTTTCTCCGACCCCTCCGACAACAATTCCCGTTCATTCGAAAGTCGCTCCAACAATAGCGTCCGTTCCCGCACGGGCAGCGTCCCCAGCCAGGTACGCCGTGCAGATACCAAACACGGTGAAGGCAATGGCCGAGTCGTAAGCACCCACGGCCGTCCCAGCGGCATCGCCCCCGCACCCTCCACCCCTGAACGCGGCTACGCACGTCCCGGCCACCCCGGTCCCCTGCCTCCTTCACACCGTCCCATCCACCCTGCACCCTACTTCTGGCACCCCCATCACCACTGCATGGTTCACTGCCACAGACTCTACTGGGACCCCTTCATTCCAAGACCCTACTACTGGCCCGGCTTCTGGGTGTACTGCGACAGCTATTGGTATGACTACCACGTAACAGATGTCGTCGTCGTGAGAGAATACGTACGCAATACCTACAAATTAGACCTCATCACCTACGCCTTCAGCGGCGACTACATGTACGCCCTCGTCAACGACCCCGACGGCCACACCTACCTCCAAATCTACGACCGCAACGACAAACTCCTGGCCGAACAACAAGTCAGCCGCAAATACTGCAAAATCGAAGTCGACCCTGAAAACGGCGGTTGCTGGATTATGAAAAAACGCGACAAAGACCCCCTCCTCTTCTTCTACACCGAAGACGGTCAACTCCTAATCTACGAGGCCGACTAACATCACGAATCTCTCTCTGAACAAATAAAGTTATCTTACCTTAGCAGGAAATCCCAGACTGGATTACCTGCTTTTTTTTCATTTTACACAACCTTTTTCCCGCCCGCCAGAAAAAAGTTCTTCTCAATTCAAAAAAAAAGCGTATCTTTGCAAAACCAAAATGAATACTTACAGTCAACATATTAACGTCAGATCCTGTTTCTTAAATATCAAGAAAAGAGACGTGTACGACTGTCCCTGCCATAGGTAGAGCCTGCTCCCTGTGGCAATTTTTCTTCCCTTTTGGGAACCGTATTTTATTTTGGAAATCATGTTTTTTTAATAATTTAAAACTTAATATTATGGAATTACCATTTGCTGAAGCGTGGAAAATCAAGATGGTAGAACCCATTAAGAAATCCACCCGCGAACAACGCGAAAAATGGCTCAACGAAGCACACCAGAACGTGTTTATGCTG
>ONIP01000038.1 GCA_900317955.1 uncultured Bacteroidales bacterium
CAATCAATGTGACGGGTTGGCCGGAAGGAGTCTATATGGTAACGATCCACACCACGTGCGGCACGGTGTCGAAAAAGCTGGCCATATCCCGATAGGGCAAAAGCCCCAAAGGGAGGGGAGAAAATGTTATTGCAGTTCAGCGTACATTGGCTTCGAGTGCCTGGCGAACAAGCCGCTTGAGTTCGAGTGTGCGAGTTTGGAAGGCGTCGCTTTTTTCGGGAATATACATTTCGCCGTACTGCACCGAACCGAGGGAGATATTGGGTTTGCTGATATTTCCAGTAACATCGATTGCCAACCGTAGAGGCAGGGGGCATTTAAGCAACTCAAGATGGTAGTTGCAGTTGTTTTGCAAGGTATGGCGACCAGCGATGCATAACTGATAATTGTGCAGGTTGAGGAGGAAAGGATAGACAATAATTTCCTTGCGGAACACTTGAGCCTCGACACTGATGCTGTCGACACCGATGTTGTTGTCGGATTCGCGCCAGTTCTTGAACTGAAGCAAACGAGCCATCTGTGCCAAGGTAGGGTTGTCGAGCACGACGAGGTCGTTGCCGTTGATGGCGGCAGCCCCAATCAAGGTGCTCATCTTAGGCTTGTAGAAGGCATCGAGATTGCATTCCGCTGCCAAATGGAAGTTAGCTTTGCCCTTGAAAGCCTTGAGCATAGGCACGAGGGTGTCGATGGAAGGTATCATATCGAGCAACTCGTCGATTTGGATATCGAGCAGATGGAAATCGAGACCGGTGAAAAGGTGATTAACGCGAGGGGACTTGTAAATGCCGGTTAGCTGCATGCGAGCCGCCTTGCAGGTGAAACCAATCTGGTCGAGGACTGCCACTCCGTCGTTGACAGTGATGGAGCCACCCAGTTCGTTGAGGTCGTTGCCGAGCGCAATGCAACGGGTGATATGGGTGTTGAGTTTTACATTCACATCTTTGGGGACGATGAAGGGGTTGGCCTCTTTGGGGACGTTGTCTTCGATGCGCTGTTTCTGCAACGTGTCTTCGTCAGTTCCCAAACCGCTAAGGATGCTCAGCAATTGGTCGATGTCGGCATACTGAGAGCTGAAAGAGAGTTGGCCGTGCATCATGGCCTTGTGACTTAACCAGTCCTCTATGCCAAAGACTTTGCCGGAGAGGTGGTAATCGGAGACTCCCCAGAGGATATCGGCTTGCTCGATGTCGCACACTTCGGGCTTGTAATTAAAGTGGAAAGCAGGCATACGGACGGCCTCTGACATGTCGGGCATGGCGAGGACGGCACGGTGGATGTCGATGTCGACATCGGGATTCCATTGCTTGAGGACGTTGGGCTGGGTTGAATCGTTCCTGACGCTGCCGTTAAGTTTGAGTGTGTCGGAGTAGACAATCATTGAGTCCATGTGAGCGTCGACATGGCTTGCCTTGATGAGGAAGGAAGCGGCAAGAGGTTGTTTCTTGTCGATAATGTTGGGGATGCCGACTTGGATATCGGGGTTGTCGACTTGAGCGTCGAGATTCATATTCTCCATCTGGACATTCAACTGGCCACCAATGATGTGAGCGCCGATAAGTTCGGCGACTTTCTGGCTCTTGCGGGAGGTAGGGAGGGCGAGAGCGACATTGAGTTGCTGAGACTGGGCATGGATGCTGTCCCAACGCACTTTGAGGTTTTTAAGGAAAAGATTGCCGCCAAGGCGGATTTTGTTGAGGTTGACTTGGGTCAAGTCGCTAAGGCGGCTCTTGGCTTTCAAATCCAAGCGGGAGGAACCTTCAAGGTCGAGAGGCATAGTGTCGGGGAGGAAGGGGCGGAGGTCGGGAAGGTTGATGTTGCCTTTGAGTCGGGCGTCGACAAGCATGTCGCCCATGAGGTCGTTGACAGAGCCGGTGACACTAAGGTCAGACTGGCACATACGGGCATCGAGTTGATGGATTTGGACTGAGGAGACCCCTTTATGAAGAGAGTCGGAAGAGAGGTCGAGGTTGGCGCTTACCCTGGCCGTGATGGCGCGCAGGGGGGAAGGCAGCATGTCCGGAGCCGAGAAAGAGCCCTTTTCCAGTAAGATGTCGGCATCGACAAGGGGCATGTGACCTTGGTCCATAATGCCGTAGACGTGGGCTGAGAGGGAGGCCTTGCCATCCACATTCATGCCTTTGAGACTTGAGGTGACAAAAGGCGGAAGGACTGCCAAGAGGTCGCCAATCTGCCATTGGTTGGAGACAAGACGGAGATCCATCTGCATGGGGTTGTTGTCGGTGGCGAGGGCGACCTCTCCGTTGACACCGATTTCGTAGTCGGTGAGGCGGAGTGCGGCATCGTTCAACGAGAAGCGCATTTTGTCGACATTGGCATGGAAGGGTACGTTGAGCGTCAATAAATCGCTACCGGAAGCCAAGAGCGCATCGGTAGTGAAGACCTGACCGCCTGCCGAGACCACCGCCGAGGGGAGGGTGAGTTTTAAGAGACCTTGCAGGGAATCGGTGCGGCCTTCGCCTTCAACCTTAAGAGACAGGTCGTTGACATTGGCGCAAAGGGAGGGGTTGCCGGCGCTGTCGCGCATGTCGACGAGGAGTTTGTCGGCTTCGGCCTTGAGGTTGGCATTAATAACACTGCTGAGGAGAGAGCCTTTGACACTCATATCAAGACCTCCGACTTCGGCGAGCATGTTTTGAGGCAGATTGCAGTACTGGGCCTGAAGGTTGTTGACACTGATTTTTTCCAGTTGGACGACCTCGGGAAGAGAGGAGGGTTCACCGCTTTCTTCGGAAGGGCTGTCGCTCTTGGCAAAGATGTCAAGGTTGCTCCAACCGTCGGGGGCAGTATAGAGGTTGGCTTTGACATCGTCGAGGCGCACCTGATGGACTATAATGGAGCTTTCTTTCAAGAAGGCTTTCAAATCCAACCCCACGGTCAACGAACGGATACGTGCAAGGGTGTCGTCGTGGGTGGCATTGGCTGCCAAGGGATGGTCGGCAGGCATCTGGTAAGGGTTAACCAACACGACATCCTCGACCTCAAGACCCACGTCGGGCCAAGTTTTGAAAAGGGTGAGGTTTACTTTGCCGAAATGATTTTCGCAAAGGATATAATCCGAGGCCAGTTTGTTGACGATGGAAGTAAGTTTTGACGGTGTGAAGAGGAGCCAACAGGCCACCGCCACGGTGACACCTATCAAGGCTATCAGGGAACCGAGGGTGATAAGAGTTATTTTCCAACCTTTTTTCATAAATGAGTCTCCGCAGTTAAAGGGTTTACCAGATGAGGGCTAAGGAATGCAAAAACACCTTTGCAGGGTTATTGTCTGACAAAGGTGCGGTAATTGGAATAGATGTCTTTGAAGGTAAGGCTGTCGGGGGATTGTTGGGTGACGGTCCAGTCGTAGTAGACATGCTGCCCCATTTCACCGTAAAGGTCGATTTGGAGTTGGTCCATCTCGGTGGTCCAGTTGAAACGGGTTCCTTCGCCTTCTTGTACATCGTCGGAAACGTCCCAAGTCTCGCCGTTGCCGTCGGCATCGAAACGCCAATATTCGGTAGTGATGTCGGTAGCACACCATTTACCAACCAAAAGAGAGCTGTCGATGGTGACAGGTTTGATTTTTTCCGTGCAGGCAGCGAAAAGGAGAGCCCCCGCAGCAAGCAACAGGAAAAGGATTCTTTTTGTTTTCATCAGTTGTCGATTACGTATATGTCACGATAGGTACGTCCCATTCCGTCATAGTCCAACCCGTAGCCTACAATGAAATCGTCGGGGATTTCCTTGCCGATATAATCTATCTTATAATTCTTCTGGAAACTGCCGGGCTTGAAGAGGAAAGCACAGATGGCGATGCTGGAAGGCTTTTGGAGTTTGAGTTGCTCAAGGATAAACTCCATCGAGACACCTGTGTCGATAATATCCTCGATAATAATCACATCGCGGGCGCGGCAATCCTTAGGGAAGCCGAGAATCTCCTTGACATGGCCGGTAGTGGCCATACCAAGATAGGATGAGTAGCGTACGAAGGAGACGTGGGCATCGATGTCAAGTTGACGGGTAAGGTCGGCAGCGAACATGAAACTGCCCGTGAGAATGGGACAGATGACGGGATTGCGGCCTTTGTAGTCGCGCGATATGTCGGCAGCCATGCGGCTGACGATAGACTGGATTTCGGATTCGGGCATATACATCCGGAACCGTTTATCTAAGACTTGAATCTTTTCCATAATTACAAGAGGGTTATGAGTTATAAATGTATTTATTACTCTTCGTCACGCTCGGCGTTGTCAAGAACGAGGCGAAGTCCGAAATAACTATAGCCGTATTCGGGGAGATACCAACTGCGCTCAAAGACGCTGCAACCCCATGTAGGGCTGTTGAAGCATCCGCCACGGAGGATGCGGTTTTCGCCACTGCGGGGACCTTGGGGAGAGGTTTGCGGCGAGGAGGTGTAGGGTTGCATCCAGTCCTGACACCATTCCATCACGTTGCCACCCATGTCATAGAGACCCAACTCGTTGGGCAGCAACTGCCCCACGGGATGGCTGTGGCCATGGCTGTTGCCGCCATACCAACAAGTTTCCCACATTTGGGAGCGCACACCGGGATAAGGGGTGTTGTGGCTACGGACACCACCACGGGCGGCGTACTCCCATTCGGCTTCGGTGGGAAGACGGAATTTATAGCCTGTCAGCTGGCTCAGACGTGCTATGAAAATCTGGGCGGAGTTCCACGACACCTGTTCTACCGGAAGGCTGTCGTTGCCCGTCCATTTGGAGGGGTTCTCATCCATCACGGCTTTCCAAAGAGCCTGCGTTACTTCGAACTGGCCAATATAATAATTGTTGAGGGAGACTTTGTGCAAGGGGAGTTCGTCGGCATAGGTATGCTTTTCGCCACGAGGGTGGGTGCACCCCATGACGAAACTGCCACCTTCAACAGGCATCATGCGGAAAGACAAATCGCCCACATAGACCAGCAAAGCACCGTCGTCAACTTCGACCAAAAAAGAAAGACTTGACGAGTCGACTCCTCTTATCTCAGGCAGTTTGTAGGCAGTGATGGTCAACCCAATGCCAGGTTTTACGTTTTGGCCTACAGCACCTTCCAAACCACGGAGGGGCGGTGTGTAGTGGATGCCATCGACTGACACACGGACACAAATATCCGCCTTGCTGTCGAGATTGTAATGAATGGCGAGACTGTCGTTGACAAGTGTGAACGAGACATCGGTTACCTGCTGGGCTTGCACAGCCCAACAGGCGAAAAGCAAGAGCATTATGGCGAATGTCTTTTTCATTGAGGGATGATCGTTCAGTTACAGTATGCCGACAACCCGCAAGGGATGCTTAAGAATGAGCCTCGCTCCAAGCTTCGGGATTTTTGCGCCAAGCGGCGAGCGACTCCATCTCAGTGCCACGGATGTACTCCTCTTTGCATGCCGCCTCAATGAGCGTATCATAGTTGGTCAGCGTGTGGAGTTCGACGTTGGCTTCGGTGAAGTTACGCTCGGCAACCTCGAGACCGTAGGTGAAGATTGCCGCCATGCCCTTTACGTTGCAACCGCGCTCACGGAGAGCTTTCACCGCGATGAGGCTGCTCTTGCCGGTGGAGACAAGGTCTTCGATAACCACTACGGACTGACCTTCGTGGATTTCGCCTTCAATCTGATTGGTGAGGCCGTGGGACTTGGCTTCGGAACGCACGTAAACAAAGGGTTTTCCCAATTCTTGGGCAACCAAGGCACCTTGTGCTATGCCACCGGTGGCGACACCGGCTACCACATCCACATCGCCCCAGTATTCGTTGACCACGTCGACAAAACGCTGACGAATGAATGTGCGTATCTCGGGATAGGAAAGTGTAATACGGTTGTCGCAATAAATAGGCGATTTGCGACCGGAAGCCCATGTGAAGGGGTGCTCGTTGTTGAGTTTTATTGCTTTGACTTGCAGTAAGAAAGTGGCCATCTGCAGGGCCATGTCGTTGTTTGTTTTCATAACGCAAAGATACATTTTTTTTTTGACTTGCACATTTTTTTTACACTTTATAACCAAGAAAGCCCTTTCCTGCGACATCGGCAGCGAGAATCCCGGCGGTAAAAAATGTAAAATGTAAAGAATGAAAACGTATGCCGATGCCGACCGGCTCCGACGCTACGGCATGGCAACGGGGCTCCACTTTCGAATGTGAATAAAACCGACCCCGAACAATAAAAAGGAATATATCGCGTTACGGAACATTATGATTATTGCTTATCAAGATTCTCTAATGGAACTACTCCCTGCGACGTTCGAAACCGATGCGCAGGCTGCTGAGGGTTTTATGGTAATGGACAAGAACCAACTGAACAGTTGTTTCGACAGACTCATCTCCAATCAGGGCAATATGAAGGTTTGGACTAAGATGCCGTCGCGTTCAATCGTGGATTATCTCCACAACCGTTTCCGTTTTGTCAAAGCCGCCGGCGGGTTGGTGACCCACGGGGACAACTGCCTTGCCATTTACCGCGAGGGGCACTGGGACCTTCCCAAGGGAATGGTTGAACAGGGAGAGAGCCTCGTTGCCGCCGCCCTGCGCGAAGTGGAGGAGGAAACAGGCATTGCACCGCTGCCCCACCCCTACCCCATTGCCAAGACCTATCATATTTATGACAAATACGGCGGTTGGCACCTGAAACAGACTTCATGGTATGCCATGCAGACCAATCAAGAAAAAACACCCCAACCTCAAACAGAAGAAGCCATCACCCGCGCGCTATGGCTTCCTCGGCAGGAATGCCTCAAGCACCTTGCTGGCTCCTACGCTTCGCTACGGCTCCTTGCCCAAATAATCGCCTCACGAACATCTCTATGACAATCAATCCATATCACATAGCCATTACACGCATACCCGGCTTAGGCAACAAGACCATCCGGCAGCTTCTGGCCATCTGCCACAGTCCGGAAGAACTCTTTGCCATGTCGCACCCGCAACTGAAAGAGATTTTCCTCAACCACGATGGCATTATTTCCTCAATTGAGAGCCGCACTCCCCTTGCCGAGGCCGAACAGGCGATCCCGTTGATGGAAGGCTACGGGGTGGACACGCTTTTCTGCACCGAGGATGCGTATCCCCAACGGCTCAACGAGGCCGGTTGCGAGGACACGCCAGTACTTTTGTTCCGCCGTGGTAACTGCAATCTCAACGCCAACCACACAGTTGCCTTAGTGGGTTCGCGCAAATGCACCCCTTACGGCCGAACAACCACCCAACGGCTTGTACAACAACTACAAGCCGACAATACCACGATAGTGAGCGGCCTTGCCTACGGCATAGATACCGAGGCGCACAATGCAGCCCTCGCCAACGCCTTGCCCACGGTGGCCGTTCTCGGCCATGGCCTTGACATCGTTTACCCAAGCCAGAACAGGCTCCTTGCCAGGCAGATTGTTGAACAAGGCGGAGCCCTGCTCAGCGAATACCCCATACACACCGGAATCAATGCGGCACACTTCCCTGCCCGCAACCGTATTGTCGCGGCACTCTCCGATGCCACCATCGTAATAGAAGCCGCCGAACGGGGCGGGGCACTCATCACCGCCAACATTGCCAACAGCTACCACCGCGAGATATTTGCTGTTCCCGGGCGACTGGACGACCCGCTCTCAGAAGGATGCAACAACCTTATCGTCAACAACAAAGCCATCATGATACGCAATGCGGGCGACCTCTTCTACCAAATGGGGTGGAAAAACACCTTCAACCCGCAACATCAAAAGGAAGAACAGTTGGCCATCTTCGCAACACTCAACGAGAATGAACAAAAAGTGGTCAATCTGCTCGGCGAACACCGAGAGATGACACTCGACGAAATTGTAGAAAAAAGTGGCCTCCCTCTTCCCAAAATCGCATCCATAACGATGGAATTAGAACTCAAAAACCTACTTCTGTGCCTTCCGGGCAGATTATACAAACTCAAATAAAACAAATAATTAACCCCTGTTGAAAAAAAAATTATGTTAAAAATTTTGTCAATCGGGAATATTATTGTAATTTCGCACTTTCAAATGCCCGCAGAAAAAACGTTCTGAAATAAATATATACGCAATACATGGAACAAACTATTAAAGGGAAAATCTCCCAAATCATCGGTGCCGTCGTCGATGTCACATTTGAAGACGGAGTAACACTGCCCGACATTTATGATGCACTTAAAGTGGTTCGCCCCGATGGCACAGAAGTGATTCTTGAATGCCAGCAGGACATTGGAGAAAACACCATGCGTACCATTGCCATGGACAGCACCGATGGTCTGCAACGCGGCACCGAGGTCATTTCACTCAACGGCCCCATTTCAATGCCCGTAAGCGAAAATATCAACGGTCGTCTTTTCAACGTTATCGGTAATGCCATCGACGGTATGCCCGATCCCGAACACGAGAAACGCTATGGCATCCACCGCGAACCCCCACGTTTCGAAAACCTCGCCACCAGCCAGGAGGTTCTTTTCACCGGTATCAAGGTTATCGACCTTATCCAGCCCTTCCTCAAGGGTGGTAAAATCGGTCTCTTCGGCGGTGCCGGTGTGGGCAAGACCGTGCTTATCCAGGAACTTATCAACAATATTGCAAAGAAATACTCCGGCATGTCGGTATTCACCGGCGTGGGAGAGCGTACCCGTGAAGGCAACGACCTGCTGCGCGAAATGATTGAAGCCGGCGTTATCAACTACGGCCCCGAGTTTGCCAAGAGCATGGAAGAAGGCAGCTGGGACTTGTCCAAAGTGGACATGCAGGCCGTCAAGGACTCCAAATGCACCATGGTGTTCGGACAGATGAACGAGACCCCCGGTGCCCGTGCCCGTGTGGCCCTGTCCGGCTTGACGCTGGCAGAATACTTCCGCGATGGCGACGAGAAGACCGGCGGACGCGACATCCTCCTCTTCATCGACAATATCTTCCGTTTCACCCAGGCCGGTTCAGAGGTGTCCGCACTGCTTGGCCGTATGCCTTCAGCTGTGGGTTACCAGCCCACCCTGGCCACCGAGATGGGTATGATGCAGGAGCGCATCACCTCCACCAAGCGTGGTTCCATCACATCGGTACAGGCTGTGTATGTGCCTGCCGACGACTTGACCGACCCCGCTCCCGCCACCACTTTCGCCCACTTGGATGCACAGACAGTGTTGAGCCGTAAGATTTCGGAGCTTGGTATTTATCCCGCTGTCGACCCGCTGGATTCCACCTCACGAATCCTCAGCCCCGATGTGGTAGGCGAAGAGCACTACAACACAGCCCAGAAGGTGAAGCAGATTCTGCAACGCTACAACGAGCTGCAGGACATTATCGCCATCCTCGGTATGGAAGAGTTGGGCGAACAGGACAAGCTGGTCGTTTCCCGTGCCCGCCGTGTGCAGCGTTTCCTCTCGCAGCCTTTCCACGTGGCAGAGGCCTTCACCGGACTGCCCGGCAAGTTTGTGAACATCGAAGACACCATCAAGGGCTTCAACATGATTCTCAACGGCGATGTCGACTATCTGCCCGAACAGGCCTTCCTGCTTGTTGGTACCATCGAAGAGGCCATCGAGAAAGGCGAGAAGATTCTGGCTGAAACAAAATAATGCACCCACGCCATGAAAGTGAAAATCACCAAACCCGACTCGACAGTCTACGAAGGAGAAGCCAAGTTGCTGCAACTGCCTGGCTCCGGCGGCCTGTTCGAGATATTGCAAAACCACGCCCCCATCATCTCCTCGCTGGGGAAAGGAACCATCCGGCTTGTCACCAACGATGACGAGACCAAGACGTTCGACATTCGCGGCGGTGTGGTGAAAGGACAGCAAAACGACATCCTGATTTTGGTACAATAGCACAACAACCGACAATGGAACCCATCCTTATCGAAAATGTGCTGCTGAACGAGAAGAGTACCAATATTCTGATAGAGAACAGTATGATAACCGGCATTGGAACACAGATTCCGATGCCGGTTAATGCTGTCAGAATAGACGGCAGGGGCAAAGCAGCTTTTCCCTCCTTTGCCAATATGCACACCCACGCCGCCATGACCCTGCTGAAAGGACTGGGCAGCGACCTGCCCCTGCAGCAATGGCTGAACGATAGTATCTGGCCCGCCGAAAAGAACCTCGACGGCGAGGCTGTGTACTGGGGCGCGAAACTGGCCTGCCTCGAAATGATAAAGAGCGGCACCACCCTCTTCAACGACATGTATTTCCTCCTCCACTATGCCGCGAAGGCCGTGGCGGAGATGGGCATACGCGCTATACTTGGAATCAATGTGTTCGGCGACGGCGACGAACTTACCGACGACTATTTCTGTCAACTGCGCGACGAAGTGGAAGGTGCAAGCGAACTGCTCAAACTCAGCATCGCGCCCCACTCGGTCTACACCGTCAGCGAGAAAGGGCTGGTGCACTGCGCCGAAATGAGTCACCGATACGGCACACTCTTTCAAATCCACATGTCGGAAACTGAGAAAGAGGTGCAAGACTGCCTCGCCACCCATAATTGCCGTCCCTACGCCCTTTTGGACAGCCTTGGGGTATTGTCCTTAACCGAAGACCGTTTTACTGGAGCACACAGCCTCTATTTGGACGCAGAGGAAATCGAGCTCATGGCTCGCCACCACGTGACGGCGACACACAATCCTGCGTCCAACCTGAAACTGGGTTCGGGCTACCGTTTCCTGTACAACGAACTGCGCGAGGCAGGAGTGAACATTACCCTCGGCACAGATGGCAGTGCCAGCAGCAATAATCTGGACATGATTGAGGCCGCACGCCTCATGTCGTACCTTCAGAAAGGGGTGCGACAGGACCCCACCGTGCTGCCCACCACCGAGCTGATGCAGGTGGTCTCGGAGAACGGCTTCAAGGCTGCCGGAATCAATGCCGGGAGAATTGAGACAGGGAAAGTGGCCGACCTCATACTTGTCGACTTGGAGAACCTGGCCTTCGTCCCTATGCACGACACTCTCTCAGGCCTGTTCTACGCCGCACACGGCGATGCCGTGGACACCGTCATCTGCAATGGCCGCATCGTGATGCACAACCGCCATGTGGATGGCGAAGAGGAAATACGCACCCAAGCCTTCCGACATGCACGGAAACTACGCCCTTGAGAATCCATCTTTCATTTTTGCCCCAAATCTTGTTTCTAACTCCTCCTTTTCAAGGAGAAGTATTAAATAAAGTTAAATATAAAGACAGAGGGGGTATCCAAAACGCAACTTTTGACTCTACATAAAAAGACATTTTCAGCCGATAGGCATTAGCTGTTCCGCCGCACTTATAGACTATGGAAGATTTATTTTTAGCAAAAAAACAATTATGTAAGATTTATTTTGTATCTTTGCAGCACAAAAATCGTTGATATGTTTATACGTTAATTCGTTAATGTGTTAATTCGTTAATCTTTGATGCGCCAAGGACTAACACATTCACACATTCACACGTTAACACATTCGAAAACTTATCAACATCTAACAAGTTAGCACCATGGAAAACACATCTATTGAGGGTCTGTATGCGACATCATTGGCAGCTGTACGGAGGGTGAAAACCGACATCCACCGCTACTTGTACCACCAAATCAACTGGGACAACTGGCTGATAGCCATCAAGGGTGCCAGAGGCGTTGGCAAAACCACGCTCATGCTGCAACACATCAAAGAAACCTTCGGGGACAGCCCCGAACAGGCATTGTATGTCTCGCTCGACAATATGTGGTTTGCCAACCACACCCTGTCGGAGGTGGTGGAATACCATTACAACCACGGCGGGACGCACCTCTTCATCGACGAAATCCACCGCTACCCCCACTGGCAGACGGTCATCAAGAACATGGCAGACGAATACCCCGACATGCACATCGCCTACACAGGCTCCTCGATGCTGCGCATGGACAGCCGCGAGGGGGACCTCTCGCGTCGGCAGATTGTCTATACGCTGCACAACATGTCGTTCCGCGAGTTCCTCCTGTTTGAGAAGGGGGTGGACTTGCCCGCCGTCGGACTCAGTGACCTCTTGGCCGACCATGTCAAGATAGCCATGCGTGTCACCGAGGGGTTGAAGATACTGCCCTGTTTCGACAGATACCTGAAATATGGATGTTACCCCTTCTACCTGCGCGACAGCGACGGGTTCGGCGCACGGCTGCAATCGGTCATCCGAGCCGTGCTGACCGACGACCTCCCCGCCGTGGACGAAATCACCTACGCCACGCAGCAGAAAGTGATGCGGATGCTGATGATATTGGCAGAATGTGTACCGCAAACACCCAAGATGAGCGAGCTGTATGCCACGCTCGAAACCAACCGGGAGCAAGGGATGAAGATGCTGACGATGCTGCAGAGGGCTGCCTTGGTGCAACTGCTTACGTCGGAGAACAAAAGGCTGCACAACCTGACGAAGCCCGACAAGATATACCTCAACAACCCCAACCTAATGTATGCCCTCACGCCCAGAGCCGACACCGGCACCCTGCGGGAGACCTTCTTCCTGAACCAGCTGGCAAACACTGCCGAAGTCAATTATCCCGCGCATGGCGACTTCCTTGTCGACCACCAGTACCTGTTCGAAGTGGGAGGCAAAAGCAAGACCTTCGAGCAAATCAAAGACATTCCCAATAGCTATCTGGCGGTGGATGATATAGAGATAGGACACCTAAACCGCATCCCGCTATGGATGTTCGGACTGCTGTATTAGTTCCTCCCCCCCCTCGACCCTTCTTCGACCCCTCGGCGGTGATGGCTCCAAATAATGAGAAATACAAAATAGAAACATACCGATAAACAAAACCCCATATCACCATGAAAAAAGTATTATTCTAAGCTGTTTCAATTTTCACTTTTCACCTTTCAATTTCCAATTTCCCTATGAAAAAATACATCCTCCTCTCAATCCTCCTCGTGGCCTCCCTCGCCTCCCATGCCCAAGGCTTCGAGTGGGTGAAGACCTATACGGGTCAATCATTCCATGATGATGAGTATAACAGAATTATCAGTTCTGTTACAGACCAAAATGGGAATATTTATGTTCTTGGATATTTTACCCCTAATGCAAGAATTAATAGTACCAATTTACTGCCTTTTGTTGTGACAGATGAAAACGATGTACAAATAGGTGTGTTAGTCGCAAAGTTCACTCCATCGGGAGACCTAGCATGGCACAAAGCTATATATTCATTTAATAGCAGTAGTTTGGCTAATGATATCAGGTATTCTGGAGATAATTCCATTACCGTAATGGTGACTTTTGAACTTCCATATAGTGGAAGTCATTACGATTATAATCCCGTATATTATTTGGACACCTTACTGACAACTGTTGGTGGTGGCTTAATGGTGACGGATAGCTTAGCAAATATGATGACCACCGCTTTTATTACGTTTGACTATGACGGGAATGTAATGGAGCAGCATTTTGTTCAGCTGGCACATGTAGATACTACGGGGGCGACTATACGAATGGACAATATTATGGGTACCTCTGGCGATAACAGAATTGTCACTGGAGGTCTTTCAAGTGAAATGTTCAATATTGATAAAGAAGGTAATATCTATGTGTGTCGAAAGGCAATTGATTATCATAACTGTTACACTCCCCATGGAATAGAGGAACTATCTATCGAGAACGGTAGAATCGGACAACAGCGTATTCTAGTGGACGGACAGTATTCTCTGTACTGCACCCCATCTTACAGGTCTGACCATAGGAACCAGCAGATTCTCAAGTTTTCGCCTCACTTTGAACAGCTCATTGATGCAATATATGTTTTCGACTCTTTGAATATCCCCGATGGACTATATACAGATATAGGAGTCACCGCCTTTGAGAAAGACGATGAAGACAACCTGTATCTATCCCTTGGTGGAAACAACTATCCTGATACAATGCTCATCTCAAATTCTGATTCCTTGTTGTGCCTTTCCAGCAATATGGTTGCATTTGACGCTTGCATGATAGGGTATACTTCCGATTTAGTCGCAACGCGGGTGGTGCAGCTCTCCTGTACACCCGACCCTATGAACATACAGAAATCATACTATTTCCATGGCACAACGTATGACAACGAAACCAATACACTCTACATTCTTGGTTCTGTGCAGAAAGACCCTCTGACAATAACTAACCCTGATTGTTGGATTACCTATCATGACGACACACTTGATTTGAACAGGAACCTCTTTTGGCTTCGTCTTGACCCATCCGTCAACAGCCTTGTGTCGTATGGAAAGGCAAGGTCATCAGCTGCAACTAGAATAAAACTAACCGATGGGGGACTCCAGCAGGCCAGTCTCGCAGTAAAAGGAGACCGCGTGTTTTCACAAGTTGGCTATCAAGGAGATATTTGTTTTAAGGATTCCACTATAGACTTAGGAGGTGCTGCACAGCATGGGATAGGTCTTATGTGTTGGGATGCGGATGGACACGAGATAGAATACATTGACTTTAACGCTATAGGCAGTAGGAACAAAACAGGACGTGCGCATATAGTCGACAGCATTCTATATATGAATGGCATAGTAAATAGTAGTGCTGATTTTGGACAGCATCACATCAATTCTGTAAATCACGACCAAGCCTATCTGGCCAAGTATGTCGACCCATCTTTTATGACACCGTATGTCTACAACGACCCGCGTGTCGAACAGGCTATCGAATGGAGCCAAGGCCTTTCATTCTCTCTTACCGACTCTCCCGTCACCCTTACCGCTACGGCAACAAGCGGACTGCCTGTCACCTATCATTGTGCCGACACCTCTGTGGCAAGAATCAACGGTAATACATTGCATCTTCTGTCCAACGGCACCTCCACCGTCACCGCCTACCAAAACGGCAACGAATATGGATATTACCCCGCTACACCCGTGACCAAGACACTGACCGTTGCCAACGTCGGCATCCCCGCTGTTGAGAAGGCACAGATAAAAACCTACCCCAACCCCACAAGCGGTCAGGTGACCATCGACCTTGCTAACCTGCCGCCGATACAGCCCGTGGTGCGCGACAGCAGCGACATACAGGTCACCCTCTCCGACGAGGCAGGAGCCTTCGTGAAATACGGCAATCCCTTCCGCCAAAGAGTCAACGTAAAAGTTGAAAGTGGAGAGTTGAAAGTTGAAAGTGGAGTCGTCACCGCCTACCTCACCGACATGCAAGGCCGACGCGAGGAAGTTCGCCTCACCCCCGCAGGCAACGGCAAATACACTTTAGACCTCACCTCCCGCCCACAAGCCACATACCTCCTCACCCTCACCACCGCCACCGGCAAGACCCACACCCTCCGCCTGCTGAAACAGAGCGATATCTTCAGCCGATAATGGATGATTATTTTGCCATGTGAAATAATTGTCGTATCTTTGCGAATAATTTCGTTGCGAAGATTTTCGCAATCATAAAAGACTAATTATATGAATCCTTTTAAGTTTGGAACGATTGTAGAAGGAGATTTCTTCACCGACAGGGTGGAGGAAACAGCAGTGCTGCTTCAAAAGTTGGACAGCGAGAACCATATTGTGCTCATCAGTCCGCGCCGTTTTGGCAAGAGTAGTCTGGTGCAGAAAGTGCTCTCGCAAGTGGACAGGCCACAGATAAGGATTGACCTGCAATATGTGATGAGTGTGGATGATTTTGCAGCGCAATTGCTGAAAGCTATCTTCAGGATATTCCCTATGGAGAAGGTGCGTCATGCGATGACGCATTTCCGCATAGCTCCGACCCTCTCGATGAATGCCGTGACAGGGGCTATGGAGGTGAGCTTCCAGCCTACGGCCAACGCAAGTGTGCTGTTGGAGGATGCTATGGCTGTGCTGGAGAAGGTGACCACGGCGGAGAACCGTTTCATCGTGGTGCTTGACGAATTCCAAGAGGTGGTGAAGATACAAAAAGGGTTGGACCGACAGCTCCGCTCCTTGATGCAGCGTCAGCATAATCTGAACTACATCCTGCTAGGCAGCCAGGAGTCGATGATGGAGGCCATCTTTGAGAAAAAGACCTCGCCGTTCTACCATTTCGGACAGATGATTCGCATGGGCAAGATACCCTACGACGATTTCCACAAATATATCACCGACAGGATTGATGCCGAAGGTGTGGCAGACGAGATTCTGCAGTTCACGGCCTGCCATCCCTACTACACGCAGCAGCTGGCATCGCAGGTGTGGGAGATGACGCGCTGGAAAGACACTCGCGACGATATTGTGGAGAAGGCCGTAGTGGCATTGGTGGAGATGCACGACCTGGACTATGAACGGCTGTGGCAAAACATGAACCGCACCGACCGTTACACCTTGAAGCTGCTGGCACTCTCGCAGATGCCCATGCAGAACCGCAGTGAAGGCGGGCTATGTGGTTCGTGCACCGCAATACGAGATAGAAGACCCCTTCTTCCGCCGATGGATATTGAAGAATGTGCAGTAGCAGTCTCCCTCTTCGACCCTTCTTCGACCCCTCGGCGGTGACGGCTCAACTCTTCACCATCAACCAAGCCAAGCACCTCCTCATACAACCCGGCATGCCCGTCAAGAAAGTGGCCGACCGCCTCGGATTCACCGAACAGTTCACCTTCCGCAAATACTTCAAGTCCCATACGGGAATATCTCCCACCGACTACCGCAAGGGTAAAACAAATTCCACTTTTTGACAATAATAACGGAGTGCATGCAATATTTCAGGTAATTTGCCGTTCCTTAACAGAAACTATCTAAAACTATACTGCTATGAAACAACCTATCAAAGTAACTGAAGCCATTTTCCCGATGCCCGTGCTGCTCGTTGCCACCTACAACGAGGACGGCAGCGTGGATGTCATGAACGCCGCCTGGGGCACCATGCTCGACCGTGAGCGCGTAGCCCTCAACCTTACCGAGACCCACAAGACCGTGGAGAACATCAAACGCCGCAAAGGCTTTGTGGTGCATATCGCTGATGCCGCCCATGTGGTGGAAGCAGACTACTTCGGCGTAGTGTCTGGCCACAAGGAAAAGGCCAAATTCGCCAAGAGCGGCCTCACCGCAGTCAAATCTCAATTGGTAGACGCCCCCATCATCAACGAATTGCCCATCGCTCTTGAGTGCGAGTTTATTGAATACCAAAGCGATAATACAGGATTGGGAGTAATTGGACGCGTATTGCAGACCTCCGTCGAGACCGGCAAAATGAAAGACGGCAAAGTGGACATAGAAGCACTCAACGCCATCGCTTTCGACCCCTATACACACGGCTACTACAAAGTATCCCAACGCGTAGGCGAAGCCTTCAAAGACGGCCTGAAATTGACGAAGTAAAAGCCCGCCTTCCCCGCAGGCTCCCCTTTCTTGCCAAACGAACAATAGTTACACAACACTTCATCCACACTTGTTTCACTCTTTTGTAGTGAATGAAAGGTGAGGAAGAAGTGTTGCATTAAGGTCTATCGATACAATGAAATCCTCGACTGGAAGAATTACATTCCGACAACTGGCACAATATAAATATATTTTCTTCGTTACACAGGAAATAAAACACTTAATGCTCACTTTCTAAAACGCCATAGATAGTTCCATGCCGGAGAAGTTGCAAACGACCATCGGAGACTACGTTGCCATCGGCCGTTGGTTGCAGAAACTGGTAGATGACCTGATTTCAAATAAGATTGAGAAAGACTAAGAAGACTATTACAACTACGAAAAGCTGGACTTCACCCAAACGACTGACAGAGACTCACATTTGACAACAACATGACTCGGAGAATCATAATTATAGCCCTTGCTGTGGTGGCCTTGGCGGGATGTCGGCTACCCGACAACTGCGACAAACAGATATTCCGCTACAACGAATCGGCAGGCATTACCTCGCTCGACCCTGCCTATGCCAAAGACCAGTCACTCATTTGGGGATGCACCCAGTTGTACAATGGGCTGGTACGCCTCGACGAACAGTTGCAGCCCCAGCCCTGCATTGCCTGCGACTGGATAGTCAGCCCCGACGGAAAGTTGTACACGTTCCATCTGCGGCGCGACGTGTTCTTTCACAAAAGCCCTTTGTTTGGCACCTCCGATTCCACCCGCAACGTTGTTGCAGCCGACTTTGTTTACAGCTTCAACCGTATCCTCGACCCCGCCATTGCTTCTCCGGGTAGATGGATATTTGCAGATGTTGAAGGGTTTGAGGCCATCGACGACACCACCCTTGCCATCCGGCTAAAGCAACCCTTCAGTCCTTTTCTCAGCCTGTTGGGCATGGCTTATTGCAGCGTGGTGCCTCACGAGGTTGCCGACCATTACGGTCCCGATTTCCGTCAGCACCCTTGCGGAACGGGTCCGTTTTTCATGCAGATGTGGAAAGAAAACGTCAAACTGGTCATGCGCCGCAACGAACACTACTTTGAGCGAGACAGCCTTGGACACCCACTGCCCTACCTTGATGCCGTGGCAGTGACATTTGTTGTAGACAAACAGACAAATTTCCTCGAATTCATAAAAGGGAACCTTGATTTTCTCAACTCCCTCGATGCTTCGTACAAAGACGAACTACTCACCCGCACTGGACAATTGCGGGAACGCTATGCCGACCGCATCAATATGGAGCGCGCCCCATTCCTCAACACCGAATACCTGGGGTTCCGGATGGAATCGCCCGTCGCACCATTGAACGACCGACGCATACGTCAGGCTATCAACTGTGGCTTCGATCGCGAAAAGATGATGAAATATCTGCGCAACGGCATTGGCACTCCAGGCAATGGAGGTATCGTGCCGCAAGGACTGCCGGGATTTGAGCAGCCCGCCGAGTACGGATACAGGTACGACCCCGCCCGGGCAGCAAGACTTTTGGCCGAGGCCGGACACCCTCATGGGAAAGGACTTCCCCCCATCACGCTTTCCACCACCTCGAACTATTTAGACCTTTGCAAATACATTCAGCAGCAACTGGGACTGCTTGGAATCAATGTTAAAATAGACGTTGCCCCTCCTGTTGCGTTGAGAGAACAGGTGGCGCAGGGAAAAAGTGGCTGGTTCCGGCGCAGTTGGATAGCCGACTATCCCGACCCTGAAAATTATTTGATGCTTTTTTATAGTCCCAACCGGTGTCCTGAAGGCTCAAATTACACCCGCTACAGCAGCCGCACCTACGACCGTCTGTACACCAAAGCCAAAGCCACCAACGACCCTGCCGCCCGCGCGGTGCTTTACCGCCAGATGGATAGCCTGCTCATGGTCGAGGCTCCTATTGTGATTCTTTATTATGACCAAATACTTCATTTCACCCATAAGAACGTTCACGGCCTGCGCAGCAACGCCATGAACGCCCTCGACCTGCGTTACGTCACCATCGACAAGCGAGATTAATCGCTTTATGGAGCGAAGGTGGAGCGGAAGTACATAGAGAAAAAAAGAACGGTTTCCCGCAGTTGTTTGCTGACTCGGGAAACCGTTATTGGTTTGTAGCAGGTTGTTATTCCTTCACATAGGCTTTGCCACTGCCCCAGGCCTGTCCTACTTTTGCGCCTACGGAGCGATAGCTGAGCGAGGCTGCGTCGAAGACAACGGGTTGCAGTTTGTCGAGGTCGATGTTGCCATCGGTAAGGATGGAGGGGTCGGCAATGGTGTTGACAATCTCGCCAATCACGAAACAGCCGCCATTGTCGCGTTCCATAATCTCAAGAACACGGCATTCGAGGGTGAGGGGATACTCATTGATGATGGGGGCGTTGATGTTGGTGCTCTTGGTGACGGTGAAGCCTGCGCGAGCCACTTTGTCGGGCACATCGTTGGCAGAGACCATGCCGAAATAGTCACTCTGGGCTACGTCGCGCTGGGTGGCAAAACTGAGGGTGAACTCTTTGGTAGCACGGAGGTTGGTAGTGGTGCGATGGGGAGAAAGGCGGAAGCAGACCTGGTTGCCGTCGCATTGACCGCCCCAAGCGGCCATCATGACATCGGGGTTGCCGTTTTCATCATACGTGCCGATCATGAGAGCGGGTTGCGGGGTGATGAAGAGTTTGGCACCCATCTGGGTACGGTTGGCAAGGTCCTGCAGCTGGAGGGCGGCGGGTTGGGTTTGTTCGGGTTCGGCGGGCTGAGCAGGCTCGGCGTTGTTGTTGCAGGCGGCGAAGGCCAGTGCAAGGACGAGCGATGCAGCGAGAGTTAAATAATTACGTTTCATGGATAATTGATATTAAATGAATTAATGTTTCAGGTAAAGGTCAAAGAGATGGAGATTGGACCACTCGGTATTGGGTATGTTGGACGAGGTGCAGGTGGCATCGTAGAACATGACCCGGCCAGCAAGGGTGGCGTCGACAAATGCGCAGAATTCATCAATAGTCTGGGGCAAGGCTGCGGCTATTTCGTGTCCACGGTCCTCGAAACGGAGAATCCAATGACTATAATCGTTCTTTTTGAAAACTCGCTCCAGTTTGTTGGCACCGAAGAGGGCCTTGTCGAGGGAGCCTCGGAAGGAGTTGTAGTTGACAATACGGTCGGAAGTGCCATGGAAGAAGCAAGTTGGCGCAGGAGGAACGGCGTATTTGAGTTGTCGTCTGGGGCAGTAGATTCCGCCGGCGTAAGGGATGACGGCAGCAGGCTTGAAGGTGGCGGGGAGAGCAGCGGCGGGAGCCAGACTGTTGCAGCGGCAATAGTCGGTCTGCAATACAGTTATGGCACCGGCACTGCTACCTGTGAGGATGATGCGCGAGGTGTCGATGCCCAGTTGGGTGGAGTGGGCGCATAGCCATGCGATGGCCTCGGAGCAGTCCTCGACGGCATAACGGATGGCAGTGTCGAAAAGGGTGTGCATTTTAAGCAACGGTACCCTTTGGGCATGTTTCAAATAGAGACGGTAGTCGATGGCGACGGCTACGAACCCCCGGTCGGTAAGAGCTCGGCAGCATTTTTGAGAATGCTCGTTGTTGCGCTCGCCCATGGCGAAACCACCACCGAAAATGTACACCACGCAAGCGTGGTCGGGACGGGGAGACGCAGGCTGATAGACATCGAGTTTGAGCTGCATGGTGTCGCGCTGGCCGAAAACGAAAGTCTGCTGGGCTCCGGCAGTAAGGAACGCCGAGAGCGTAAATATCAATAATAGAAGTTTTTTCATTGTAAAAGGGATTGATGTTATAAAATGCAAAATTACATTTTTTTTTGCATCCCTTTGATAAAAATAATGCAATCAGTCCCAAAGAAGGCAGAAAATTGTTTTGGTTGCTGCGTTGTTCAGCGACGGGAGCCGAAATTCGATGAGATTGGAGGGAGTCTTGTTCCTGCCATTGAGTCTTGAAGGATGGGCAAATTGGGATAGGGAGGCCGAAGATGGACTGATGGTAAAGTCGTGATAACAGGCATTTTTAAATATTTTTTTGAATGTAGGTGATTATGTCAGAGAATTTTCGTAAATTTGCATTTTCAAATATATAAATAAATAACATATATGAAACTCAAAACTATCTCTTTTGCAATAGTTATCCTGCTGTTGGCTACAGGTTGCCGAAAGGACGGATACATATATAACTGGAAGGATCCACTGGTGGTTGAAGGTGATTTCGACCCTGTATTAGGGGTGCCAATTGCCAAAATGACTGCCAATATGTCGAGAATTGTAGGACTTGTGGACTCTGTGGGCGATGTGGACGTGTACATTGATTCGAACGATTTGGTTTCGTTCCGGTATTTTGATTCAATGCACTCGGTGTTTAACTACACTGTGCAAAAAGGCGGAAACTATGCAGGAGCGAAAAGCGGAGTGGACTCGTTTTTGGTTCAGGATGTGATAGTTGGTACACTCGACATACCGTTGTTTGACAAAATCCGCGCCTTGCACAACGACGACCTGTTGTTCTCCGACATGTTCTTTTCGGTGGACGCGTTTGTAAAAGGCTTTGTGACAGACTCGTTGCAGGAGATTTTCAGACACGGGGTTCGGTTGTACTTTGACTCGGTGAGGTTGCAAGTTCGTTGCCAGGACGGATACAGCCCGGAAATAGATTTGATGCAGTACAGCAACGGCGTGGAAGCAGCCAATTTGATAGACGGGCATCACCTTGACGTGGTGAAGAACTACGACATCAGCGACTTGGTAAACCATAAACCCATAGAGGTTACGTACACCGTGCGACTGAATGTGAAGATACCTGTCGACCAATGGATTACACACGATTCGATAACCTATATCAATGAGATAGGTGTGGACAGCATTGTGGCCGACATCAGGGCATACGCCGATTTCCCGCTCCAGGTTTATTGCAAAGATATAGAATATGTTGACACAGCATATGTAAACATGAACTGGGGGGCTAATGCCGACTCGGTATTAGACAGGATAGAGCGGATGATGAAATTGGATTCGACAAGTTGCATCGTGGTAGAAGCCAAGAACTGGCTGCCTATATCAATGCACCTTAATATCTCGCTTCTCGATTCGAATATGAACAACCTGAGGGCAGAACTTTTTGCTTCGGACAGCATGATAGCCGGTGCGCCGTTGAAGATGCATCCATTTTCGTCGTCGTATGTATCGTCGGGCTACACCAAGTCGAGGATTGTATCGCCTATCAGCTGGGAGTTACTTCATGATTTGCGGAAGACTCGTGCATTACGCTATTCAATAGGAGCGAGTACGTCGACCAATGGAGCCAATGTGCCACATCCCAAAGTGTCGGTGCAGGGAAACGACAAACTGGAGTTGAAAGCCTACGTAGTAGTAGCACCGCATGTACATCTTGCCACCGACCCAATATCATTTTAAGAAACAACATATTTATCCGATACTTCTGTTATGAAATCCAGAATAATCATTTATACAGCCGCGTTGATGCTGTGGATCCTGCAAGCAGGTAAGGCCGATGCACAGTCGTTGAGCGACAACGGTATTTTTTATCATTCTTTCTCCTCACCGTGGGCATACAGCCTGAACCCGGCCTTGTTCCCGAAAGGTGTGTCAAGCTACACAACGCTGCCACGCACAAACATCAACGTGTCGCTGCCGTTTTCATATAGCGACTTGGGCATACAGTACGACAATGAACGACAGGTGGCGGTGATGAATCTCACCGACTTTTTGAACAAGATGTACGAGCGCAAGTTCCGCACCAGTGCCAATGTGGACATGAATGTGCTGGGTGTGGGCTACTCGCTCGGGGAGCGGCTTAAGCTGGGCGTGGATGCAGGAATCCGCACTTCGAGCATCACAACGCTGCCGATAGAGGTGACCCGCCTGCTGACCGAAGGCAACCTGAACGCAAACCGACGCTTGGAACTGGGTACCACGATGCTGTCGCACACGATGGCGTATGCCTACGCGTCGGTGGGACTGACCTATGTGCATCCCGACATTCCCCTGTCGTTGGGCGCAAGATTCAATCTGCTTGACGGTATACAGATTGCCTCAATAGATAAAATAGCCCTTGATGTGCTAACGTCGGCTGACACCTCGTCGATGATGATAGAGATGGACTATATGGCAAGATTGGGCGGCATAATGAATGTGCAGCTTGACGATTTAAACAAAACAGAATTGAAATTTTCATTTCCCCGCAACTTTGGTTTCACGTTCGACCTTGGTGCCAGTTTTTCGCTGTTCGATATGTTGGATGTGAGTGCGAGCATTTTGGATGTCGGCCCGGGTATGCGTTGGAGCCAGAATATACAGGTGCTGGTTCCCAAAGAGGGGAAAGTAGTGATTCCCTACGATGGCTTTGACATTGAGCGGATACGCGACACCGCCTACATCAGGAACAAGGTTGACAGCCTGTTGGACAAAATCAACTACAGGATAGACGAAGAGGAGTTCTGGTACGCCCCGCCCACAAAAGCATACGTGGGAGCATCGTTCACGGCATTCAACATGTTACGCTTTGGGTACCTCTTCCATGGCGAATGGAGCAATGGATGGTTCCGGCCAAGCGGTGCTGAAGGGATTTTCAGATGCAACAACACCATCTCACTGCATGCCAACCTGTTTGGGTGGTTTGAAGCCGGAGTGGCCAACTCGATTTCATACGATGGAGAAAAGGCCAACTTCCTAAACCCCGGCATCCTGCTGAGTTTCAACCCAGGGAAGAGCGTACAACTGTATGTGGCGGTTGACTATGTGTCGAGCATCTATGCTGTCGACATGCGGTCGGCGCACGTATACCTCGGTATGAACATACTTCACTTTAACGACTAAATATCAGCAATGTATCTGAACCAGGCAACCTGCGGAACAGCAAAACGGGAACAGTGGAGGGAAACAGTTGCTGCAACCCAGATACATGACAACAACACACACGCATGAGCAATATAGTAGCAATAGTGGGACGCCCTAATGTGGGCAAATCCACTCTTTTTAACCGTTTGACAGCCTCGCGCACCGCCATTGTAGACCAAACGTCGGGCGTGACCCGCGACCGCCAATACGGTAAATCGGACTGGAACGGAAAGCGATTCTCCATAATCGACACCGGTGGATATGTGATGGGGGGAGAAGACGAATTTGAAGAAGAAATACGCAAACAGGTGCAGTTGGCAGTAGAAGAGGCCGATGTGATACTCTTCCTTGTAGACGCGAGAGAAGGGCTCACCCCAATGGACGAAGACGTAGCCGCCATGCTGCGCAAATGCACCAAACGGGTGATATTGGTTGCCAATAAAGTCGACAACTCCAAAGAAATGGAGGGACTGCCAGAGTTCTATGCGTTGGGATTGGGAGACCCATACCCCATAGCCGGAATCAGTGGCAGCGGAACGGGCGACCTGTTAGATGCCCTGGTGGAGGATTTCAATGCGGGCGAAGAGGACACCAACACCGAGTTGCCGCGTATTGCAGTGGTTGGAAGGCCCAATGTGGGAAAGAGTTCCTTTATTAATCTGATTACCGGACAAAACCGAAACATAGTAACCCCCATAGCAGGCACAACACGCGACAGCATTTACACCCGCTACAATATGTTCGGATTCGACTTTAACCTGGTGGACACAGCCGGATTGCGCAAAAAGTCGAAGGTGAGCGAGAATCTCGAGTTCTACTCGGTGATGCGCAGTGTGCGCGCCATTGAGAACAGCGATGTGTGCATACTTATGATTGACGCCAGCCAAGGATTAGAGCAACAGGATCTAAACATCTTTTCGCTGATACAGCGGAATAACAAGGGAATCGTTGTTGTGGTGAACAAATGGGACCTGATAGAAAAAGACAACCACACGCACAAACAATTCGAAGACCTTATAATAAGCCGCATATCGCCATTCGAGGATGTTCCCATCATTTTCACAAGCGTGATAAACAAACAGCGTGTATACAAGGTTCTTGAGACCGCCAAACAGGTGTACGAGTCGCGCTCGCGTCGCATACCCACAAGCGAACTGAACGAGAGACTGCTTCCCATAGTGAAAGAACAGAACCCGCCGCCTGCCGTCAAGGGCAAATGGATTAAGATAAAATATATCACCCAGTTGCCAACACCTTATCCGCAGTTTGTATTTTTCTGCAATCTGCCGCAGTATATACGCGACCCGTACAAACGTTTTGTAGAGAACCGATTGCGCGAGATGTGGGATTTTCACGGCGTTCCTATCACCATCCACTTCCGTGCAAAATAGACTCTTAGTTGCTAAACAGTTGATTAATCTTAACTTGAACTATTACCCGAAGGACGGGCTTAAAAACAACAATTGAATGAAAAAGACACTCAGCATAATAATAATTGCAACCACATTGCTGGCAACTTCGTGCAACCGTGTAAAAGAGAGGGTTGTGCAAACCTACCCCAACGGGAACCCGATGCTTGTGTACCTGGAGAAGGGCAAAAAGAAATCGGCCACACGAGTGGGGGAACGCATGTATTACGAGAACGGACAGTTGCAGTTTGAAAAGAAATTCTCAGGAAAACCGGAACAGCCTGACGGAATATGGAATTACTATTTTGACAACGGCCAATTGTTTGCCTCGGGCGATTTTTCGCAGAACCACCAATATGGAAGCCACTGGCAATTTATGAACAGGAACGGCAATCCTTATTACGACGGGAAACTGGATTCGGTATATGTGACCGACTTGGGTTCATTCGGAACCCCGTCGACGGTGGTGTTCTGTTCAGGGATACACCAAGACGTGATTCAGTTTTATAGCAACTACACTGTTCGCAGTACGGAACGCCTCACCAACAACAAACGCAGCGGACGCGTATTCTTCTACTTCCCCAATGGAAACATCCAGGTGGAGGCCAACTTTGCAGACGGATTGGAAGAGGGTCCATACATAGTGTACCGAACCAATGGAACGCCTTATTATCAAGGCAATTGTTCCAAAGGCAAACGGGTGGGGATATGGGAGTTTTATGACGAAGAGGGAAACCTTGTGCATACAATAGACTACTCGAAAGATACCGTCCAGCAAAAAAGTTGAAGGCGGTATTGATACTAAAAATATAATACTTTTTTCTTGGAACTAATACTTAATAACCCGATTTACAAGATTGTGGGACAGACGGCCGACAGGCTGGGCATGCGCGCCTATGCTGTGGGGGGAGTGGTTCGCGATTATTTTCTTCAACGGCCGTGTACAGATATCGACATTGTATGTTTGGGGAACGGGATAGAACTGGCCGAGGCCACGGCAGCATCCATCAGCCCGAACATTCATGTGTCGGTATTCAAGAATTTCGGGACGGCCTCGTTCCATTACCATGATGGCGAGACAGTTTGGCAGATAGAATTTGTGGGTGCCAGACGTGAGAGTTACCGCCACGACAGCCGCAAACCCATAGTAGAGAACGGAACGCTGCAGGACGACCAAAACCGCCGCGACTTTACAATAAACGCAATGGCAGTGTCGCTCAACGACGACACATTCGGCCAACTGCTGGATCCCTTTGGCGGGATACACGACCTGGACCAAGGCATTCTCCGTACACCGCTCGACCCCGACATAACCTTCAGCGACGACCCGCTGCGCATGATGCGCGCAATACGGTTTGCAACACAGTTGCAATTCCACATCAACGATGAGACACTGGCCGCCATACAACGAAATGCAGAACGAATTCACATTGTTTCGGCAGAGCGCATCACCACAGAACTCAACAAAATAATCCTCTCCCCTACCCCTTCGCAGGGATTCTGGCTCTTGCAGAAGACTGGACTGATGAAACTGATATTCCCGGAGTTCAGTAATTTGATGGGGGTAGACACGGTGGACGGACGCGGACACAAAGACAACTTCCACCACACGCTACAGGTGCTTGACCACGTTGCCGCAGAAAGCGATAACCTATGGTTGCGTTGGGCAGCCATACTGCACGATATAGGCAAACCCCAGACCAAACGCTACGATGCCAAAGTCGGCTGGACGTTTCATGGCCACGAGGTACGCGGCAGCAGGATGGTAAAACCAATCTTTACACGTTTCAGACTGCCCCTTGATTCCAACATGAAGTATGTCCAGAAGCTTGTACTGCTGCACCTGCGCCCCATTATTCTGGCTCAAGATGAGGTGACAGACTCTGCTGTGAGGCGTCTTCTTTTTGATGCCGGCGACGACATTGACGACCTGATGACACTTTGCCAAGCCGACATCACAAGCAAGAATCCTGAGAAGGTGCGCCGTTACATCAAGAATTTCCAGTTGGTGCGTCAGAAATTAGTGGAGTTGGAAGAGCGCGACAGGATAAGAAATTTCCAGCCGCCAGTGAGCGGAAACGACATCATGGAGACTTTCAACCTAAGCCCCTGCCATGAAATCGGCATTATAAAAGACGCTATCAAGGATGCCATACTCGACGGCCAAATACCCAACGAACGCGAAGCAGCATGGCAGCTTATGTTGCAGAAAGCCGCTGAGTTAGGGCTGTACCCCACAAAACAGTAACATACTATCAAGACTCTGAAATTCATAATCGGACCCACGGCAGCCGGCAAAACAGCCCATGCCATTGAACTGGCAAAGCAATTGCAGACCGAAATCGTATCGTGCGACTCGCGACAGTTTTATAACGAACTGAATATAGGTGTGGCACGGCCGACGGAAGAAGAGTTGCTCGCTGCTCGACACCATTTTATTGCATGCCGTTCGGTTACTGAGCCCTACAACGTATTCGCATACGAGGAGGATGCCATGGCCTGCATCGAACAACTTTTTGAAAAGTACGATACGGTGATAGTAGTTGGCGGCAGCGGTTTGTATATACAGGCACTATGGCAAGGGATTGCGCGACTGCCCGACCCCGACCCCGAATTACGGTTGCAACTGCAACAGAAACTACAGAATGAAGGGGTTGAAAGTCTCCGCGCCATGCTCAAAACCGTTGACCCGGAATACTACAATACTGTTGACTTGGCCAATGGTGTACGTATACAACGGGCGCTTGAAGTATCACTTACGGCAGGGGTGCCATATAGCAGGCTTGTAAATCAGCCTCCGGTGGAACGACCCTTTCATATAGAAAAGACCGTTGTCACCCACCCGCGAGAGATATTAAGAGAACGCATTGCACAGCGTGTGGAGCAGATGATGGCACAAGGGCTGGAGGCTGAAGCCAGAAAGGTGTATCCGTTGAAACACCTTAACACCCTCAACACTGTAGGTTACAAAGAGTTTTTCACTCTGTGGGACAGTTCCGGCACCCCGTTTCCACTTTCCGAAGAGCAAAGAAGAGAGGTTGGCGATGCCATAAAACTAAACACTTGGCACTACGCCAAAAAGCAGCTCACCTGGCTGAAAAAGTACGCCACATAAAACAAATAGAGAGGGTTCTACAAGGAGCCCTCTCTTATTCATTTACGCTGCCACTAATTATTCAAACAGGTGGATATAGTGGTCAAGAATACCTTCAAGACGTTGTTTGTCTTTGAAATAGCTATAGGTGCTAATCTTTAACTCTTCGCAGGCTTCCTCGTCGCAAACGACAGTGCCGTGACGGTGCATCTGCAACATACTGGCAGTCCACATGTGACTTACGCCATTCTCAATCATGTGGTGAAGGGCACGGGCTTTCTTGGGGCCGTTGCACAGTATCAATACCTCGCGGGCATCCATAACGGTGCCAACGCCAACGGTAAGAGCCTGTTTAGGAACCTGATTGACATCGTTGTCGAAGAAACGGCAATTGGCCTGAATAGTATTCGTGGTCAGAGTTTTGATGCGGGTTCTGGAAGTCAAACTGCTGCCAGGTTCGTTAAAGGCGATATGGCCGTCGGGACCGATGCCGCCCATAAAGAGGTCAATGCCACCGGCTTGGGCAATCATTTCTTCGTAATGGGCACATTCTGCCAAGAGGTCGGGAGCGTTGCCGTCAAGAATATGGACGTTCTCCTTCTTGATGTCAATGTGGTTGAAGAAGTTGCTCCACATGAAGCTATGATAGCTTTCGGGGTGGTTAACGTCCAGTCCAACATATTCATCCATGTTGAAAGTGATGACGTTTTGGAAACTGATAACACCCTTTTTATTTAATTCAACCAGATGCTGATAAAGGCCGAGAGGGGAGCTGCCGGTCGGGCAACCCAATACGAATGGCTTTTCGGGTGTTGGCTTAGCATCGATGATTTTTTGAGCAACAAAATTTGCAGCCCATAAGGACATGTCTTTGTAGTCCTTTGCAATGATTACTCTCATATTATTATTTGTTTAAAAAAGGAATATTTAAAGTGCAAAAATAATAATTTTCTACTTTATTACAAATAATAAAATGAAATACATAAAAGATTTAACGTTTATTGACAATAATTTGATAGATAACAATTATATATCACATTGATAATAAATATTTTACAATGATTACTTTATACTAGTATTATATTTTAAATTATTAGTAGTTATTGACATATTAGAGCCAAGATAGAGGTCTGAAACGCTTATAGAAAAGGTAAGAATACACCTTTTTATTGGGAATTACAAGTATTTCTATATTTCATCTAAACCCATTCTTCCCTTTCTAAAGAACCCCCATAATAATCGGTTCCCGGTTCATTCATAGCATAGGAGACAACAAGTCAGTTGCAGCACTTGCCCAAGCCAAAAGTGCATCCACCGCTCACCATTAGGGGCAAGGCACCCAAGTGAAAGCGAAAAAAGCTGCCTCGAACTCGTTTCAATCCACGCTCCAAAAGGGGGAGCGACAACAACTTCTCGATTTAGTCGAAGTCGCCGTTAAGTTTTCAATCAACGTTTCCAAGGGGAAGCGACTGAGGGTGTGAACCATGTATTGATGTTTCTATCCATCTACTATATATCATTAATTATCAATATATAACAATTATACCTTTTAGCATAACGCCAAATAGTATAATTACAAAAAAAAAGAGACATCCCTTTTCGGGGATGTCTCAGATTGTTTATGAAGTGATGTTACTTCTGCATTGATTTCAGTCGCTCGGTGAGCATGGGGACGATTTTGTGGAGGTCGCCCACAATGCCGAGATCGGCTACGCTGAAAATGGGTGCAAACTTGTCTTTGTTGATGGCGATAATAAGCTCGCTCTCCTCCATACCGGCAAGGTGCTGGATGGCACCGCTGATGCCGCAGGCAAGATAGAGGTTGGGGCGCACGGTCTTACCGGTTTGTCCCACCTGGCGGCTCTGATCCATAACGCCAGCGTCGACCATTGCACGGCTGCTGGACACTTCGCCCTTCAGCTCTTTGGCAAGGGCTTCAAGTTTGGAGAAACCATCCTTTGTACCCACGCCACGGCCACCACTGACAAGCACTTTTGCCTGGCTGATGTCGGTAATGACCTTCTCTTCTTTGACGGTCTTGACAATCTTTACACGGCTGATTTTCTCCTCGTCGAACTGGACGGGATACTCAACCACCTCGCCTTTGCGGCTGGGGTCGGCGGGCATCTTCTGCATCACACCGGGACGGACAGTGGACATCTGCGGACGGTGCTCCTTGCAGAGAATGGTAGCCATCAGGTTGCCGCCGAAGGCCGGACGGGTCATGCGGAACTCGTGGGCTTCATCGTCGCTGATTTCCAGCTTGGTGGCGTCGGCGGTAAGGCCGGTCACGTTACGGGCGGAGACACGGGGACCAAGGTCGCGGCCAATGGTGGTGGCACCAATAAGCAGGATGCTCGGTTTCTGTTCCTTGATAATCTGGGTGATGGCCTCGGTGTAAGGCTCGGTAAGATAGGTGGCCAGCAGGTCATGGTCAACAACCAGCACCTTGTCGGCACCGGCAGCGATAAGATCCTGAGCCTTGCCCTTGATGTCTTTACCCAAAAGAATGGCAACAACCTTCTCGTTGTTGGCATCGGCCAGCTCGCGGGCTTTACCTAACAGCTCAAGAGCTACATTCTGGATGACGCCGTCACGCTGTTCGGCAAATACGTATACGTCTTTATAATCTTGTAAATTCATGGCTATTAGATAATATGTTTTTCTTTAAGTTTATTGATGATGAGTTCCACAGCCTCTTCGGGGGTAACCTCGAAAGTTTGGCCGGCAGGCTTCAACTGCTTGGGGAACGATTTGAATACCGACGTGGGAGAGCCAGCCTTGCCGATACGGTCCTCGGGGACATTGATGCGGTCGGCACCCCATACCTCGACCTCTTTGTCGAAGGCGGTTACGATGCCGCTGACCGTCATGTAGCGGGGCTGCACGGCACTAGCCAAAGCGGTGACCACACAGGGAGCCTGCATCTGGAGAATCTGGTAACCGTCCTCCATCTGCTTGCGGATGGTGAAGGTCTTAGTGGCCTCGTCGTACTGAAGATCTTCCATATAGGAGACCTGCGGAAGGTCGAGATGCTCGGCAATCTGGGGACCCACCTGAGCGGTGTCGCCGTCGATAGCCTGACGACCGGTGATAATCAGGTCATAATCCATCGTGCGGAGAGCACCGGCAATAGCACTGGAGGTAGCCAAAGTATCGGCACCGCCAAGCTTGCGGTCGGTGAGCAGGATAGCCCTGTCGACTCCCATGGCGAGGGCTTCGCGCAGGATAGCCTCGGCTTGGGGAAGACCCATGGTGATAACCGTAACGTGTGCACCATATTTATCTTTCAGCTGAAGGGCGAACTCCAAACCACCCTTGTCGTCGGGGTTCATGATGCTGGGGACGCCTTCGCGGATGAGCGTGCCGGTTTGGGGGTTGATTTTCACCTCGGTAGTATCCGGCACTTGTTTTATGCAAACTACTATATTCATTCTTTCAAAGTATTCTGATTATTATTTAAACAATTTACCGGCAATAACCATGCGCTGAACCTCGCTGGTGCCCTCATAGATTTCGGTAATCTTGGCATCGCGCATCATGCGCTCAACGGGATACTCGCGGGTGTAGCCGTAGCCGCCGTGGAACTGGACAGCCTTGGTGGTAACCTCCATCGCCGTCTCGGCAGCAAAGAGCTTGGCCATAGCGGCATCGGCGGAATAAGGCAGACCGTTGTCCTTCTTGTAGTGAGCCGAACGGCAGAGCAGACGGGCAGCCTGCACCTTGGTCTCGAGGTCGGCCATCTGGAACTGGGTGTTCTGGAACTGGCTGATGCTGCGGCCGAACTGTTTACGTTCCTTGGTGTAGCGAACGGTCTCGTCCATGGCGCCCTGGGCAATGCCAAGAGCCTGGCAGGCGATACCGATACGTCCACCGTCAAGGGTCTTCATGGCAAGGCCGAAGCCTTTACCCAACTGACCGAGCTGACGGTCCTTAGGAATACGGCAGTCTTCGAAAATAAGTTCAGTGGTGGCGCTTCCACGGATACCCATTTTCTTCTCCTTCTTGCCAATACTGAAACCGGGGTCGGTCTTCTCTACGATAAAGGCGCTGATACCTTTGGTACCAAGGCTCTTGTCGGTCATGGCAATAATGATGAACACGTTGGCATAGCTGCCATTGGTGATGAAAATCTTGCTTCCGTTAAGCACCCACTCATCGCCCTCAAGCACGGCAGTGGTCTGCTGTCCGGCTGCGTCGGTACCGGCATTGGGCTCGGTAAGGCCGAAAGCGCCAATCCATTCACCGCTGGCCAGTTTGGGCAAGTATTTCATCTTCTGCTCCTCAGTGCCAGCCTCCAGGATGGGGGCGCAGCAAAGGCTGGTGTGGGCAGAAAGGATAACACCCGTGGTGGCACACACGCGGGAAAGTTCCTCAACGGCCATGCCGTACATGATATTGGTGCCACCGGCACCGCCATATTGCGTGGGGATGGGTATTCCCATCAAACCTATTTTGGCCATCTTTTCGACTGTCTCCATCGGGAAACGTTCCTCTTCATCTACTTCGGCAGCCAACGGCTTAACCTCTTTCTCTGCAAATTCACGAATCATCTGCAGGAAGAGTTGTTCTTGTTTTGTGAAACTAAAATCCATATACTTTAATTGTGTTTTTGCTTGAATATAACTATGATGAAGAGCTTTTGACTAAGCAGCCACTCTCTTATTCATTCAAACTTTTATTTTACTGCAATCGTTTCTATCTCCACCAGCACACCCATGGGCAAGCCCTTTACGGCAAAAGCAGCACGGGCAGGGCACTCACTGCTGTAATACTTGGCGTAGACCTCGTTCATGGGTTTGAAATACTCCATGTCGGCCAGCAGACAGGTGGATTTTACCACATCTTGGAAGGTGAAACCGGCTTCGTCGAGGATAGCCTTGATGTTCTGCATCACCTGCTCGGTCTGGGCAGTAATGCCTTCGGGAACCTCCTTGGTGGCGGGATTGATGGGTATTTGACCCGAAATGTACAACGTGTTGCCAGCCAACACGGCCTGGCTGTAAGGCCCGATAGCTGCAGGAGCCTTGGGGGTGTTGATAATCTTCTTCATAGTACTATGTTGATTTTACTTATTTTAACACTCAAACCGGCGTGAGAACACACCAAATTGAATTTTGCAAAGATACCATTTTTTTTTCAAATGGCAAAATAAAAATGCCAATTAACTCATTTACGCCTCTCTGCAACAACTAAACAGTCGTACCAGACAAAAGATTAGATTAGGATTCAAGGAAGTTTCGACATTGTCCAAAATATACTTTGCGGTTGAGTACAGACATGACTACCATTCTCTTATTCAACAGAAACAACAAAAGGAGTCAAACGTTTTCAATTTTCCATCTTATACAGGGTTGGAAAATGCAAGCCTTACAACAAATCAGACGGTTTTGTAATTTGCCACATCGTTAATGTTGGTTCTATTTATTATTTGTTTTCATTGTCGCGTCCCTACGGGACGCAGGTGTCTTGTTGTTGATAATCACCGCACTGCGCCTTACGGCTTGTACGGTGTTATGAAAAGTCTCACCTCATCGAGGTGATTTATAGAAGTCACCTTAATATAGTTCCTTGAAATATTGTATTTGATTGTTAGCAATTGCGCTATTTATGATGAACTTTTCAAAATTCCTTCTGCAGCATCACGGTGACGCTTTTTAATATAGGCAGCAAGAGCTTCGGGTGCTATCACCTTGATTCCTGGACCGAAACCGAGAAGTTCCCGCATCAACTCGCGGTTGATGATGACTTTGATGCCGAAGAGCGTCTCGCCGGTCTCTTTCTGTTCGATAATTTCCTGAGTGTGGTGGAGGGGTTTGGTGATAAAGTAGGGAGAGTCCATTTCTGAAGCCCAGAACTTGACGGTCTGCGGTTTCTCGTTCTCGTTGCGGGATACGCCCACCATCTCAGAGAAATACTTTTCAGCATCGAAATCGGCTGGCCTGAAATAGGGTTCATCCGGAAGTGATCGAAGGGAGTGAATGCGGTCGAGGGCAAAAATATTCATGAAACGTGATTTTGCCTTTTTCCCTAAGACAAACCAACGATTGTTGAATTCCTTCAGAACGTATGGATAAAAAATAAAAGTGGATGGTTTCTTGGCTTTAAACGATTGGTATACCATCTCCTGCGTACACTTGTTTTTCAAAGCTTCGTACAGGACGGGGACATATCCAAGCCCTTTCAGCCGATCATTCCTCTCCATTAGAATGAGTGGGGTGCGATTCCCTGCCGCCATGCTCACCTGCTCTTCCATTCGGCTCACAAGGTCTGTCACTCCTGCCATAGCCGGGAAGACAGTCATCTGTTTTAGTACACCTACCGCTTCGACCAGTTCGGTCATGTCGCGTTCCGTAAGGGGGCTGTGAAGGATGCTGTAGTTGGGGTCTTCGTAGGTGTAGTACTTGTTGTCGACTACGATGATAGGAGCGTTATAACCGAGACGGTCGCTGCGCATGGTCTGGATGTCGAGCTGTATGGTGCGGCGACTGATGCCCTTGCGGATACCCTCGTATTCATACAAGGCATCGGAGCACGCCTCGATGAGGTCTTCGAGTGTCCACTGGCGGTAACGGTTACAGAGGCAGTGGTCTATGGTCTTGTAGCGCAGCAGCGCATTGCGATTGACAGGCATTTTTGAGAATTAATAATTGAAATTTGGGTGCAAAAATACGCAAAAAAACTAAAATAAACATTAAAAGTTTGTCCATGAAAGTATCTTTTACGAGTATATATGAAAGATTTTTACACCAAAAAGCAATTGGTATTCAGCATAATAAAAAATAATTGAAAAATATTTTCATACTACGCAAAAAGATTGCGCACCGACTATAGTATCTTTGCATCGGAAAAAGAAAAGAAAGTACTTTGAAAGATTGAAACCAAAAAATAAGGCAGGATTGCCGTAGCAAAGGGCTACTTCGTTTTTTTAGCAGTGTGAGCAAAGCCCTGAGTGCTGTAGACTCAGGTGACAGCTGCCTTGGCAGACTGTTCTTCGATGTCCTCATCAGAATGGGACTTAGAAGATTGCTCTATGGCATTTGTCTACAGAAATCTAAGGCATTGTCCTATGATTTGATGACAAAGTTTTGCACGCTTAATTATATAGCGTGTCATACGACCCTTTGCGCCTTGTCGCATCCTGCCTTTATTTAAGTATTAGGTGACGTTGCCGTAGTGGAGGATTACTTCGTTCAAGGCCCGTGCGGTAAAACTCACAAAGGGCATTATAGTGCCTCCATGAATGTCGCACACCACCTTATTTTGAAAGGCTATGTCACAACAAATGGTTGATTTTTGATGAGAAATAGCGTATAATAATAGGAAATAGTATCACCGAAGGAGGTAATTGGATATGCCTACTAT
>ONIP01000011.1 GCA_900317955.1 uncultured Bacteroidales bacterium
GTTCAGCAGCTCTTGTTTGCGAGCCTCTATATCTGTATTTGCCATATTGATTTCTTATTTAATGATTTTGTTTTCAAGTGCTTCAAGAACCTCTGTCGGAGTGGGGATGATGCCGCCGAAACGACCGAAATGCTCGGTCTTTACGCCGCAGCTGGTGGCAATCTTCACGTCCTCAATCATCTGGCCGGCGCTCATTTCAACGCAGAGGATACCCTTTACGTGTTTGGCGACCTCGGCCAACTGTTTGGTCGGGAAGGGGAAGAGGGTGATGAGGCGGAACAAGCCAACCTTAATGCCCTTTTCGCGAGCCATCTGCATGGCCTTCATAGCAATACGGCTGCTGGAGCCATAGGCTACGAAGATGTAGTCAGCATCGTCGCAGTTCAGCATTTCGTAGCGAACTTCTTTCTCTTTCATCTCGGCATACTTGGCCTGCAGTTTGTGGTTGAACACTTCCTGGCGGGAAGATTCGAGTTCAAGAGAGGTGATAATGTTGTGAGGACGGTTGGCGGGTTTGCCCCAAGTGCCCCACGGAGCGTTTTTACGGCGTTCTTCCTCGGTCCAGCGGGGAATGTAGTCGCGGGTATAGAGTTTCTCCATGCACTGTCCGATAGCACCGTCTGAGAGGATGAGCACGGGGTTGCGGTATTTGAAAGCAATGTCCCAAGCGTCGAAGACAAAGTCATACATTTCCTGTACGCTGGCGGGAGCAAGGGTGTAAAGCTGATAGTCACCGTGTCCACCGCCTTTTACGCTCTGGAAGTAGTCACTCTGTGAGGGCTGGATGGTACCAAGTCCGGGACCACCACGCATCACGTTGACAATCAAACAGGGGATTTCGGCGCCGGCAAGGTAGGTGAGACCTTCCTGCATCAGCGAGATTCCGGGAGAGGATGAGGAGGTGGCCACCTTTTTGCCCGTGGCTGCACCGCCGTACACCATATTGATGGAAGCCACTTCCGATTCGGCCTGAAGAACTACCATTCCGGTATCTTCCCAGGGTTTTTCGGCCATCAGAGTTTCCATAACTTCAGACTGCGGGGTGATAGGATAGCCAAAGTAGCCGTCCGTACCACTGGCAATCATAGCGCGGGCAATAGCCTCATTGCCCTTCATCAGTTTCAGTTCTTTTGCCATGTTTATTTCTCTTTTTACTTGTTTAACACTTAATTTTGTAGACGGAAATAACGCCGTCGGGGCATACCATAGCGCAGCTGGCGCAACCGATGCACTTGTCATTTACGGTCTGGGTGTAGTTATAACCTTTGCCGTTTACATTCTTCGATAACTCGAGGCACTGCATAGGGCAGGCAGCGAGGCATACACCGCAGCCTTTGCAATGTTCGGTATCGATTACGATTTGTCCTTTAAATGCCATAATATTAGTTTTATGTGATTAATAATTGTTGTAAATTGATGTCAGACTTCCAATGTGCAAAGATACAACTATTTTTTTATATATTAAAATAAAATTTCAAGCCAATGCTTTTTTTATCCTTAGATGAACTATATGCGTAAAAATTGACAAAAAGAAATACTTTTCCCCATCGGTGTTTAACTCCTCTTTTTGGGGTGAATCCAGCCCTCGATGACGCTGTCAGGCTACTTGTTCCGCCAAGCATGCTTTTCCCCCAACGGCAGTCGCCACAGTACTGCAAATGCAAAAAGTGGCCATGTCATTTTTTTTTCGTATTTTTGCAGTTCAAAAAATCCTTTCCAACAATGGCAACCGAAGACGACAACATTCTGCCTCAGAACAACTCCGCCGAATACAACGACGAGAGTATCATCCACCTCGAAGACATGGAGCACATTCGTCTCCGTCCTGGTATGTATATTGGCAAACTGGGTGATGGCTCATCCCACGACGACGGCATCTATGTTCTCATCAAGGAGGTCATCGATAACGCCATCGACGAATTCACCTCCGGCTTTGGCAAACGCATCGATATGACCATCAATTTCGCCGAGCGGAAAGTGTCCATCCGCGACTACGGCCGTGGCATTCCGTTGCGTATGATGGTGGAGGCAGTCAGCAAACTCAACACCGGAGCCAAATACGACAGCAAGGTTTTCCAAAAGTCGGTAGGCCTCAACGGTGTCGGTACAAAAGCAGTCAATGCCCTCAGCAGTTGGTTTAAGGTGCAGTCGTTCCGCGAGGGGAAAACCCGTGTCGCCGAATTCGCCGAAGGGGAACTCGTCTCCGACAGCGGCATCATCGATTTCCCGCAGCCTGACACCCCCGAATCAACCGGCACCCTCGTCGAGTTTGTGCCCGACCCCAAACTTTTCGGCAACTACCATTTCATTAGCGAGTACGTAGAACGTCGCGTATGGAACTACTGCTACCTCAATCGCGGACTCAGTTTCTACTATAACGGTAAACGTTATTACTCCAAAAACGGCCTCCTCGACCTCTTGGAAAACAACATGGAAGGCGAGCCCCTCTATCCCATCATTCACATCAAGGACGAGGACTTCGAGGCCGCTTTCACTCATGTCAACGGTCAGAACAGCGACTATTACTACAGCTTTGTCAACGGCCAGCACACCACCGAGGGCGGCACCCACCAGAGTGCCTTCCGCGAAGGCTATGCCCGCGTGGTGAAAGATTTTTACAACAAGAAGGAATTCGTTCCCGAAGACATCCGCCAGGGACTCGTCTGCGCCCTTTGTGTTCGCATTCAGGAACCTGTATTCGAGGCACAGACCAAAACCAAACTAGGCTCTACTCATTTGGCTCCAAACAATAAAGATGGCAGCAACGACAGCCCCTTCCTCAAAACCTATGTGCTCGACATTCTCAAACGCCACCTCGACAACTACCTCCACATGCACAGCGACACCGCCGAGGCTTTGCTCGAGAAAATCCAGCGCAACGAAAAAGAGCGCAAAGACATTGCAGGCATCAAAAAAATCGCCAAGGAGAGCAGCCGTAAGGCCAGCCTCAACAACAGCAAGCTGCGCGACTGTCACGTGCATTACAACACCAATCACGAACGCCGTCTTGAGAGCACCATTTTTATCACCGAGGGTCTTTCGGCAAGCGGCAGTATCACCAAGAGCCGTGACGTCGACACCCAGGCAGTCTTCAGCCTCCGAGGCAAACCCCTCAATTCCGTCAACTTGGGCAAGGTCGATGTCTACAAAAACGAAGAATTTAACCTTCTCCACAATGCGCTCGATATCGACGACGGCATAGAAAACCTCCGCTACAACAATGTGGTCATTGCCACCGATGCCGATGTCGACGGCATGCACATCCGCCTTCTCTTGCTTACCTTCTTCCTCAAATTCTACCCCGAGTTGGTGCGCACTGGCCATGTCTACATCCTGCAAACCCCGCTTTTCCGCGTTCGTAACAAACAAAAAACCATCTATTGCTACTCCGACGAGGAGCGCATTGAGGCACTCAACGCCATTAGCAACCCCGAAATCACTCGATTCAAAGGTCTTGGCGAAATCTCCCCCGACGAGTTCAAAGGCTTTATCAACCAGGATATGCGTCTCGACCCGGTCATTCTTCACAAAGATTTCGACACCAAGAGCGTTCTCCTTTTCTATATGGGAAAGAACAGCATCGAGCGACGCCAGTTCATCATGCAGAACCTCCGTGTCGAGGATGACGAAAGTATCGTGGTGGCCTGACACCCGCAGCACACAGTCCAACGGCTCCCCGCCCGCAGTCGTGGTGAAACAATAAAGGTATCCGTCAGTGGCGGATACCTTTTTCTTTTGTTCTTTGTTATATTGGCTATTGCAGCGGTATCAGTCTCAGGTAGTCGAGCATTGCCCGGTTCACCGATTTGGCATTCATGTTCACGTTGTCCAGCTCGTATATCAGCACCAGCTTCTGTACACCTTTTTCCAGATGTACGCGAATCGGGGTGCTGTATTCCCACTGGTGCCAGATGCCGTTCCCTTGCTGTGGGAAAAGAATGGCTCCTGTGCGTTTGCCGTTCACCCACAGCATTCGGCTGGCGCAGCCGTCTCCTTCCGTCGGGCTGCCGCTTCCGTTCACGTAGCGCAGGTCAACCAGATAGTCGCCGCTTGCGGGCACTTCTATCTCCATGTCTATGCGCGTGTTTTGGGTCGAGGTAATTTCCACTGCCCCTTTGCCACTGTATCCCTTGCATTTTTCGTTTGTGGTGGGTGTGGCAAAAGTCGCCATGTCGTATTGCCTCTCGTTCCCTATGCCGTAATGTGTCAAGGGCTTGCTGGCGAATCCCTCTTCTCCTGCTGAGTCTACCGGCACTATTTGGTATTCGGCAAATCCCTCTTCGTCGGGTATGTCGTAGTAGTTGCCTCTCATCAGGCTTTCCGGCTGGCGGGCTATCACTTTGCCATTGCGCAGTATCTTGTACTCCTGCACCCCTTCCACGGGTTGCCAAGCTATCCTCGTGGCTCCGTCAAACCACGCCTTTGCTGTCCTTGGTGAATAGGATACAGCAACGGGTTGGCAGTCGCCATAATCCGTAAATCCTTCGTTCATTACCAGCCGCACACTGTGCTTGCCTGATATGGAGGCTGGCACCATCGGTTCCTTTTGTCGTTTCCCGTCAAGGTAACAAGCCGCAACCTTGTCGCCGAATCCCTGTATCGTGATGTCCAACACGGCTTTGCGGTATTTAATATTGCTCACCGTTTTCTTGTTGGCCCATCCTCTGGGCACCAACGGGGCAAAGCGCATCCCCTCTTCTGTGAGCTTTATACCAGCCAGTATGCGGGTGGGTATGCTCAAGTTGGCGGCTACGCTCAGCAGCGAGTTGGGCGAGTTCGATGCCGTGGCCGCTGTACCCCTCTCTGCCTGAACGTTTTCCATATTGGTTGCCATCAACGCAGTAGGGCGGTAAATGCAAGCCATACTGTAGGTTACAGCCTGAGGGTCGCCTGTCTGGGCAGCTGCCCACATCCAATAGGCCTGTATATATGGCCAAACCGCATTGTTGTGGTAGTTGTACACATCGGGAATCTGAGGACTGAAACAGGGGGTGCCGTAGGGCGTTGTGGGCGTGGCGTGTATTATCCGTTGTGCCCGTTGTGGGTTGGCAATGCCGAAGAGTATGCACATCGCCTCGCCGAGGGTCTCAAATCGTGGTGACACTGTCAGGTTGATGTGGCCGTAAAGATACTGCCCGTAATATCCCTTCTCTTCCAGCCATAAGTAGGTGTTGATACCGTTCTTAATCCTTTCGGCGTTCTTTCTGTATTGCTCGGCAGCTGTGCCGTCGCCGCATTGCTTGGCCATGCATGCCGCTATCTCGTTGGCTCTGAAAAAGAGTGCGTTGGTACTCAAACATTTCGATTGTGCTATATCGGTGGGCTGCATCCATTCGGGATAAACCTCCTTGCGGCAGTTGGACAGCGACATCTCGCCGCGCACCATCCCTGTCTCCTTGTCATATAGCATGCTCTCGTCCTGTTCCAGCATGTGGCGTACTATCTCGTAGCATTGCTTTAGCCACTGCTTGTCGCCGGTGGTGAGGTATACCTCCCAGGCTCCCAGCACCCACACGGCGCGGTCAGTCGCTACTGGCCACGAACCGCCGGTTCCTACATCCTGCATCACGCGTCCGTTGTTCACTCGTTTCATCAGGCTTGTCTGCGCGGCGTTGGCATCTGTCAATGCCAAGGTTAGCAGGGTGGCGTATCCTATATCGTGCGTCCAGGCTGCATCGCGCTCGGTGCTGGCATGCCAGCAGTTGTCCTTCCCCCATAAGTTCGACAATTCCTCAAGCGACAAGTTGTAAAGTGTGTTGCTCACCGGTATGTCGCACGAAAACTGTGGGTATTTGTTCACCTGCAACGACTGTATCCATTTCTTGTGGTTCAACGTGCTGGTCAAGGCATTGTCTGCCACAATGTCGGCATGGTGCTTCTCCTCCACTACCATGCGAGGATATAGGGAGAATGTCTCCGATGTGTACAACGGTGCGTCCTGTGCCAACGCAGCTGCGCCCATCGTGGCAATGAACAATAGTATAGAGAGTTTCTTGGTCATGTCCTTTTTATTTAAACATGCAAAGATACAAAAAAAATACTAATTGGTAAAAAATACTTTTCACAACCCTTTTTTTCTCACTCCAATCTTGTCCCCTTGTCCAATTTTATTCTGTCCGAAATGCCGATGTGTCATTTTTTTTTCGTATCTTTGCAAAATAATCCGAACCTCAAATTTTACTACCATGGATAACATTAGTTTAGAAGACAGAATTGCAAACGAGCTTTGCAATGTACTCGATGAACCAGAAGCATACATGGACTGTGTACTGGGCATTAACAAGAAAACCCTCGAGGTCACTCTTGCCAACCCTCAGACGCTGACCAAGGACTTTGCCACCTACCCCATCGACTCGTTCCTCACCAACAACGACGAGGGCGATATCGATCTCGACCTTTCCGAAATCAGCTATGTCGCCAGCCGCCACGAAGGTTGATACAGTCTTGGAACACGCCATCGAGTCCCATCCGCTCCAGCCCTTCCTGCCTCCGCAGGCAAGGCTGCTGATGCTTGGCAGTTTCCCACCGCCCCGCGCACGTTGGTGCATGGACTTTTTCTATCCTAACCGTACCAATATGATGTGGGAAATTTTTGGACTTGTCTTCTTTAACGATGCTTCCCGTCTGGTCGATTCCGAGCATAAGTCTTTCCGGAAGGAGGAGATAATTCACCTGCTCAACGAACGTGGCATCGCCATCTTCGATACCGCCACTGCAGTGCGTCGGCTCTCCGGTAACGCTTCCGACAAAGACCTTGAGATAGTCGAGAAAACTGACATCCCCCACCTCCTGTCGCAAATACCTTTGTGCCATGACATCGTCTGCACTGGACAGAAGAGTTTCTCTGTTTTCACCGACGACTATGGTACTTCAGTCCCGCCTATGGGACAATTTGTTCGGCTTACTATCGCCTCCAGGTCTTTGCGCCTTTGGCGAATGCCCTCAAGTTCTCGAGCCTACCCTATGAAGATTGAGGAAAAAGCCCGCTATTACCGTGATTTGATGCAGCAGGTAGGGTGTCTCTAATTGCCTACTTCCTGTTTCGCTTTTCGCAAAACAATCCTCGTTATCTCCGGCATTGCCCCAATGCGGGCGGGGAAAATTGTCTCGCCCAACCCAATGTTGACATAAAGATATTGATTTCCTTTGCGGTACAGCCCCTTCGACTGCTTGTAGAAATGCCCTATCGGGCTCCATCCCAGCAGCGAGAACTGCATGGCATGCGTGTGCCCCGACAACGTGAGCGGTATGTCTTTGCCTATCACGCCCATGTCCCAATGGGTCGGGTCGTGGCTTAGCAGTATGCGGAACATTCCCTCCGTGCCCGCCATTGCCTTGTTCAGGTCTCCCCGCTTGGGGAAATGTGGCGAGGTGCTTGTGTTCTCTACCCCCACAATGGCTATCGAATCGCCTTTGTGGTGTAGTATGAAGTTTTCGTTTATAAGCAGCTTCCACCCCAAATCCCGCTCACGGGCTATCACTTCGGCTTTCCCCTTTTCTGAACTCAGCCTGCGGTCGCTCTGTTTGATATAGGGGCAGTAGTCATGGTTGCCCAGTATCGACACAATGCCGTCGCGCGCCTTTAGTCCGCTCAGTATTCCGGCGGTGGCATCCAACTCGTTGGGTGATATGGTGACGATGTCTCCCGTAAACGCTATCAAGTCGGCGTTGAGACTGTTTGCCTTGTCCACAACCTTTTTCAACGACTTTGTACGGTAGCGGAACGACCGGGAATGAATGTCGCTCAGTTGTACGATGGTATACCCGTCAAATGCTTCAGGCAGGTTGTCGAAGGCTATCTCGACCGTATTCACCCGATAGCAGTTGCGTTCCACCAAAATGCCGTAGCCCATCAGCACTACAGGCACTGCCAGAGCAAGCAACCCCCACATAAAAGAACGCTTGAACGACAATCCAAAAATCCATGCCAGAAGCCCCGCCACCGCCACATCTATCACGGCAAGCACTGCCCAACAAACGCCAAGTATAATTGCTACAGAAAACGCTTCGGTATACATAATCTCATAATATAACGTTCTATCTCATTCCTAAAGCCAGCACCATAAACCCTGCTATCAGCGAGTAGGTGGCCAGTTTCTGGTACCCATGGGCGTGGGTCTCGGGAATCATCTCGTCGCTTACAACATACAGCATCGCACCTCCGGCAAAAGCCAGCATTACAGGCAGCAGCACTTCCGAAATGGCTCCTAATCCGTAGCCCAGCCATACGCCTACCACCTCCAGCAATGCAATGGCCAGCGATATGACAAAGGCGCGCCACTTCTTCACCCCGGCAAGCAGCAACGGTGCTATCACCACCATTCCCTCGGGTATATTCTGCAAGGCAATGCCCAGCGTTACTGCCCAGGCGTCGGACGTCTCTTCAGCGTTGAACCCCACGCCCGCAGCCATGCCCTCGGGCAGTTTATGCAGGGCTATGGCCATAACAAACAGCAGTATACGGTTGATGGAGGCGTTGTTGCGATGCTCCTCCTGGTCGAGGCCGGTAATCTTGTGCATGTGGGGAGTAACCCAGTCCAGCACATTCAGAAACAAGGCACCCACGGCAACTCCAATCAGCGGCAGCCACCATCCGCCAGCACCAGCCATCTCAACCGACGGCACTATCAACCCCAGCGTGGCGGCAGCCAGCATAATCCCGGCGCAGAAACCCAGCACTGCGTCGTTCCATTTATGGGGCAACTCCTTAATTCCGAAGCCTATCAAGGCTCCTATCACCGTCGCCAGACTAAGCCCGGCAGCACTCATCCAAACCTGTGACATATTAACCAATTTAAATCAACGCAACGAGTAGTATCTTGTTTGAGCACCCTGCAAAAACGTTTTTTACATTTTGCATTTTTCAATTTTCATTTTTCAAGATTTGTTCGGTGTGGTTCTTGGTGTTCACCTTGCCGATGGCGTCCACTATCACACCCTGTTCATCAATGATGTATGTGGTGCGCATGGTTCCCTCGGTCTCCTTGCCGTACATCTTCTTTTTCCCCCAAGCCTCGTAGGCTTTCAATATCGTTAAATCGGTGTCGGCAATGAGGGGGAAAGGCAGCTGGTATTTTTCTTTGAAACGGAGGTGCGACGCGGCCGAGTCACGGCTTACACCCACCACGGCATACCCCAGAGCAAGGAAACGCTCGTAATTATCGCGCAAGTCGCAGGCTTCGGCGGTGCAGCCCGGAGTGCTGTCTTTGGGATAGAAATAAAGCACCAGCTTCTTGCCGGCATAGTCGGTGAGGGAAATCTTCTTCCCGTTCTCGTCATAGCCCTCAAAATAAGGGGCCTTGGTACCAATCTGTAGCATAAAAACCTTTTTTCTCCATAACGCAATGCCCTTCCTTTTATTGAGTCCCGCTCAAAATTTTGTTCTTCCACAAGCGTTCCCTGCTTTCAATCTGTAATACAATTTCAGAACAAAGGTGATATGATTGTCGCACTATCGGAGTTATAATAGAATTGCGAAAAAATATTTTCGTTTGGTTGTAACATTTTCGTTATTTTTGCATCTAATACGGGCAAAAGATGCATAGGAAAATCCAGATAGAAGACAGTTCGATACGGGACACCGAGGCGGCGTTTGTCGATATGGTGAAGCGTCACGAGGCACTGATATACAAGGTGTGCCTTGCCTTCACACGTCAGTGTCGCGACGAGGTGGAGGACTTGAAGCAGGATATTCTGTGCAATCTTTGGCATGGATATAAAGGGTTTAGGAAAGAGAGCAAAGAGAGCACCTGGATTTATAAGGTGGCACTGAACACCGGCTTGCAGTTCTACCACAGAAACAAGCGGTTGCCCCTTACCGAAGAGCTGACTCCGCAGATGGCCGAGTGCTATATGGGAGAGGAGGAGGGTCTACAACTGGGCAGGATGTATGAGTTGATACACCGGCTGGACGATGATGAGCAGAAACTTGTGATAATGTATTTGGATGATTTGAGCGGGAAAGAGATGGCAGAGGTGTTGGGAATATCGGAAGGGAATGTGAGGATAAAGATGTACCGGGTTAAAGAGAAACTCAAAAAAATGGCACAATATGAAAAGGACTGATTTCGATTTGGATGAAATGCAACGGCTGTGGAAGAAACAGAGCAGTGCGCTGGAGGGGCACAGTCTCGTCAGCGAGGACGAGATTCGACGTGCCATGCAAAGCATACGTAAAGCCGAGGTGCGCCCGTTGCACCTATGGCGAAGGGTCGCCGCAGTGGCCGCAGTGCTTATAGTGGCTGTCGTGGCAGTATGGCAACGCCCCGCACATCCCGACCCTCCACAGCTTGCCAAAGCAACCCAAGTCCCTTGGAATAATCAGAATAATCAGAAAACTCAGAGTATTCCGATTATTCAGAATACTCCGAAAACCTCATCCCTTATAACCGAGTTGCCTGCCCAAAAGGAGGTCGAGAGCCTTGTGGTGTCAAAGACAGAGGAGTCGTCAGAGATAATGACTCCGGTAGTGGAGGAGGCCATTGACAAAACCCTCTTGGCCCAGGTTCCTGCCCCACAGAAAACTGTTTGGCCCAACCGTCAGACAACCACCGACACACTTACTGTCTATACCACGCGGTTGGTGCAGTACGCCCCCACTAAGCGCAAGTCGCTCTCCGAAACCCTCTTCGAGCCAGTTCTGGCCAGCCTATAGAAAATAATAGAACAGAATTAATACATATAAAGCAATGAAAAAGACACTCTTATTAATCATGCTTGCAATAGCCGGGCTTACTGCCATGGCGCAATACCAGCCTGTGAGAATGGTGCAGCCGCTCAGCGTGTCGCACTACCGAAGCCTTGTTGTTAATGTGTTTGGCAATGGGCGTGTCAATGTAGTGCAGGATGTTGACGACTATGTGGTCTTCCATCTCTGTACGGCAGACGATACTGCCACCGTTCCCGACGGGATAATGAAAGTGTGGGACTCCGACTTTGGATATGGCAATATAGGGATAACAAGCTATCCTACAGTCCTCAATATAGAACTACATCTGAAAACCGACAATCTCTATATTACGTCATGCGATTACAGCACTGTCAACCTCACCTCGGCAAACAACAGGGACTCCCTTGTCTATAACAGCCTGACGCTGCAGGCCGACGACCATGCCACCGTAATGACGGAAAGGCACGTCCACGTCGAGACAATAAGGCTGAGAGCCTCCTACTTCGGTCTTGTGCGTTGCTATAGTTATACCAGTCCCTTATACGAAGAAACCCATTGGGGCAATGGAATCATCCGTGTCGGTGTGCGCAATGGAGATATTGACCATTCCATGGCAAAGGAAATGACCACTTTGGGCAACACTCGCATGTTGATGGTCAGATACAAACCCATCGAGCGGGTGCACCTCAGCCTCCTTGCCGGCTTCCACAACTGGGGTACCAGCCAGCTCAATGGCCTTGCTGGAACGGAGTACGTTTTCGACTATCGCGATGTGGCCTATTGGGAGCGAAACGCTTGGGAGGACGCCGCCTCGGCGCGCACCACCCTCGGCAACCTGCAACTGGAGCTGTCGTATGACGTTGTCGCCCGCGAGCATTACACCATCAGCCTTGGTCTCGGCTATGAGCGGAACAGCTATCGTCTGCGCCACTCCTTCGTGTCGTGGGTCGAGGCTACCGACATTCCTGTGCATACCAGTATGATAAATGCCACTCTCTACAACTATACAGGTTTCACCATCCTGCCTGAGATAGGTGTGCTGTATAAAGGGCGCGACCAAGTCCCTGGCTCTTGGAGTACCCGTTTCACCACCAACTATCTTGCAATGCCCCTCCAGTTCACCTACCATGCCGACCGTCGCCACACCAAGGGCTTCCATGCCGGTGTGGCTGTGGTACCTGGCATGGCAATCTCTAAAGGAACGCTGACACGCCATTTTAGCGGCTACGGCGGAAAAACGTGGGTAAGTTATGACCCTGTTGCAGGCGATTCCACGTGGGGTTTTAAGCGCTACGATGTGCATGACGAGCAGTCTGTCAAGGTCAACGCCAAGGTGGACGTGCGGCTGACCGTAGGTTGGGCTAACTGGAGCGTGTTTCTGCAACTCGCCACTGTGCCCGTTCTGGCCGACGAGCGCACACTTGGCCTCTATCCGATGAAACTGGGTGTCAGAATACAACTGTAGGCAATGAAGAATTAAAACAAAAGAAAATAACAACGATGCAAACAAATATACAAAACACTATTGTCATGAAAAAGGTGGTTATAATACTGATGATTGCTGCGGCAGTGGCGGGTCAGGCACAAGAAAAGAAAGGTTTTGTCTGGAAGAAAATGACAGTGGGCGCTGAGTTTGTCCATAATATCACCAAGGGATACCAATACAGCAATACCGCCATCCTGCTCGACCATCCCAACAACAGCGTCGATATCCGCGTGACGTATGACTTTGGCCGCTATTGGACGCTGGGGGCATACGGTGGTTTCCGCCTGTGCAGGACGACCACGCAGAGCAGTGAGCCGGTTCATGCCGACAACTACAGCGGAATCATCAACACCACAACCTATGTCAATGAACCCCAAGCCATGTTTGGCATCGAAGCCGACCTGCACCTGTTGCCCCTCATTGGGGCGGACAGCCCTTGGTACGACATCTACGCCATCGGGCGCATAGGCTCTACCACGCAAGACCTTGACGTTACCCTCGGCCTCGGTTTCGCCTACTGGCCGTGGAAATGGGGCTGCATCTACGGCAATATCGGCACGGGGGCGGCAGGATTCCCCTACGGCTTCCTCGATGTGCAGGAATTTCGCTTCCAGTTGCGCACAGGCTTCAGTATCAGACTTTAATTTACAGTAAATAATAACAAAACCAAAAGGTTGCGCCCGACACGTACAAGGGATTATGTAATGAAAAAACTGTTTGTCATGCTGTTTGTTGCCACTTCGCTGTTGGCAGTGTCATGCAAAAAAGACACCACCGTTAAACTCACTGGTACCCAATGGGTAGGTAAGGTGACCATTGGTGAATTCAATGGCTCCTACATTATGTCGTTCCTTACGGATTCGACTGGCAAAATGGACGTTTCGTTGAGGGGCGGTGGTGAAGACGAGGACTTCACACTGCCGTTTACCTACACCTTCGACGGCAAAGAAACTGGTGTGCTGAATATAGAGGACGATATTGCTGACACTTTCCACTACAATTCAGAAAACAGCACTATCACCCTGTTTCTTAGTTCCGAAGAGGCGGAGGAACCGACCATAAGCAGCATTGTCTTCTACAAGAAGTAATTATCCTGTGCTCACCTTTTTTTCTTTGTATGTGAGAAAAAAAACGTATTTTTGTACATTCATTAGACTGAAGTCCGTAGGGTGTAAAATACACGCCAAGACTATTTGATAAGTTTAAAATTAAATTGTTATACCTAAATTAAAAGTTGCGCCCGGCACGTATCAGGGCAGTGAAAAATGAAAAAAACATTATTGGTAGTTGCCATGTTGTTGGCAGTGGCTATGTTCTCAAGTTGTACTGGATACAGCTCCTTGAACTACAAAACGCTCAACGAGACCCATGTCGTGCTTGACAAGGCTAATTTTGAGGTAATTGGTCAGGCAGAAGGCTCTTGGTCGGCAGAATATGTGCTTGGCTTTGGTGGCTATAAGAAAGAGACCTTGAAAGAGAATGCCATTCAGCAGATGTACAAGAATGCTAATTTGAAAAGCAGTCAGGCTATTATTAATGTGAATTACAGCACTTCGGTGCGTACTGTTTTAGGCTTCTATACCGAGTATACAGTAACGGCTTACGGCACGATTATTGAGTTTAAATAGTCGTTTGTAGTCTGAGTAATTAAAAACCCGCAGGGATTTATGGTTCCTGCGGGTTTTTCTTTTTTGTTGTTAGGTTGATATGTTTTTTGTTGATAGGTTGATGTTTTTTAGTGGGTTAGATTGAGCTTTTTCTTCATTTCGGGGGAAAGGGCGTCTTTGTGTATGAGGATGGTGATGGTTTTGTAGCGGAAATAGGCTTTGCTGGCAAAGAACATGCCTTTATATTCACCGTTGTAGGCGCCCCAACTGTTCTTGACCATGTAGTATTCGTTGCCCATTTGGTCTTTGGCGGTGCCGTAGATGAGCATTAGGTGGTCGTCGTTGGTTTCGTGGTTGTCCCAGCCCAATTGGCGTTCTTGCGGGGTGACCCACCGTTGGGGAGTGGGGCGGGAGGCGGATTCGTCGAGAATTTCTTTGGCAGTCATTCCAGTCCAGTGGGCGAGGTCGCTGCCTTTGAGGTCGGGAGTAGTCATATTGGTGGCGGGGAGTACGCAGAATCCGTTGCGGGAGTTCTGGCGGAAGCCGGGTTCGCTGACATCGCTGTCCCAGCCGACCGGATAGCCGTGGGCAATGGCATAGTCGGTGATGGCTATCAGTTCGTCGAGCGGCACATTGTAGGAGAGGTCATGACGCCAGTTGTCGGGGCTTTCAACGGCAAAGGTGGTGTAGAATGGGTAGTGGAGGAAGGAGGTGATTTGGATGTAGTCGTCGGCCTTCAGTCCGGTGGAGGCATAGAAGGATTGCGGGGTGTAGTTCTTGCCTTGATAGGTGAAGCGTTCGGGCGGAACGCCTAAGTAGACATCGTGCACAGCGCGGATGGCTTTCATGCAGAGAAGTTGGTAGTTTTCATCGCTTTGCAGGCTGCTGTTTCCAGCGGCTGCTTTGACCATGGGGTTGACCATGGAGCTGAGTTCGCTGTGGTTGGAGATGGTGTCGCGGTACATGGCACCGGGACGCATGAACTCTTCAGGCACAAGACCGTAGCGTTCCATGCAGTGGAGAAGGTCGCCAAAGCAACCTCCCTGAGTGAAGCTAATGTCGCCGTGGGTGCGGATGGATGTCATTGCACGGTCCATGTAGTCCCAGTAGGCGGTGTACATTTCGCTAAAGTCGTAGGTTCCTTTACCCATGCGAAGCAGTTCGGCTTCGATGAAAGCGGTGCCGCTATAGTCCCAACAGGTACCTGCCTTACCTTGGTTCTTGACGGAGGTAACAGGCAGTTCCTTGGTGATGGTGAATTTGTAGCCTTCGTTGTCTTTGGCTGACGGGGTGTTGGATTGTGCTGCAACAGCAGTGCCAAGCAGAAGGATGGCAAGGTAGGGGATTAATCTCTTCATATACGGTGTTGTTTTTTTCAGGATGCAAATTTACATAAAACCCTTGATATAAAAAGAGTTGTTGGGAAAAATAAATTTATGTGGCGGATTATCACGGAGTTGCTGTATGGCGGTCAGGGATTAGGACTCTGTGATTTGCGCTTTGTATGGGTGGCAGATGCAAATTGTATGGGTTTGGAGGGTGAGCGAAGTTGTATTGTAGGAACAGCGTTGCTTGAGGGGTTGTTTTATTCGAAGGTAATATTGCCGGTGCCTGCACTGCGCTCGAGTTCAATCCAGGCAGTCATGCATTCGTGCATGCATTCGGCATAGGATTGTTGAAGTTCGTTGTAGGTATGTTGGGCGTTGATGACTTCGAGGAGGGAGGTCTCGCCGCGTTTGTAGGCATACATTTTGCCGGCAAGGACTTGACGGGCGTTGGTCAGGATGACGGATTTATATTCGGAGAGTCGGTCAAGGGCGGAGCGGTAGTTGTTGTAGGCTTTGATGATTTCGGCACGTGCTTGTTGCCTAACAATGTCGGTTTGTATGTTGGCTTGCTGGGCTCTGAATTGACCGGCGCGGATGTCGCTGCGGTTGAGGTTGGAGAAGGGGAGCGGAATGCTGACGCCGAGTGTGTAGCCGACGAATTCGGGGGCTGGAGCTTCTTCGTTGCGGACGCGGGTGTTGTAGTTGACGCCAAGGGCAAGGTCGATGTCGGGCAGACGGTCGCGGCGTATTTGGGTGAGTTCGCTTTGAGAGGCGAGGGCGAGGTGGCGTTGCTGGGCGATGTCAAGTCGTAGGCTGTCGGCATAGTGCAGAAGGTGGTCGAGGTTGTAGCTGCGCAGCGGGGTGGTAAGGTCGCCAGAGACGTTTTGTGTGGCGATGGAGGTGTTGCCCATGAGCAGGTCGAGTTGGACAAGAGCGTTGCGGTAGTCGACCATAAGACTTAAGTAGTCTTGCTTGGCGATGTTGGCTTCGAGGTGGGTTTGCATGACATCGATTTCGGAGAGTTCGCCAGAGGCGTGGCGGAGGCTGTCACTGAGGTAAAGTGACTGCATGTTCTGTGCGTTCTGGAGTCCGATGTTGGCGAGGTCGCGTGCAAGGAGGGCATCGGCGTAGGCGAGGGAGGCTTCGGCGCGGAGGGTGAAGGCAAAGAGTCGGAGGCCTGCATCGGAGGCGTCGAGATTGTGGCGGGCAACTTCGATACGGGCGGCACGTTTGCCTAAAGAGATGGTTTTGCTCAGTTCAAAACTGAGTGACTGACCCATGGCAATGTCCCAGTCGCTGTTGTTTCCATATTCGGCAGAGAGTGTGGGGTCGGAATAGAGTTTCTTTGCCTCGGAGAGGTCGGCTTGGGAGACGGGGAGGTCGAGTTTGGCGGCGGCATAGTCGAGGTTGTGCTGCATTACCCGGTTGATGAAGGTGTTGTAGTCGAGATTCTGCCCCCAAAAGCGGAGGGGGGAGATGATGGCTGCAAGGGTGAGGGCTATGACGAGGAGTTTGTTGCGTTTCATGATTGCTATGTTATTTGGTGAGTTGTTCGTTTTGGTCAGAGGTCGCGGTGGCTTGTTTCTTCTCGATGCGGCGTTCCATCATGTAGTAGAGTGAAGGAAGAATGAAGAGAGTGACGATGGTGGCGAAAATAAGGCCGTAGACAATAACGGTGGCGAGGGGACGCTGGACGTCGCTGCCGATGCCGGTGGAAATAGAGGCTGGGAAGAGGCCGAGGACGGCCACAGAGGCTGTGAGCAGGACAGGCCTCATGCGGTGGGAGGCACCCTCGATGACGGCACGTCGTAGGCCGTAGCCACGTTCTCGCAGGTGGTTGATGTGGGAAATCATGATGATGCCGTTTTGGATGGCGACGCCGATAAGGGCGATGAATCCCACAGCCGAGGAGACATTGAGGGTCATGCCCCGGATGTTGAGGGCTGCCATACCGCCGAAGAGGGCGAGCGGGACGACGACCATGAGAAGACCTGCCTGGCGTACTTTGCCAAAGGCAACAATGAGGAGAATGAACATGACCATGAGGGCGAGGGGCACAACGAGAGCAAGACGGCTGAAGGCACGATTGCGGTTCTCGAACTGGCCGGCCCAGTGGAGGGTGGTGGTTTCTGGGTTGAATTTAACCTTCTGGGCAATAAGTTTGTCGGCTTCGGCGACGAAGGTAGAGAGGTCGGCACCGCGGAGATTGATGCGAACGAGGGTGTAGCGACGTGCCATCTCACGCATGATGGTGCTTGCGCCAAGGGCCATCTTGATGTCGGCCACGGCTGAAAGAGGCACTTTGACACCATCGGCAGTAGTGAGGAGGAGGTTGCCTATTTCTTCGGGGGTGTTGCGATATTTTTCAGCATAACGGCATGTGATGTCGTAGACTTTGCTTCCCACATAAATCTGGGAAATGGCGCGGCCTCCGATGGCAAGTTCGATGAGTTCGGTGACGTCGGAGACATTGAGGCCGTATTGTGCTATGCTGGCCCGGTTGACAGATATTTGGAGTTGAGGGGTGGGCGGTTCTTGGTCGACAGCCACGTCGGTGGCTCCCTTGATGTTGGAGATGATGGAGGCTACTTGTTCTGCGATGTGGCGACTTTCGGTGATGTCGTCGGAGTAGATTTTGAGAGCAAGGTCGCTGTGGGTACCGGCAATCTGGTCCATGACCATGTCGATGATAGGTTGAGAGAATCCAGCGGAGTAGCCGGGCATTTTCTCGATGGCGGCAGCCATGTCCTCGACAAGCTGGGCTTTGGAACGGCCGCTTTTCCAAGTGTTGTAGGGCTTGAGACCCACACCGGCTTCGATATGGGAGAGGGAGAAGCATTCGGCACCTTCGTCATCGCGACCGAGCTGGGTCATGACGTAGGAGGTTTCGTCGAATTCTTTCAGCACATGGCGGAGGTCGTCGGCCATTTTCTTGGATTTCTCGATGGAAAGGCCGGAGGGTAGCTGGACTTGTACCCAGACGGAGCCTTCGTCGAGCGGGGGAAGGAAGTCTTTGCCAACAGTGATGGAAAGTGCTATTGAGCCACAAAGAATGATGACAAGGGTGGCGAGGATAGCGCGTTTCTTTTCGAGGAGGGTGCCGATGTGGCGGGAATAGGAGTCGTTGATTTTTTCAAGCCATTTGTTATGATAGAGTTTGCGGGGCTTGTGGTAGGCAAGATAGGAGAGACCGGGAGTGAGGAGGAGAGAGGTTAGGAGTGCGCCGATGAGGGCGTAGCCTACGGTGTAAGCCATGGGGGTGAAGAGTTTGCGTTCGACATGCTCGAAAGCGAAGAGGGGAAGGTATGCTGTGATGATAATGATGGTGGAGAAGAAGATGGAACGTGCCACTTCGTGGGCGCGTTGCTTGACATCGTTGGCGGAAAGCTCGAGTTCGGGGTGGCGTTCACGTTTTTTGAGGATGTTTTCCATCATGACGATGGCACCGTCGACGAGGATGCCGAAGTCGATGGCACCAAGAGAGAGGAGGTTGGCGGGGATGCCAGTGAGTTTCATGAGCACGAAGGCTATGAGGAGGGCGATGGGGATGGTGATGGCCACAACGAGGGAGCCGCGGAAGTTGCCGAGGAAAATCATGAGTACCACGATGACGAGGAGCATGCCGATGAGCAAGGTGTGGGAGACGGTTTTGAGGGTTTCACCGACGAGGTCGGTTCGGTCGAGGAAGGGGTGGATTTCGACCCCTTCGGGTAGAATTTCATTGTTGAGTTCGTCGATGGAAGTGTGTACTCGGTCGAGGACTTCGGAGGGGTTTTCGCCACGGAGCATCTGGACAATGCCTTCGACAGCATCGTCGTAGTCGCGATGGTCGTCGCTGTAGCCGAGGACGCCTTTGCGTTCGAGGGTGCCATATTTGAGTTCGCCCAATTCTTTGAGATAGACGGGGGTGCCGTTGACGGTTTTGATGACGATGTCGCCGAGACCGTCGAGGTCGCTGATAAGTCCAATGCCGCGAACGACGTAGCTGAGACTGCCTTCGGATAGGATACTGCCGCCGGCGTTGAGGTTGTTGGCTTCAATTTTCTCGGTGATGTCACTAAGAGAGATGCCGTATTCGGTGAGTTTCTCGGGGGAGAGTTCAATTTGATATTGGGTGGTGATGCCGCCGTAGTTGCTTACATCGGCGACACCGGTTATTTGCCGGAGGTAGGGAATGATGGTCCATTTATGGATGTCGGTAAGGCTTCGGAGGTCGTGGCTACCGTCGGGGCTTTCGACGATGTAGCGGAAGATTTCGCCAGTGGGGGCAGTGAGCGGGTTGAGTTCGGGTGTGGCACCATAGGGGAGGTCAAGGCCGACAAGGCGTTCGGTGACACGTTGTCGAGCCCAGTAGTCGTCGACACCGTCGTCAAAGACAAGTATGACAGTTGAGATGCCGAAGCTGTTTTTGCTACGCATGGTGACGAGGTTGGGGATGCCGCTAACGGCTCTTTCGACCGGGATGGAGATTTGCTGTTCGATTTCCTCGGTGGCTAAACCGGGGACTTGAGTGACGACTTGGACAGTGGTGTCGGAAATATCGGGATAGGCGTCGATGGAGAGAGCGTTCCAGGCAATGACGCCTGCAACGCAAAGCAGTCCGAAGATGGCGGCTGCGATGGCTTTGTGGTCAATGGCCCAACCTACTATTTTGTTTATCATGGGGTGGATGTTGCGGAGTTGTTGCCGCGGTTGATTGATGATTTATAATGGAATGTATTTTTGTCGATGGCTGTTTGTTGTTGAAGCAGTGGGAGGGGAGGGGTTAGTGCTTGTCGATAAGATAGAAGGCACCCTCGGTGATGATGACGTCGCCAACGTTAAGGCCTTTGAGGACGCGTAGGTTGCGTTCGTCGACCGATTGGACTTCGACAAAGGTGCGACGATAGGTGTTTTCGCCAATTTGAAGGAGTACATAACGACCCTTTTCACTTTGAAGAACAGCATCTTTAGGAATGATGAGGCTGTTATGGTTCTGGATATGCATACGAACTTGCGCATACATATTGGGGAGCATGAAGTGGCGGGGGTTGTTGCATTCGATGATGGTTTGGACGGTGCGGGTTTCGGGGTCGAGGACGCCGCCCACGTATGAGACTTGACCACGGAGTACGCTGTCAGGACGTGCCATGAGGTTTACTTCGACACCCTCGATGCCCTCGACAAAGGGGGCGTCCATCTCGCTTACGTTGGCCTTGACCCAAACCTTGTCGAGGTCGGCTACGACTACTTTTGCGTCAGCGTCTTCTTTAAGATATTCGCCAATGACAAGGTCGTTGGTGAGCACGCTGCCGGAGATTGGGGAGCGAACAATCATGGGCTGGCCTACTTCTGCATGGCGGATGTCGATTTGATATTCGTTGGCGACAGCTACGGCATGGTGGTATTCTTCAGCGGCCAGAGAATAGGCGGTTTTGGCTTCGTCGAGATCCTTATCCGAGGCGACCTTGTTGTTGTGAAGGTCCTGTGTGCGGTCGAGGGCACGTTTTGCCATGTCCATCTCTGACTTAGTCTGGATGAGACGTTTGACCACTTCGCCATAATCGGAGGAGGAGATTTCAAACAGGGGGGTGCCTGCTTTGACTTTTTGTCCAATGCGGACCAAGGAGCGGACAACACGTCCGCCAAAGGGGGCGGCAACTTCGGCATAAGAGGAAGGGATGGCAGTGACGACGCCGGTGGTGGTAAGGGTGGCGGCGTAGGAAGATTCGCCGACGGTGTCGCAGACAATACGCGAAGCAATAGTGGAGGAAGAGGGAATGGTGAGGGTGTCGCCATGAATTTCGATTTGGCTGTCGGAAAGACCTTCAGCGTTGTCGGAAGCGTTGTTGCAGCTGGCTAACAGTCCTGTGCAGAGCAGGATTGTGAAACATTTCTTGATGTTGCAGAGAGTGTGATTATTCATTGTTATTGCTCATTTTCAATTGGTTTATTGCTGTTCTCCATAATTGGTACAAGAGGAAAACCGATGCAAAGATACGATTATTTCTCAAATAATTAGAAAAAATTATTGATAAACGATAATTTTTTATCGTTCATAATGGTTTTTGGAGGGGTGGAAATGATGTTTAGGAGGGGGGGCTGCTCTAAGGAAAAAAGAAAAAAGGAGAGGCCGATGTGGTCTCTCCTTGTTGGTAGCGGGGGCTGGATTCGAACCAACGACCTCCGGGTTATGAGCCCGACGAGCTACCTCTGCTCTACCCCGCACTCTGTTATTTCCTTGTGGAAATCGGTTGCAAAATTACTACTTTTTTGTGACATGGCAAAATAATTGAAATGATTTTGGGTGAAATTAACATATCCCAATGTAGGTATCAGATGTTTATGAATGCAGTTTAACAAAAGGTATTAAAAGCCCCCAGTGAGTTTTTGTTGCTCTCTGGGGGCTTTGAAATGTTAAAATAAGGGGTTTGCAAAAGACTATTGCTGCATGTTTGCAAGGCCTTCGTTGAGGTAGGCGATGAACTTTTGGACGTCGCGGTCGTATTTGTAGTTTTCTTTTGTCAACACTTTGCCGTCGGCGTTGATGATGACGTAGTAGGGTTGGGCATTCATGTTGTACATGCTTTTCTCATAATAGAGGTTGCGTTGTCCAAGTGTTTTCAGCGTTTTGCCACGGTCGTCGGTGACCCATTCGTTTTCGGGGAGCTCAATGGTGCGTTCGTCGACAAAGAGTTCGCACAATACGAATTTTTGCGTGAGGATTTCTTTTACTTCTTTGTCGGTCCAGACATAGTGTTCCATTTCACGACAGTTGGCACAGGTATGACCAGTGAAATCGATGAAGATGGGTTTTCCCACCTCTTTGGCATAGGCTTTGGCTTCGTCGAGGTCGTAAAAACCGTGGTAGCCGTCGGGGGAGTGCAGCTTGTCGGCATATTTGCGGTTGGCTGGTAGGGCGTTGACACCTGTGCTTTGGCTTGGGTCTATAACATAGGTGGCTGCATTGTCTTCGATGCTGCGCTCGATGTTAAAGTCTTGTGTGGTCATGGGAGGCACGAAACCGCTGATGGCCTTTAAGGGGGCTCCCCACAGGCCAGGAATCATATACACAACAAAAGCCAAGTCGATGATTGCTAAAAACAGACGTACCACACCGATGTGTTGAACCTCCTCGTCGCCTTTGAATTTGAGTTTGCCCAACAAGTACATGCCCATTAGACCGAAGATGACAATCCAAAGAGCCAAGTATGTTTCGCGGTCAAGCAGGCGCCAGTGGCAGTAGAGGTCGGCCATGGAAAGGAATTTCAAACCGAAGGCCAATTCGAGGAAGGCGAAGACCACTTTGACGGTGTTGAGCCAGCCGCCGGATTTCATGTTCTTGAGAACGGAGGGGAACATGGCCAGCAGGGTGAAGGGAGCGGCGAAGCCGATGCCAAAACCGAGCATAGTGATGAGGGATACCCAGCGGTCGGTGGTGCTGGTGGAGAGGCTGACGAGTGCAGCACCGAGGATGGGACCGGTGCAGCTGAAGGAGACGAGCACGGTAGTGAGGGCAATGAAGAACGGGGCAAGGAGGCCTCCTTTGTCGGCTTGCTCATCGGATTTATTAATCCATTTCTCGGGCATCTTGATTTCGAAAAGGCCGAAGAAGCTGAGAGAGAAGATAAGGAAGATGATGAAGAAGATGAGGTTGGGAATCCAGTGGGTGCCGATAAAGTAGAGTGCTTCGGGTCCGAAGATGAGTGTAAGGATGGCACCCAGGATGGCGAAGAGGAAGACTATGGAGAAGCCGAAGAACCATGCTTGGCGGCGTGAGGCGCGTTTATCGTCGGTGGAGTTCATGAAGAAGTTGACTGTCATGGGAATCATAGGGAAGACGCAGGGGGTGAACATGGTGAGGACGCCGCCCAGCAAGGCAAGCAAGAACACGACAATAAGGGATTGCTGTTTGCCTTCGGGTTTGGTGTCGGAGTTGGATTCGGAGACAGCAGGAGTTGCGGTGTCGATGGTTGCTTCGTTCTCTTGAAGAACTTCTGTTGCAGTGTCGGTAACAGGTTCTTCATTCTTGGCAGTGGCATCGTTGGGATGCTGTGCTCCTTTTACATTAAAAGTGAAATCGCGGTCTTCGGGAGCGATGCAGGAACCGTTGTTGCAGAGTTGGTAGCTGTAAGTGCCCTTGACTTTGAAGTCTTTTGCAGAAAGCCGTTCAATTTTCTGGCGGAACACCACGCGTCCGCTAAAGGAGCGAACTGTGCAGTTGAAATCTTTGTCGAACTCCTCATGGGGTTTCGGTTCACTGACCTTGCCTTTCAGGGCGTAATCTTTGGAGGGAGTGAATTGGAAGGAAATGCCGAAGGGGCCATTGGGGTCGGTGTGCTGGGAGTAAAGGTGCCAGCCTTCGTCGAGTTGGGCTGTGAATACCAGTTCCGACTCGTTTTCGTTGAGGTCTTTTACTTGGAACGTCCATTTGACAGGATCCATTATCTGAGCCATGCTGGCCCAGGCAAGACCCACAAACAGAAGCAATGATAGGATTTTTTTCATAACGGGATTTTTTATTCTTTGTTTTTTGAGATTATTTCAGGGTGAATTTGGCGGTGCGAGTGCCGTTGGGTGTTTTCACTTTGACAGTGTAGGTGCCTTTCTTCATCTTGGAGATGTTGATATGGCTACCGTTTCGGTATTTGGGTACGGTGCGTACTTTCTCGCCTTTGGCGTTGAGGAAGGTGACTTGCGCTTCGGGTGAATTCATGGAGATGGTCAGGTAGCCTTCTTCGAGGTTTGGAGTTAGTTTGATGCGGTCTTCCTGAGCCTCGGATTCTGTGGCGGCGGTATTATGTTGGTCTGATTGTTGCTGTCCGGTGGAGGGGTTATCATGAGAGGGTTGGGTGGGATCGGGAGAATCGGTCTGGGCGGTTTGGGCAGGTTCGTCGGGGTTTGCCATCTTATAGCCTGACAGGCAGAAAAGGCCTTTGTCCTCGGTGCCGAACCAGTAGTTGCCATTGCGGTCGATGGTGACGTTTTGAAACATGGTTCGGGGCAGTTTGTCGCCAGTGCGGAAGGTGTCCCATCGGTTATGGCGGTCGAATACGGCGACACCACCGTCAGTAGCCATCCAGAGAAGGCCGTCTTTGTCGATGGCGAGGTCGTTGATTTGGTTGCCGGGGATAGGACTTTCGTCGGTGTTGTAGATTTTCCATGTTTCGCCATCGAAACGACAGAGACCTTCGAGGGTGCCAATCCATTTGACGTTGTCGCGGTCGATGGCGATAGAGAGAATGTTGTTGTTTGGCAGTTTGGAGTTGCGAGTGGTGTAGGAGGTCCAACGGCTACCGTCGAGTAAGCAGAGACCGTCGTTGGTTCCAATCCATTTGCGGTCGCGGTTGTCCACCACGACGCAGAGGATGAAGTCGCTGAGAAGGCCGCTTTCGGCAGCGGTGTATTTGTTCCAGTTTACACCGTCGTAGGAGACAAAGCCGCTAAGGGTTACTCCAATCCATTTGGTGCCAGCATGGTCGACTGCAATGTCGCGGATGTATTTCATGTTGAGACGACGGGTCTCTTCGCTGTGTTCGAACCAGCGGTTGCCATTGAACTCGATGACGCCGTAGTCGTCTGTGCCAATCCAGAGGGTGTTGCCTTCGGAAACGAGGCAGTTGACAAATTGATTTTTTAGTTTCTCGTTGAAGTCGGAATAGTCGGTCCAGGTTCCGTTTTTAAGGCTGTTCAGGCCTTGGGTGGTGCCAACCCAGAGGGTGCCGCGATTGTCGGCGGTGATGGCCAAAATATTGTCGCCGGTAAGGTTTGAATTTTTAGTAGTGTAATTTGTCCAGTTTTGGGCGACGGCGGATATAGAGAGGAGCGAAGCTAAAGCGAGGATGAACTGTTTTGTCATGGTCACGAGAATCGGGAAAAAAAGTTTATAAAAATAATTAGGTTGCGGGATTGAGGAAGGGATTATGTTTTGTGTTTCTCTTTCTTTGCAGCAGGGAATAGGATGTTGTTGAGAATGAGTCGGTATCCTGGGGAGTTGGGGAAAAGGGAGAGGTCGGTGGGCGGGTCGCCGACGTAGTGACGGTAGTCTTCGGGGTCATGTCCGCCGAGGAAGGTCCAAGTGCCTTTTCCGTATTCGCCGTGGAGATAGCGAACCTCGCCGAGGGCTTTGTTCTCGGCCATGATAACAGCCGAAGACTTGACGCATTCGCGGCGGAAAGCTGTTGTCTGTCCCATAAAACCATGGATGATGCGGGTGTGGTTTTGGGTGAGCATAGTAGGAACCCAGTCCCATTTGGCGGAGAATTCGAAAAGGGTGAAGAAGTCGTTTTTTTCGTTGACAGCGCGTTGGTGGGTTTTGTCGTCGATGTCGATGGTGGAAATTTCGTATTCGTATGGGTTGGTGCTTATTCTGAAATCTTTGAATGCAAAGGTTTTGTTGTAGTCGAGTTGCAGTTGGGCATCGGGTTGCATGGGGTCGCCGTCAAACATTACATCGCAGATGTCTACATTCTCGGCCGAGAGGGCGACATCGTAGCTGTCGGGGGCGGAACACATGGCGAAAAGGAACCCGCCGCCCATGACAAAGTCGCGGATTTTGTGGACTACAGCCAGTTTTAGTTGGCTTACTTTGGCAAAGCCAAGTTTGGTGGCAGTTGCTTCTTGAGCACGGACATCTTCAATGTACCATTGTTGGTTGCGATAGTTTCCCCAGAACTTGCCATATTGTCCGGTGAAATCTTCGTGATGCAGGTGGAGCCAGTCGTAAGAGGGTAATACTCCTGCCATTACTTCTTCGTCGTAAACAACATCGTAAGGGATTTCGGCATAAGTGAGTACAAGGGTGACGGCATCGTCCCAAGGTAGTTTGTTCTTTGGGGAGTAGACGGCTATTTTAGGGGCTTTTTGAAGCTTGACAGCGTCCATGTTGACAGAGGGGTCGGCAATTTCGGAGAGGATGGCAGAAGACTGTCCATCGGCGATGACTTCGGTGCTGACACCCCTCAGACGGCACTCTTTGTCGAGAAGGTCGGCATATTTCATCATGAAACTGCCACCGCGGTAGTTTAGAAGCCAAGTGACCTCAACCTCGCGTTGCAGGGCGAAGTAGGCAATACCGTATGCCTTCAGATGGTTTTTCTGAGCTTCGTCCATGGGGATGAGCAAATAGCTTGCTTGAGCCTGGTAGGTGGCGAGCAGCAGCGTCAATATGACCAGATATTTTTTCATGCAATTCCCTATAACGGAGAATGGGGATTATTATTGTGTTATCCGAGTGGGTGGAATGGATTTTTTGAAAGAGTAAAAAAAAACGGGAGGCTTAGACAGATGCTTTGCTTCCCGTTTTTTATTGTGGTGCGGATAAACGGACTCGAACCGTTACGGCTTTCGCCACTAGATCCTAAGTCTAGCGCGGCTACCAATTACGCCATATCCGCGTGGTACTCAATTATATCCGACGATATTGTTGGAAACAATTGAGATTGCAAAGATACGAATTATTTTTTGAATATGAATATTGGTGGCTATTTTTTTTCGAATTGCATCAATTGAGATAGTTCGGCCACCAAGTTTAGGTCGGCCGGGAGCCACTGAACTGTATTGAGACTGTCGGCTGAGAGCCAACGAGCAGAGAGATGTTCTTTGAGGGTATAGTTGCCGTTGAGGAAATGGCAGAGATAGCAATGCATTGTGAGATGGAATTCGGGGTAGTTGTAGTCGACGGTTGCATGGAAGCGGTCAATTACGATTTCGGCATCCAGTTCTTCTTTGATTTCACGCATGAGGGCTTTTTCCCGGCTTTCTCTCTGTTGGATTTTACCGCCTGGGAATTCCCACCAGCCACGCCACTTACCATAGCCGCGCTGGGTGGCAAGGATTTGGTTGTTGTTGAAAATGATTGCGGCAACCACTTTTACAACGGGTAATTTTGTGGTTGGGCTTTGTTGGTTTGATTTACTGCTGTCCATGTTTCAATAGAAAAGGCTCTGTACAAGAATTGTGACAGAGCCTTTTATAGTGTATATGTACGGAATGTGATTCGCTTATTGGATGTCGTTCTTGTCAAGTGGTTGGGCAAGAAGGTTGGTGAAGTTTCCGCCAGAGTCAAATTCCATACGGGTGAATTTAAGTTTGTTGCCAAGGCCACGCACTTTCTGGCTTACTACGACGTAGGTGTAGGGCTTTGGTTTTTTGCCGTCGACGCGCCATTTGGAGTCGTATGTGTAGACAATCATGCGTTCGATTTTGTAAGCTTCGCCTTTGAATTTTTGTTCAAGATACTTAACGATTGCAGCGGTGTAATGGTTCTTGTCGAGGACTTTGCCGCTCATGATATGGGTGCCGGTGACTACATCGTATACTTCTTCCATTTCGACACCTTGACGGTTGATGTAGTAGGCAACTACCTGTCCAGGGGTGCGGTTGACCCATTCGGGGCCTTCGACAACCTTGGAGGGAGGACAGATTTTACCGAAGTGGGAGGTGATGGCCTCGGAAGTGTCGATATTGAGTACTTCGGGAACGTCTTCTACAGGCATGGGGCGTTTGCCACCTTTGTTGCTCTTAAGGTTGCGAAGATGTTCGTCGGCAACATCTTCTTCGTCAGGGTTGTTCAGTGTGTAGAACTCACGTTTGACGGCATCGGGGTCAGGAGCGTTGCTCTTTTGCAAGCGGCCACGTGGGTCGAAGATAAGTTCGTTGTCATTGTATCCCACACCGGTTTTGACAATAATCATCCGATAGTATACATCACCGTCCATTTGTTCGACATAGTCGATGGTGCGGATTCTGTAGCCGGGGTAGTTTTCGGTGAAATAGCTGTTCATGGCAGTAGGGCATTCCTCGGGTTTGGTGGGGAAAGAGCTATATTGCCAGTCGCCATTGTGGGTGAAGTAGGCACGTCCGTTCTGTCCGTCGTAGACGAATTCAGCGACATATTGTCCAGGGGAACGGTACCAGGTCTTAACCTTGTAGGAATCGTACTTTCTGTCCAGGGCGTTCAAGACTGATTTAGGCACCTGGGTCTCTTTGATCTTGGTTTGAGCCATTGTTGCCAACGGCAATACAAGAAGGAGCAAAAGGACTATCTTTTTCATCTATAAAACATGTTTTGCCCAAAAACGAGCATTTTAATATTTTATTGCCTCAAAAGTTAAAAAAAATGTTATCTTTTTTGCAATATGTTGTAAATGTTGTGATTGTATTTGTTGATTGAGGTTCTTTTTTGTCGGTTAGTTCTTTTTAAAGAGGACGTCCTTACGGTCAGGGCTGATGGATACTGCTAACACATGTACGCCGGTGGCGATTTCAATGGCGTCGAGGTAGTTGAGCAGGTTTTGGGGAAGGGCATTGTAGTCGGAGATGCCTTCAAGACTTTGTTTCCAGCCTGGGAAAGAACGGAGTTGGGGTTTGATTTCGACCTCGTTGAACTCGAAGGGAATTTCTTCGGTGGTTTCGCCGTTGATGTTGTAGTTGATGCACATCTTGATTTCATCGAAGGAGTTCATGACATCGGGCTTAGTGACAAAGAGGTCAGTAACACCGTTGAGCATACAGGCGTAGCGCAGAGCGGGGATGTCAATCCATCCGCAGCGGCGGGGACGGCCGGTGACGGCGCCGTACTCATGTCCTATCTCACAGAGATTGTGACCTGTTTCGTCGAAGAGTTCGGTTGGGAAGGGACCGGCACCGACGCGTGTGCAGTAGGCTTTGCTTATACCCATGACACGGCCGATGTTGGAGGGAGCCACACCAAGGCCTGAGCATACTCCGGCTGTAATGGTGCTGGATGAGGTGACAAAGGGGTAGGAGCCGAAGTCGATGTCGAGCATGGAGCCTTGTGCACCTTCAGCCAATACTTTCATGTCTTTTTTGAGACATTCGTTGATGAAATATTCGCTGTTGATGGCCTTGAATTCTTTGAGTAATTCGAGAGATTCGAGCCATTGCTTTTCGTATTCGTCGATGGGCAGTCCGTCGATGGTGAAGGCAGCGATGTCGAATTTTAAAGTGTGAGCGGTTTGGAGGTGCTGGCATTTCAGCAGTTCGTATTTCTCGCGGAAGTCGATGGCTTTGATGTCGCCTACGCGGAGGCCGGATCTGGCGATTTTGTCGGTGTAGGCAGGACCTATGCCTTTAAGGGTGGAGCCGATTTTAGCGTTGCCTTTGGCTTGTTCGTTGGCCGCATCGAGCATGCGGTGTGTGGGCAAGATAAGGTGGGCTTTTTGAGAAATATAAAGGTTCTGTCTTGCATCAACGTTCTTTTTGAGGAGGGCTTCAACTTCGTGTTTGAAGATATTGGGCTCAATCAGAACACCATTGCCAATGACGTTGAGTTTGTCTTTGTGAAATATGCCGGAAGGGATGGTGCGGAGGACATGTTTTGTTCCGTTGAATTCTAAGGTATGGCCAGCGTTAGGACCGCCCTGGAAGCGGGCTATGACATCGTAGTCAGGGGTGAGGACATCCACTATCTTGCCCTTGCCTTCGTCGCCCCACTGGAGCCCTAACAGAACATCTACTTTGCTCATAGTAATATGAATTAAATTAATATTTTTTTGTCTTGTTTCGTATGCAAAGATACGATTATTTTTTCAATTAGGTAAATATTTTCTTTTTCGATTGAGAATCGGTACGCCGAGTGATGGTTTTTCTGGGTTGGAGAATGAGTATTAGAGGCCGTTTGCAGGGGCGATGGATTGAGTTGCTGGATAATGAAAATAAGACGGTTTCAGGAGTCGTTTTATTCTTTTTCGCGGGTGCGTTTGAACCATTCGACGAATTCGGGCAGGTCGTCGAGGGGGCGGAATCCGGATTTGAAAGGCTCTTTGGGCATGGGGCAGAGTTCGACGTAACCGATGAGGGTGGCGCAGTCGAATTCGCCGATGAGTGCTTCGATGGTGACATAGACACCAACGAGGAGGTCATCGTCGTCTTGAGAGTTGGGGTCGGGGCTGAGACCGTTGTCGATATCTGGGAGGGCTATGCGCAGACCTATGATGTCGGGTTCTTCCTCGTTCTCGAGTTGCATGAAGGCCATCTTGGCTGTTTCGAATTTGTATTTGTCAAAGAGTACTTTGAGGGCTTTGCCTTTGGGTTGGCGGAAGGGGATTATTTCCCACCAGTCGATATCGGGGGCGTTGTCGGTGAGTTCGACTACGTAGCGGAAGAGGTCGAAATCGCCTTCGGCGCTGATGGTGAGGGTGCGGCCTTGGGCGGTTTGTTCGCCGATTTCGAAGGTTAGTCCGTCGCAATAGGCAGTGAGTTGGTGTTGCATTTCGTCGAGAAGACGCTGGCGTTGGGGTTCGTCAAGGTCATTGAGCATGGTTAGTTGCTCGCTGTTGGTGGTGAACCAGTTCCAGAAGGTTTCGGGTTTTGTATTCATGTTGTTGGGGGGGATGGTTATATGATGATTGCTTCTTTTTGGAGGGTGACGCCGAATTTGTTTTGGATGTCGGAGGTGATGGCGTCGGAAAGGGCGAGGATTTCGTTGCCGGTGCATCCGCCGAGGTTGGTCAGAACGAGGGCTTGTTTTGGATAGACGCCGCAGTGACCCATGGTGCGGCCTTTCCAACCGGCACGATCGATGAGCCAGCCAGCAGAGAGCTTATATTGGTCGCCGGAGGGATAGGCTACTATGTCGGGGTATTGGGTTAGGAGTTGTTGGTATTGTTCGGCGGATACGATGGGGTTTTTAAAGAAGCTGCCGGCACTTCCAGTTTCTTCAGGACGGGGGAGCTTGCTCCATCGGACTGAGGTAATGGTGTCGGCAAGTTGTCTGGCGGTGGGGGTGGTAATGCCTTGCTGGGCGAGGGCGTCGGAGAGGGCTTTGTATTGCGTATTGGGAGAGAAGGTAGAACGAAGGTGGAATGTTACTGACCAGATTATGTATTGTCCCTTGAGGGCATTTTTGAAGATGCTGTCGCGGTAGCCGAATTGACATTCGTGGTTGGAGAGGGTGCGTTGAAAGCCGGTGGCGATGTGGATGGCTTTAACGGAGTGGATGATATCTTTGGCTTCTAAGCCGTATGCACCCACGTTTTGGACGGGTGCTGCCCCAACGGTGCCGGGGATAGCGGCGAGATTTTCGGTGCCGTACCATCCGTGGTTGATGCAGTGTTGAACGAAGGTGTCCCATTCTTCTCCTGCGGCGGCTTCAACGAGGAGAGAGTCGGATTCGGAGTCGTTAGAGCGGAGGGTGATGCCTTTGTTTGTGAGATGGAGGACGGTGCCGTTGAAATGGCGGGTGAATATGATGTTGCTGCCGGAGCCGATGATGAGTAGCGGGGTGTTGTCAAGGGTGCCATTGCAGATGAGGTCGAGTAGTTGTTCTTTTTGGGAGACTTCAATGTAGCGGTCGGCGGTGGCTGTGGTGCCAAAGGTTGTGTGTATCATTGGGCGGGATTTTAGAATACGTGTCCGATGTTTAGGTATAGACCCATGCGGTGGGTGAAGGTGTTCCATTGGAGGTCGAGCGAGATTGGGCCGAGGGAGCTGTCGTAGGCAGCGCGGAGGGCTACACCGAAGTTGATGTCGGGGGGTGTGGCGGAACGGCGGGGCCAGTCGGAGGTGTAGGCAACGTTTGGAAGTAGGTAGAGATAGGTTTTGCTGAGGAGACGGTAGCGGAAGTCGACGCGTGCGATGGCTACGAAGTTTCCGACGTGGACAGGGCGGTTGAGCCCGATGAATGCGAGTTGGTGGTCGATGAAGCGTCCGGGTATGGTGCCACCGATGATGTTGTCGTACCAGCCGGAGGAGTTTCCGATGACGATGCGGGTGGCTAATTGTGGGATGATGGTCAGTTTGTCGTTGGCGGGTTGGTAGGTTTGGGCGCAGAAGTTGAGGTCGAGGAAGCCGAGTTCGAGTTGTTTGAAGAGGTTTTTGTTATCAATGCGCCAGTTGATGTTGCCGTTGGCGTAGATGCCGTGGGTGGCGAAGTATGCGTTGTCGAGGTTGTCGTAAAGTCCACGGAGGAATACACCGAAGAATGCTTTGGCACGGTCGAATTGGAAGATGCCGTCGTAGATGACGTTGTCGAGAGAGAAACTGTTGATGTTGGAATAGAGGTCTTCGTCGAATCCAAAGGCAAATGTGCCGTCGCGAAGATGGAATTCGGAGATAAAGAAGCTGAAGTTATGGTGGTTGACGCGCCATACGGAGTAGGGTATGGAGTCGACAGAGTTGAGGTTTACGGTGCTATTGTGGTAGCGGTAGGCGAGGTTGAAGTCGCCAATGCCCATGTTGCACCATGAAGCTTTGGCTTTGAAGCGGATGTTGTAGTTCAAGTTGGCGTCGATGGCGAATTTGAAGCCAGAAAGGCGTTGTTCGTTGATTCCGAGGTGAAGGAGAAGTGAGGCTTTTTCTTGTGAGTCGTAGCGGAATCCGATTGCGAGGAGGTGGGGTTCGGAAGGTTCAAAGCTGATGATGAGTTTGCAGGCGGGGATGGGCTTGTTGTTGATTACGATTTTGTCTTGTGTGAAGATGTTGTAGGTGATGGAGGAGTAGGCTTCGGTGCCCATGATGCGGTTGACGGCGTTTTCGATGGAGCCGAAAGTGGTGACGGTGCCATCGTCAAGACCGCCTTTGCTGATAAGCCAGTGAGCGTCGGAGGGGAGAATGCCTTTATAGATGACAGAGGTGAGCATAATGGTATCGTCGGGGGAGAGCTTGAGGACTTTGCGTGGGCGGTAGGAGGGGGTGTCGGGAGGGAAGTTTAGGAGGCGTTGTTTGAGCTGCATGAGTTCGTCGTGGTGGCTTTTGGCGCATTCGTAGCCACGACGAACCATGGTGTCGATGGCAGCGTGGCTGAAGCTGAGCATGTTGTAACCAGTGATGTCGGGGTGCATGTAGACGTCGCAGAGGTTTCGGTTTTCGCTGCGGTTGTTTTGTACGGCGATGCTGAGGTATTGGGTGAGTTGTTGAGGAAGGGATTTCATTTGTTCGGGGTCGCTGGCGAGTTCTTCGGCGAGTTCGATGCCGATGACGTAGTCTGCACCCATGTCAAGGCAGAGGTCAACGGGGAAGTTGTTGACCATGCCGCCGTCGGCGAGAAGATGGCCGTTCCATTCAACAGGGGAGAAGACACCGGGAATGGCCATGCTTGAGCGGATGGCTTTGGCAAAGTTGCCGTGGTTGAGGATTACGGAGTCGCCGGTGAGGATGTCGGTGGCAACGCATGAGAAAGGGATGGGAAGTTGGCTGAAGTTAATGGAGTCGTTATAGCCAAGGCTGAGACGGCTGAAGAGATTGGTGAGGCTTGCACCGTTAATGACACCGCTGGGGAGGGTGGAGAGGATGTCGAAGGCTTTTTGGGAGAGGGTTCCAGATCCAAAGGGTACGGAGAAGAGGTAGGTGCTGTTGCGGGCGCGGATGGAGGAGGATTGGAAGCGACGGTCGACGTTATTGCTCATGTAGAGGGACCAGTCGATGTCGGCGATGAGTTGTGCGAGTTCGTCTGGGGTGTAGCCGAGCGAATAGAGGCCGCCGATGATGGAGCCCATGCTGGTGCCGGTTACATAGTCGATGGGCATGCCTATTTCTTCGAGGTATTTAAGAACACCGATGTGAGCGGCACCTTTTGCACCTCCACCACTGAGAGCGATGCCAATTTTAGGGCGTGTGGTGGGTGAGATGGCAGTGTTTTGTTTTTTCTGAGCAGAGGCTGTTCCGATGCTTAATAGGATTATGAACAGCAGTATGTAATGGGTGTGTTTCATGGGTGTTTCATTGTTGCTCAGGTGGTTATTGTTTGATTAGGCGGATGGTGCGAGTGTCGTGTCGGGAGAGGATGGATAGTATGTAGATGCCTGGGGCGAGGCCGTCGAGTGGGAGGACTGTGGTTCGTTGGTTTAGTTTGCAGGAGCGGAGGCGTCGGCCGCGGAGGTCGTAGAGGACTGCGTCGAAGCCAGTGGCGGAGCCGTCAACGACTATAGTGGCTTCGTTGTTGGCTGGGTTGGGGTAGACAGAGATGTGGACGTTGCGTTCGGGGAATTCGAAGTTGATACAAAGGGTGGAGTCGGTGGTTGTGGTGTCGATGGAGGTGGAGTCTTGGGTGGTGGTATCGATGACAGTGGTGTCGGGGAGAGTAGTGTCGGGAGTTTGGCGGAGCCAGAATGAGAGGGTATCGAATACTACAGTTTGGACGGCGTTGCGGATTGTTTGGGCTTCACGTTCTTCGATTCCAGGATTGTAGGTGATAGAGAGGGGAGACCGACGGAAGATGAGCGAATAGAAGGCGCAGGCAGCGGCATAACTGCCTTGGAGGGAGGGATGGCTGCCATCGCCGGAATAAAGACGGATGTCGGTATTGGCGCGGAGGTATCTCCATACACGGCCAACGGGGCAAACGGAGGCATCGAAGGTGCGGGCCATGTACATGTAACGTTCGTAGAGCAGGCTGTCCATACCCTCGTAGGTGGCGAGTGGGGGAAAAACATCGGCATTGATGGGATCACCGTTTTCACGTCCCCAAGTCATATAGAACATGGCTTCACCGTCGGGATTGATGGCATAGACGGAGTCGACAAGTTGCTGGGCATAGGGGAAGCAATCGTTCTGCACTTGGGATAGAGGGAAAGAGGGTAGTTGGCTTTGTTCCTGCAAGACAACGATGTCCCAGCCGCCTTGGCGGATGAGTTCCATAGATTGGTTGCTACAGTGTTCTTGGAAAGTGCAGCCCCCGGGGGTGTTGCTTCGGTAGTCGATGCAATCACCGGTGCTTTCGGCAGCCAATTGGATGAGTTGGGGAAGGTTGTTTACGTCGGTGTAGCTGTTGCCTATGAAAAGTACGCGTTTGTTTTCGCCTTGAGCTATGGTTAGTTGTACAAGGATCAAAAACAGCGACAGGACACAGATTTTTTTCATGATGGGTAATGGTTTTGGTTTGTATTGTTATTTGTCAGATTCTTTAGGTCCGCGTTCTTTGCGGGGTTTGCGTTCGGGCGGGATGTATCCGGGGATGAATACTTTGCGCTGAGAGTAGAGTAGAATAGCAGAGAGGGCGGCTCCGAGGACATCGCTAACGGTGCAGCTGCACCATACACCGGAGAGACCGTTGGCACCGAGGTCGATGTAGATTAGAGGCACGAGGAACATCATGGGGATGAGGAAAATGAATTGTCGTGAAAGGCTGGTTACGATAGCAATCCAAGGTTTGTCGATGGATTGGAAAAACTGGGAGTTAGTGACGGTAAATCCAATAAGGGGTGCCATGACCAAGAGGTAGCGCATGGCGGGAACTGCAATAGAGATAAGTTGGGCGTCGTTGTTCATCATCATGACCAGGAGTCGGGGAATGAGAAGTGCAAGCAGCATGCCTACGATTCCGGTGCCGACATTCCATTTCAGGGAAAGGGTATAGACCTGCTTGAGTCGTTTATTGAGACAGGCACCGTAGTTGTAGCCTGCTATGGGTTGCATACCTTGGCAGATACCCATCATTATCATGAACACGATGAGGGAGATGCGATTGACAACACCATAGGCACTTACAGCGAGGTCGCCACCGTACATGATGAGTTGTTTGTTGAGTAATGCCACTACAGCACAGGAGGCTACGTTCATGGAGAAGGGGCTGATGCCTATAGCAAGAACGTTCTTGATGATATACATCTTTGGTTGCCAGCAGTGACGTTTGAAATGGATGAAGGAGGTGGGTTTCATGAAATGTTGAACCGCCAGGATAGCCGAGAAGGCCATGGAGATGGTGGTTGCCCAGGCACCGCCACGGATGCCCCAACCCAGCACCACGATAAAGAGGGCGTCGAGTGCAATGTTAAGCAAGGCACCGCTGACTTGTATCCACATTGATTTTGAGGCGTATCCAGAAGCACGTATCAGACCTGAAAGGTTGAAGGTCAGGGTGGTGAGGAACATTCCTGGCATGACTATATTCATGTATTCCTGAGCCAGGGAGATGGTCGTGTCGGAAGCACCGAACAGAGCCAAGATGGGATGCATGAAGAGGTAGCCGGCTGTTACGAACAATGCACCGAAGAAGAATGTGAGGAACATGCTGTTGCCGAGAATCTTCTCAGCCCATCGAACATCTTTGCGACCAAGCACAATGCTCATTCGGGCAGAAGCACCAGCACCTACGAGAGAACCAAAGGCATGGATGATGTTCATGATGGGCAGGGTGATGGCCAGGGCGGCAAGAATGAGAGCGCCATTTGTAGAGTGGCCAAGGAAAATGCTGTCCACCAGATTGTATACAGTGGCAATTATCTGAGTCACCACAGCTGGAAGTGTGTATTTCCAGAGTAGGGGGCGTATGTTACGTGTGCCTAGTTCCTGTGTGGTGTCGATTGTGCCGTTGCTCATGTAGTGCTTTTCTTTATTTTGTTTTGAAGTGCCTGAAAGGCATTGTAGGCAACGAATCCTCCTGCCAGTTCGATAGAGCGTTCGTCAACCATGAGGTCGGGACGGTGCAGATTGGAGTAAGGGGTGTCAGGTATATGGATTCCTATCCGGTAATAGCAAGCAGGAATCTTTTGAGCAAAGAATGCGAAATCTTCAGCCGTCATGCGCAGGTCGAGCCATTCCACATTCTCTTCACCCAAGAACGCCACGCCGATGTCATGCACCTGCTGGGTGCAATCATCGTCGTTGATAACCGGAGGATAGCCGTAGTCGATAAAGAGGTCGCATTCACCGCCCATGCTTTCGGCTATGCCGCAACTAATCTTGCGTATTTTTTCGTGGCAATCTAACCGCCATTGGGGGTCGAAGGTGCGGATAATGCCTTCCATCTTCACCTCGTCGGGGATGATGTTGGTGCGCCCCTCGCCAATGAATTTGCCAAAACTCAGCACTGTGGGCATCATTGGTGCGGCGTTGCGGCTTACAATTTGTTGCAAAGCAACCACTATATGCGAAGCAATAAGGATCGGGTCGACGCTCATATGGGGTGTGGCACCGTGGCCGCCTTTTCCTTTAATAGTCCAATAGAGCTCGTCGGTCGAGGCCATGTAGCGGCCTTTTTTCATGCCTATACGACCAAAATCCATTTCGGGCAGGCAGTGGAAAGAATACATCTCGTTGGGCGTGACTTCGTTGAATAGCCCGTCGTCCATCATCATGCGGGCACCGCCGGGATACATCTCCTCCGAAGGTTCGAAGATGAGCATAATGCTCCCGTTCAACTCCTCGCGTATGTTGCAAAGAATCTTTGCTGCACAAAGCAGTGAACTTGTATGCATGTCGTGTCCGCAGGCATGCATCACGCCGGGGTTCTCCGATGCAAAAGGCAGCCCGGTGCATTCGGTAAGGGGTAGTGCGTCGTAGTCGGCGCGCATTCCTACGCAGTATCCATCGGGATTCTTTCCACCGCGTATCATCGCCATAACTCCCGTCTTTCCTATAGCGGTATGGGGTTCCAGCCCCATCTCCCGCAGTTTGTCGGCAACAAAAGCCATGGTGCCGAATTCCTGCTGGCTCAATTCGGGATGGCGGTGCAGGTGGCGTCGCCAGCCTATTGCCTCTTCACGGTATTGGTGGGCCAGTTGTTTTATTCTGTCGATGATATTGTCCATGTTATGTTTCACGTTTTTGGGGTTAACGTTTCAACATCTCAATTGCTTTTGCGGATGCTTATGCTTGTACTCACGCCCTCGAGAATCTCAATTGTGGTACCGTTCTCCACGGTGGGCAGCAATTGCAGGCTTGTGCACAGGGTTTCCGAACAGATGTAGTCGATATGACGATTCACGGCTTCGTCCCATTCGCCGCTTTGCAGTTCGATGGTGATTCGGTCGGTGACGTCGAAACCCTCCTTGCGGATATTCTGGATTCGGTTCACCAGTTCACGTGCTATGCCTTCGGCTTTCAGCTCCGGACTGACTGTGATATCAAGGGCAACGGTCAGGTTTCCGTCGTTGGCGACAACCCATCCGGGGATGTCCTGAGTGGCAATTTCCACGTCGCTGAGCAAAATCTCAACGGGTTGACCTTCCACAGTGAGACTGCATTTGCCTGCTGCTTCAAGGTTGTTGATTTGCTGCTGTGAGAACGCTTGAATCTCGTTGCTTATGGCTTTCATTATCTTGCCATAGCGGGGTCCCAGGGTCTTGAAGTTCGGTTTTATGCGTTTAACCAGAATATTGTTGTCGGGAGCGAGGAACTCGATTTCCTTGATGTTCAGTTCCGAGCAGATAAGGTGCTGCACACGCTCCACCTGCTGGCGGAATTCGTCGCTCTGTATTGGCAGCATAATCTTAGCCAACGGCTGGCGTACGCGCAGGTTGCTTTTTTTGCGGAGAGAAAGTCCCATGGAGCAGATGCGCTGGGCGAGTTGCATACGCTCTTCCAGATTCTTGTCGATTGCTTCTTCATGCACCTCGGGGAATGCGGCATGGTGTATCGATTCGGCATCGATTCGGTGTGTGACGGAATTAAGATCCTGGAACATACGTTCGCTGAAGAAGGGGGCAATGGGCGACATCAGGCGCGCCAGCGTCTCCAAGCAGGTATAAAGAGTCTGGTAGGCAGAAACCTTGTCGGTGGTCATGTCGCCTTTCCAGAAACGGCGGCGGCACAGACGTACATACCAGTTGCTCAGGTTAGCGTCGACAAATTCCTGTATTGCGCGTCCGGCCTTGGTGGGCTCATAGTCGGCAAAAGCCTCGTCGACTGTTTTCACCAACGTGTTCAATTCACTGAGAATCCAACGGTCAATTTCAGGCCGTTCGGCTATGGGGAGGTCGGCTTCCTTGTACTCGAAACCATCGATATTGGCATACAGGGCAAAGAAACTGTAGGTGTTGTAAAGGGTGCCGAACAATTTGCGGCGCACCTCGTCAACTCCTTCCACGTCAAATTTAAGGTTGTCCCAAGGCTGGCTGTTGGTAATCATATACCAGCGGGTGGCATCGGGACCCTCTTTCTTCAAGGTCTCGAAGGGGTCAACGCCATTGCCCAGACGTTTCGACATCTTGTTGCCGTTCTTGTCAAGCACAAGGCCATTGCTTATAACGTTTTTGAAAGCCACGCTGTCGAAGCACATGGTGGCAATGGCATGAAGGGTGTAGAACCAACCGCGAGTTTGGTCAACACCTTCGGCAATAAAGTCTGCCGGGAATTGGCTTTCCTTCAACGGTTCACCCATATAGTGGATTTGAGCGTAAGGCATGGCGCCACTGTCAAACCATACGTCAATAAGGTCGGGTTCGCGCATCATGCGGCGGCCGGTGGGCGACACCAGCACCACATTGTCGATATAGGGGCGGTGGAGGTCGAATTTCTCCTCACGGTAGGGGTTGTTCTCCATAAACCCGGCTGCAACGGCCTTGTCAATCTCATTGCGCAACTCATCTACGCTGCCGATGCAAATCTCTTCTTTGCCATCTTCGGTGCGCCAGATGGGCAGCGGGGTGCCCCAGTAGCGGCTGCGGCTCAGGTTCCAGTCCACGATATTCTCCAACCAGTTGCCGAAACGGCCTGTACCGGTGGCTTCGGGTTTCCAGTTGATGGTCTTGTTCAGCTCTATCATGCGGTCGCGCATGGCTGTGGTACGGATAAACCAGCTGTCTAACGGGTAGTACAGAACGGGCTTGTCGGTACGCCAGCAATGGGGGTAACTGTGGGTGTGCTTCTCACTCTTGAACAACTTGCCCTGCTCTTTCAGCATCACCACCAGCTCCACATCAAGGCTTATGTCCTTTTCGGTTTTGGCGGGATCGTAGGCGTTCTTAACAAACTTGCCTGCATATTGGGCATACAGATCCATGTCCACGTTCTCTTTTGCCCATTCGGGGTCGAGGTCGTCCACGGCCCAGAATTTGCCGGTGCGGTCCACCATGGGAGCCTGTTTACCGTCGCGGTCGTACATCAGCAAGTCGCCGATACCGCCTTTCTTGGCAACGCGGGCGTCGTCGGCACCGAAGGTCGGTGCAATATGGACAATACCGGTACCGTCCTCAGTGGTGACATAGTCGCCCAGTATGATGCGGAAAGCCTCACCTTTCACAGCCGTGCGGTGGCTCTGTTCGGCAGCATTCACCACGGTGGGCTTCACCCACGGTATCAACTGTTCATAGGCAATGCCCTCCAAGGCTGTACCCTTGCACTCGGCTATCACGTGGCCGTGCAGCAGTTTCGACTTCTCGTCGGGTTCCCCTTCGGTAAAGAAGTTGCCAAACAGAGGTTTGGCCAGTATGACGTTGCAGGCCTCACCGCTGTAGGGGTGAGTGGTCTCCACCAGCACATAGTCGATGGTGGGGCCAACACATAACGCCGTGTTAGAAGGGAGTGTCCACGGTGTGGTAGTCCAAGCAATGGCGTAAGTGGGAACACCCGACCTGTCCGACCCGTCCAACAAGTCTGACAAGTCCGACAAAATCTTAAACATCGCCACACATGTGGTGTCCTTCACGTCGCGATAGCATCCTGGCAGATTCAACTCATGGCTCGACAGTCCGGTGCCTGCTGCGGGGCTGAAAGGCTGGATGGTATAGCCTTTATACAACAACCCCTTGTCATAAAGTTTCTTCAATAAAAACCACAGGGTCTCGATATACTCGTTCTCGAAAGTGATATAGGGATGTTTCAGGTCTACCCAGTAACCCATCTGTTTGGTCAGTTCGTCCCACAGGTCTTTGTATTGCAACACCTCGGTGCGGCAAGCGTGGTTGTAGTCGTCAACGCTAATCTTCTTGCCGATATCTTCCTTAGTAATGCCCAGCTTTTTCTCCACGCCCAGTTCCACAGGCAGGCCGTGGGTATCCCATCCGGCTTTGCGGTCAACGAAGAAACCCTTCTGTGCCTTGTAGCGGCAGAATACGTCCTTAATCGTGCGGGCCATCACATGGTGGATTCCAGGTTTGCCGTTGGCCGACGGGGGACCGTCGTAGAATACGAATGAGGGATGTCCCTCGGCAAGTTGTTGCCCTTTCTCAAATGTCTCGTTCTCTTCCCAAAACTTGCGAATCTCCTCGCCAATCTGGGTCATGTTTAGCTGTTTGTATTCCTTGTAACTCATATATGATATGATTCTATTTCAATGTTACATGCACATTAATAACACTTTGCGCCATTACGGCACAAAGAATCCAATCTGCAAAGATACGAAAAATTCTTTTATTCTGCCCAAAAACCTTGCACTTTGTCTTTTCGAGGAGGGAGCCCTATGAGTCTTTTTGTGCTGGTAAAGGATTGTGGCAGAATAAAAACACAGCACACTTTGCGTATGGGCATGGTGTGCTGTGCGTATTGAAGAAGTTTTACTGTTATCGGATGAGGAAAGAGAACTTGGAGAAGTTCTTGAGGGCGATGCCGGTGCCGCGGGCAACAGCGCGCAGGGGGTCTTCGGCGATGTGGACCTGCAGTTTAGTCTTGGAGGAGATGCGCTGGTCGAGACCGCGAAGCAATGAGCCGCCACCAGCCAGATAGATACCTGTGCGGTAGATATCGGCAGCCAACTCGGGAGGTGTTGCCGAGAGAGTGTCGAGGATGGCTTGCTCGATGCGGGCGATGGATTTGTCGAGGGCGTGGGCAATCTCTTTGTAGTTGACAGAGATTTCCTTGGGAAGACCGGTGAGGAGGTCGCGGCCTAGGGTGGGATAGTCCTCTGGCGGTTCGTCGAGTTCGCTTACGGCGGCACCGACTTTGATTTTTACCTGTTCGGCGGTGCGTTCGCCGATGACCATGTTATGTTGTTTGCGCATGTATTCGACGACGTTCTCGTTGAATTCGTCACCGGCAACTCGGATGGAGTTGTTGCATACTATGCCGCCGAGGGAGATGACGGCGATTTCGGCAGTACCGCCTCCGATGTCGACAATCATGTGTCCTTCGGGTTCGAGGACGTCGATGCCGATACCTATTGCGGCGGCCATGGGCTCGTGGATCATGCGTATTTCTTTGGCTCCGGCTTGCTCGGCGCTTTCACGCACGGCGCGTTCTTCGACGTTGGTGATGCCAGAAGGGATGCAAATGACCATGCGCAGCGAGGGGGGCATGAAAGAGCGGTTGATGTTGGTCATGCCGATGAGTTCGCGGATGAGGTGTTGGGCCATTTCGAAGTCGGCAATGACGCCGCCGCGCAGCGGGCGGACGGTTTCGATGTTTTTGTTGTCGGTCTTTCCGGCCATCATTTGGGCACGTTTACCAACAGCGATAATGCGATTGTTGTTGCGGTCGACGGCCACAATGGAGGGTTCGTCGACGACGACTTGGTCGTTGTGGATTACAATGGAGTTGGCTGTGCCAAGGTCCATAGCTACCTCTTTGTTAAAGAATGAAAATAAACCCATTTATACTATTTCTTTTTTTTCTGATTGATAATGTCGTGTGATTATACGTAAAAGTGCGAAAAAAGTTTCATTTAGTGTTTAAAATGTCTGTAGCCGGTAATGGCCATGCCAATGTGGTTCTTTTCGCAGTAGTCGATGGAATCTTGGTCGTGGATAGAGCCGCCGGGGTGTGCCACGGCGACGATGCCGGCCTGATGGGCTATCTCTACGCAGTCGGCAAAGGGGAAGAATGCGTCGCTTGCCATGACGGCACCGTTGAGGTCGAAGCCGAACGACTGGGCTTTGGCTATTGCTTGGCGCAGGGCGTCCACACGCGAGGTCTGACCGGTACCGCTGGCGCAAAGCTGTCCGTTCTTGGCAAGGACTATGGCGTTGCTCTTAGTGTGCTTGACAAGGATGGTGGCAAAGGCGAGGTCGGCGGCCTGTTGCGGGGTGATGGGGGTAGAGGTGACGCTCTTGGCCATATCGTCAGCAGTGGGGACGACGGTGTCGCGGTCTTGCACCAAGATGCCGTCAAGGGCGTTGCGGAACACCTGAGGACTCATCTTGAAGGCGTTGCGCTTGAGGATAATGCGGTTCTTCTTGCCTTTGAGCACGGCGAGGGCGTCGGCGTCGTAGTCGGGTGCTATGCACACTTCGAAGAAGATTTTGTGCATCTCGTCGGCCACCTCTTTAGTTACGGTGCGGTTGGTGACCAACACACCACCGAATGCGGAGACAGGGTCGCCGGCCAAGGCATCGGTCCAGGCTTGAAGCAGTGTGGGACGCGTGGCGAGGCCGCAGGCGTTGTTGTGTTTGAGGATGGCGAAGGTGGTGTCGGCGTAGTCGTCGATAAGAGCGCAGGCTGCGTCGATGTCGCCTATGTTGTTGTAGGATATTTCTTTTCCGTTGAGTTTGGTGAAGCAGGCGTCGAGGTCGCCGTAGAAGCATCCTTTCTGGTGGGGATTTTCACCGTAGCGCAGGGGGTTGGCCTGACGGCCGCTTACCTTGAAGACGGGCAGCTGCTCTTGCTGGTTGAAGTAGTTGAAGATAGCGGTATCGTAGTGGCTGCTGACATTGAACGCGTAGGCGGCAAAGCGACGGCGTTGTTCGAGGGTGGTGGTGCCGTCCTGCTCGGTATAGAGTTGGAGGAACTCGGCATAGTGGTTTACGGCGGGGACTATCACCACATCGTTGAAGTTCTTGGCGGCAGCACGGATAAGGGAGATGCCTCCAATGTCGATTTTCTCAATAATGTCTTGTTCGGGAGCACCGGAAGCCACGGTGGCTTCGAAGGGATAGAGGTCGACAATAACGAGGTCGATTTCGGGAATTTCGTACTGAGCCAGTTGCTCTCCATCGGAGAACATGTTGCGACGGCTGAGAATGCCGCCGAATACTTTCGGATGGAGGGTCTTGACACGGCCACCGAGGATGGAGGGGTAGCCGGTGAGGGATTCGACGGCGACGGGCTGGATGCCGAGGTCTTGGATGAATTTCTGTGTGCCGCCGGTGGAATAGATGGTGACCCCTTGGCGGTCGAGGGCGCGGACGATGTCTTCAAGACCGTCTTTGTAGAAGACGGAGATGAGGGCTGATTTTATTTTTTTCGGTTCCATTGTACCTTGTTTTAGTGTAATATTATTCATACAAAATACTGACAATACATCACTTGAGTGATATATTGCATATATAGTTACAAGATGCAAATATACATATTTTTTCTTAATGAGGGAAATCTTTTTTATACAGGCAGATATAGGAAGTGCAGACAGAAGTAATAGAAAGAACGCTGCAAGACAACCCTTGCAGCGTTCTTTGTCGGTGTGCGGCTTGCGTCGCGAATCCTGTAGGCTTTTTATTCAACCACCTGTAATTCGATATGGTTGTTGCCTGCTAAGCCATATTCAGAACTGTGCACTATGAGGTCATTATTTGTGTTTAGTGTGCACAGGACGGTTAATTGGCCTTTTGTGGCAGTGTTGCTGAATATGCCAAATTTTTCCCAATAATTGATTGTACTCAGTTCGATTCCGGTAAGGTCGAGTGTGCCGGACAGGTTTTCGCAGTAATTAAACATCTCGGTGGCATTGTTCAGGGCAGAAGTTGTGGTAGCACCCGAAAGGTTCAGCGTCTGGAGGCCGCAGCGATAAAACATTCCTGCCATGGTTGTGACGGACTGGAGGTTGAGGTTTGAAAGGTTTAGGCTTCCAAGGTTTTGACAGTTGGAAAACATGTACGACATGTTGGCCACATTTGCAGTGTTGAAACCTGAAATATCCAAACTGGTGAGGTTGGTGCAACCAGCGAACATATTGAACATTGTAATTACATTTGCAGTGTTGAAGCCTGTGCCAAAATCAATTTGCTCCACATTGCCGCCAAAGGTCTGAAAGAACATATTAGCACAATTTTGGTTGGCATCCATCCAGGCGGCGGGGGTATAGACAATCATTGTAGTGCCCTCAGTGGTGTAGTAGATGGGGGTAGTGCCGTTTGAGAGGAGACCGTTGGGGCTGGCAGGGCGTGTGCTTTTGCACTCGAACACCAGATTTCTCATATCGTGACGAAACATCATGACCCTTGAAAAAGCTTCTCCGTCGACCAACTGTGCGGGGGCGATGAAGGAGAGGTTGCTGAGGGAGGTGGGATAGTAGGTGTTGCGGGCAATGGTGATGGGGTTGTCAGTATCCTCGAAATGCTTGCGGCAGTAGCTGCGGTCGGTGGCCTCGATGTCGAAGGTCATTTCGGTGTAGTCGTCGGCCGGCAGGTAGATGTAGAAGGTGAGGCCGTTGCTGCAGTCCATACCCTGCTCGCCGCAGTTGAGGGTCAGCTTGTGACCGCCGTTGGCGGTGCAGTTCAGCTTGGGGTCGCCATCGTTGTAGTCGACAGCGAAGTCGCCGCAGATGTTGTTGGGGGTGGTGAGCTCGATGCTGGAGATGGTCTTATTCACAGCAGGGAGATTGAGCTGCAGCACGCCACAGAGGTTTTTGAACACCAGTTTGCTGGTGGTGGAGTAGGCATACATGGGAGCGGTGAAGTGGGTGCCGTCTGTGCAGTTCTGCTCGGCGGGAAGGGTGATGCTCTCGGAACCCGAAGCGATGCTGGCAGGGTAGATGGCGTAGTAGGGGCCGCCGGAGGGGTTGGCGTCGCCAGTGAAGTCGGCGGTGGTTTTGTCGCCGGTGGGGATGGCTTCGAGGGTGTAGGAGACACCTTGGTCATAGATGGCCACCTGGTCGCCCGATTCCCACACCACCATGCCTTCGTTGGTGGCATTGTCGATTTGGATGGAGGTCTTGCCGTCGACGGTGGCCCTTTCGATTGAGCCGGTGAACAGCACTTTGCCGCCTTCCTCTTTCTGGCAGGAGGCGAGGGAGAGCAGTGCCACTATGGATATGAATGTGGCGGTGCGATAGAAATTCTTTTTCATCTTGTTGCGGCTTTTAAGAATCAACTAAATTTTTTTCCGAGGTTGTCCTCGCTCATAGTGTAGCGGTCGTTGCCTTTGGTGTTTTCGATGTTTGACCCGTCGAAGCCGCGCTCCACGCGGGCGTTCAGAATTTCAATTTCGGGAGAGGTGTACTCCCTTTTCTTGTTGTTGTGCATTGTGCTTGTAATATTGTTGATTGATGTAGGTTGAAAAAACTTATTTTCTTTCTCTTTTGCCTATGGTGAAAGGGAAAGATGATGAAGTGTTCATTCCATTCAATGTTAATGATATATAGCGTTTTTTTTATTTCTAAAGCGATTTTTTGGAATGCAAAGGTAGTGATTTTTTTCTTTATGTGTGTATCAGCAGGGGTCGCTCTGACCGAATTCGATGCCGAGGCCTTTGGCGGTGTGGACAAGGCTGCCGTTGGGGTCGACGAGGTTCTGGGCGCGGACGGCCTCTTCGAGGGGTACGGCTACGATGTCGGGATGACGGTAGGCAACCATCTGACCGTAGTTGCCACTTATGACCTCTTCCATGGCGCGAACGCCGAATTGTGATGCGAGGATGCGGTCGAATGCGATGGGGGTGCCGCCACGCTGCAGGTGTCCGAGAATGGTGCATCGGATGTCGTGCTCCACACCGGCGGCTTTCAGTTCGGCAGCCAACTGATGACCTATGCCTCCGAGGCGGACGTGCTGGTAGCCCACTTCGCTGCTTTCGGTTCCGACGGTGCTGCCCCCTTTGGGCTTGGCACCTTCGGCCACCACGATAATGCAGTAGCCACGGCGTTTGTTGTATCGTTGCTCTACTTTCTCTTTTATTTTGTTGACATCGTAAGGGATTTCGGGAATGATGCAGATGTCGGCACCACCGGCAATGGCACTGTGGAGGGCTATCCAGCCTGCGTCGCGACCCATCACTTCCATGATAAAGACACGGTTGTGGCTGGCAGCGGTGGTGACAAGCTTATCGATAGCTTCGGTGCATATTTGAACTGCGGTTTGGAAACCGAAGGTATAGTCGGTGGACGAAAGGTCGTTGTCGATGGTTTTGGGCACACCCACTATATTGAGTCCTTTTTGAGCGAGGCCGAGAGAGATACGCTGGGAACCGTCGCCACCAATGTTGATGACAGCGTCGACGCCCATGTATTGCAGCTTGCGTATCATCTCGTCGCTGCGGTCGACTGTGGTCCAGGTACCGTCGTGTTGGCGCACAGGCCAGGCAAAGGGGCCGCCCTTGTTGGTTGTACCGAGGATGGTGCCGCCTTGAATCTGGAGACCGTCGACGGTCTTTTCTGTCAGTTCGACGACTTCGGTCGGCTCACGCAGTACGCCGTTAAAAGATTCAATGCACCCTATTACTTCCCAGTCTTTTTCTTGGGAGGCACGTTTTACAATGCCGCGGATGACGGCATTGAGACCCGGACAATCGCCGCCGCCAGTGAGAACCATTACTCTTTTTAATGACATGGTATTTGCTTGTTATTAGCTAATATATAATTGTTTGCGCAATATTTTGTCCCATGTAGGAAAGTGCAAAAATACGCTTTTTTTTGGAATCGGGCATTTTTGTTGTCGGGAGCGTGATGTTAATATTTCTTTATGTCATGGTGCAATAAAATGTGTGGTGTTGCGTTGTAATGAAACATACAATGCGATTAGTAATATTTTTGTAATGAAAGAAAAAAACGGACACGTTGTAAGGGATGGTATTCTGGGCGTTTTGTTTCCAGCATACGGTATGGCGTTGATTGAGAGAAAACTGGATAAGCGTGATTTCTGGCACTTGGCTTTGAAGAATTTTGTTTTCTTCTTGTTCTTAACACTGCTGGATATTGTTGTGGAACAGTTTGTGTTGCATACCTTTCAGTGGCGTGTGGTTGTCGCCTATATTGCCATCGATGTTGTCCTTGCACTTTTCTTTGCCCTGCTTGAGTTTTGCTGGATTAAGGCACGGAAGAAAGATGAAGAGCATTTTGCACGTTATGTCAAATGCTGTGAACAGCAGGGTAAACAAAAGGAATAATTCCTAAAAGATAGAGTAGAAAGCAACTAAATAGCATGAAACATTCATTTTTGACACTTCTTGCCGCCGCCCTTTTCGGGCGATTCAACCAAAGCCCTCAAAATCCAGACAAAGAGCAGAATCTAACTACTGCACAGCAAACTGGTTTCAAGGCTTTTGATGTGCAAAAGGAATTTGAGAAGAACGGTTTCACTTTCTTCACCGAAAATCTGATTCTTTGTTCGGGCGATACCACAGAGAATAACGCCATGACAATAGGCTGGGGCGGAATCGGCAACTACCTTGGACACGACCGTCCGGCAGTGACTGTCTATGTGGCTCCGGCGCGTTACACATACGAGTTTATGGAACGGCATGCCCGCTTCACGATTATGAAGTTCGATAATCCTGATATTGCCAAGTATCTGGGCTCGCACAGTGGCAGGGACGGCGATAAGGCTGCCGCCCTGGGACTCCATGTGTCCTACACCCCTCACGGCACCCCTTATTACACGGAGGCGACAATGGTGATTGAGTGTGAAATCATGACTGCTTGGCACCAACGTCCGGAAGATTTCCGCAACAGCACTCCCAAGAAATGGTATGCCGATTTCAGTGCAGGTGTCCATACCGTGTATATCGGCGAAGTAATTGGAGCCTGGAAAAAATAACCTTATTCAAACTAACATGCTATGAATATATCGGTCTTTTGCGGTGCCACCGCGCCAAGGAAAATGGAGTACGTAGAGGCTGCTCGGCATCTTGGCGAATGTCTTGCCAAGGGCGGGCACACCCTTCTATATGGCGGCAGCAACCTTGGATTGATGGGCACCGTAAGCGGAGCCGTACTTGAAGGCGGCGGCCATGTAGTAGGTGTCATCCCCTCGTTCTTTTCGGAAGAGATAATTCTTTCGCAGCCAGTAAGCCAGTTGGTGCGCGTTGCATCCATGGCTGAACGAAAAGAGTATCTAATTGCCCACAGCGATGCCTTTATTGCCTTGCCCGGCGGTATCGGCACTATCGACGAGACCTTTGAAGTTCTCGTCGCCAACCAGTTGGGACTTTGCAGCAAGCCCATGGGATTGCTTAATACCGACGGTTTTTTCAATTCCCTCACCGACATGATGCGCCGAATGGAGGCCGACGGATTCTACAATCTCACCGATGCCCGCTACCTCATGGTTGAGGAAAGCCCTGAACCCCTCTTGCAGTTGATAGAATCGTTTGTCCCGCTGCCCAACGACGGTCCAGTGGCGCGACGCCTCCGCAGCAAGGCATGATAAGCTTATGGCACAGAACTATCTGCTTACCAAGTCGAAATATATCCGCGGCCTGCAATGTGACAGGGCGCTTTGGCTTGATGTGTTCCGTCCTTCATTGGCACGTTACTCCCCCGAACAAATGAGACGCTTCGACCGTGGGCGCGAGTTCGAATATGCTTTCAAGGAGACTTTTCCAGAGGGCATAGACATAAGTGCCGAGTTGAAACGAAACACCGGAGCCTATCCCGAATTGACTGCGCAGTTGTTGGACAAAGGTGGCAAGGTGGACCTCTTCGAAGCGGGATTTCTGTATAACGATGTGCTTGTCCTTGCCGATGTGGTGCATGGCCGAGACGATGGCTCGATTGATGTCTACGAGGTCAAGTCAGGTACCAAACTGAGCGATACCTATCGCCGTGATGCCGCTTTGCAGCATTATGTGATTTCCCATTGCCGCAGAGTCAACAGTTTTTCGCTGGTGTATAACGATGACAATGGCGGTTTTGTGAAAGTGGAGCTTATGGACGAATTGCAGACTTGCCATGCCGAGATAGAACGCAACATTGCCGTGATGAAAGACCTTTTGCAACAAGGCGAACCAGCAACCCCGACTGGCCAGCATTGTCTCTCCCCGTATGCCTGTCCCTATCAACATTATTGTGCCCAAGGTATCAGGCAGCTGTCGCTGTTCTAACCCTAATCGGATTGTGGCTTGGATAGTCGTTTGTTTTTTTGAAATCACGAGTTCCCTTTGATGAAGGGGGCTCTTTCGTAGGGCGTCGGCATTATCGGAAAAGGCCGGCCACTGCCTCGTTGTATTTCCGCAGGCTGCCGCTTTTCATGATGGCTTTGTGCTGTTTTTTTCCGATTAGGATGTCTTGGTACTCCCAGAAGGCGTGTAGCCGCGCCAATATCTGGCTGTCGCCTTGAAGCACGTTGCAAGCATAGTCGTAGATTTGTCGGTGCATGTCTTTCAAAACGGCTATGGGTTGCCGGTCGGAAAAAAGCCAAGGTTGGGCCAATAGCCCACGTCCCAGCATGACACCTTTTAGCGTGGGCCATCGTTGCATTATTTCGACAACGCTCTCGACCGAAGCCAGGTCGCCGTTGTATACAATTGGTTGTCGGCATTCGGTCATAAATTGTTCGAACCTGGTTAAATCGGGCAAGCCTTTGTATTGTTGCCGTCCTATGCGAGGGTGCATGGTGACATGTAGCAACGGCATAGCGTTGATGATGGGAAGCAGTTGCAATGATTCTTCGGCATTGTCCTGCCCTAACCGCATCTTAATAGAGAATGCCACTTCGGGGCGTTGCTGCATTTCGGCAGCGATTTCGGCAACCTGTTCCTTGCGGGGCAGCAGTCCGCACCCGCGTCCCGCTTTCACCTGCATGGGGAAGGGACATCCCATGTTCAGGTCGATTCTACGCCATCCCTCGGACTCGACTTCGTCGCATAGTTGGGCGAATTCGTCCCTATTTTTGGCGATAATTTGGGGTACTGTGGGAACGCCTGCGTTCCGGTCAGGGTTGATGTCGCGCGCATCTTTACGGCGCATAGTGCCGCCCTCCAGTCGTACGAAAGGGGTGTAGTATTCGTCCATGCCTCCCGCTGAGTCGTGATGAGCTCTGCGGTAGACGCAGTCGGTATAGCCTTGCAACGGGGCGAAGGCTACATAGAAGTTCCGGTCAGCCATTAGAACGAGTAGCGTACATGCAGCAGCAACTGCCAGGCGGAAAGGATGCTGCTGTATGTGTTCCACTTGGGTTCGACAAAGGTGTATCGGCCGTCCTTGTAGTTGAGAATGGTCTGGCTTGTAATCTGCTTGTATACACCCCAGTTGCTGTTTAACAGGTTGGCCACGTTGTTGACGTCGACACCCACTTCCAAGGTGGTGCGCTGGCCGGAGACGTTGAAATAAAACTCCTGGCAAACCTTCAGGTCGATGCGGTTGTTCCACGGGGCTGCGACTGCGCCACGACGACTGTATTTACCGCGATGGCGGCTCATATAGCGGTCGTTGGCAATAAAGGAGGCGTATGCCGCGCGGTTCTCGTCGTCGATAAAAGGCATTGATTCCAGCTCCTCGTCGGTGGGAATGTAGACTAAGCGCGAGGCGGTAATGCCACCCACGCCGTTCATCAGATAGGAGAGGCCTGAGTAGGGAGTGTCGTTCACCATGCCCACATTGTAACCCTCATAAAACAGGCTTATTTTTGTGGCGGTGCGGGACCCCTCCTCGATAGTATAGTTGGCAGAGGCAATAACGCGGTGGGGAGCCACGTAGGCCGCATAACCCAGTTCCGGGCAGTTGTCACCGTTGACGGTGCTTGTTTGCGAGAGGGTGTATACGGCGTCGCCCCCGCCATCGGATAAAGCAAGAGCCGTGCTGTAAGTGTAGGCTGCCATCAGGTCAAGACCGAAACCAAAATGTTTTTCCAGTTGGGTCATGGCGGAGAAATAGCGACCGTGGAGGCCGTCGACATTGTGGAGATAGTAGCCCGTCAGACCGTTCATGCCTGATTCTTTTTGGTACGACGTACGGTTCTGAGGCTCGCCCGGCAAACGTAATGAATCTGCTGATACGTATCCCAGATTGGTGGAAACCACTTCTTTGTAGTTGTATGAGAGGATTCCCTCGAGGGTAGCCTTAATTCCGAAGGGCAGCTTGGCATCAACTGCCAGTGAAGTTTTCCAGCTGGTGGGCATACGCAGGTTTTTGGAGAGTATTACCGGATATGAGGGCAGTGGCGTTTCTTCACTGACGGGAATGTTGCTAAGGATGTCCTCGCGGTTGGGGCTGAAGGGCACAACATCGTTATGTATATTGGTGTTGGCAATATACTGAATGAGCATTTTATTGGAGCTCGAAATTGCATTCACCAGCCAGACATTGGGGATGCGGCCTGTAAAGAGACCCGTGCCACCGCGCACGACTACTTTGCGGTTCTTGCTTACATCCCAGTTGAATCCTATTCGGGGCGAAACATTTATCCTTGTCTGCGGTAGGTCGCCCGTGTTGAGTCCATCGAAAGTACTGCCTGGGTGGGCTGCCACCATTTCGGCTAAGCCTGCATGGTAGTTGTCGTTGGCAAAGCGCATTATGGGCATCTCCAGTCTAATGCCCGCCGTCACTTTGAAATAGCGGCTGAAATCCATCTCGTCCTGTGCATAGAGAGAAGGCTGCATGAAATTGAACACAAATTCGGGCAGTGCCATGCGGTTCTCCTGGTTGGCATAAGACAGCATGAACAGTACTGGGTCGCGCTTGTTGACAAAACTGTCCCATGAGTCGAAAACGTACCATCCAGCACCGCCCTGCATATAGACATTGCGGATATTGCTGTGTTCGAACTGTACGCCCGCTAACAGATTGTGTATGCCGGTGGTGTAGGTCAACTCGTCAGTAACGTTGAAGGTGCTGACTTTGTTGGCGGTCATATAGGTGAAGGGCTCAATGCCGAAGGAGGTATACATGGCATAATGGCGGCTGCCGTCTTCTGCGGTGTAGGGCTCCATAATCTCGACCGAGGGGAAATAGCCGCCGAAGTGCCGGCGGGGTTCGTTTTGATAGGACCAGGTGGCACGTAGGGTATTGCTGCCTTTGCCACCCCAGAGACGGCTGTCCAACTCGGCAGCAACGGTCGAGAAATCCTGATTCTTGGAGAAACGTGCCGACTGGAATTGTTGTGCGTAGTTGGAAAGGCGCCCTTCAGACTCCCGGTTGAAGCTGTAGGTTTCGCCGTTCACCACAAATGAGGTGTTAGTGCCGCCGATGCCGCTCATGGAACTTGTAGCTTCGACAGTGGTGCTGTGCGTGTGGCTGAGACGGATATTGAATTTGTTGTTGCTGTTAATAATCCAGTCAAGTCGAGCCAAGAGACGGTAGTCGGTGGCGTCGATGACGTAGTTCTGGTACTCGCCGGGGTCGTAATTGTATTCGTCTTTCAGGTATTGCCGGATACTGTCCATGCGGCCGACCGTTGGACGGCTATAGCCGTTGCCGCCCCATGCAGCGTCCTCGTCAGCGCGGGCTTGTGTTGTGGCTCCGGGTACGCGTTCGGGAGTGTATTCAGCATTAAGGAAAAAGAACAGTTTGTCTTTGATTATCGGACCGCTCAGGGTGAATCCAGTCACGTTGTTGAGCGTTTGGCTCTGCGGAATTACAACTGAGCCGAGACGTTTGCCGCTCAGGGCACTGCTGGTGTAGTAGTCGTAAAGCGACGCATGCCACTCGTTGCCACCTTGCTTGGTAACCATATTGATGGCACTGCCCAGAAAGCCGCTCTGTCTTACATCGAAGGGGGTGAGGCTGATGGAGACCTGTTCGATGGCGTCGAGCGATAGTGGATTACCCCCGGCAGGGAGGCTGGGGCCTATGCCGAAGGCATTGTTGAAGGCTGCTCCGTCGACCGTCACAGAGGAACTGCGGTAGTTGCCGCCTCCTGCCATGAAGCCTGTTTCGGAGGCGGTGCTTTGGGGGGTGAGCCGTATGACGTCGTAGAGGCTGCGCTTGGTGGTGGGCATCGACGCAATGAAGGTGCTGTTGATGTGTGTCGACACTCCCGAGTTCTGTATATCCATGCTGGAACGTGTGGCATTGTCGATTAGTACTACTTCGTTGAGAGTGGTGCTTGTGGTTGTCAGTACCACGTCAACTTCCACGCGTTCGCCGAGGAGTGCTGTCACGTTGGAGATTGAGGCGGTGAGGTGGCCAGCCATCTCCACTTTGATAGTGTAGGGACCGCCTGCCGTCACACCGTTGATACGGTAGTTGCCGTCGTTGTTCGAAAAGGCGTGGTATTGCAGTCCTGTCGGCGTGTAGATGGCTGTTACCATGGCGTCGGCCAACGGCCCGTTTTCGTCCGTGATGCGGCCTGCGATGGTGGAGGATGTGGTCTGTGCTATTGCTGTGCTGGATAGCAGTAAGCCCGCAATCAATACCATAATTCGTTTGACTATTTTTACCATAGGGTTGAAACGACTTGTTAAATTTCTTTATAATTAATTGAATTATATTGTTTTAAGTTGTTTATACCGAAAGCAAACAAGATACAAAGATACAAAAAAAAGCACAAATCATAATGATGCTTAGTGTTGTTTTTTTTACGGGATGGAAGTGGTTAGGGAAAAAGTGGGGAGGATAAACTTTTTTTGTCCGTTTTTTGTATGGTTTTCGTACAGTTTTTGTGCGGTTATTTGGCAGTTTTAGAGTGGAAAATGGATGAGGGAAAAGTGTATAGGAAGTTGGGTTTTAGCGGAGGTGGCGGGGACGGGTATAAAAAAAGGCTGGCCATGTGGATTGGCCAGCCTCGGCATTATGGTACTTGTATTATGAAAAGCCGTTTGGTTTAGTAGACAGGGAATGCAATTTCGCGTTCGATAACTTGGTAGGCAACGTTGTTGCGGTAGATGGTTTGGCGCACCCAGTTGTCGTCTTCGTCGTATTCGAACACATAGCTGTGTTTCCAGTTGAGGTGTTCATCGTAGTTGAAAGAGGAGAGCTCGATGAGGTTGTCGTGGTCGTCGTAGTAGTAGGTGGTGAGGGCGACGAGGAAGTCGTCGGCATCGTAGAAACGCCATTCGATGCGGTTGCCGTGGCTGTCGTATTTGTAAAGGTAGCGTTGAGTGAGTTCTCCATCGCGGTCGAAGAATTCCATTTCGGTGTTGTTGCCAGCGGCGTCGTATTTGTAGACGCGCTTTTCGGTCATGGTGCCGTCAGGAGCGAAGCTTTGTTCTTCGACGAGGCGGTTGTTTTCGTAGCGTGAGGTTTCCTTTTTGGTCATGTGGTCGCCCATAAAGACTTTGCGTTCGATGCGGTTGCCGTTCTCATCGTTGAGGTAGGCGGTGCGGCCGGTGAGTTCTTTGGCACGGTTGTATTCGTTCCAGCCAAGGGCGTAGCCGTGGACGTCGAAGTAGTAGGAATACCAGGTGTATTCACCGTCTTTGGTGCGGTATTTGTCTTGGAAGTTGCCGCGTTTGTCGAAGGTTATGGAGTCGATGCAGATAAGTTGGCGTCCGCCGTTACGGCCACCGTGGATGTCGTAGGTATATTCAATGACGTAGACGGCATTTCCGTTGATGCCCATTTCCTGGCGGGATGATTTGCGGGGCTTGTTACCGGCAAAAGCGGAGCCGGCAACCAGTAGCACCAATGCTAAAACGATGTATTTCTTCATGTTACGCATTATTATTCAATATAAAAGATGTTGCAAAGATACAAATTTTTCTTTAATAATAACGAGCCCTGTATAAAAAAATTGTGTAGTGTGGACAATTCTCGTTTAAATGGCCGAGCGGGAGGTAGGGTAGGTTGTGTCTTTAAGTCTTTTTTCACCGATGGAGGGAAATGAGGCTGGGATGCTGTTTTATTCTTCGGAGGTGGGTTTGCGGCGGGCGTATCTGAGGAAGAGGAGTGTGGCGAGGAGTGTTATGAGGGCGCCGATGGAGTAGCCGAGCCAGCGGGGGAGGAGTGTGCCGAAGCCTTCTTTTTCGGCGACGAAGAGGAAACTGGCAGTGACCATGGTCATGAACATGGCCGGGAGCAGGGTGATGATGTAGGGTTTGCGTTTGAGGCAGAGGAAGACGGTGATGGTCCAGAGGGTGACGGTGGCGAGTACTTGGTTGCTCCAAGCGAAGTAGCGCCAGATGACGTCGAAGCCTTTGGCGTCGAGGAGGGAGTATACAAGGACACCGGCGGTGACAGCGAAAAGGGGTATGGCTACGAAGAGGCGGTTTTTGATGGGTTTTTGTTCGTAATGGAGGAAGTCGGCCACAATGAGACGTGCGGAGCGCAGGGCGGTGTCGCCGGAGGTGATGGCTGCGGAGATGACGCCGAGGACGCAGATGACGGCGATGACTTTTGGGAACCAGGCGTTGGCGATAACGCCGACCATGGCGTTGCCGCCGAGGGTTGCGCCGGTTTCAGGGTTGACGGTGAGTTGCTGCAGCATGGGGTCGTGGTAGAAGACGGTGGCGGCTGCGGCCCAGATGAGGGCGACAATGCCTTCGGTTATCATGGCACCGTAGAAGACGGGGCGCGCCTGTTTCTCGTTGGTCATGCAGCGGGCCATGAGCGGAGACTGGGTGGCATGGAAGCCGCTGATGGCACCGCAGGCGATGCTGATGAACATCATGGGGAAGATGGGGTTGTGGGCGGCGTCGGGGTGCTGGTTTTGGAGGCCGTCCCAGAGTTCGGGCAGCGGAGGATGGTAGGCGATGAAGGCTACGACGATGGCTACGGCCATGCCGAGCAGGAGGAGGCCGAAGACAGGATAGATTTTGCCGATGAGTTTGTCGATGGGCAGGAGTGTGGCGATAAGGTAGTAGGCGAAGATGATGCCTACCCAGAGGAAGATGTTCCAGTCGGGGGTGAAGTTGCTGTTGAGCAGAACGGCCGGGGTGTTGACAAAGACGGCTCCGACCAGTATCATCAGGAAAACAGTGAAGAAGCGCATGATTTGTTTCGGACCGTTGCCGAGGTAGGCGCCGTGGATTTCGGGTAGGGAGGCACCGTCTTTGCGTATGGAGATGAAGCCGGCGATGAAGTCGTGGACGGCACCGGCAAAGATGCTGCCGAAGACTATCCAGAGGAAGGAGGCGGAGCCGAACTGGGCACCCATGATGGCACCGCAGATGGGACCTACGCCTGCGATGTTGAGAAACTGGATGAGGTAGATGCGCCAGGGTTTCATGGGTACGTAGTCCACGCCGTCGGGGTGGGCGACAGCGGGAGTGGGGCGGTTGGGGTTGACTTCGATAATGCGTTCGATTATCTTGGAATATACCAGATACCCAAGTACTAAAAATACAATAGCAAGTATGAATGTGACCATAGCTTAATTTTTTTTTCGGGATGCAAAGATACGATTTTTTTTGCAATCAGCTATTTTCAATCCTTAAATACCGTTTTTTTTTCATATCTTTGCAGAACGAATTTAACTAATATTATTATTATGAAAAAAGTCTTATTAATTGTTACAATGGCAGTTGTCATGATGTCTGGAGCGTCTGCCCAAGAAATCCAAAGCCATTTCACCATCAACACCCGTGCATGGACGACTAACTACTGGACCATGCTGCTGTACAATGCAGCACGTGATGCTGTGGTTCACTTTGCTTTTGACGACATGCAAGAGATCAATGCCGTCGTTCCCAATGCCGACCTTGTTTTTCCCATCGGCATGGGCAAGGAAGGTTTTACTGGGCCGACCGACATATACGGTCCCTACCACCGTGCTTTTAGCAATCCTTTCAAGCAGCTCGGTGACTGTGGCATAGGTCTTGATGTGTCGTGGACTGCAAACGTGGTGGGATTTTATGCCGGTGCCTATTTCAAGAGTCAGGAGATATGCTTTAAGTCTGATGACAAGAATTTGCGCGGCAACTATTTCCAGCCACGTGCCGGACTTGTGTTGGGCAAGAATGGAAAGGCCCTTGAGGTGGGGGCTTTCTACGACTATGTTGCAGGTTGCACTGGTTCGTGGGATTGGCTGAACAGCCCGAATAAAGACATGCTTCAGAGCGGTTGGGGTCTTGACTTCGCCCTTTCCTACACCAACAGTGCTAAAACCCGTAAGAATTTGCTCATGTTCTCTATGCCACTTCACAATTTCATAAACGAGAACTACAGAGGTGGTATGTTCAAAGGATGGGTACGCAAGGTTGGCTACATTATGATTACCCACCGTGTGACGTTCTAATTTTCATAGAAGTTACAAGGCACAGAATAATTTGAATGCCCTGGGATTCCTGATTGAATGGGATTCTCAGGGCATTGTTTTTTGGGGGGGATCTGAGAGAAGAAAGGGATTTCCGTTGCGCTTGACTTTTGAGATCCAATTACCGGGGTTGTTTGTCCCGTGGGCTTTACAGTTCCACTTCTTGGCGGAATTCGGGTATCTCCACTCTTTTCCAGCCAGTTTCGTTGAGGGTTTGTTTGAAGTTGAGCTGGGTTTGCTCTTCGCCGTGGACGAGGAAGATTTTTTTGAGTTTGGATTTTTCCTGACAGCCGATATAGTTAATCATTTCGCTGTAGTCGCCGTGGCCAGAGAGGGATTCGATGCGTCGGAGTTCAGCACGTACTTCGTAACGGTGGCCGAAGATGGAGACGGTTTTGTCGCCACGCATAATTTTGGCTCCGAGGGTTTTGGGTTCGCAGTAGCCGACGCAGAGAATGGTGGTGGTGGGGTCGTCGATGTGGTTGGCGAGGTGGTGTTTGACACGCCCGGCTTCCATCATGCCGGAGGCGGAGATGATGACGCAAGGTTTGTGGCGGACGTTGAGGGCTTTGGAGGCCTCGACGGATTGGATGTATTGCAGGCGGTCGAAGCCAAAGGGGTCGGGGTCTTTTTTCATGTAGTCGAGGATGGAGGGGCCGAAGCATTCGCTGTGAAGGCGGAGAATGTTGGTGGCGGAGATGCTGAGGGGGCTGTCGACAAAGACGTCGATGTCGGGGAGGAGGTCGGCGGTCTCGAGTCGGTCGAGGGCATAGATGATTTCCTGTGCGCGGCCAACGGCGAAGGATGGGATGATGAGTTTGCCTTTCTTTTTGGTGCAGGTGTCGAGGACGGCCATGAGGAGTTCTTTCTCGGCGTTTTCAATGGTGGTGTGGAGACGGTCGCCGTAGGTGGATTCCATGATGAGGTAGTCGACTTGGGGGAAGGGTTCGGGATCTTTGAGGATTCGTTTGTTGTAGCGGCCTATGTCGCCGGTGAAGCCTAATTTAATGGTGCGTCGGCCGTCTTTGATTTCGAGGTAGACGCAGCTGCTGCCGAGGATATGGCCAGCGTCGAAGAATTGGACAGTGACTTCGCCTTCGATATTGAAGGGCTTGTGATAGGGGACGCTGATGAAGCAGCTCATGCATTCCTGAGCGTCTTGTTCGGTATAGATAGGTTCGACGGGTGGTTCGCCCTGTTCCTTGCGTTTTTTATTGAAGGTGTGGACGTCGGCCATCTGGATGCGGCCTGCGTCGGCGAGCATGATGGCGCAGAGGTCGCGCGTGGCTGGGGTGCAGAGGACGGTGCCGCGGAAGCCTTCTTTATAGATGTAGGGTATGAGGCCTGAGTGGTCGATGTGAGCGTGGGAAAGAATGAGGTAGTCGATATCGGCGGGGTTGAATCCGAGGTCGCGGTTCATAGCATCGGTTTCGAGGCCTTTGCCTTGGTACATGCCGCAGTCGAGCAGTATTTTCAGTCCTTTTTTTGTTGTAATGAGGTGCTTGCTGCCGGTTACTTCTTTGGCTGCACCCATGAATTTCAGTTTCATGATTATGTTTTGTATTAGTGGGTCAATGTTGTGGTATCCATAGAGATACTAATGCTTTACTCCGTTTTGGCACGGGCGTTGGGTTAAGCAAAGGTACGATTTTTTTTTGATTCAGGTTGGATGTTGATAAAAAAACAGGTTTGAGTTATTAGTTGCTTGTAGGAGTTGTTTTGTGCTGTTGTACGGAAAGTGGTATAGAAGATTACCTTGTTGTTCGGCAGCGATGTGGACTGTCGATAGCGCAGCGGAGAACCAAAGGCAGAAGACTGCTAAGTGCATGCTAAATTATTCCAAAAACGTAATCGATGGACACGCTGTCTCTATTGTTTATTCGGATGTCTGAGTATTGTGGAACTGCGCTTTCGGCTTGTACCGTGTTATTAATGGTCGTGCCTCTCGAGGTGATTAATAGAATCCCCCTATAATATTATTGTATTCTTCTTCTGAACCTTTACAACCTTTGAACATGGGGAAATCGCCGAGGAATTCTTCATAGTTCTCGTATTCGGCTAAAGCTATGTCTATTGACATTAGATCCATGAGGCTTATTAGTTTCTGGTCAGCCTCTTGGCAGGAGAAGTTCTTTTGTGCGTTTGTGAACAACTTGTTGGATTTGGGATAGCCGCATAAGTAATTGAAGAGATAGTTGCCGAGACCCTCACTGTGGCCTTCGTCCAATGTGGTGTCTGTAAGAATAAACATACAGTCGGCCTCGTCTAACTGGCTTTTGTTGGCCAGTTTGTTCTCGATGGATGTCCATGTGATTTCATTTGGTGTGGTGGATTCGTTTGCCGTGCCGCCCTTGCATCCTGTCATCATCGCCACGGTGCACAGCACCGCGAGGGTGAAAAATACTTTCTTCATATACCTTTAATGTTATATTGTTATGCATCAATCTTTGGCGGGTTTTGTTTCGGCGCGGCGGCAAACCGCCGCGAAGAACAGGAATCCACGTGCAAGTTTGTCTTCCATTTCTCGTGCTCTACCAACGAAGCCAGTTGCCCCGTTTCATCAGTTTGTCAATTAGGGTTGCCTTGGTCACGGGCTTCTGTATCTCGAAGATTCCGGAGGGGTTGATGAAGCCGTGCGTGTCGCCGATACGGGCGTAGGCAAGACCTTCGGAGAAGGAGTGCAGATTGTCGAAACGAACATCGATAATGAGGTTGCCCGCCTTGTCGATGGCTCCGCTTTTGTTGCCAATCTTGACGATGGAGCGTCCTTCGATGAGGGTGTCGACATGGTCGAATCTCTCGCCGAGCAGCACCACGTCGTGACCGTCGTGGTCGATAAAGCGCCATTTGCCCTCTTTCTTCGCTGGCGCCAACCCTTCGGAGAAGGACTCGGTCTCGTCGAATTCGGGTGCTATGGCGAATTTGCCTTCCTTGTTGACGAACCCGCACTTGTCCCCGTCGTTAACGACGACAGGCATAAGGTCTTCCTCGAAGGTGTAGGCAAAGCTGAACTTTGGCTTTATTACCAGTTTGCCGGTCCTGTCGATGGCACCGTATCGCCAATCGCCATCTCCGACGATGAGTTCGGCGGCCGCCAGCCCGCAGGAGAAGTTCTCCACGTCGGTATAGTCCTCGCCGAGTTCGGCGAGGACTCTGCCGTTCCTGTCTATGATGTGGAAGCCGTCGCCGATAGAGCATGCTGCCACTCCCTCGGTGAAGGCAAGGGCGAAGTCGTACTGCGGCTTGATCACCATCTTGCCGTAGCGGTCGATGAAACCGTACTTATTGTTGACCTCGACGGCCGCCAGCCCCTCAGAGAAGCCGGATGCTGCGGTGTACTGCGGCGCGATGGCAACATGCCCTTGCCGGTCGATGTATCCCCATTTGTTCTTTATCAGCACCGCCGCGAGCCCGTCAGAGAAGAGCCAGGGGGAGCCTGCCAAACTGTTTTTCATAGGCTATTCTTTTTGCCAACGTTTGAGCTGAGGGAAGTACTGGCGGAGCTGCTCGCGGTACTCGTCGGCGGTGAGGTGCTGGCCGGTGTTCTTGTTGAACTCATCCACGAACTGGACGCAGAAGTCTATCATCTGCTCCATGGTGCAGTCCTGCGTGAAGTGGCCATCGGCGAAGCAGTACTTGCAGTAGTCGGGATTGTCGCTCGTGACCTCGTCGCTGAGCGGCATACCGCAGCTCTGGCAGTAGCGTTGCTTGGGGGTGCCGGGCTTGCGCTGCAAGACGGCATAGACCTTGGCCATGATGTCGGCAGCGCGGAGGTGGTAGTTGGTGAGCATTTCGTCGGGCGTGCCGCTCTCGCCGAACTTATCGTCCACAGCCACGTACTCCATTGGGGTGGGGCAGTGGAGAGCGAGTGTCTGGGCCACGCTGTCACCGAGGCCGCCGTTGAAGAGGTGCTCCTCGCAGGTGACGACGGCGCCGGTCTTGCGGGCACTGGCCACGATGGCCTCCACGTCGAGCGGCTTGATGGTATGGATGTTGATGACTTCGCAGCTGATGCCTACCTTCTCGAGCATCTCGGCGGCCTGCAGGGCTTCCCACACAAGGTGGCCGCAGGCGAAGAGGGTCACGTCCGTGCCCTCGCTCAGCAGCTGGGCTTTACCAATCTCGAACTTCTCACCCTCCGGCAGGAAGCAGGGCATCTTGCTGCGGCCGAGGCGCAGATAGACGGGGCCGACGTGCTCGGCGGCGGCCAGCGTGGCGGCCTTGGCCTGGTTGAAGTCGGCGGGCACCAGCACGGTCATGTTGGGCAGCACCTTCATCAGGGCTATGTCCTCCATGGTCTGGTGCGTGGCGCCGTCCTCGCCGAGCGAGATGCCGGCGTGCGAGCCGCAGATTTTCACGTTCTTGTTGCTGTAGCACAGCACTTGGCGTATCTGGTCGTAGACGCGGCCGGTGACGAACTCGGCGAAGCCCCCGATGAAGGGCACCTTGCCGCAGAGGCTCAGGCCGGCGGCGATGCCGACCATGTTGGCCTCGGC
>ONIP01000009.1 GCA_900317955.1 uncultured Bacteroidales bacterium
GCCAAGATCAGTAAACGCTGTAGCTTCAAGAGCTCGCAGAAAGAAAATCCTCAATCGCACCAAAGGTTATTGGGGCAGAGGTAAAAACGTTTGGACCGTAGCCAAGAACAAATGGGAAAAAGGTCAAACCTATGCATACCGCGACAGAAAGAACAAGAAGAGAGAATTCCGCGCTTTGTGGATTAACCGTATCAATGCCGGTTGCCGCATCAACGGTATTTCTTATTCCGTATTTATGGGCGAATTGCACAAGAACAACATCGAACTGAACCGCAAAGTTCTCGCCGACCTGGCCATGAACAACCCTGAGGCTTTCACCGCTGTTGTAAAGATGGTAAAAAAATAAGTAACCTAAAGAAACTGAGTGATTAACCTTTAAAACTTTATGTCATGGGAAAAACTGAACTTATGCAATATGTAGAGGATTTGGTCGAACGCAAGCAGTTCCCCGAATTCAAGGCTGGCGATACCATCACTGTCCATTACAAAATCAAGGAAGGTAACAAAGAACGTATTCAGAACTTCCAAGGCGTTGTGTTACAGCGCAGAGGAAGTGGCTCTACCGAGACCTTTACTGTCCGTAAGATTACCAACGGAGTGGGTGTAGAACGTATATTCCCCCTCAATAGCCCGTTTATCGAGCAAATTGATGTCAACAAGGTTGGCTCTGTGCGCAGAGCAAGAATCTTCTATCTCCGCAATCTTACCGGTAAGAAAGCCCGTATTAAGGAGAAGAAACGTTAGTCTTCGCCTATACCGATATGCTTGGAATATGGAGTGTCCCTATGAGGGACGCTCTTTTTTTGTTTTAGGTTGGGGGTGGTTTGAAATGGTTTTTTGGTTTAGGGGTGGTGACGGTCAGGTTTGGAGTGGAGAGGTTGTGGTTTTTGGTAGGGGGTAGTGAAAATAAAATTTTGCGATGTCAATAATAATTAGTATCTTTGCAAATTACAAATAAAGTGAAAGTAATCACTTAACTATGTATATATAAAGGAGAAACAACAATGAAAGTAATCGTAAAAAACTTTGGTGAGGTGTCGTTGCAGGAGCCATGCTCTATTATCGACATCATCAAGATGGTAAATCCGGATGGTCTGAACAGTTATTGTGCCGCAAAACTCAATAATGAGAGCGAGCTTGTAGATCTCCGAACTACCGTCACTTCCGATTGCGCCATTGAACTCTTAGATACGAGCAGCAAGGAGTGTTTGTCGGTGCTGCGGCACACGACGGCTCATATTATGGCCGAGGCAGTGCAGAACCTTTTCCCCGAGGCCAAGATAACTATCGGACCCGCTACGGACAACGGATTTTTCTACGACTTTGATTTCCGTCCGTTCAGCCGCGAGGATCTCGATGCTGTTGAAAAGGAGATGAAGTCCATTATTAAGCGGGCTACCCGTTTAGAGCGTATGGAGGTTAGCCGTGAGGAAGCTCTCAAGATTATGACCGAGCGCAATGAGCCGTATAAGGTTGAGTTGCTCGAGGCAATACCCGAAGGGGAGACAATCACGATATACAAACAAAACAACTTTGTGGACCTCTGCCGTGGACCCCATTTGCTCAATACCCGTCCTATCAAGGGCTTTAAGTTGTTGTCTTCGTCGAGTACCTATTGGCGTGGCGACAAGAAGAATAAGTCGTTGAGCCGTATTCACGGCACAGCGTTCTTTACCAAGGAAGAACTGGACGGTTATCTGCAGTATCTGGAGGACATTAAGAACCACGACCATAATAAAATCGGTCGCGAGTTGGAGATTTTTACGACGGTTGACGTTATCGGACAGGGACTTCCCCTGTTGATGCCCAAGGGCACAAAGATAGTTCAGACCCTTCAACGCTGGATTGAGGATGAGGAGACCCGGAGAGGTTATATGCGCACGAAGACTCCGTTGATGTCGAAGAGCGACCTCTATAAATTATCCGGACACTGGGATCACTACCGCGACAAGATGTTTATCATGGGAGACCCCGACGATGAGAAGGAAGTGTTGGCTATGCGCCCGATGACTTGCCCGTTCCAGTACTTTGTGTATAAGAACAGCCAGAAGTCGTATCGTGACCTGCCTTGCCGATATGGTGAGACTTCGACACTGTTCCGCAAGGAAGACAGCGGCGAAATGCATGGTTTGACGCGTGTGCGCCAGTTCACCATTAGCGAAGGACATTTGATTGTACGCCCGGACCAGATGGTTGAAGAGTTCAAGGGCTGTATTGATTTGGCTCGTTATTGTCTCACCACTCTTGGACTTCAGGATGATGTGACTTATCATCTCTCAAAATGGGATCCCGAGGATACCGAGAAGTACATTGGTGATGCCGAGACATGGGAATCCACCCAGCAGCATATACGCGAAGTGCTTACCGAGTTGAACATACCGTTTGTGGAGGATGTCGGAGAGGCCGCTTTCTATGGGCCGAAGGTTGACATCAATGCCAAGAATGTTTACGGCAAGGAAGATACGATGATTACCATCCAGTGGGATGCCTTGATTGCCGAGCGTTTCGACATGTACTTTATCGACAAGGATGGCAGCCGCCAGCGTCCGTATATCATCCACCGTACCAGCATGGGCTGCTATGAGCGTACTCTTGCTTGGTTGATTGAGAAGTATGAGGGCGCATTCCCCACATGGCTTGCCCCAGAGCAGGTGAGAGTGCTGCCTATTTCGGAGAAGTTCCTTGACTATGCCGAACAGGTTACTGCCGAGTTGCAGCGCAACGGTATCGAGGCAACCCTTGACCGTCGCAGCGAGAAGATTGGTTACAAGCTCCGTGAGACCCGCATGCAGAAGATTCCTTACGCTCTGTTGATAGGACAGAAGGAGCAAGATGAGAATCTTGTTGCCGTGTGGAACAGGAAAGACGGCGACCTTGGCCAGTCGAAACTTGACACCTTCATCGAAGCCTTGTGCAAAGAAATCCGCACCAAGAGTGTTGAATTGACTATACGCAAGGCTGAGTAAAGAGATACCAGAATCAATGTAAAAAAACAGCGGGCTGCATTTGTGACCCGCTGTTGTATTATCTAATAAAGGCAACTTCTAATAATTCTCTTTGAGAGCGCGTCCCTCCGGGACGCTGTTTCTATGTTGCTTATTATCCCCCTACGTGCGGGGATATTGAGTGTGTGCCTCTTTGAGGCAATTAATAAAAGTCCCCAAAAATGATTAATCTATTTTCCGGCCGAAGATGGTGTATCCGGCACCAAGCATGACGGTGTTGCCGTGGCCTACGGAGTAAGAGGCGGTGATGTACCAGGGGTTGGAAAGTTTGTATGCAGCGCGCATGAGGAAGCCGTTGTGGTGGAACTGGTCTGTTCCGCGATAGCCTAAACCCAGCAAGATGGCACTGTTGTTGGGGAAAGAGAACATGACGGTGGGAGTGAAGGCAAAGCCCACTTCGCCGGAAGTGTTGAGCTCTACGTAGCCGCCTACAGAGATGAGGTCGGTGACGGGGAAGGTCATGTCGAGTCCGATGCCCAACATGACGCAATTGTTTCGTTCTTTATTGGGGTAGGTCAGTTTGCCTAAACTGGCGTTGGCACCCATGAAGAACTTGCGGGCGACGTCGCCGCATTCTATAGTCCAGCGTACACGACCGTCATAGCCACGGGGTATGTAGCAATAGATGCTTTGCCATTTGTTGATAAGGTTGGTGCCAATTTCCTCGAAGGCGGCTTGTAGTTTGTCGAAGTTTTGGAGCGAGTAGAATTTGTCGCCGGAGGCATTGTGGGAGAGGCTGCTGAGAACCCGTTCGAATTCGGTGTTGTTGCGGTCGACATCGTTGCCACGAATGGCGAGGACGTAGCTTTCGATGGGGGCTCCGCCGATTTTCTCTTTAAGGATGCGTTGGTTGACGTGCTGGAAATAGCGGTGCTCGGTTCCTTCAGCGGCTTTGCCGATTTTGGGGTCGAAGGAGTCGTTGTCGTAGCCATCGGTGAAGGCAATGACGTAGTTGCCGTCGTATTTCTTGTCTTTGCTGATTCTTAGTTTGGAGACATAGCTCTTGATGTTATCCAGACCTTTGTTGATGGCGTAGTAGAAAGCGGTGCGGTTGTTGAGTTGAAGGGTGTCGATGAACTGGAACATGTCTTTGCGGCTATCTTTGGTGAGGGGACGGAGGTCGAAGGTCCGGGTGTTGCGCATGGAGTTGAAGCCAACGATGCCGATGTGGACGTTTCCGTCGCTGGATTTGTCGATGATGACATCGATGAATTGCTTGGCGGCGTTCTTCAGTTTCACGAAGTCGGACTTGCCGATGGAGGAGCTACAGTCAAGCACGAGCATGATGCTCATTACTTTTTGTTGGGAAAAGGCAGCTTGAGCGTCTTCGACTTCGCTGTCCACTTGCCAACGACCGCTGTTGTTTTGCCAACGGTAGAACTTCATGCCGCAATCGAAGCCTTGAGGATGGGTGGTGGCGGCGTGGTCGAAAACCAGTTGGACGCCTTTGTCGGTGTCGTGGCCGTAGATGGTGTCGTTGTCGGTAAAGCTGATGCCTTGGCTACGAATGTTATACAGTTTCCAGGGCTGGCCGCTTTTGGTAGGGGTGGCCAGTTGGCCTTCGATGTAAAACTTGGCTTTGTCGGCTTGGGCGTAAACCGAAAGAGAGAGCAGCAGTGCGGCTGCAAGTAGAGTGAGATGTTTCTTCATTTGTGCCTACTTATTGTTAATTTTCCCTATTAAACGAGCTTTCTGTTTATTTATTGTAGCAAATATAAAATAAATCCACGGCAAGGTGGGGAGAATGGCGAGGATTTGCTTGGGTGGTGGGCAATAAATAGGGAGGGTGTCCGTTATAGAATTCAAAAATAATGCATCGAATGGGAAGTGAAGGAACACCAGAGGAAGAGTTGGTCTCTCCCGAAATAATGGAGGCCATGGGTATAAGCCGACCTGCCTTTGAGGAGGTGATGGGTATAGTGGGACGTATGCCTACGGTGCAGGAGTTGAGTACCCTTTTGGCCATGTGGGATGCTAATGGACGGCAGCAAAGCCTGTATGGATGGTTGAAGGGTCAGCACCATGTTGTGGAGAAGAATGAGTACCTGTATACGGGGAGCGATACGACACATAAGGATATACGCGAGCCCCGCGTGAAAGAATGCATTGAATTGGCGCACCAGATGATGGCTGACAAAGAGATGCATCCGGTTGTGGAAGGGCAGGCAGTGTTTTCGCGCAGTGAGTTGTTGTATATGGTGGGGAATGTGAGTACGCAGTTTCTTGATTCGGAGTATGCGAGGAAGTGTCTCCACATAGTGTTAGACCCAATGAAGATGGAAACGGTAGAGGAGGATGTGGAGTATTTGCAGTTGATACTTGGTAGTTTGTTGTCGGCCGAAGTGATAACGTCGCTACGGCCTGTAGGGAAGGGAGGTCTTTTTGCTGCTTTGGTTCGTGGATGCGGTGGCAGGGTTGGTTTTGATATTCTCACCTGCAGGGAGATACGGTTAGATGCGTTCCTGTTTGGCGAAGAGGCGGGAAGATTTGTGGTCTCGCTGCCTGAGAAACAAGATGATTTTTTCCTGTTGAAGATGGACGAAGCACGTGTCAATTGCTGTTTTCTGGGGCATGTTACCAAAGGCCGTGTTCTGGTAGACGATATGGATTATGGAGATATAAAGAGCTGGTAGGCGCGTTACGGCGTGATGGAGAGTGGGGATAATGTACTTTTTTGACAAGAACGGGTTGTTGGTTAGAAAAAAATGTGTAAATTTGCATTTTGATTGATGCCTGAAGAAGGCGTTACGTTTTACAATAAAAAGATATGCGAAAATGGATATTTTCAATCAATTAACACCAGAGGCTATGGCTGAAGCCATGACAAAACGAATGGAACAGTTGTTGGCGAATGGGTCGGATGATGTGACAAGACTTCGTAAAGAATTGGAAAAGACTCCCGATGATGCCGAGATGTGGTTTGAACTCGGGTTGGCTTATAATCAAGCAGGCTTGCAGTATGAGGATATGGCTGTGCGGTTGGCCGAGTTGCAGTATGACATGGAACATGAAGGAGAACCGCTGCCAGAAAGCGGGGAGGAGGTGACTTTGCATGTGAATGTGACGGCCGTGAGACCACTTTATGAGGAGTCGTTGAAAGCTTTTGACAAAGTGGCGGAGTTAGAGCCGGACTATTACGGTGTGGCCTGCCAGAAAGGAATCGTTTATGGGAATATGCATGATTTAGAGAATGCCGAGGCTTGTTACCTTCAGGCGTTGAAAGATGATGACGAGGATTTTACAGCAGCGTATTATCTTAGTATAGTTTACGGAGACATGGGCAAGGCCGATTTGGCTGAAGAATATGCCCGTTTGGCCGAGAAACTTAATGATTAAGAGCGGGTGACATTTCGTTTAACAAAAATCAATTAATAGTAGAAGAATATGGAACAAAGCAGTTCGCTGTCGATATTTGACAGCAGAAAAGAAGAAAGACTCAATTCGGGATTGTCAGACCAAGTGAGCGTGAGAACATTTAATACAGTGATGCTCCTCACACTGTTGTGGGGATTTGGCGTGAATGCGTTGATGGTAGCTTATTTTACTATGCCGATACTACGCCTTTTGTCAGGAATCAGTTACACATGGGTGCTGATAGGTTATTTTGTGTTTGCATTGGGGGGAGTGTTTATCAGTGCCAAGTCGACAAATCCTTGGATTAGTTTTTTGGGATATAATCTGTTGGTGATGCCAATAGGTGTGGTGTTGTGTTTGATGCTGCCGGGGATACCGGTGGCCATTGTCACCAAGGCCCTATTGCTTACAGGATTGGTTACGGCAACGATGACGCTGTTGGGATTGGTACGTCCCCAATTGTTCCTTGGATTGGGACGCACGTTGTTGATAGCCTTGGTTGTAGGAATATTGGCAGAGCTGGTGGCAACTTTCCTATTCCACTATACAGGGTCGGTTTTTGATTGGCTGTTTGTCGTCTTGTTTTCTGGGTATATAGGTTACGATGTTGCTAAATCGCAGATGTATCCCAAAACCGTAGACAACGCTGTTGACTGCGCACTTGATATCTATTTGGATATTATCAACATCTTTATACGTTTGTTGGCACTGCTCAGCCGTAAAGAATGACGGGACGGATTCTGTTTTGAAACGTGATTCACTCTATGCCGAGAAGTCTTGTTTTTTGGACTGAAAGTTAGAGTGAGTGGGGTTGGTTGGATTGAAAAAGGGAAGCATGACTTTGAGCATCAGTATGTCAACTTGTCTAATGGCGGGTGGTACTTGATTTTAGGGAGTTTGTACAAGAAAAAGTAGATATAAAAGGTTGACATTTAAAAAAAATTGATTATATTTGCAATTCATAGTAGTATGTAAAAAATAATTTAAACTATTGATAATGAGACCAGACTTTTCAAAGATTGACTTTCGTGCGACAAAGGAAAACAAAGAATCCTTCGTCAAATGGGAGGAGGAGAATAATATTCAAAAGAGTTGGAAGACTCCCGAGCAAATAGATGTGAAGCCCGTATACGGCAAGGAAGACTTGGCAGGGATGGAGCATCTGAATTACGCTGCAGGTATTGCTCCCTACCTTCGTGGACCGTACAGCACGATGTATGTGATGCGTCCTTGGACCATCCGTCAGTATGCAGGATTTTCGACTGCTGAGGAGTCGAATGCATTCTACCGCCGAAATATAGCGGCTGGACAGAAGGGCTTGAGCTGCGCATTCGACTTGGCAACCCACCGCGGATATGACAGTGACCACGAGCGTGTGGTTGGCGACGTTGGTAAGGCCGGTGTGGCAGTGGACAGTATACTCGATATGAAAATACTGTTTGACCAGATTGACCTTGGGAAAATGTCGGTGTCGATGACTATGAACGGTGCCGTGTTGCCGATTCTGGCATTCTATATCATTGCAGCAGAGGAGCAAGGAGTCCCCCAAGAGCAACTGCAAGGTACCATTCAAAATGATATCTTGAAGGAGTTCATGGTGCGTAACACCTACATCTATCCTCCACTGCCTTCGATGAAGATTATTGCCGACATTTTTGAATACACGTCGCAGCACATGCCCAAATTCAACAGTATCAGTATCTCCGGTTACCACATGCAGGAAGCTGGTGCAACCGCAGACATTGAGTTGGCTTACACCCTTGCAGACGGTTTGGAGTACCTGCGTGCCGGTATCAATGCTGGTATGAGCGTTGACGATTTTGCCCCCCGTTTAAGTTTCTTCTGGGGCGTTGGCATGAACCACTTCATGGAGATTGCAAAGATGCGTGCGGCCCGTATGCTGTGGGCAAAGATTGTAAAACAATTCAATCCCAAGAACCCGAAGTCGCTTGCATTGCGTACACACTGCCAGACGTCAGGCTGGTCACTTACAGAGCAAGACCCGTTTAACAATGTAGCCCGTACATGTATTGAAGCAATGGGTGCTGCACTCGGCCATACGCAGAGCTTGCATACCAATGCCCTTGACGAGGCTATTGCCCTTCCGACAGACTTCAGCGCACGTATTGCCCGTAATACTCAGATTTATCTTCAGGAAGAGACCAATATTTGCCGAGTGGTTGACCCGTGGGCAGGCAGTTATTATGTAGAGACCCTCACACATGAGTTGGCTCACCGTGCATGGGCTCATATCCAAGAGATTGAGAAACTTGGTGGTATGGCCAAAGCAATTGAGAGCGGTGTTCCCAAGATGCGTATTGAGGAAGCCAGCGCACGTAAGCAGAGCCGTATTGACAGTAATGTGGACACTATAGTGGGTATCAACAAGTATCGTCTTGACCATGAGGATCCCATTGAGACATTGGAAGTTGATAATACCGCAGTGCGCAAGGCACAGATTGAACGTCTCGCCAAATTGCGTGCAGAGCGTAACAATGACGACGTCCAAGCAGCCTTGAATGCTCTGACCGAATGCGCCAAGAGCGGCAAGGGCAATTTGCTGGAACTCTCCATAGACGCAGCCCGCAAGCGCGCCTCATTGGGAGAAATCAGCTACGCACTTGAGAAAGTATACGGCCGTTATAAAGCCAAGATTAATCTTATCAGCAACGTGTATAGTACTCAGACCAAAGACAGTGAGAGCTTCAAGAAAGCTCAGGCATTGACCGACGAATTTGCCAAATTGGAAGGCCGTCGTCCTCGTATCATGGTGGCCAAGATGGGTCAGGACGGCCACGACCGTGGTGCCAAGGTGGTTGCTACTGGATATGCCGATTTAGGCTTTGATGTGGATATGGGTCCCTTGTTCCAGACTCCCGAAGAGGCTGCCAAGCAGGCTGTAGAGAATGATGTCCATATTTTGGGTGTTAGCTCTCTTGCAGCAGGACACAAAACCCTCGTGCCCCAGGTAATTGAGGAACTCAAGAAGTTGGGACGCGAAGATATCATGGTAGTTGTCGGTGGTGTGATACCTCCACAGGATTATGATTTCCTCTTCAAGTCGGGAGCTGCCTGCATCTTCGGACCCGGTACCGTCATTAGTGACAGTGCCGTCAAGATGATGGAACTGCTGCTTGCCTCGCGGAAATAGTAGTCAGATTAAGGCGCACTGAAAAGTGCAGTAATACATCAAGACAAAGGTGTCTGGTTGCAGGCACCTTTGTCTTTTTTTGAGGGTAATTGGGGTGGGAGCAGGGGTGCAGAGGGAAGGCTGAAAAAGACTCTTGAACGACATTTTCAAAGAATTTCATTATTTTATTGTGCTATGTCAAAAAAAAGTTGTAACTTTGCAAACTCAATACGAACGTGAAAGTGAAGCCGAAAGTCGATACTGTTATCCAGTTTAGTGGTTTGAAACCAGGAAGATATGATTATCATTTTGCTCTGGATGGAGACTTCTTTAGTGGGTACGAAAATGAAGAATTGAGGGAGGGAAATGTCGATTTTGAGGTTATTTTGGAGAAACGCGAGCGCATGTTGCTCTTCCATTTTTCCTTTAAAGGGGAAATGAAATCTGTATGCGATCGCTGTTTGGGGGACATTGAGGTTCCCGTGCATGGAGAGGAGAAATTATGTGTGAAGTTCAGTGATACGGAGACGTGCGATGATGACGATGTAGTGTTTCTTCCCGAAAATGCATTCCAGATAGACCTGGCGCAATGGATGTATGAGTATGTGGCGGTAAGTATGCCGATGCAGCGAGTACATAAAGAGGGTGAGTGTAATGAGGAGATGCTGAAATATATCACTCACGAGCGTGGAGAGCAGGAGGATCAGCAAGAGGAAGGCCAGGAGCCGGATCCGCGCTGGGATGCCCTCAAATCTTTTTTAGAAAAATAAACAAATAAAAATAGTAATAATATGCCACATCCAAAACACAGATTCTCGCAGACTCGCACAGCGAAGCGCAGAACACACGACAGTTTGGAGAAAGCCCAGCTCACCACGTGCAGCAATTGCGGCGCTCCTGTAATGTATCACCATGTATGCCCCGAGTGCGGGTACTACAGAGGCAAATTAGCCATCGAAAAGAATGTAGAGTCGTAAAAAGCTCACTTCGTTTCGAGGTTGACTCAAAAGGTGCGCTTCTCTAAACAGGGGAGCGCACTTCTTTTGCTCTGAATTACTATTATTGAGTGGAAGATTATTGCAATGAGGCTGATAAGGTGGGCTGTTCTAATTGGCTTGATGAAAGAGGTTGGATGTGCCGAAACCGTATTGGTTTGAATTCTAAATGGTTTGAGCCATGCTTGGCAGCATTGGCTTTTTGATTATTGGGGTTGGATGCTGGTGCTTTGGAATGTGATAGGCGATATTGGTGGGACATTGCGGCGATGACAAAGAAAAAATACATGCATTAATAATATTCCAAGAGGTTTTGCGTTAATGTGAATATGCAAAAAAAGCTGTTCTATATTGCCATGATTGCGGCACTGTGGTTGCCGGGGTTGTTGCATTCGTGTCAGCGTGAAGAAGAATATGCCATAGATGTTGCTGGGATTGAGTTTTCGAGCGATACGGTGGCGTTTGACACAGTGTTCACGCAGATGGGGACGACAACTCATCAGCTGAAAGTGTATAATCGTGGCGACAAGGCGGTGTGTCTGAATGAGGTGACGCTTGAGGGAGGGTATGGCTCCAGGTTCCGTCTGAACGTGGATGGCGATACGAACATGACGGCACGTGATGTGGAGATTGCTGCGGGTGATAGTATTTTTGTCTTTGTAAGGGCTAATATACGTCCAAATTTGTTGACGGAGCCGTTTTTGATAGAAGATGCGATACTTTTCAGAACCGATAAGGGACAGAAACGGTTGCCATTGACGGCTTACGGCCGGAATGCCATATATCATGTGCCTACTGATACGTTGCATAATGCTGACGGTTCACCTCTTATAGATGGCACCTTTGGCAAGCCATATGCATACAGCGTTATTGATTGCGAGAATTGGCGGCATGATCTGCCACACGTTATTGTGGGGTATGCAGTGGTAGATTCACGGCATACATTGAGCCTGCAAGCGGGAGAAGAACTGTATTTTCACAATGATGCAGTGCTTTGGGTATACGATAGTGCCACACTGGAGGTGCACGGAACGTCGGAACAGCCAGTGCTGTTTACATCGGTAAGGCAGGATGGGCGTTACAAAACGCTGCCTGGCCAGTGGGGATATGTGTGGCTTTCGAAAGGAAGTTGCAACAATATGATAGACCATGCGTGCATAGAAAATGCCTATGTAGGGCTTTTGATAGACAGTTGTTCCAACAGCAACCCGACGGTTAGGATTAGCAATACGCAGATATTGAATCATTCCTATGCCGGAATAATCAACCAGACAGCGTATGTGGAGGGTGATAATATGTTGGTTGCCAATTGTGGGACGGCCACTGTTGTGATGCAGTATGGTGGTGATTACACTTTTACAAACAGTACCTTTGCAAATTATTGGCGATACGATACGCGTAAGAATCCAAGCGTTTTTGTTGTCAATACGCGGAATTACTCAGGTGTCCACTATGTATGGCCTTTGCAGGCGCGTATGGCGGATTGTATTATATATGGGAATCGGGTAGAGGGTGAGTTGTATGTTGAGTTAGAGAATGACATGGTAGAGGCTTCATTGGTTTTGAATCATTGCTTGGTTCGGGGAGGAGAATGGGACGAGGATCCAAAGTTCGTCGACCCGACCAAGAACGATTATCATCTTGCCGAAGATTCTCCGGCCATAGGGATTGGCTACCGCTATGGCGATGAAAGTCAAGATACCGTCTCGTCGATTCTTAAGAACAAGAAGTTGAAGAATAAGTAGAAAGAAATGTACGAATATATATCAGGAAAGATTGCTACTGTTACTCCGGCAAATGCTGTTATTGATTGCGGTGGAGTGGGTTATCTATTGGAGATTACATTGAACACCTATAGTGCCATTCAGGAGAAGGAAGAGGCAAGGCTGTGGGTGCATGAGGTTGTGCGCGAGGATGCCTATCTGCTGTATGGATTTTACACTACTGCTGAGCGGGCAATGTTCAGACTGTTACTGGGGGTGAGCGGAGTTGGGGCTGCAACAGCCCGTATGATGCTTTCGTCGCTCTCGGTGGAGGAATTGACCAATGCTATCGCTTCCCAAGATGCCAAACTGGTACAGAGAGTGAAAGGTATCGGTGCCAAGACCGCTCAGCGCATAGTGCTGGAGTTGCAGGACAAAGTGTCCGGCAACAGCACTGTTGCGTTGTCGCAGCAGTCGCCAGTCAGCCACAACAAAGAAGAGGCTATCGGGGCATTGGTAATGCTGGGTTTCCCAAAGCCCGCTGCCGAGAAAGCTGTTCAGTCGCTTGATGGCAAACTTTCGGTTGAAGAATTAATCAAAGAGGCTTTGAGAAGAATTTGAGGAGGCCTCGATTAGAAACGAACTTGAATAAATAAGACTTTGAAAACAAAAGGGTTGGTAATAATGAACATGACTAGAAATGCAAGATGGGCGTTCCGTCTTGCAGCATGTCTATTATTGTTTGCCTTTATGTTGTTTTCAGGTCAGGCGAATGCGCAGACTCCCGATGGCGGCCTAACAACTACCGTGGAATACGATGCTGAAAGCGGTACCTATACCAAAGTGACAAGGGTAGGGGACATGGTTGTCAACCGCGAGTATATGACCTTCGAGGAGTACCAGAATTACCAGATGAACCAGTTGATGATGCAATACTGGAATGAGCGTTCTTCTGTGGGCGATACCTCCTCGGACGACGGTCTATTGAGTCGCATTCCTGGTTTCAGCGAAATCAGCAAAAAGGTCGACGGTCTTCTTGCCATCCCTAATTTCAGTATCAATCGATCCGGTAGCGCTGACCTTACTTTCCAGATTGTAAATAACTTCCGCGATGACTACAACCTTGATGCCAATCGGCGCAGCGTTACAACTTTCGACTTTGACGAGAACATTCAAGTTAGTTTGAACGCCAAAATAGGCGACTTGTTCGACTTTGACATTAACTGGAACACTCAGGCCACCTTTGATTTTGAAAACAAGATAAAACTAAAATTCGAGGGCAAAGAGGATGACATTATCCAATTGTTTGAGGCAGCCAATATCTCTTTTCCCCTCAATACTACCCTTATCCATGGCAGTCAAGAGCTCTTCGGAGTACATACCAAGTTGAAATTTGGCAAGTTGACGGTCGATGCCGTAGTGTCTGAAAAGAAGACCAGCACAGAGAATATGCGAGTGCAAGGAGGAGCTTCCACCCAGGAGTTCCAGATTCGCGCCGATGAATATGAAGAGAACCGCCATTACTTCATTTCCCAGTATTTCTACGAGAACTACAATAAGGCTATGTCAACGTTGCCTACGCCCAACACTAACATCAGGATAATTCGTATGGAGGTGTGGAGAACCAACGTGGGTGCTGCGGTAACTAACAATAGGAACATCTTGGCTCTGACAGATTTGGGAGAAAATGACCCCTCCAGCAGCAGGCTCATCGGTGGTCGCTCGGTAAAACCGACAAATCGGAGCAACAATCTCTTTGAAGTCTTGAACACCAACGCCATCCGCTCTATTGACAACATCACTTCTTACATGCAGGGAATAGGCTTTTTGGCAGGTACTGACTACGAAAAAATTGAAAGCGCCCGTTTGCTCAACAGCAGCGAATATACCTATAACGAACAACTTGGATTCATTTCCCTCAATCAGCCGTTAAGTGCCGACCAGGTGCTGGCAGTGGCGTTCCAGTATCAGGTTATTGGTGATACAACGGTCTACCAAGTCGGCGAATTGACTACCGATGGCGTCAACGACCCGAACACTCTGATAGTAAAACTCATCAAAGGAACTGGAATCAACACCCACGGTCCACTATGGAAACTGATGATGAAGAATGTATACTTCATGCGCAGTACGCAGATTGGACGTGAAAATTTCCGCCTGAATGTGTTGTATGAAAGCCGTGAGGGCGGGGTGGGTATAGGCTATTTCACCAGTGGTCCCAAAGAGGGTATCCCTTTGATTGAACTTTTCGGTCTTGACCGAATGGATGCTTCTCAGAATTATTTTTATGCCGATGGTGTTTTCGACTGGTTTGACAGTGCAGCCTTCAAAGGTGGCACCATTCAGGCTAGCACGGGTCGCATCTTTTTCCCTTATGTTGAACCTTTTGGCCGCGATTTAAGGGAGATTCTTGGTAATGACGAGTTCGCCAATGAGTACTGTTTCGACTCGCTCTATACCATGACACGAACCCTTGCCCAGCAATATGCCGACAAGAACAAGTTCTACCTCGAAGGCTACTTCTCCAGTACCGTAAGCGGAGAAATCTCTCTGGGCTACAGCGTTTCTCCAGGATCGGTAACTGTTACGGCCGGCGGTGTCCCCCTCATCGAAAATGTCGACTACACTGTTGACTACACCATGGGTACCGTCCGCATCATCAACGAGAGCATCCTCAGCAGTGGCACCCCCATCAGCGTCAGCAGTGAGAACAACTCGTTCAGCATGATGACAAAAACCATGGTGGGAACACATCTAAACTACGAGATTGAACCAGACTTCAACGTAGGGGCAACGTTTATGAATCTCTATGAAAAACCGCTCACCCAAAAGAACAATTTCGGTGAAGAACCCACCAGCAACAGTATCTGGGGCGTTGACCTCAACTACCGCCACGAAGCCCCCTTCATCACCAAATTTGTTGACCTCCTTCCAGGCATCGATACCAAAGCACCTTCCAACCTCACCCTTTCTGCCGAATTCGCCCAATTTGTCCCAGGCCTTGCTTCCACTGGAAACAAAGAAGGAACAGTAACTTATGTCGATGATTTCGAGGGTGCGGAGAGTAGTATTGACCTCAAAGGTATCACCTATTGGCATCTTGCCTCCACCCCGCAGGACTTCAGGCTCTCTCACCCCATGTTCCCCGAAACCTCCCCGGGAACAGGCCTCGCCTATGGTTTCAACAGGGCAAAACTTGCCTGGTACCGTATCGACAACATATTCTACAGTTCCGATTGCCCCCGCAACATCAACGAGGAGGACCGTTCCCGACCCTATGCCCGTCGCATATATGAGCAGGAGGTCTTCCCGAATAAGCAGTTGGCACAGGGCGAGCTCACAAATATCTATGAGCTTAATATGGCCTTTTATCCCGAAGAACGCGGCCCCTACAACTTTGATGTCGCTCCCACCCAGTTCAGCGCAGGACTTACCGCTGAGGGTACCCTTGCACAGCCTCGCAGCCGTTGGGGTGGCATCATGCGTGAACTTGATTATACCGATTTCGAAACCCAGAATATCGAAACCATCGAGTTCTGGCTCATGGATCCCTTCATCGAAAATCCCAATCATTCAGGAGGTAAACTTTACATCAATCTTGGCGACATCAGCGAAGACATTCTCCGCGACGGTCGTAAGAGTTTCGAAAATGGTCTGCCCACAGGCCCCGAAGTTACAGGTGTAGATACCACTATCTGGGGACGTGTACCCAATACCCAGCCCATCGTCAACGCGTTCTACAACGACGAGTCGTCCCGCAAATATCAGGACATCGGTTACGATGGGCTCAGCAGCACCCATGGAAGCCTGGACGAACAAGATTTCTTCTCCGAGTATATCAACCAAGTGGCTCTTTTGCACGGCACCTCCTCAGCAGCCTATCTTAGGGCCATGGCCGACCCCTCTGGCGACGATTTCCACTATTATCGCGGTTCCGACTACGACGAAGCAGACCTCAAGATTAACGATCGTTATAAATATTACAATAACCCCGAGGGCAACTCCACCGTCGATGCCGACAATACCGAGGCTTACACCACTGCAGCTTCCATCTACCCCAACGTCGAGGACATCAACAAAGACAACACTCTTAGCGAAGGTGAAAACTACTACCAGTATTTGATAGAACTCGACCCCAACAAAATGGTCATTGGTCAAAACCATATCGTCGACATCCAAGAGGCTACCAACGTCATGCTCCCCAATGGCACCACCACTTCATGCAAATGGTACCAGTTCCGCATCCCCATCCGCGAATACGACCAACTCATCGGCAAACTCAACGGTTTCCAGTCCATCCGTTTCATGCGCATGTATATGAATGACTTTGCCGAACCCATCATACTTCGTTTTGCCACACTCGAACTCGTCTATGCCACTTGGCGTAAATACACTGAAGAATTACTCCAGCCCGGCGACTACCCAACCGGCACGGGTTCCAATACCTCTTTCAGTATCAGTACAGTCGACATCGAAGAAAATGGTAGCCGCTATCCTGTTCCTTATGTCCTCCCGCCCGATATCCAGCGCGAAGAATGGTTCACCTCCTCATCCTCGGCCATCAAACTCAACGAACAGGCCCTTTCTCTTGACATTACCGACCTCGCTTCTGGCGACGCCCGCGCCGTCTATCGTAGCACCCAGTACGACCTCCGCAATTATGGCAAACTGAAAATGTTTGTCCACGCTGAGAAAAAATTCGAAAACGACCCCTTGCAAGATGACGACCTCGTCCTTTTCGTCAGACTGGGCAGTGACTACACTAACAACTACTACGAGTACGAAGTCCCCCTCAAGTTAACCGATTGGGGCATCGGCAAGGATGACCCATACGCCATCTGGCCCCTCGAAAACAATGTTGAAATCGACCTCTCCAAACTTGTCGACATCAAAACCAACCGCAACAAGCTCATTCGCAACGGCGATTTGTCCTACAGTAGTCAGTTGCTTTATAAAGAGTACCACAACGGCCATAAGTATGCTGTGCTCGGCACCCCTAACCTTGGCAAAGTCAAAGTAATCATGATTGGTGTGCGCAATCCCAAGAAAGAATCCCTCGACGATGGCAACGACATGCTTCCTAAGTCGTGTATCGTTTGGATTAACGAGCTCCGTCTTGCCGACTTCAACAATCGCGGCGGCTGGGCTGCCATGGCATTGGCTCGCACCAATCTTGCCGATTTAGGAAACCTCTCCCTCTATGGTTCTTACCGCACCGCTGGTTTCGGCAATCTCGAAGAAAAACCCACATCTCTCGAGTTGGTCAACACCCTCCAGCTGCAAAGCACCCTCGACCTCGAAATGGGCAAGTTCCTACCCGAGGATTGGGGTGTCCATATTCCCTTTTATTTAGATTTCAATAAACAGATTGGCAGCCCCGAATACAATCCTCTCGACCCCGATGTCCGCCTTCGTGACGACCTCAAGACTTATCCTGGACAACACGAGCGTGACAGTGTACGCAACATGGCCCAGGAACGCCATACCACCACCAACATTACCCTCACCAACATGCGCAAGGACCGTGTCGGCAAGTCCGCTCTCAATCCCCATTTCTACGACCTCGAAAACTTCACCTTCTCTTATGCCTACAGTCGCGAACGTTCCTCCGACGACGAACTGGACTACTACAATAAAGACCAGCATCGTGGCGGCTTCACCTATACCTACACCCCCAAAGACCCTGGACTCTTCTCGCCCTTCTCCAAGTCCAGTTCCAAATTCATCAACAGCAAGAACGGCAAATTCATCAAAGACTTCAATCTCTACTATAAACCAAAGAACCTCACATTCAGCACCGAGGTATATCGCGACTACGAGGAAACGCTCCTGCGTAAAAAAGGCACCGCGTTGGTCATCATGAAGCCCACCTATTTCAAACAGTTCACCTGGCGTCGCGACTACGGCCTGCAGTGGGACATCAGCCGCAGCCTGCGCCTTCAGTACAACTCCACTGCCAACGCCCGTATCGACGAGCCTGTAGGTCGTGTCGACACCCGTGAAAACCGTGAGGCTATCCGCAATTCCCTCGTTCACGGCGGAACCATGCAGAACTTCCAGCAAACTGTCAACGCCACTTGGGACTTCCCCATCAGCAAACTCCCCTATCTCGACTTCCTCCGCGTTCCTATCAGCTATCGTGCCACCTATAATTTCATGGGCACCACCCAGGCCTTGGCCTCTCAGGGCAGCACCCTCAATGCCTCCGGTCAGTTCCAGGTCTCCGTGTCGGGTTCCATGCAAACCCTCTTTAACCGATTTCCCTTCATAAAGAACGCCTATAAGCAGAAGACCCCCACCACCCCCAAGGATCCCAAGCGCATGACCAGACGCGAGCGTGAAAGAGCCACTCAGGATTCCATAGCCTCCGCCAATAATCCCGACTCCGTGCGCCGTGCCCAAATCGCCGAGATGCTCTCCGCTGTTGGCAACTTCGCCATCCGTTTTGCCACAGGGCTCAAATCCTTCTCTTTCCAATACAGCAGCAACATGGGTTCTGTCCTTCCTGGCTATATGGGCACCGCCTCCATCTTGGGCATGGATCCTCGTCACGGCTGGCTGCCGGGTCCCGCTTTTGTTATGGGCTACAACGACGGCCTTGTCGAACGTCTCCGCGAGGAACGACTCCTCTCCACCGACACTCTTATGAACAACGCCCACCAAAACACCTTAAACCGCACACTCTCCATGCAGGCCTCCATCGAGCCCATACGCGATTTCAAAATCGAGCTCACTGCTTCTCAGCAGAACCAGTCCCGCGAGGAGTATTACTATAAATACATGAGTCAGCTTGACGCAGTCGACGGTCCCCTCTCCTACGTTATGACAGGCTCCTATACCTCCACCTGCTGGAGTTTCCCAACTACCTTCATTTCTGTCGACGACCTTTATGACTCCTTCCTCGCCAACCGTTTCGAGGTGGCCTCACGTCTCGCCTCCCAAAATCCCGACCCCCGTTGTGGCGAACTCGTCCACGACACCATGACCGGTCTCGACTTCCCGTTTGGCTACGGTCCCAACCAGCAGACTGTCCTACTCACCAGTTTCCTCGCTGCTTACATGGGTAAAGATGTCTCTTCCCACTCTTTCTCCCCTTTCCTCAACACCCCCTTGCCCAACTGGTCTATAACCTACAATGGCCTCAACAAAATCCCGGCACTCAAAAAATGGTTCACCAACATCTCCATCTCCCACCGCTATTCGTCCACTTATAGCATCAGCCATTTCTACACCGACGCCGCCATCTCTGGCAAGAAAAACTATAACTACGGCTCTGAATCCATACTCAATGTCTCCGACGATTTTGTAGCCCCTGTCAGCATGGAGGGCGTCCAAATCAGCGAGCAGTTCAACCCCCTCGTCCGCCTCTCTGTCAGCATGACCAACAGCATCCAGCTCAACTTCTCCATGCAGAAAAACCGTACCCTCGGCCTCAGTTTCTCCAACAACCAACTCACCGAAACCACCCGCGACGGCATCACCTTCGGCGGTGGCTATCGTTTCAAGGATGTCGCCTTCGATGTCACCATGGGCGAAACCGTCCACCATCTAAAGAGCGACATTGTCCTCCAACTCAATCTCACCTACAACAGCAACAAAACCAACATCCGCAAGATTAACCAGAATTTCACCAAAGGTCAGGTTTCCTCTGGTAGCGAGGTGTGGATGGCCGAACTCTCTGCCGAATACGCCCTCTCTACCTCTCTCACCCTCCGTCTTTTCTTCCAGACCAATATCAACACCCCGTATATTTCCAACTCCTACCCAAATTCTACAACCAAAGGTGGTATAACTGTTAGATTCAGCTTCTAAATGAATAAAGACCGTTTTAAAGGATATGACCCCGATGTTCGTCAACTGGTGCTCCGTTTCGAGCAGCAGCGTGACGGGCATAATGTCTTCTTCGACGTCGACCAACTCGAGATAATCATCGACTACTATCTCGAAGTTTACGACATCGAGGGTCTCCAGTCCGCTGTCCAGTATGCCGAATCGCTCTTCCCCCTCAGCGACTCTATCCGTATGCGTCGCGCAAACCTCTACAGCGTCCAAGGTCGCTATAAGGAAGCCTTCGCCATCCTCACCGAATTGGAACACAACAACCCCGACGATACCGATGTCTGCTATTCCCTCGGCACCCTCCACAGTGTCATGGGCAACCCCTCCAAGGCCATTGAATACTACCTTAAGGCCGCTGCCGACGGCTGCCAGCTCGACATGATTTATGGCAACATTGCCGATGAATACGACCGCATGGGCAATACCGACCAATCTGTCATCTACTATCTCGAATCTATCAAAATCAACCCCGACGAACCCCGTTCTCTCTACAATCTTGCCTCCACTTGGAACGAGACCGGTGCCATCCTTGAGGCTGAGGACTTCTTCTCCAAGCATGTCAGCCAGCATCCTTACTGTAGCAATGGCTGGTACTGCCTCGGCTCGGTCTACTACTGGCTCAAGAACTGGAGCAAAGCCGCCGATGCCTTCGAGTACGCCATCGTCGTCGACCCCGACAAAATCGATTCCTATTTCGCCCTCTCCGATTGCTATTCCGCCCTTGGCCAAACGGGCAAGGCTGTCCAGGCACTCCACGATGCGCTCCCTCTTTCCAACAACCCTGCCGAAATTCTCTACCGTATGGGTTACGTCTATCAGCAAGCGGGCAATTACCATACCGCCACCACCTACTACCGGAAAGCTGTCCGCGAGCAACCCTCCCATGCCGACGCTTGGTTTGGCCTCGGCGAGTGTTCTATGCATTTAGGCTATACCGAGGAGGCTATCTCCCATCTTCTTCGCGCCATCGACCAGGACCCCGATGTCGATGATTTCTGGTTGACCCTCGCCGATGTCTACATCTCCCTTGACCGCCTGCCCGAAGCCACCGCCCTCCTCGAAAACTCCCTCCCCGAATCTGCCTATCCTTACCCATTCTTCGCCCGTCTCTGTTTCTGCTATTTCCGCACAGGTCGTCGCAATCAACTCCGCAACTTAATCCTCAACGAGTCTTTCGGCATTGGCGACTACGCTGCCCATGTTCTCTCCGACTATCCCGAACTTGCTGCCGACCACGAGGTTGTCGACCTCTTCCACAATCAAAAACAAAATCCAGCCAACTCATAATTTATCCATTTCGTTATGAAGAAAATCATTATCATCACCCTTCTGCTTATATCCGGTCTCAGCGTCTCGGCACTTAGCCCCGACAACCAGCCCCATCAAACCATTGCCGAGCAAGTTCGTGGCACCGACAGCTCATCTACCGGTTTCGTGGCCGATGTTCTCACATGGTACGACGCCCACATGAATTACTCCACCGTGGGTCTTCTCATGGCTCTCGAAAGTTCTTTCGTCCCATTCCCCTCCGAAGTAGTCATACCTCCGGCTGTCTATGTCGCCTGCAATCCCGATACCCGTAGCGGCATGACCATCTGGGTCATAGTCCTCATCGGCACCCTTGGCGCGCTCATTGGTGCCTACATCAACTATTTCCTCTCCCGGTGGTTGGGACGCCCCATCATCTATGCCTTTGCCGAGAGCAAGGTGGGTCATCTCCTCAACCTCTCCAAGGAAAAAGTCCAGCGCGCCGAATCCTATTTCAACGACCATGGCAATGTCTCTACCCTTGTCGGCCGTCTCATTCCTGTCATCCGTCAGCTCATCTCCATTCCCGCAGGCCTCTCCAAGATGAACCTCGCCACCTTCACATTCTTCACCCTCCTTGGTGCCGGTGCTTGGAACGTTGTCCTCGCTCTCCTCGGCTGGCTTGCCTACAAAGCTGCCGATCCCTCAGTCATCGAGAAGTACAGCCATCAGTTTTCCGTTGCCATCGTAGTCATCTTCGTCGCGGTTGTCGCCTTCCTCATTATTAGGTCTGTCCTCCGCAAAAGAAAACAAAAACAATCCTCCAACAAATAACATCCAGCAGCCATGCCCGACACCGACCACAACAACGACATTGACCGCAAAATCGAATTCGCCCGTATCTTCATGCGCAAGGACCGCCCCCTGCCTAAACGTGGCTGCAGCTGGGCCTTCTTTATTTTCCTTGGCCTCCTCACCGCGGGTCTGGTGTTCATGTATCTTTTCTATAAACAATCTTAAATCCTTTCATCCCATGGATTTCCCCATACTTAATACCAACGTCTACAACCATAAACTTGTCTATCTCGACAATGCCGCCACAACTCAGAAACCGCGGCAAGTCATCGACACCCTTACCAACTACTACCTCACCCTCAATAGTAACATCCACCGTGGGGCGCATTACCTCGCCTCCCAGGCCACCGAACGCTACGAAGAGGTTCGCCGTAAAGTCCAGACCTTCATCAACGCCCGCAGCCATACTGAGATAGTCTTCACCCGTGGCACCACCGAGAGCATCAATCTTGTTGCCTCCTCTTTCGGTCGCCAGTTTCTCAAAGCCCGCGACGAAATCATCGTCTCCGGCATGGAACACCACTCCAACATCGTCCCGTGGCAACTTGCCTGCGAGCAGGTCGGCGCACGTCTCAAAGTTATCCCCTTCTCTGATGAGGGTGTCCTCGACCTCAACGCCTACCAATCCCTTTTCACCGCCCGCACCCGTCTCGTCGCCTGCACCCATGTCTCCAACACTCTCGGCACTGTCAACCCCGTCAAACAAATCGTTGACATTGCCCATCAACACGGCATCCCCGTGCTCATCGATGGAGCTCAAGCCGTTGCCCACATGCCCGTCGACGTACAACAAATAGGTTGCGACTTTTATTGCTTCTCCGGCCACAAAATGTATGCCCCCATGGGTGTGGGTGTCATGTATGGTCGTCAGGAAATCCTCTCCCAGCTTCCGCCCTATCAAGGCGGTGGTGAAATGATTAAAGACGTCACCTTCGAACGTACCACTTACAACGAACTCCCCTTCCGCTTCGAAGCTGGCACTCCCTCCGTCGGCGACGTCCTCGGCCTTGGCTCGGCCATCGACTTCATGCTCTCACAGGGGATCAACAACATCGCTGCCCACGAGTCCGACATCCTCCGCTACGCCACCCAGCAACTTTCCGCCATTCCCGGCCTTCGCATTTTTGGCACCGCTCCACAAAAAGCGGGAGTCGTATCCTTCCTCTTGGGCAACGCCCATCCCTACGACGTTGGCACCCTTCTCGACAAACTTGGCATCGCCGTTCGCACCGGACACCACTGCACCCAGCCCATCATGGACCGCTATGGTATACCCGGCACCGTCCGCGCCTCTTTCGCCTGCTACACCTCCCGCCAAGACATCGACGCCCTCGTCTCTGCCCTCAACCGCATCGCCCCTATGCTCCTCTAAATCCCACGCTCATCAACGTCAATTACCATGCTCAAGACCCTCCATATTGAAAACTATGCGTTGATTCGCCAGTCCGACATTGTCTTCGACAAAGGCTTTGTCGTCATCACCGGCGAAACCGGAGCGGGCAAGTCCATCCTCCTCGGCGCACTTTCCCTGCTCCTTGGACAACGGGCCGACACCCAAGTCCTCTCCGACAAAGAACATAAATGTGTTGTCGAAGCCTCCTTCGACATCTCTGACCTCGGTCTACAGTCGCTCTTCGAACGCTACGATTCCGAATATGACGACACCCTCATCCTGCGCCGCGAAATCCTCCCCTCCGCCAAAAGCCGTGCCTTCGTCAACGACTCCCCGGCCAACCTTCAATTCCTCAAAGAACTGGGTCCGCACATCCTCGACATCCATTCCCAATATCAAACCCTCACGCTAACTGAGAGTACTTTTCAAACTCAACTACTCGATACCTTCGCCGACCACTCCCCCCTCCCTCAATACGTGCAACTCTACCGTGATTACACTGCACTCAAACGCGAACTTGAACAACTCACTGCCCGCGACAATGAGAACAACAAACTTCGCGACTACAACCTGTTTCTCTTCAATGAACTACAATCCGCCCACCTTCAGGATGGCGAGCAGCAGGAACTCGAAGAAGAATCCCGCCTCATCGAACATGCCGAAACCATCAAAGAAGCCCTCGGGACTGTCATCGCCCTCTGCGACGGTCAGGCCGACGACGGCGTCATCTCCCGCCTCTCTGCTTCGCGCAGCAGCCTCTCCCGCGTCGCTTCTTTCCACGAAGGGATTGATTCGCTCTTCCATCGTCTGGACTCCTGCCTTATCGAAGCCCAGGATATTCTCTCCGAAGTAATTTCGCTCGACGACAAGATACAATTCTCGCCCGAACGGCAAGCCGCCGTATCCGAGCGACTCGACCTTATCTACCGCCTGCAAAAAAAACACAACGTCTCCACTGTCGCTGACCTTCTGCAAATACAAGACCGTCTCGGTGAGCAACTAAAAGAGGCTGACAGTCTTGACGACCTCATCCGCGAAAAGATGGAGCAGGTAGATAAAGTCTTCGCCCAACTCCAGCAAACCGCCGACAGCCTAACCTCCTCGCGTCGCAAAGCAGGCTTGCTGCTCGAAAAACAACTGCTTCCCGTCCTTGCCAGCCTTGGCATGGCTTCCGCCCACATTGTCGCCGACATCACGGCAGCACCCGACTACGGTCCTCTTGGCCACGACACCGTTCGCCTTCTTTTCAATGCCAACCAGGGCGGCACACCGCGTCCCCTTGCCGACGTTGCCTCCGGCGGTGAACTCTCGCGCCTCATGCTCGCCGTCAAATCGCTTGTCACCCGTCGCAGCCTGCTTCCCACAATCATTTTCGACGAAATCGACAGCGGCGTTTCCGGCGACATCTCCGTGGCCGTCGGCACCATCATGCGCCGCATGGCCGACAATATGCAGGTCATCGCCATATCCCACCTCCCCCAAATCGCCGCCAAAGCAGGCCAACACCTCAAAGTGTCAAAAGCCCTCGAAGGCGATACTACCATCTCTCGCATTCGCCAGCTTTCTCCCGATGAGCGTGTCACCGAAATTGCTGTCATGCTCTCCTCCAACCCGCCCACCCAGGCCGCTCTCCAAACCGCCCGCGAACTCATGCTCTCCCAACCCGACAATCAACCCGTCCCCAATAAGTAAATATCCAGTATCATGTATATCATCCGATTCTCGTTCGTCGTCTTTTTCGCCCTTTACAACTTGGTAGCATCGTCGCAGTCTCTCCAACCTCCCAAGTTCGACAGCCCGCTCCGCATGCCTGCCGCCCCTTCCGGAACCTTTGCTGAAATTCGCACCAACCACTTCCATAGCGGCATCGACCTCCGCATCGGTGGCGACGATGGTGTGGGAACTCCCGTCTACGCCCCTGCCGACGGCTACGTCTCCCGTCTCCGCATCTCCGCCTATGATGGTGGCAAAATGCTTTACATCAACCATGCTGGCAACATCACCACAGTCTACCTCCACCTTGACGGATACCACGGCGATATTGCCCAATACGTCCGTCGCTACCAGGCCGAGCATCAATGCTACGCCTTCGACACCGTCGTGCCCGAGGGACTGCTTCCCGTTCACCGTGGCGACCTCATAGCCTACGCCGGCAACAGCGGTATGAGCGGTGGGCCTCACCTCCATTATGAAGTGCGCAACACCCGCACCCAGCAAAGCCTCAATCCCCTCCATTACGGCATCACCCTTGTCGACGAACAAACACCCGCCATCAAAGGCATCCGACTGCTTCCCGTCGACAAACACTGCCGCGTCAACAGTGCCAAAACCCCATACCAAGTCGACCTCGGCAACAAACCCTCGCGCCTTGGCACCCCCGAAAACCCGATTTCCATACTCGGTCGCTTCTACATCGCTGTTTGGGCTTCTGACCAATCTGAAGGCTCTACCGCCAACAACGGTTTCGACCGCATTGACATTTGGGTAGACGGTCGCCCCTTCTTCCAATACAAAATGGACATCATCACCTACGCCGACACCCGCGCCATCAACGCGCAGCTCGACTTCGACCATTTCCTTTCCACCCGTCAGCCATATATCATCACCCGCAGGCTTGAAGGTGACCCCGTTCGCCCCGCTCGTACCTTCGGCGACGGCAGTGTTGGCTTCATTGCCTCAGATACATCCCTCCATCGCATCACTGTCGCCGTCTCCGACTTCAACGGCAACTCCGCCGTACGTTCACTATACGTTCGCAATTCCCTCGAAACTCTCGTGCCCATGCACGACATCCCCGAGCATCCTTCCTATCATCTCTTTTCCGACAGCCTTACCGTCCGCTGGCCTCTCAGTGTTAGTCGCGGCGACTATCAAATCGAAATGCCTGCCGGCATGGTCTATTACGACGACCTCCTCCTCCACGGCATGCAAAAAGACCGTCGCTATATCTCTCCCATCTACACCGTCAAACCCTGGAGGAGCCCTTATCCCCCTCATCGCACCTACCAATTGAGAGTTCCCCTCGTCATTGGCTACGAACCCGAACAACTGGTTCTCTGCACCCTCAAGAATGACAAACTAAGGGCTCTGCCTACCCGCGTCGTAGAACGTAAAGTAGAGGGGAAACCAGGTCGGTGGCTCGAAGCAAATGTTAGGGAGTTTGGCAACTTCGTAGTGGCAAACGACATCACCCCTCCCTACATCAAGCCACTTAACTTCAAGCAAGGGGGAAAAGTCTCCGCCAGCGTGTTGCGAATGAAAATGGGAGACGACCTCTCAGGTGTGAAAGAGTACCGTTGCTTTATCAACGGCGAGTGGGTACTGGCTGAATTCGACGGCAAATACGCTACATTGACTATTGACCTGAACCAAGTCGACGATCAAGTATCCAATCTCGACCTTCGCATTTTCCTTACCGACTGTTGCGGCAACGAAGCCGAACTGTCCTATACCCTCCGGCGTTGACTCTTGCCACCTTTAGCCCAGTAATTACAACAGGGCTACAAGGTCGGGAAAAGTGTCAATCAGATGGTCGGGGTTGACGGAGAGCAATTTCTGCCTGCTTTGGTTTCCGTAGGTTACGCCACAGGTGTGACATCCGGCGGCTGAACCCATCTGGAGGTCATATATAGTATCGCCGACAACAAGGGTTTGGGCTGGGTTTAGGTTGAGGTCGGAGAGGATTTTCAAAGCTATATCGGGTGCCGGTTTTGGGGCGAGGCTTTCGTCTTCGCCGTATAGGCGTGTGCGCGGTATGTATTGTAATACGCCCAATTGTTCTGCCAAGGGGTCAAGTGACATGTGGTGACGTGAGGAAACGATGGCCATAACAATGCCGCGGTTTTGGAGTTCGGATAGGGTTTGAAGTATGCAGGGAAAGAGGGAGATATGGTCAAGGGCGAGGGAAGGGAAGATGTCGCGGTAGATTTGTGCGGCTTCGTCAAGGCGTTCTGGGGGTGTAGGGGTAGCGAGGTGAAAGCATTCGGTAAGGGGCAGGCCTATGGTCTTTGTTATATCGGAGGGATTGGCTGAGGGCAACCCCATACGGAGGAGAGTGCCTTGTACGGTGCGGATGATGCCTTGGCGTGTGTCGGCAAGGGTGCCGTCAAAGTCGAAGAGGATGTTTTTGTAGTTCATAAAATATTAACGTTGAAACGAAGGAAAAAGTGTGCAGCAGATGAAAAAGCTTTCAGAATGGTAAGGGGAGAGGATGTGGTGATGATTATGCGCGGGGGATGGGATCTATAAGGATTGTCTTCATCCCTCTTCTAAATAATGCAGTTCCGTTCGATTAACGCTGATATAACCTTTCTTCCGCTGTTGATTTGCACATACAAAAGTTTAAAACGAGCGTAGAACAACAGTTTTCTAATTGTGTTTGAAAAAACGGATGAAGGCTTGTATTGTGTAATTTCGGTTGGCGAACGCTTTATTTGTATCATCGTAGTATTTTGTTGAATAATGAGTTTTTAGGTCAAAGTTGCGAAAAATCATCAGGACACCAATTATTTTTTGTATCTTTGCAGTTTGAAAAATAAGGACGAATATGGATACTATGAAACTTCGGCTGCGGTTTGAACAGCAATTCGGAAATGCCGACGGATGCAGTGTATGGATGGCTCCGGGGCGTATTAATCTTATTGGCGAGCATACCGACTACAACGGAGGATTTGTTTTTCCGGGGGCGGTGTGCCAGAGTATAACGGCTTTGATTCGTACTTGTAGCGAACCAAGAGTGAGATTGTGGGCTGAGGATCTCGGCATGGGGTGTGAATTTGATTTGGATGATGCCGAGGGTCCTGATACAGTGCATTTCCGCTATGTATACGGTGTGGTGAGGGAACTGCGGGAGCGAGGCGTTGATGTGAAGGGTTTTGATGCGGTGTATGGCGGGGATGTGCCGTTGGCGGCAGGGATGAGTTCCTCGGCTGCGCTGGAGTGTTGTTTTGCCAACGCCTTGAATGAGTTGTTTGTCGGTGGGCTGGACAAGATGGCTCTTGCCCTTGTGGGGCAGGCCACGGAGCATAAATATGTGGGAGTGAAGTGCGGCATTATGGATCAGTTTGTGTCGATGTATGGCAAGGCGGGGAGTCTTGTCAGGTTAGATTGCCGGAGTGGGGAGTTTGTTTATTATCCTTGGCATCCAGAGGGATACCGTCTGGTGCTGGTGAACAGTTGTGTGAAGCATGAGTTGGTGGGGTCGCCATATAACGACCGGCGCAACAGTTGTGAGCGTGTGGCAGCTGCCGTGGGTGTTGAGACCTTGCGGGATTGCAGTTGGGATATGTTGGAAGGAGTGCGCAAAGAGATAAGCGATGAGGATTATAGACGTGCCAAGTTTGTGCTGGGAGAGTGCGACAGGGTGTTGGCGGTTAGCAGTGCATTGGAGCGTGGAGACTACGAGACGGTAGGAAAGCAGATGTATTTGACCCACGAGGGGTTGAGCAAGGATTATGAGGTGAGTTGCGAGGAGATTGATTTTTTGGTTGAAGAGGCTGTGCGTTGCGGTGTGACGGGTGCACGCATTATGGGCGGCGGTTTTGGCGGCTGCACGATTAATTTGGTGCGTGAGGAGGTGTATGACCGGTTTGTGAAGGAGGTGCAGGAGCGTTATAAGGAACGTTTTGGCAGGGAGTGCAAGGTGATACCCGTGGTAATTGGGGACGGTGCAAGAAGAATAGGCTGAGGTTTGTTATAGTTGTATGGATTTTAATAAACGATTTGTTATGAAGAAGTTTCTTTTATGTTTGGTTGGGTTGATGATGACGGTTGGCCAGTTGGCTGCCGAGGAGCAGAAGTATACTTTGAAATCGCCCGACGGGAAGTTGGTGACACATATTGTGGCCACCGAGAAGGAGGAGATTACGTATGACATAGTGTATAACGGAGTGACGATAGTAATGCCGTCGCATGCGGGTTTGAATCGAGCCTACGGCAAGCGAGTGACGGGGAGCATGGCGGTGACGAAGGCGAGTACCGCGACGGTTGATGAGACTGTGGCCTCACCTTTTACGCGGCAGGCCACGATGCGGAACCACTATAATGAGTTGACTCTAAAAATGAAGGATGGCTTGACGATGGTGTTTCGAGCCTATAACGAGGGCGTGGCTTACCGCTATAAGGTGGAAGGGGCATGTAAGGTGCGTTTTGAGAAGGTGGAATATAATTTTGCAGGCGACTATGAAGCGACAGTGCCATACGTGATTAATTTTGATGAGAAGAACCATGATATTCAGTTCAGTTCGTCGTTTGAGAACCTGTATGTTAGGATGCCGTTGTCTAAATTGGATGTAAGGCGGTTGTGTTTCCTGCCGTTGCTGGTGCACGGGCCTCACGGTGTGAAAGTTTGCTTGACAGAGTCATCGCTGACGAACTATCCGGGACTCTATTTAAAGGGAATGGGTGATGCAGGACGTCTGGAAGGGGAGCATGCCCGCTATCCTAAGAGAGTGGAGCAAGGAGGCCACAACAACCTCCAGATGATAGTGAAAGAGCGCGAGGAATATATAGCGGACTTAAATCCACAGCCGGAGCGGAAGGGGAAAAGTGAGACGGCGTTGCCTTGGAGAATAACCATGGTGGCAAAGAATAGCGCGGCATTGGCGATGAATAATATGAGTTATCTGCTTGGGGAGCCTACTAAAATGACAGACTTGAGTTGGATTAAACCCGGCAAGGTGGCGTGGGACTGGTGGAACGACTGGAACTTGAAGGGTGTGGATTTCAAGTCGGGAATTAACAACGAGACGTATAAGTACTATATTGATTTTGCCTCGAAGTACGGGATTGAATATGTGATATTGGACGAAGGATGGGCTGTGAACATGAAAGCGGATTTGTTCCAGGTGGTGAAAGAGATAGATTTGCCGATGCTGGTACGGTATGCCAAGGAGCGTGGAGTGGGGTTGATATTGTGGGCGGGGTATTATGCTTTTGACCGCGATATGGAGAAGGTGTGTCGATATTACAGCGAGATGGGAATCAAGGGGTTCAAGATAGATTTCATGGACAGGGACGACCAGGTGATAACGGATTTCTACAAGCGGGCTGCGGAGATGTGTGCGAAGTATCATCTGCTGGTGGATTTCCATGGTGCATTCAAGCCTGCAGGGTTGAACAGGACCTATCCCAATGTGCTGAATTTTGAGGGGGTGGCAGGATTGGAACAGATGAAATGGGCTCCGGCAAGTTGGAATCAAATGCAGTACGACACTGAGATTCCGTTTATACGTCAGGCGTCGGGTCCGATGGATTATACGCAGGGTGCTATGAACAACGGGGCAAAGGGTAGTTACCATCCCAGTTGGAGCGAACCGATGAGTCAGGGGACACGTTGCCACCAGTTGGCACTGTATGTGGTGCTGGAATCGCCTTTGAACATGCTGTGCGATGCCCCGACAAATTATGAGAAAGAGCCTGACTATACCCGTTTTGTAGCGGGAATGCCGACGGTGTGGGATGAGACGCGAGTGCTGGACGGAGAGGTGGGAGAATATATTGTGACGGCGCGCCGGAAAGGGGACACGTGGTATGTGGGAGGTATAACCAACTGGACGGAGCGCGATGTGACGGTGGATGTGCCGTCGTTGCTGGGCGCGATGGGAGAGGATGTGGAACGATGCGATGTGGTATTGTATGCCGACGGAGCGAACGCACACCGAAAAGGCAGCGACTATAGAGTTAGGTGGATAGAACAGTTTGCGGGACTGCTACGTGTGCATCTTGCACCGGGAGGAGGCTTTGTGGCCAAGTTGACACCGGCGGAGAATTATGTGATGGACGGGGTTACGGATTTATATATGAAAAAGCTGTACGCTCCAGGCGAATACGGGTCGAAGAACTACCGGATTCCAGCCATCTGTGTGATGCCCGACGGGTCGCTGATAGCGGTGAACGACAAACGTAAAAACAATGAGCAGGATTTGCCACAGGACATTGACGTGGTGTGCCGGCGGAGCACGGACAACGGCCGGACGTGGTCGGAGCCTAAGACGATAGTGCGTGGGATGGGTAAAGAACGAGGCTATGGCGACCCTGCGTTGGTGGTGTGTGGAAACGGCGATGTGATGTGTTTGATGGCAGGACACAACGGCTATTTCCAGTCGACGGAGAAGAACCCGATAAGAATATTTGTGTGCCGAAGCAAGGACAACGGAGTCAGTTGGTCGGAACCACAGGAGATAACGTCAAGAGTGTGGGGAAGTACGGCAATGAACCCAGCCTGCAAGAATTACAGGGGGGCTTTTGTTGCCAGTGGAAATGGCTTGAGACTTGAGAAAGGGGAACACAAAGGGCGAGTGCTTTTTGCCGCCTCGTTGCTCAGGGCTGAGGAGAATGTGTCGGATGATTATGTTATCTATTCAGATGACAACGGCTACACATGGCAAGTGTCGGAGATGGCATATAAAGGAGGAGACGAATCGAAGTTGATAGAACGTGAAGACGGGTCGGTGCTGATAAGTGTACGGCAGAGAGGCCCGCGGGGATATAATGTCTCCACTGACGGAGGAGTGACCTGGGGCAAGCAAGGAGTATGGACAGAGATGTCGACAAACGCCTGCAACGGGGACATGCTTAGAATAAAGACTGGAGGAAAGAGTGTGCTGCTGCATTCCATGCCCAACTCGATGGAACGGGAAGATGTGAGCATATATGTGAGTTATGACGAGGGGAAAACATGGCAGAAGCCGATATTGATGTGTCCGGGGCCGTCGGTGTACTCGTCGATGACGCTGTTGCCGGATGGGTCGATAGGGATGTATGTGGAACAGAACCCGTCGGGTGCATGTGAATTGTGGTATATGAATTTCAGACTTAAACTATAACGGATAATACAGGAAGAATGAAAAGACGTGAGATGAGGACTGGGGTTGTCTTGCATGGGGTACGCTTGATAGCTCTGATGGCACTGATGGTGTCTTGGATTGGAGAGGTCTGCGGGCAGGACAAGTATTATTACTGGGTGGCTTTCAACGACAAAGAGGGTACCCCATTTGCAATAGAGCGGCCGACGGAATATTTGAGCAGCAGGGCTATGGAACGGCGGATGCGGCAGAGGATAGCCGTGGACAGTATGGATTTGCCAGTGAACCCGCAGTATGTGGCGGCGTTGCAGCAGGCCGGGTTAGAAGTCCGGCATCGGTTGCGGTGGCAAAACGGTGTTGTGGTAAGGACGACCGAGGCGTTGCCAGATGATTTTGTGCAGCGGTACGAGTTTGTAAGAGAGATGAAACTTTGCAAGCATGAGGTGGATACTCTGCATGTGGATTCGACTAAAGTTTTAAGTGTGAAGAATCGGTTACGGCTGGATGACTCACATTCGGGCGTGGATTATTACGGCTGGAGCTACCTGCAGATTGAGCAACTGGCAGGCGAGCCTTTGCATAAAAGGGGATTTGAGGGGCAAGGGATTGTGATAGGGGTTTGCGACGCTGGTTTCCCGGGTGTGGACACGATGTCTGTGTATAGAGAAATGCGAAACGAAGGGAGGTTGTTGGCGATGCGCGATTTTGTCAGTATGGGCGAAGAGCCGGGTTATATGGGGAACCACGGAATGCATGTGTTGTCACTGATGGCTGTAGATAGAGCGGGTGTGTATGTTGGGACAGCCCCGAAGGCGACGTATGTGTTGTGCCGGACGGAGGATGTGGAGAGCGAGACGCCTTTGGAGGAGTATAACTGGATAGCAGCGGCGGAATATCTTGACAGCCTGGGTGCGGATATAATTACTACATCGTTGGGATATTTTGATTATGATGACAGTACGCAGAGCTACTCGTTGGCAGACCTTGATGGACGGACGGCTCCCATGTCGCGGGCGGCGGCTATAGCGGTGTCGCGCGGGATGTTGTTGCTGAATGCGGCGGGTAACAACGGGGAAGATGAGTTCCACCAGTTGAATGTTCCTGCCGATGTGCCGGAAGTGTTGACGGTAGGAGCCGTTGAAAATGAGGGCAATTGGGCCAGCTTTAGTTCTTATGGGCCTACGGCGGCTATGGTGAGGAAACCCGATGTGGTGGCTTTAGGAGATGGCGTGATGACAGTTGGTGAGGGAGGTTACCTCCAGATAGGCAGCGGGACATCGTATGCGTGTCCAATCATGGCGGGGATGATGGCCTGCTTGTGGCAGCGTTATCGCGTGTTGAACCCTCGGCAACTATGTGACTCGGTGCGAGCATGGGGGCATTTAGCAGTATGGCCGACCGATAGATGCGGGTATGGAATACCAGATTTCAGCAGAGCGACAGCAGGGATGCTTTCCATAAATCAGGAATCGGCAGTGATGAGGATGAGGGTGTATCCTAACCCAGCAACGGATTATGTGGTAGTGGAGACTGGAGAAGAGTCGCAGGGCGGCGTGTTGACGGTGAGCGATGCCAAAGGGCGCAATCTGACGACCCATGCAGTTGAAGGTGGCATTTGTCGTATCAATACGGCACAATGGCCTAAGGGCGTGTATTTTTTGACCTTTATTAGCAATGATGGTCAGCGCAGGAGCGTGGCCGGATTTAAGTTGTAAAATAAGGGATCGGGCAGCGTTATGTCCGCAGCAGTTCGGCCATGAGGATGGCGCAGGCTACAGAGGCGTTGAGGGATTCGGCGGTGCCTCCCAGGTTGGGTATTGCAATGCGTTGAGTGACATATTGCTGCACAGGGAGGGAAATGCCGCGGCTTTCGTTGCCTATTACAAGTATGGCACCTTCTTGAGGTAGTTGGAGGCGTTGGTTGTTACCCCAGATATTCGAACCGTCGAGAAGTGCGCCTATAACGGGTTTGTTGCATGAGGCGAGATAGGTGGGGAGGTCGGTATAGATGATTTCGGTGCGGAATAGGCTGCCCATAGTGCTTTGTACCACCTTGGGATTGAAGCAGGAGACGGAGCCGTCGCTACAGACAATGCGTCTCACACCGAACCAATCGGCAGTGCGAATGATGGTGCCCAAGTTTCCGGGGTCTTGTAGATGGTCAAGAGCCAGTGTGAGGGGACAGTTGTTGTTGGGGAGTGGCAAATGTCTGTCTACCAGCATCCATACTTCGTTGGGGGTTTGCATGTGGCTGAGACGGGAGAGCGTATCCTGTTCAACCTCATATATTTCTGCATCAGCGGGGAGGTTGTTGTGTTGAGAGAGCCACAAATTTGTTGCACAGATGATGCGGATAGGGGCGTTTGCAGCAAGTGCCTCGTTGGACAATTTCACACCTTCGACAATAAAAACCGATGCATCGTCGCAATGCTTTTGTTGCTTAAAGCCAGATAGTTCCTTGAGTTTATTCTTTGATATCATAAGGCAAAGATACAATTTTTTTTGAAAAAAAGTTTGTCATGTCAGAAAAAAGTAGTACTTTTGCAACCGATTTTCGAATCAAGACGGTGGGCGTAGTTCAGCTGGTTAGAGCGCCAGATTGTGGATCTGGAGGTCGTGGGTTCGAGCCCCACCTCCCACCCGAAAGAAACAAAAAGGCAGACTTTTAGAGTCTGCTTTTTTGTTATAAGAGCTTTAGTGATTATGACGGAGTTTGCGAGTAAATGGGGGTCTATTTTTTGATGGTGCAAATATACAAAAAATGAGCAATCGCCAAATATTATAGAATTTGGTGATTTCATTCCTCGAATTCAAACTTTCTTGAGTGATGAAGATATAGAAATAGGGCGATGTCTTTATTACTGGATTAATCTTATTATAAGCAGAGGAGTCGATAATAGGTAAACAAGGTAACCGGATGGAGCAAAAAAAGAGTGGCAGTCGGGGTGGCTGCCACTCTTTTTTTGTTTTGAGAGGTTATCTCAGGGCTGTGCGGTAGTGCATGTTGCCAGTAATGGTGCCGGTGATGGTGCCGAGGACTGGGACAACAGCCGAGGCAGTGCCGGTGGCGGTACTGGTCCAGTCCATGACGCCGTTGACGGGGGCTGAGATGACGGGGTGAGACATGGTGGCTTGCAGAGAAGCTTTGACGCCCAAGGTGTCGATGTTTAAGGCGATGGTGTCGTTTTGCAGGTGCAAGCCGAGGGTGTCGACTGTGCCGCGCATGTACATGCCGTCGGAACTGGTCATGATGATGCCATACTGTTGGTTGGGGTCTTTTTTGACTGTGACAACTTCAACGTCGAGGTCGCGGTCAATGGGGATGTTGAAAGTGGCTACGGAGAGAATGAGGTCGGTGTGGCGGGACATGAGGTAGTTGCCCAGATATGGGGTGACGTCGATGACGGGTTCATGGCTGGCAGGATTGTTGGCAGGGTCTTTTTCGCAGCTGCACATAAAGAGTGCGGAGGCAAGTGCGATTAATAAAAATGATTTTTTCATAATATTGAATTTTTGTTAGTTATTGTATTCCGATTAATGAGGCTATTTCGTTGCGGGGACCGAGGGTGTAGGGCATAGCGGCTTGGCGTTGGGGGGAGAGGGTGTGGAAGTAGTCGAGTTGCTGGCGGAGGATGTCGGCAAGGTATTGGTTGACGTTGTCGTGGGCGGAGGTGTTTCCGGTGCGGAGACAGGCTTGGCCTATATCGTAGATGAGGCGTACGTCCTGAAGTGCGGAGAGGGGGATTTCGGACAGGGTTTTATCGAGAGCCCAGCGGGCTTTGTCGTTTTGTCCTTGGGAGGAGAGGTTGTCGGCAAGGAGGAGGATGTCTTTCCAGTATTGTTCAATGAATTTGCAACCTGTTTCGTCGATGTAGACGTGCTGCATGGGATGCCAGGTCATGTCGTTTAAGTGGAGGAGGAACGGATGTGTAGCGACGCTGTCGCAAGGGGTCTGGGTGAGACGGTAGGTGTTGCCTTCGAGCTGAAGGCAGGGACCGAATTGGGAGTGGAAGGCGTTGTAGGCGTAGTGGGTGAGGTAGACAGGGCGGCCGGATTGGAGGCATTGGGTATAGAGGTTGACAAACTTGTGGTAGCCAATAAGGGCGATGTTTTCGACTTGGATGTCGGTGCGGATGTTTTCGACCTGTTGAAGGTACCAGAGGGGGAAGGTGTCGTTGTCGCCGTAGCAGAAGAGGATGGCTCGTTGGGGATGGCGGTCGCAGGAGTTGAGGATGTTGGCACCGGAGTCGTAGGCAATGTAGCGGTGGCTGCGGTCGTGGTCGTCCCAGTTTTGGAAGGCCATGAGGGCAGGTGCGGCAAGGATGATAAGGTATATGCAGTAGGGACAGAGGCGGGAAAGGATTTTCTTGTTATTTTGTTTGAATTGTTGAGCTTTGGAAAGGAGCCATTCGGAGCCGAAGGCGATAAAGATGGCGAAAGCGTAGAAACTGAGGATGTAGGCGTAGTCGCGTTCGCGAGGTTCGTAGGTGGGATGGTTGAGGTAGAGGGAAAGGATGATGCCTCCCATAAGGAAGAGAGTGAAGACAGCCCAGAAGGCTTTACGCCGCGAGGAGAGGGCATAGAAGCCGAGAAGACCGAGGATCAAGGGGAGGAGGTAGTAGGTGTTGTGGGCGCGTGTGTGAAGGCTTTCGGGTGGGCGGGCACTTGTGCCGACAAGGAGACGGTCGATGGGTGGGATACCCGTAATGAATTGGCCGTTTTGAGGGGAGCCGAAGCCTTGGCGGTCGTTGTAACGGCCGGAGAAGTTCCACATTAAATAGCGGAAGTACATGTAGGTGAGTTGATAGGAAGTGTAATAGCGTAGATTGCCCATGAAGTTGTTCTCGCCGCCACTCCAGTCGGAGGCGTAGAGGGAATCGTTGGGATGGTTACGCCAGATGCGGGGGTAGAGCGGGGCTTTTTCGTAGTCTTCGCGAGCGATGTAGGATTTAAGGCGTTGGAATGAGTGGGGCGAGCCCTGGTTGATGGGCGGGTTGGCGGAAGCACGGATTGGCACGATGGCATAGGGGGAGAGTCCGATTGCAAAGAATAGCACCATGAAAAGCAGCAGCGCTGGAGGGAAGAATCCTTGCAGGGAGTTGGTCTTTTTGGCCTTGAAAAATTTGAAAATGAAGAGCAACAAGAGAGCGGGAGTGGTGAGGAGGGTGAGGAGGTGGGTGCAAAAGCCGAGGCCGAGGAGGAGGGAGACGAGGAGAAGCCAACGTTGCGCCTGACGGTGGTCGGGACAGCGATACCAACGGAGCATGGCCCAGAGGGTGGCGGAGGCGATGAGCATGGCAAGGCTGTATACTTCGCTTTCGACAGCGGAGAACCAGGCAGTGTCGCAGAAGAGGTAGCATAGCGAGCCGATGACGGCAGCGGGGAGAGGTATTTTTTTGTCGGGAGGGGAGAGGAGGAGGATGGTCCAGAAGAGGAACATGACGGTGAAGCCAGCAGAGAGGGCAGAGAGTGCGTTGCAGCAGAGAGCCACTTGTGCAGGGGTTGGTGCAAACCAAGAAAAGATGTGGGCGAGAAGTTGATAGAAGGGGGCTCCCGGGGGATGGCCTACCTGGAGGAGATAGGAGACGGAGATAAATTCACCACTGTCCCAGAAACTGACTGTGGGTTCGAGTGTGAGGAGGTAAATGGCGGAGGCGAAGATGGCCAGGAGCCAGCCGATTACCAGTTCACGACTGATTTGTTGAAAATATCTTCGCATAGTTCAGTGACAATTTCATCGACCAGAGCCTGTTCGACCGAAGAGAAGTCGCGGGCGGCGTTGTAGTCTTTGAACCTTGAGAAAGACTGCTCGAAGTCGGCTTTCTCGTCGAAGCGGTTGGTGAATGATACTTTGATGGTGATGGTGAAGCGGTTGGTGGCCACATTGTCGTCGCTGCCGATGGAAGAGGCTCGGGTGGAATAGTCGGTGATTTGGCCTTCGATTTTGAGGTCGCCGTCGGCGGGGATGACGTTGAGGTTGGTTTGTGAAGCAAACATTTGCTGGAGCCCATCGTAGAGCTTTTGGCCAAGTTGTGGGTTGACGGTGGAGGCGAGGTTGGGGAATTGGGAGATGGAGATGGTTTTGGCTTCGACTGGGATGGAGGCACCGGTGAAGGAGTAGCCACCGGTACAGCCTGAGAGGAGTAGGGAGAAAAAGGCAAGGAATAAAAAACAAGGGGTAAAGGCTAAAGAACGGATGGGGCTCTTAGCTATTAGAGTGTGTATGTTGTTTCTTTTATTCACGGCCGTATAGGGGGTTAGACGTTCTGAGAGTCGTAGTCGATGTGGATTTCGTCTTGCAGTTGCCAGAGCATGTAGGAGGATTGTTGCTCCATATATTCAAGAATGGAGACTTTGTGGGTGAGGTCGTTGATGGCAGAAATCTCGGCGACGAGGTCGTCAATCTTCTTTTTCAAGTTGTTATCCATAATGTAGTTTATTTGTTTACACTGCAAAGATACAACTTTTTTTTGATTGAGACTATTTGTTAATGCGTTAATATATTAATCGGTTAATGGGTTAATCCGATATCGTGTTAATTGTATAGCCTTTTTTGTTGGCCTGTTTTTGAAGAAAAAGTCGTCGCGGTATTGAAAAAAAGTTGTATCTTTGCAACCGCTTATGACAAGGTTGGAGTATTGGATAATGGCTGACACGCAGTATGGGATACACTCTCCGTTTGTGTTTGAGATGTATCGGAAGGTACTGTTTGCCACTGTTGGTCGAGAGGTGCGAAGCCACATGGGCGAAGGACTGCCGGAAGAGTGTGCAGGAATGGTTGATTGTGCCAAGGGGCGGGACAGGATGTACCACGACTTGGTATATAAGTTGAGAGACCACTACGGAATGCGTGTGGTTTGTTACGACGGAGACGAGGCAGTGCTTGAAGACGGACGCGACGGGTTGGAAACAGTGAAGGTGGTGTGTCGTCCGCACAGATGCCGGGCTCGTGAGTTGCGTTGGCAGGCCCAGCAAGGGAATGCGAAGTATAACGTCAGTATAGACATGTATGATGCCGGGGTGCTGATGATGAATCACCGACTTCATCCGCAGCATTTTGTTTTGAAATGAGAATTATAGTTTTATGACTAATATGAAAGAAAAAGTTTTTAAATGGTTGATTTGTCTTTTGGGAGCCGTTGTGATGGCGGCGTGTGCAGACTCAGGCGAGACACCCAAGCCTCAGGCTTATTTGCGTATAGATTTGCCACCACACGCATACGCGGTTTGCGACACGTCGGCCTTGCCATTTACTTTCGAGCAGAGTAGCCTTTCGGAAATAGAATGGAAGAAGGTGCTGCCGGGCGAGACATGGTTTACGATAGCGTATCCAAAATACAAGGGTTACGTTTTTATGACGTATAAAAGGATAAGGGGTGAGAAGGATATGCGGACACAGATAGACAATTCGTATAAGTTTGTGGAAGACCATTATGCGTTCACGTCGGGAATAGATGAGAACCGTTTCGAAGACAGAGCGCACAAGTTGGCGGGTACGACTTATCATTTGAAAGGGCAGAACGTGGCCAGCACCTACCAGTTCTGGGTGACGGACAGCGTGAACCACTTCCTTCGCGGTGCGATGTATATAGACTGCACACCGAACAACGATTCGCTGTCACCTGTTCTGACGTACATTCGTGAGGATATTGACCACATGATAGAAACGATAAGATGGAGATGATGGCAAAAGCCAGGAAGGGCTTGTCGGGAATTGTACCCCAGGGAGGTTTGCTGTTTATTTTATTGTGCCTTACTGTTGTGCTTGATGTAAACGCTCAAGCGTTCGCAGAAAAGGAAGTTGTGATAACCGGAGTGGATAAAGTCGGGCATGACACTATGCAATTGACAGGTACGCTGACCTACCCCACAGGGGTGTCGGGCAAGGTCCCAGCAGTGATACTTATCACAGGTTCGGGTGCACAGAACCGCGATGAGGAAATTATGGGACACAGGCCATTCAAGGTGATTGCAGAATATTTGTCGGCACGGGGATATGCCGTGCTGCGGTGCGACGATAGGGGTGTGGGCGGCTCGACGGGCGACATTGTTCATGCCACGGTATTGGATTTTGCCACCGATGTGGAATACCAGTTGGATTATTTGAAATCGATGGTGGAAATATCTATCGACCCGCGAAGAATTTTTCTTTTCGGACATAGCGAAGGGGCTACAGTGGCTGCTATAGTGGCCTCTCGGAGGAGCGATGTTGCAGGGGTGGCTATGCTTGGAGGGGCAGCCGTGGATGGTAAGACCTTGCTGTTGCAACAGAACAGGACGATATTCCGTCTGCAAGGGTTGGCCGATAGTCTTGTGGAGAGGCGGTTGGCATGTATGCGAGAGCTGTTTAATGTTTGCGACACGCTTACCTTGGGCGAAGGGGTCGACACGGTGAAAACGATAAACCTTGCTTTCAGGCCGTTGTTTAAGAAACACAGCCAAGGGCTGAACAAAGAGCAAAAACAGCAGTGTGGGTTGACAAATGTGGAATGCTATGGATGGGCAGTTACGGTGGCAACGCCGTGGATGAGGATGTTTCTGGCTCTGAATCCTGCTGATTATATCACCAAGATGCGCTGCCCACTGCTGGCTCTTGGGGGCGAGAAAGACTGCCAGGTACCGGCGGAGGAAAACCTTAGAATTATTTCTGCTATATGTAAACAGAACAACCTCCCCTATAATGTCATCTTGCTGACAGGCATCAACCATCTGGGGCAGGTGTGCAATACAGGTGCCGTGGACGAATATGCCACCCTTGGACAGGCTCCCGACGACAAGGTGTTAGAGAGTCTGGTTAACTGGCTTGATGCTCATTGAAGTTTTGAAACAATGAAACTAAAAGTGGAGTCTTATCTTTTTGATTTTTAGTTTTTAGATATAAAAATTTGTTTATGTCAATTTTTTTCTTTAATTTTGCAAAATCAACAAAGTAAAGTATTAATATTTAAAATATTGGATATGTCGAAGTTACTCCTTTTAGGTGACGAAGCAATTGCTCAAGCCTTTATTGACGCGGGTGGCAGTGCCATCAACAGTTATCCCGGCACCCCCTCCACGCAAATCACAGAATATGTAATCAAATCGAAAGAGGCAGCCCAGAAAGGCATCCGTGCCAACTGGTGCGCCAACGAGAAAACAGCCCTCGAGGCCTCTATCGGCGTTGCCTACGCCGGCAAACGTGCCATGACTTGCATGAAGCATGTAGGTCTGAATGTCTGTGGCGACCCCTTCATGAATGCCTCTATCATCGGCACTAAGGGTGTCATCATCGTTGTGGCCGACGATCCCTCTATGTTCTCCTCTCAAGACGAGCAGGACAGCCGTTTCTATGGCCACTGGGCTATGATTCCCATGCTGGAACCCAGCAACCAGCAGGAGGCCTACGACATGGTCTTCTTCGGCTACGAGCTGAGCGAAAAGATGGGCACCCCCATCCTGATGCGCATCCCCACCCGTCTGGCCCACAGCCGTGCCGGTGTTGAGCGCCGCGAGCCTCTGCCCCAGAACCCCATCAACTACCCCACCGACCCCAAGACTTTCGTGCTGCTGCCCGCCAATGCCAAGGTGCTGTATCGCGACTTGATCGACAAGCAGCCCAAGTTTGAGGAATCCTCCGAAAAGAGCGGTTTCAACCAGTACATCCCCGGCACCGACAAGAGCCGCGGCATCGTGACCACTGGTATTGCCTACAACTACCTGTTGGAGAACTTCCCCGGCGGCAAGTGCCCCTATCCCGTAGTGAAGATTACCCAATATCCTCTGCCTACCGCTATGCTGAGCAAGCTGTATGACGAGTGCGACGAAATTCTTGTACTCGAAGATGGCCAGCCCTTCGTCGAAGAGCAGATTAAAGGCTGTCTGGGCAAAGGCAAGCCCGTACATGGTCGTTTGGACGAGGTGATTCGTCGCGACGGCGAACTGAATGCTGAGAAGGTTGCTAAAGCCCTCGGCATGGATGTCGCCAACGGTCCCGCAGTGCCCGAGGTGGTTACCAACCGTCCTCCCGCTCTCTGCGTTGGCTGCCCCCACATCGACAGCTACACCGCATTGGTTGACGTGATGAAGAAGTATGAGCATGGCCGCGTGTTTGGCGACATCGGTTGCTACACCCTTGGCTTCAACATGGGTGCTTTGAACACCACCGTTTGCATGGGTGCTTCCATCACCATGGCAAAAGGTGCTGCCGAAATGGGCATTTTCCCCTCCGTAGCAGTTATCGGTGACGGTACTTTTGGCCACAGCGGCATGACCGGTCTGCTCGACTGCGTCAACGAGAAAGCCAACGTCATCGTGATGATTCTCGACAACGACATCACCGCTATGACCGGCGGCCAGCCCTCGAGTGCCAACATGAAGCTCTTCAACATCTGCAAGGGACTTGGTGTCGACCCCGACCACATCCGCCATATCGTACCTCTGCCCAAGAACCACGACGAGTTCGTCAAGATTCTGGAAGAGGAGATTGCTTACGACGGTGTTAGCGTCATCATCCCGCAGCGAGTCTGCATCGTTGAGAACAAAAAGCGCATTGCTGCCAAGAAATAAATTTTCAGAATAGTCCGACTTGTCCGACCAGTCAGACTAGTCAGACAAGTAGGTCACAAAAAAGAACACAACAATGAAAAAAGACATCATACTTTGTGGCGTAGGCGGTGACGGTATTGTCTCCGTAGCCAAAATCATAAGCGATGCAGCCCTCAACCTGGGCATGTATGTCAAGCAGAGCGAAATCCACGGTATGTCGCAGCGCGGCGGTAGTGTGTTCAGCCACCTCCGCATCAGCAGCGACCCCATTTTTGCCGACGTTATCCCCGAAGGCAAGGCCGACATTATCCTTAGCTCCGAGCCCATGGAGGCTCTCCGCTATCTGCCTTTCCTCGCCCCCGACGGCGTGGTCATCACCAACAGCGACCCCTTCATCAATATCAAGAACTATCCCGACATTGAGAAGGTGAACGCTGAGTTGGCCAAGCTGAAGAAATGCGTCAGCTTTAACGCTAACGCCATCGCCAAGGAGCTCAACGCCCGCGGCAACATGGTGTTGCTGGGTGCCGCCGCTCCCTACCTTGAGATTGAGTTCGACGAACTGGAGAAAGCCATCAAGGCCATCTTCGGCCGCAAAGGCGACGCCGTCGTCGAGACCAACATCAAGGCAATCCGCGCTGGCCGCGATGCAAAATAATTAAAGCATTAAAAAACAAAAGGTGACTCTTATCACAAAGGGTCACCTTTTTTATGAAAGAGTAGAAGTGGATATTGGAATTGTAAATGCAAGACATTTAGACGGGCTCAAGATGCTGGTCTCTTTCAATAATGGGGAATCCGTTTGTTTGACTTTGCTCCTATTGTTGACAGTTACCCTGTCTTCGCAGCGTTGAAAGACAAGGATACTTTGAAACAATTCCATATCTCAGATACACTTGAATGGTGCTACGGCACAATAGACATTGCTCTTGAATACATCTTCGAACATGGAGAACCTGTATTCAGTTGTAATGAAAAGGCCACGCCTTTCGCTGCTGAAGAGAATAACTCATACGGAAAGTAAGTCACTTAATCAATAACAAGAAAGAGGATGGCACACAATGTCATCCTCTTTCGTTTTAGAACAACTTGCTATCTTTTCACCTTGGGTTTTATTAGTACCAATGGCAGATTGAGAATGAGAGCCAGAAAAGAGTTACATTTTGTTCAATTCTTTTGTTGCTTCTTTGTTCCCTTGGGCAGCGGCTTTTTGAAGCCACTTCTTTGCTTCTGTTTTAGATTCTTCAACGCCTAATCCTACTTTATAGCATAACCCTAAAGCGTATTGTGCATCGTCATTTCCTTGTTCAGCGGCTTTGCGATACCATTTAACAGCTTCGGTGTCGGACTGAGTGACCCCATGACCTTTGAAATAGCACTTGCCAAGAAGGTATTGTGCTGCCGCATCTCCTTGTTCAGCTGCTTTGCGAAACCATTTAACGGCCTCGGAATTGGACTCAGTGATACCTATACCAAGGTAATAGCAAAGGCCAAGTTTGTATTGTGCAACCGCCTTTCCTTGTTCAGCGGCTTTGCGAAACCATTTAACGGCCTCGGAACCAGACTGAGTGACACCTTTACCACTTAAATAGAGGGTACCAAGATTGCCTTGAGCATTCGGTTCTCCTTGTTCGGCGGCTTTGAGATACCATTTAGCTGCTTCGGAATAAGACTGAGTGACACCAATTCCCTCTTCATAGCACATACCAAGTAAGTATTGTGCTCTATAATATCCTAACTCAGCAGATTTGCGCCAACGTTGGACGGCCTGGGTGTAATTCTCTTGTTTATAAAAAGAAGAACCTTGTTGGAAAAACTCCTCAGCACTTTGACCGTGAAGGGTAGTGCCAAGCATGACAAACAGTGCGATGATTAGAATGCGTGTACTTTTGAGCATAATAGTTGTTTTTTTATTTTGCCTACTCTGTGATACAGTTTTCGGCGGGGCTGCGCTTTCTCCAGCACCAAGAGGGAGCCTTACTATAAAAAAGAAGCGTGGTGCTGTATACCACGTCTTTGACTGAGGGTCCTGAGAAATACCTTGCAACTGAGATGTTGTAAACAGTCCACGCTATATGCGCAAACCATTATACCCACCTTGTGTTGCGATTGAAAATTTCTCAGGTTTTCAGTCACAAGAAGAAGTATAACGCTTCTATACTATCGGCTCGGATGCTTTACCCGAAACCGTTTGCAAAGATACGATTTATTTTCCGATAGTTGAATTTTTTTTCTCAATTCAGCAAAAAATAGTGTATCTTTGCACTTGTATTTCATGTAATAACAAACCTCATAATATGGCTCCTCTACGCAGTCTCTTTCCTCTGTTGGTCTCGGCTCTTATTTTGGTTGCGGGTAGCATTTCTCAGGCTCAAAACATGCCCGAAAACCAAAGCATTGCAACCAATTCTTTAGCACAAAAACCTATTGCAATCCAAGGATTTATTATCCTTCCGCATAACGCTGACTCTGTCGAATTCCGCGCGGCATATCTGTTACGCAAATACTTGAGAAACTACGTCACCATGGAGGAAACTCTCTATTATGACTCGCTTTATTCTTTTCTCAATACTGATTCCACCTCTGTCAAACCTGCCATCTTTGTCGGCAACACCCATCTGGCTCAGACCCTCCTCACCCGTAAGAATGAAATCCGCGATGACGGCTTCATACTCAAGAGCAATGGCCGGCGGGCAGTCATCTATGGTCTGAAGGGAAAGGCAGTCTACTACGGAGCCGCTCGCCTATTAGAACTGAAAGGTCATCGAATGACACATGACCAGATTCCAGACGTTGCCCCCAACATTCAACCGGGTCTGCCCATAGTCGACGAGGTGAACAACCCCAGCTTTGCCTACCGAGAAATCTGGTACTACACCCCCCACCACAGCAACGATTATGCCGACTGGCACGGACTTCATCGCCGCATCCGTGTCGGCGACAGCAACCAATATATCTGGAACCACGCTGCTTCCGGCCCTCTCCGTTGGGCAGATAACATGTATGTCCATACGTTCCAAAAACTCATCCCGCCGCAGAAATATTTCGACCTCCATCCTGAATGGTTTACTGAAACGGGAGGCAAACGGGTTCGCGACGGACAGCTCTGCCTCTCCAACCCCGAAGTGCTTGACACTCTCTGCGCCAACCTTGCCAAGATGATGGTCGACCAACCCGACGCTCAGATATGGTCGGTCTCCAACAACGACAACTACAACGTCTGCCAATGCCCCCGTTGCCGCCACATGGACTCCCTCTATGGCGGCCCATCTGGCACACTCATCCATTTCATCAACCAAGTGGCACGGCGGTTCCCCGACAAGACCATCTCCACCCTTGCCTACCAGTTCACCCGCAGGGCACCCCAACCTGTCAACGGACATATCGAAAAGCCCGACAGCAATGTCAACATCATGTTCTGCTCCATAGAGTGCGGTCGACAGGAAGCCATCGCCACCGCCCCTGCCGAGGCCTCCTTCCGCAAGGATATGGAAGACTGGGCAGCCCTGACCAACAATATATACGTTTGGGACTATGTGGTGCAGTTCCGCAACATGTGGGATCCATTCCCGAATCTCCACGTCCTGCAGCCCAACCTCAAATACTTCCACGACCACGGCGTCCGTTTTATGTTTGAGCAGGGAACGGGTGCCAACAACATGACCTCATGGATGGAACTGCGTGAATACATGCTTGCCAAACTGCTCTGGAACGTCAATGCCGACCCCGATTCGCTCCTCCACGACTTCTGCTTACACCATTACGGTCTATCCGCGCAACCCATTGAGGAACTCTATCGCGAGATGCACCGCTCCCTCATCGCCTCCGGTCAGCGACTCGACATTTACGGCTACCCCATCGACGCTGCCCAAGGCTATCTTTCCCCTGCCCAGATAGCCAAATATCAAAAACTTATCTCCGCCGCATACGACAGCCTCAGCCTTTACAGCACCCGAACCAGTTACTATTATCACAACTACGGCATCTCCACCGACCAAGTGGTACGTGACCGCATCCGTTACCTTGAACTATCCATCGACTATGCCGTCATTGAACTTACCATGTCCGGCATCCTCCCTCTCGACAGCACCTTCCTCCCTCTTGTCGACCGTTTTATCTCCGACGGCAAAAGACTTGGGCTTAATATCCTCCACGAAATGGGCTATACCCTTGATGAATACCGTGCCGACATTGACAACTTCCTTGCCAAAACCAATCAGCCCAACCTCGCGCGTCATTGTCCCGTCACCCTCCTCCACCAGCCCGACAGTCAATACTATGCCGACGGAGCAAAGGGGCTCACCGACGGCCGTGCCGGAATCCTCGACTATCGCCACTCCTGGCTTGGATTCTATGGCGACACACTCGACGCCGTCATTGACCTCGGCCGCCGCACAACGCTCCACGAAATCAAGCTCGACTTCTTCTACTTCCCCCTCTCTTGGATATTCTTCCCGCAAACTATCAATTTCTATATCTCCAGCAATGGCCGTAGTTGGCAACTCGTCGGCTCCCTCCATCCCGACAATCCCCAACGCCTTGCCGTCCCCGAAATCAAGACTTTTTCCACGCCCGGTTTCTGCAGCCGTGCCAGATATGTGCGTGTTCAAGCCATCCCGCTGTCCACCATTCCCTCTTGGCACCGCGCCACCGGCAACCCCGCATGGCTTTTCACCGACGAAATCATTGTAAAGTAGTATCAACTTCATACCTCTCCGGCTAATAATTCCATGCCGAACGTTAAAGTCGAGACCGAAGTGTTGCCATGTCATAAAAAAAACGTACCTTTGCAAACTTTTTTCCAACGAGGCAACGCATGATAACGCCTGTACATATCATTGGTATCCTTCTCACTGTTGGTCTGTTGCTGACGGTGAGCATTCTCTCTGGCCGTAAAGTCAAGGACGAAAAAAGCTTCACCACTGGTGGCCGTTCTGGCTCGTGGATGGTATGCGGAGCCATTCTCGGCACCTTGGTTGGCGGACAGTCCACCATCGGTACTGCCCAGTTGGCTTTCAGTTTCGGCATCTCCGCGTTGTGGTTCACTTTCGGTGCCGCCCTCGGAGCGTTGGTGTTGGCTTTGTTCTACGCCCGTAGCCTGCGCGAGAGCGACTGCACCACCCTCCTCCAAATCGTGTCGCGTCAGTATGGCCGTCGTGCCGAAACGGTTGGCTCCCTTCTCTTCCTCATCGGCATCTTTATCAGCATTATGTCGCAGGTGCTTTCCTCTTCGGCCATGGTCACCAGCCTTTTCCATATCCCCTTGACATGGGCGGCTGTCATCAGTGCTGTCCTCATCATGCTCTTCGTCCTCTTTGGCGGTATACGCAGTGCCGGGATGGGCGGCATCATCAAACTGGTGCTTCTCTATGTCACCAGCCTCGCCGCCGGTGCCATGGTGTTGCATCTTGGCAAGGGCATGACCGGTCTCATGCAGAGTATTGAAAGCCTTTATGCCGACCCCGTCGTGGCCGGACTCAACGACATCACCGACGCTGAAAGCATCCATCGCCGCTACGGCAATATCGTGGCGCGTGGACCCCTCAAGGACATCGGTGGCTGCCTATCCCTCATGCTTGGCGTCGTTACCACGCAGACCTACGCCCAGGGCATCTGGTCTGCTGCTTCCACTGCCAAAGCCCGACGCGGCGCAGTCTACTGTGCCTGCCTTATTCCTATTATCGGTGCAGCCTGTACGCTGGTGGGCATGTACATGAGGGGCCATTATGTTACGGCTGCCGAATTGGCCGCCCTTCAGGCTGCCGGACACCAGTTGCCCAGCGGCATCGGGGTGATAGAGAGCTCTCTCCAGGCCTTTCCCGATTTTGTACTCAACCACTTGCCCGCGTGGATAGGCGGCATTGCCTTGGGTGCCATGCTTATCAATATTCTGGGCTGCGGTAGTGGCCTCACCCTTGGTGCTGCCACCATACTGGTGCGCGACGTGGTGAACAATCTTCGCCAACTGCGCCTCAGCCGCCAGTTTGGGCGTCGGCTGCCGAGGGCGATGGTTGTTACAGGCTCCTCCGCTCTTGTTCAGACACGCCTTGCCATAGTGGCCATACTCACTTTGGCCGTTGTTATAGCCCTCTCGGTGCGTGGCACCTTCATCAACGACCTCGGCTTCCTCTCGCTTGGATTGCGTGCCGTGGCGTTGCTCTTCCCGCTGAGTTTTGCCCTTTTCCTGCCGGGACGGTTCCGTGCCAGCCGGGTGGTTCCCGCCATGGTGGCAGGCACCGCCGTCATGCTCTTGGCAAAGTTCCTTAGCCTCCCCGCCGACCCCATCTATTACGGTCTCGCAGTCAACGCACTTATTATCCTTTCCGGCCGCAGGCATAAATAGAGCCCCCGCACATACGACTATATTATAAACCACAATCTATATGAATATCAACAAAATTATTCCACTCGTCGCCATAGTCTTTTTCATGGCCTCATGCCAGCAACCAACTGGCCCCGACAACGCCGTCGTACCCCAGAACATTATGCTTGCACCCGGCCAGTATGTAGTGGACGAGCCGGACAACCTCACAGAGTATTTCCATAATCTTTGCCTCGAACACGGAGCTATCGTGGCAGTTCACTCTTCGGACTACGAGGACTCGCTTCAGGTATGGCAAACCATCCAGGCGTTAGACGATTTCGCAGCAGGACGCCGTCAATATTACCCAGCCGAGGAGGTTAAAGATGCCCTTGGTTCATTGGCTTTTGAACTTGGCTATTGGTACAGCCATGGCGAACAGGTTGATACCAACCATCTCGAGATGTTCTTTTTCCGCCTTCTTGAGCAGGCCGTACGGTTGAGTCCGCAGGTGGATTACGTGACCGATTTCCATGCCTCCGACGGCACTGCCGGTATCCTCAATTATCACGAATGGAGTCCCAACCCGCTGTATTCCTTTCTTATATATCCAACCGACAACGGGCTTCGGGTGACGCAGGTTGGCGAAACAGGCTTCGTGAAAACCGAGAAGTTGTTCCATCTCACCGACGATTCCGGTCGCGACTACTACCTCTGCTCCAACAATGGCGACTTTGGCAACGAGGATGTTTTTGTCAGAGTGTTTTTCTGTCAGCACCTTTTCATGTGCGACGAGACAGGTGTCCGTGAAGTGGCCTCCTATTCAGCCTCCGAATCCAACTACGAAGAGGATTCCAACTGCCGCGTTGTCTTTAATCCCCAGCAACTGCGTTGGGATTTATGCAAACGGGACGGCGACAAATACATACGCGTGGACAACACCCCGTCGCTGTTTCTTGAAATTGACGGACTCAATTCCATCTTTTATCTGGAGTAAATTGTTCAACCCAAGGAAAGAAATCCCCTACTTCCAAACGTTTTGCATTAGAACAACAATACTTGCACAATTGTTTTACATTGTTAAAGTGTTGATTAACAGTAGAATAAGTGTAATATAAGAGTGCGTTGTAGGGAGGTGCAATTTGTGTGATGCAAGGATGCTATTGCCTTAGTAGGCTGTCGACGGGCCAGTTTTGGTACCAGAGTTCGCAGGCACCATTGGGGTTCTCCTCGAGGAATACGCCCACGCTTCCGTTTTTGAGCAGGGTGAGGGAGGAGTAGACGGAGGGGCCGTCGAAAAGAAGAACGGGGTCCTGCCATGTGGCGCCTTCGTCGTAGCTGACAAAGATGCTCACGTCGCGACGATCCATTGAGTTGGGGATGCTGTGGAGGAGAATGTTGCGGCTGTCGCCACGGTCGGTGGCGGCAAGACGTAGGATGTCGCCGTTGCAGGCGTTGGTTTTCATGCTTTCCCAACGGCCTTGGGTGCCCCAAGAGACACCGCCGTTGCTTGAATGGTTATAGCCACGGGCACCGGACTGGCGTACACTGATGAGCACACGTCCATCGGTGAGTTCCATTAGTTTGGCCTCGTCACCACCGCTGTAGGCGCGTTCGGAGACGTTCCAAGTGTGGCCGTTGTCGTCGCTGTAGACTACAAAGTTGTCGAGGGTGTTGCTGCCTTTGCGGCACATGGCTGCGGCAAACATGATGCGTCCGGCGTGTTGACCGCGGGTGAGGCGCAAGCCATTGCCGGAGCCAAAGAAAGAGGCGCGGTAGTTGCGGCAGACGGTGTTAGTGGCTTGACTGCCCCATAGTTGGGCGGTAATGTCTTCGGGTTGTGACCAGGAACGTCCTCCATCGGTGCTGCGGCAAATGTAGCTGCGGATGGGGTCGGATTCGGACGAGGCGAAAAGGCCGTTGCCACCGACGAAGGCACAGACCACATCGCCGTTGCTGCAAACCACAAGGGCTGCATCGCCGTAGCCATGCTTGCGGCCGTTGCCTTGGGCAATGGTTACGGGATCGTTCCAGGTGCGGCCGTTGTCGGTGCTGCGGCGTGAAACGATGTCGATGTCTTCGGGGAGGTCGGATTCATTGTATTTGCGACGGTCGCAGGTAATGAGCAGAGTGCCGTCGGGCAGGCAGCAGATGGCGGGGATGCGCCAGTTGGCGCTGCTGAAGTCGCCGGGACGGAAGAGACACTGCTCATAGTAATGGATGGTGTCAGCAACCGGAGGGTTTTCGGGTGCAGGCTTTTGGCAGCCCCAAATCAGCAGGGACAGCAAAAGCATCATAGGGATGTTTTTCATGATTATTGTAATGTGTTGACGCGGGGAGGCGTACTATTCTTCTTCTTCGGGGCGGAATCGCACGACGTCGATGAGGCGGACGCCTTCGAGCCACACAGCAATGCATCCCACAACACCGGGGGCGTCGCTCCAGTCCTCGATAGGTTGCAATGTGGTGTCGTTGACGATTTCGAAATATTCGGGTTCGAAGCGAAGGCTTTCGTCCAGACCGTTAACCTCGTGGAAGGAGCTGAGTGTGTCGAGAACCCAGAGTTTTACGCTTTCGACGTCTTCGAACTGGGACATTTCAACGGCTTGCTGGAGGGTGGCGTAGATGTTGGGGGCAACGTCGCGGGCTTGTTGCGAGAGACGCATATTGCGGCTGCTGAGGGCGAGGCCGTCGTCGGCTCGGACGATGGGGCAGGGGACAAGTTCGATGGGATATTTGATTTGTTCCAGAAGGTTGCGGATGATGGCAATTTGCTGGAAGTCTTTTTCGCCGAAGTAGGCGCGAGTGGGTTGTGCAAGGTCGAAGAGACGGCGCACGACTACAGCCACGCCGGAGAAGTGTCCGGGACGGCGCGGGCCTTCCATTACCTCTTCGATGGGGCCGAAATGGTAGACAGTGGTAACGGGCTCGGGGTACATCTCCTCAACAGAGGGGACAAAGGCAATGTCGGCTCCGGCAGCAGCGAGAAGCTTGCAGTCGGCTTCGACGGTGCGGGGATATTTGGCCAGGTCTTCTTTGTTGTTGAATTGTATGGGGTTGACAAAAACGCTGACAACCACAATGTCGTTTTCGGCACGTGCGCGGCGTACCAGAGAGAGGTGCCCTTCGTGGAGAGCGCCCATGGTGGGGACGAGTCCTATGCTTTTGTGTTGTTGTTTGGCTTGTTGGATGGCCTCGGTGAGGTCGGCCACGGTTGTATATGTATTCATGGTATGATGTTATTTATTATCGTCGTTAATTTCTTCGTAGGGGGTAAAGCCCTCCTCGTCGGTGTCGGTGTGGATGTCGTGGGCTTGGGAGTCGGAAGGTTGATAGTCGGGACGCCGCATAAGACGGTTTGGGATTTCGAGCAGATAGTTGATGGCGGTGAGGAGCAGGCTGAAAAGCAGGGCGTTGAGGAATCCGTCGACATGGAACTGGCTGACCAGCTTGGAGGCGAGGAGGATGATGCAGGCGTTGATGATGAGCAGGAAGAAGCCCATGGTGACGATAGTGAAGGGAAGGGTGAGGACAATGAGGATGGGACGGATGAAGTTGTTGAGAAGCGCGATGACGGCTGCGGTGAGGATGGCAGCCCAGAAGGTATCGATATGAACGCCGGGCATGATGTAGGCTGCCAGAACGGTGGCCAATGCCATGACAACCATTTGCGCTATAAAACCCAAGGGACCGGAATAAGGTTCAGGATAGTTGTTGATTGTGATTTTCATTCTGGACGGGGTGTTAGGTTAAAAGTCCGCGAGGAGGAGGTCGCCTCCGGGATTGCTTTTGCCGCGACGCGTAACTTCAATGTCGCCGCCGGCACAGTTGATGACAGTGGACGGGACGTCCTCGCCAATGCCACCGTCAACAACTAAATCGACGCGGTTGCCCCAGGTGTCGTGAATCAGTTCGGGGTCGATGAGGTATTCCGATTCGGTTTCCTCACCGACACGACGGACGGAGGTGCCGATGAGAGGGCAGCCAACGGCTTCTACCACTGCCTGAAGGATGGAGTTGTCGGGGACGCGGACACCGATGGTTTTGTTGGGGTTGAGATAGTTGCGCGGCACGTTGCTGTTGGCGTCCATGATGAAGGTGTAGGGGCCGGGCAGGCAGCCTTTGAGCAGGCCGAAGAGGTCTTTGTCCATCGGACGGACATACTCGGAGGCCATGCTGAGTGAACTGCACAGCATGGAGTATTTGGCTTTTTTGAGTGAAAAGCCTTTGAGCTGCGCAATGGTTTCGACCGAGCGTTTGAACTCCATGCTGCAAGCAAAGGCGTAGAGGGTGTCGGTGGGCAGCACCACGATGCCGCCTTGCATCAACAGGTCTGCTACCCGTCGCACTTCCCGAGGATTGGGATTGTCTGTGTAAATTTTTGTAATCATTTGAGCCTGCAAAATTACGAACTTTTTTGTATATATGTGGTTTTTATTTATACTATATCGGGCTTTTTTTCGTTTTAGTGCCATTATGAAGAGAAAAATTGCAATAGTAGTATTGTTTTCCGTTCTCGGGGCAGGAAGTTCCCTTTTTGCTCAGAACGTGAAGTTTAAGAAGTATTTTGAAGATGCGACTTTGCGCATTGACTATCTCCGTACGGGTAACCGTCAGCACGACACCGTTGGTGTGCAGAAGTGCCAGAAGATTGTAGGCTGGGCAGGGTCGCTTACGCAACTTTTGGATCCTTTTGACAATGGGGATTACCGAATTCTGGTTAAGGACGCCCAAAGCGGGCAGGAACTGTACAGCAGGGGATATAATTCACTTTTCCGCGAGTATCGCGATACCCCGGAAGGGCAGGAAGTAGTGGCTGCTTTTGAGGAGGTGGTGCGTGTGCCTTGGCCCAAGAAAACTGTTGAGATTTGTTTTCAGGAAAGGAACAGCGACCTGCAGATGTACACCCAGTTCCGGTACCGTTTCGACCCGGACTCGGCAATGACACAGCTGAAGAGGCAGTCGAAGGTGCGAGTGGAGACTGACCCCGTAAAAATACAATATATGGGCGACCCCCACAAGAAAGTGGATGTGGTGATAGTGCCGGAGGGATATGGTCCGGCTGACAGCTCGAAGATGATGCGCGACATGCGTTCGTTCTGCGACTATTTGCTTGGACAGGAGCCTTTTCGCAGCAGGGCAAAGGATTTCAATGTGTGGGGAGTGAAAGGACTGGGCGAGGCTTCGGGCATTACGGATCCCGGCAAGAGGATAAAGGTGAACAGCCTTGTGGGGTCGAGTTACAATACCTTCGGCTCGGACAGATACTTGATGACCATGCAGTTGTTCCGTTTGCATGATGCCATAGGAAGCACCCCGTTCGACCATATCATTATCATGGCCAACAGCACCACATACGGAGGAGGGGCGATATACAATTTTTATGCCATGAGTTCGCTGAACGAGATGGCCTACATGGTTTTGCCTCATGAGTTGGGGCATTCGATTGGCGGGCTTGCCGATGAGTATGTGGACGAGGACTTGAGTTATGGTGATATACACTCGCTTGACCAAGAACCGACCGAGCCCAATATCACCACTTTGGCTGAGTTTGGATTGAAGTGGGAGTCGATGTTGCCAAAGGGGACGCCGGTGCCTACGCCTGACGATGCCAGTGTGCCACGCACAGAGAACGGCCCCCTGGGAGTGTACGAAGGGGCAGGATACCATGACAAGGGGATATACCGCCCGACGATGCACTGCATGATGCGTGACTATGCGCCGTTTTGTTCAGTGTGTGCCAAACGGTTGAATGCGATTTTCGATTTGTATGTAGAGTGATTGCCGACGACCGACTTTACGTTGTCGCGAGTTGGTTGGAGCATGTGTTGAGGCAGTAGTTTCCCCGCAGGAAGAAGATGTGGGGAGTGACGCGATTGCCTCTTTTATTATATTATTTTCAACTGAAAATAAATAAAAAGCGGATAATCGAAGAAAAATTATTATCTTTGCAACGCAAAAGATAAGAGGCACGTTTGTTCAATGGTTTCTGCAATAGCTAAATGCATTTGCAGGAGTTGTGCTTTTTTAGTGGGAAGTGTGCATGAACGTGAACTTTTTTTAGCAGAATAATGAGTAGAAACATTAATAACATGATTATTTTATAGAAAAAGATATGATAAGAATAAAAAAAGGTCTCGATTTGCCGATAGAAGGTGTGGCGGAGTACCGCGTGAGCGATGCCCGCGACATTGCGACCTATGCAGTCAAGCCGACCGACTTTGTGGGATTGGTGCCCAAATTGTTGGTGGCCGAGGGTGACAGGGTTTCGCCAGGGGATGCGCTGTTTTGCGATAAGAATGACGATCGCATACGGTTTGTGTCCCCAGTGGACGGAGAGGTGCAGGCCGTGGTGCGTGGAGAAAAGCGCAAGCTTTTGGCAGTAGTTGTGAAGAAGGCCTCGGCCTCGACAAGCCAGGACAAACAGCCTGTTTGTCAAGATGATTTAAAAAAGAATATGCTGGATTCCGGACTTTGGGCATTGTTGCGCCAGCGTCCTTTCGGAATGGTTGCAAGTCCCGACAGCACCCCTAAGGCTATAGTGGTGAGTTGTTTTGACAGCGCACCGCTGGCTCCCGATTACGATTTTGCCATGCAGGGTCGGGAGAGTGATTTGTGCGAAGGGTTGGAGGCATTGGCCTCCCTTACGGAAGGAACGCTTTTTGTAACGTCGCGTCCCGGAGGACGGTTGGCCCGTTTTGTGGAGCAGCATGTGGCTTCGAAGCGGAAGAATGTGCGTGTGGAATATTTTGAAGGTCCTCATCCTGCGGGCAATGTGGGAACACAGATTGCTTGTCTTTGCCCCATCAACAAAGGGGAGACCGTGTGGACAGTGAATGTGCAGGATGTTGCAGTGATAGGTCGTTGGGTCCGCACGGGGGTCTATTGCCCGGAGCGTGTGATAGCCGTTGCCGGTCCGCAGACCAAGAATCCTCATTACTATCGTGTTATTGCAGGGGCTTGTATTGAAAGCATTGTGGAAGACCAGAAGCTTAATCCTGACTATCCTGCCATCCATGCCTCGGAGCAGGGGCAGGGAAGAGTGCGTGTGGTGTCGGGCAATGTGTTGAGTGGCAGCCGTATTGCCGAGAACGGTTTTCTCGGGGCATACGACAGTCTGTTGACCCTCCTGCCCGAAGGCGACTACTACGACTTTATGGGTTGGTTGCTGCCCGGATTGACCAAGCACAGCTTTTCTCGTACCTTTGCCAGTGGTTTTGTGCCACGCTGCATGACAGGAATCTACTCGATGCTTCCTGAATTCGTAAAGCCTAAGTTCGACACCAATGTCCACGGCGGAGTTCGTCCGTTGGTGTTCACCGGTAATTTTGAGCGAGTTTTCCCATTCGACATTTACCCGTTGCAACTGTTAAAGGCCTGCATTATAGGAGATATTGATTTGATGGAGAAACTTGGTATTTACGAGGTGGAGCCTGAGGATTTCGCCTTGTGTGAATATATCGATCCTTCCAAGACCGACATTCAGCCTATTATACGTGAGGCATTGGAAAAATTAAGAAAGGAGGCCGTGTGATGTTTGACAATCTAAGAGGTTTTATAGATAAGATTAAGCCTAACTTTGTGAAAGGCGGTAAATTCGGCTGGTTGCAAAGTACCTTTGAGGCTTTTGAGACGTTTGCATTTACCCCCAACACCGTAACGGCAAGGGGCAGCCATGTCCGCGACGCCGTTGACATGAAGCGGGCAATGATAACTGTTGTCATAGCACTGGTTCCTGCACTGCTTTTCGGTATGTGGAATATCGGTTACCAGACATCGCTCAACGCCGAAACCTGGCCGTTTGAACTTGGCACTGCCGCCAGTTGGTGGTATTGCCTGTGGTTTGGCTTCCTGCGTATGTTGCCGCTTATTGTGGTGAGTTATATTGTTGGTTTGGGAATAGAATTTATGTTTGCCCAGATACGTCACCACGAGGTGAATGAGGGCTATTTGGTAACGGGATTGATTATCCCCATGATTGTCCCGGTTACCACGCCATTATGGCAACTGGCCTTGGCAGTGGCTTTTGCAGTGGTTATTGGCAAAGAGGTTTTTGGTGGTAGCGGAATGAATTTCCTGAACCCGGCACTTGTGGCCAGGGCGTTTCTTTTCTTCAGCTATCCCACCCACATGTCGGGCGACCAGGTATGGATTGCCGCTGATTTGTGGGGCACGGATGCCATCGCGGGCGCTACCCCGATGGGTCAGTTGGCCACGGGTATCAATCCCACGGCTTCTGCACTCGACATGTTTATCGGTACCATCCCCGGCAGCACTTGCGAGACCTCGGTTATCGCTATCCTGTTGGGAGCCATAGTGCTTCTCTTCAGCGGCATCGGCAGCTGGCGAATCATGCTTAGTGTCGTACTTGGTGGCGGTGCCATGGGTCTGCTTTTCAACGCCATTGGTGCTAACAACTATATGCAGTTGCCGTTCTACTATCATTATTTGATGGGAGGTTTCATGTTCGGAGCAGTGTTTATGGCTACCGACCCCGTCACCTCTGCCCAGACCAATACGGGCAAATGGATTTATGGTTTGTTGATTGGAGCTTTTGCTGTGCTGCTCAGGGTGTTGAATCCTGCCTACCCCGAAGGCATGATGCTTAGTATTCTGTTGATGAACTGCTTTGCTCCGTTGATTGACCATTGTGTAGTTTCCCGCAACATCAAGATGCGTGAACGTCGTGTTCTCGCAGGAAAGGAGGTAAAACAATGAAATCGTTCAGCAACAAGTATATTTTTATTTACTCCACAGTACTTGTGGCCGTTGTGGCCGTCATTCTGTCGGTGGTTTCGACCTCGCTCAAGCCTTTGCAGGAGCGTAACCAGCGTGTAGAAACCAAACAGATGCTGCTAAGAACCATCGGCGTTGAAAGTACCACCGAAAATGCCGAGGAACTCTATGCCACCTATATCACAGAAACTCAGACTGCCGACGGCAAGCCGTACTTCCGTTTTGATGGCGGCATTGTCCTCCCGCTAAAGGGAACGGGACTCTGGGGTCCCATTTGGGGGTACATGGCCTTGGATGCCGATGGCAACGTGCTCGGCACAGTCTTTGACCATAAAGGCGAAACCCCTGGTCTTGGTGGTGAGATTTCCACCGACAAGTTTGCCTCACGTTTTGTGGGCAAGAAAATGGACACCCAACCTATCCGTTTGAAAAAGAACGCCAACAAACAAGACGACTATGAAGTCGACGCCATTAGTGGCGGCACTATGACCAGCAACGGTGTTACTGCCATGCTTGCTGCCGCCTTCAACGACTATTCATCACTGCTTCAATCCCAAACAAAACAAAGTCATGAGCAATAAGAACTGGAAATTAATCACAATGCCATGGAGCAAAAACAACCCCGTCACCGTGCAGGTGCTGGGCATCTGCTCCTGTCTGGCAGTCACGGCGCAACTCAAGCCCGCTGTGGTCATGGCCGTTTCGGTAACCGTGGTAGTTGCGCTTTCCAACCTCATTATATCGTTGCTGCGCAAAACCATCCCGCCCCGTATCCGTATCATCGTCCAGCTGGTGGTAGTGTCAATGCTGGTAGTGCTTGTCGACCAAGTACTCAAAGCCTATGTTTACGATGTGAGTAAGCAACTCTCTGTTTTTGTGGGATTGATTATTACCAACTGTATCGTCATGGGACGCCTCGAGGCTTTCGCTATGAGCAATCCTCCTTTGCCTTCTCTCTGCGACGGTATCGGCAATGGTCTCGGCTACAGCATCATCCTCATCATTCTTGGCTTCCTTCGCGAACTCTTCGGCAGTGGCACCCTCTGGGGCTACCCTGTTATGGAAAGCCTTGGTTTCTATAACTTCGGCTACGAAAACAACGGCCTCATGATCATGCCTCCCATGGCTCTTATTCTGGTTGGCATTATCATCTGGATACAGCGTACCCGCAACAAAGACCTTTGTGAATGAACGTTTAATGCTTTAATATGCTGGGAATAGGAATCCCAAGTCCCTCATATAAAGCAATATCGCAATAACTCAATTAAAACATGGAATACATCAATATTTTCATCAAGTCTATCTTTGTAGACAATATGATTTTCGCCTTCTTCTTAGGCATGTGCTCCTATCTGGCCGTGTCCAAGACGGTGAAAACCTCGGCGGGCTTAGGCATCGCCGTCACCTTTGTGCTGTTGATAACCGTTCCCATCAACTATCTGGTCAACAAGTACCTTCTTGCCCCCGGTGCTTTGGCATGGCTCAGCCCTTCTTTAGCCAATGTCGACCTTTCGTTTCTCAGCCTTATCATGTTCATTGCCGTCATTGCAGCCATCGTCCAAATGGTCGAGATGATAGTTGAGAAAGCTTCCCCGGCACTCTACAATTCCCTTGGCATTTTCCTCCCTCTTATTGCTGTAAACTGTGCTGTCATGAGTGGTTCGCTCTTCATGCAGGAACGTGCCTACAGCAACATAGGCGAAGTGCTCTGTTTCTCGCTCGGCAGTGGTATCGGCTGGTTCCTTGCCATTGTGGCCATCGCCGCCATCCGCGAAAAACTGCGCTATTCCCACATCCCTCCGGCACTCAAAGGTGTAGGCATTACCTTCATCATCACCGGCCTTATGGGTCTCGCCTTCATGAGTTTTATGGGAATAAAACTCTAACAGCAAATCATCAACCACATCTTTATATGCAAAAATAACGAATCCACATGACTGCAACAATACTTACTGCGCTTATCGTCATCGTCGTTGTCATCCTCCTGTTGGTGGCCTTGCTCTTGGTTCTTCGGGCCAAACTCATCCCGCAAGGCAACGTAACCATCACCATCAACGACGACAAAAAACTGACCGTCCCTACTGGCAACACCCTCATCTCCACTCTTGCCGAGCAGCAAATCTACCTTCCCTCGGCCTGCGGTGGCAAGGGCTCGTGCGGCCAGTGCAAATGCCGTGTACTTCAGGGTGGCGGTTCCATCCTCCCTACCGAGGTGGGATTTTTCACTCGTAAACAAATCCAGGACCATTGGCGTCTCGGTTGTCAGGTCAAAGTAAAAGAAGACCTCAAGATTGCCGTCCCCCAATCCATTCTTAGCATCAAAGAATACGAATGCACGGTAATATCCAACCGCAATGTTGCCACCTTTATCAAAGAATTCAAGGTGCAGCTGCCCCCGGGTGAACACATGGACTTCGCCCCCGGTTCCTATGCTCAAATCAAGATTCCCAAGTTCGACATCAACTATTCCGACTACGACCGCGACCTAATCGGTGTCGAATACCTGCCCTCGTGGGAGAAATTCAACATGTTCTCTCTCCGCTGTGTCAATACGGAACCAACCGTTCGCGCCTACTCCATGGCCAACTATCCTGACGAGGGTGATGTCTTCATGCTCACTGTCCGCATTGCCACTCCTCCGTTCAAACCCGACCGTTCTGGATTCATGAATGTCAATCCGGGCATAGCGTCCTCCTACATCTTCTCTCTCAAACCCGGCGACAAAGTCATCATGTCCGGCCCTTATGGCGAATTCCATATCAAAGAGCACCCTGCCGACATGCCCGTCAAACCCGAGATGATTTGGGTTGGTGGCGGTGCTGGCATGGCTCCGCTCCGTGCCCAGATCATGCACATGACCCGCACACTCCACACCACCGACCGCCCCATGCACTACTTCTATGGCGCCCGCGCCCTCAACGAGGTCTTCTATCTCGACGACTTCCACCAATTGGAGAAAGACTTCCCCAACTTCCATTTCCACCTTGCCCTCGACCGTCCCGACCCCGCTGCCGACGCCGCCGGAGTACCCTACACCCCGGGTTTTGTCCACAACGTCATGCACGACACCTACCTCAAGAACCATCCCGCTCCCGAGGACATCGAATACTACATGTGCGGTCCCGGCCCCATGAGTGCTGCCGTCGTGAATATGCTCGACAATCTCGGTGTCGCACCCGAAAACATCCTCTACGACGACTTTGGCGGCGGTGCTCCCAAAAAATAACCAGTCTCTTTCCCAACCTTGTTTAGATTTTTAATTTTTTAATATATTGTAATCGATATGAATTTACCTAAAATCCATTCCATCTCAAAGAAGATTTGTGTAGCCCTCTTAGGCGGGTTCCTGCTCATCTTCCTTCTGTTCCACGCCAGTGCCAACCTCCTTGTCCTGCGTCACGACGACGGTGCTTGGTACAGTGCGTTTTGCCATTTCATGGGCTCCAACTACATTGTCAAAGTCTTCGAAGTGATTCTCTTCGGCTTCATCGCCCTCCACATCCTTTTTACCGCCTGGCTTTGGGTCACCAACCGCCTCGCCCGTCCCGTGCGCTACCATCAGCCTGGCAAGAGCAAAACCCATCCCGGCTCCAAACTCATGATGTGGACAGGCATACTTATCTTCGTATGTCTCGTACTCCACCTCTCCGACTTCTATTTTGCCAAACTCGGCTGGGTCAAAGGCGAGTACATGGTTAAAGTAGAAAAACTCCAAGACGAAGAAATGATGCAGATGATTCAGATGGCCAACCAAATGAACATGACCCCTGAAGACCTCATCAACCAAATCGAAGCCACCGCTTCTGAGTACACCGAGGAGAACAACGACGCTGCCGAGACGGAACAGTACATTGCCGACCTCCGCGACAAACTTGCTGTCATGAACCTCATGCAAAAAGCCTACGAAGAAGGCAACTTCTCCGACGACCGTCAGTGGATACGCCATCTCACCTACGACGACCGTCAGCTGCTCCGCAACGTCTTGCCCGAGAGCGACCCCGAACCCGACTTCTACTACATGGTTCGCGAAAAGTTCAGCCACGGCTACATCGCCATCATGTATCTCATCTTCTTCGTAATTGTGTTCATCCACATGCGTCACGCCTTCCCCTCTGCCTTCCAGACTCTCGGCCTGAACAACTACAAATACGCCAAGGCCATTGACATCCTCGGCCAGATCTACGCCTGGGTAGTCTGCCTCATGTTCGCTGCCACCGTCATTCTGGTTTATCTTGGACTCTGACAATCCCTCTCCGTTCAATAAACATAGTATAAGGCAACCCGGACTTTTCCATTTCATCAAGCATTAAACATCGAAACAATATGGTTTTAGATTCCAAAATACCCGAAGGTCCCCTCTCCGAAAAATGGACCAACTACAAAGCCAGTCAAAAACTTGTAAACCCTGCCAACAAGCGTAAAATCAACATCATTGTTGTGGGTACAGGCCTTGCCGGTGCCTCTGCTGCCGCTTCGTTGGGTGCCATGGGCTTCAATGTCGACATATTCTGCATTCAAGATTCCCCCCGCCGTGCACACTCCATCGCTGCCCAGGGCGGCATCAATGCAGCCAAGAACTATCAAAACGACGGCGACAGCGTCGAACGTCTTTTCCGCGATACCATCAAAGGTGGCGACTACCGTGCCCGCGAAGCCAACGTCTACCGTTTGGCTGAAGTCAGTGGCAGCATCATCGACCAATGTGTTGCCCAAGGTGTACCCTTCGCCCGCGACTATGGTGGACTCCTCGACAACCGCTCCTTCGGCGGTGCTCAGGTCAGCCGCACTTTCTATGCCCGCGGCCAAACCGGCCAGCAGCTCCTCCTCGGTGCCTACGGTGCCCTTAGCCGCGAAATAGCCCGTGGCAGCGTCAAACTCCATGAACGCCACGAAATGATGGACCTCGTCATTGTCGACGGACGCGCCCGCGGCATCATCGCCCGCAACCTCGTCACCGGCGACATCGAACGCTTTGCCGCCCATGCCGTCGTCCTTGCCACAGGTGGCTACGGTAACATCTACTACCTCTCCACCAACGCCATGAACAGCAACGGCTCTGCCGCCTGGGTCTGCCACAAAAAAGGCGCCGCTTTCGCCAACCCCTGCTACGTCCAAATCCACCCCACCTGCATCCCCGTCCACGGCGACTACCAGTCCAAACTCACCCTCATGAGCGAAAGCCTCCGCAACGACGGCCGTATTTGGGTGCCCAAAAAGAAAGAGGACGCCGAAGCCATCCACCGCGGTGAAAAGGGTCCAAAAGATATTCCCGAAGAAGACCGCGACTACTACCTCGAACGTCGCTATCCTGCCTTCGGCAACCTCGTGCCCCGCGATGTTGCCTCCCGCGCCGCCAAAGAACGTTGCGACGCAGGCTACGGCGTAGGCTCCACCGGCTTAGCCGTCTATCTCGACTTTGCCGATGCCATCCAGCGTCTCGGCCGCGATGTCGTTGAACAAAAATATGGCAACCTCTTCCAGATGTACCAGAAAATCGTCGACGTCGATCCATACGAGAACCCCATGATGATTTATCCTGCCATCCACTACACCATGGGCGGCCTCTGGGTTGACTACGAACTCCAGACCACCATCCCCGGCCTCTTTGCCGCTGGTGAAGCCAACTTCTCCGACCACGGTGCCAACCGCCTCGGAGCCTCCGCCCTTATGCAGGGTCTTGCCGACGGATACTTTGTGCTCCCCTACACCATGCAGAACTACCTTGCCGACCAAATCTATGTGGGTAAAATCTCTGCCGACACTCCCGAATTCGACCAAGCCGAGCAAGACGTCCGTCAGCGTCTCCAGAACCTCCTGGATATTAAGTCCAACAACTCCTCCGAGCTCCACTCCGTCGACCACTTCCACAAAGCCCTTGGCCGTATCATGTGGGAATATGTAGGCATGGCCCGCAACACCGAGAGCCTCACCACAGCCCAGCGTCTTGTCTCCGACCTCGAAGCCCACTTCTGGCAAGAAGTCAACATCCCCGGTTCTGCCTCCGAGTTCAATCCTGAACTTGAAAAAGCCTATCGTCTGGCCGACTATTTCGAACTTGCCCGTCTTATCATCGCCGATGCCATGCACCGCGAAGAATCCTGTGGCGGACACTTCCGTACCGAACACCAGACCGAGGATGGCGAAACCCTCCGCGACGACGAACACTTCATGTATGTCGCTGCCTGGGAATACCAGGGCCATGATGTCGCCGAGACCATGACCAAAGAGCCCCTCAACTACGAACACATCAAGATTGCAAAACGTAATTATAAATAAGCCATGAAATTCACATTACATATCTGGCGGCAAGAAAACGCCCGTGCCAAAGGGCACTTCGAGACCTATCAAGTCGACAATATCTCCGCCGAATGCTCATTCCTCGAAATGCTCGACATCCTCAACGAGCAACTCGTCAACGACCGCATTTCCCACCCCGTCTGCTTCGACAACGACTGCCGCGAAGGCATCTGCGGCATGTGCGGCCTGTACATCAATGGCCGTCCCCACGGCAACGACGACGGTATCACCACCTGCCAGCTTCACATGCGCAAATTTAACGATGGCGACGAAATCTGGATTGAACCTTGGCGTGCCAAGCCCTTCCCCGTCATCCGCGACCTCGTGGTAGACCGCACCGCCTTCGACAAAATCATCCAGGCAGGCGGCTACATCAGCACCACCACCGGCGGTGTTCCCGATGCCAACACCATCCCCATCCCCAAGCACAAGGCCGACCAAGCCATGGATGCCGCTGCCTGCATCGGCTGCGGAGCCTGTGTCGCTGCTTGCAAAAACGCCAGTGCCATGCTCTTTGTCGGTGCCAAGGTGAGCCACCTTGCCCTGCTCCCGCAAGGCAAAGTCGAGGCCGCCGACCGCGTCAGGAAGATGGTCATGTTCCTGCACCAACACCTATGCCTGCGAGGCCGAATGTCCTAAACAAATCAAGCGTCAGAACATCGCCCGCCTCAACCGCCAGTGGATTGGACAGCTCTTTGGTCGCGACCGCAACAACTAATCGCTGCTCCTTCCTACACGCACAAAATCTGCATAAAATATTCTAAATGTAGAAGAAAAATTTTGTGGAATAAAAAAATAGTTGTATCTTTGCAGTCTGTTTTGCAGATATAGTATATCGGCAAATGTGCAATAAATCAATTTAATAAACAAAAATAAAACAATGTACGCAATCGTAGAAATCGCAGGAAAGCAATTCAAGGTCGCACAAGATCAGAAGATTTTCGTCAACCGTCTTCAGAACGATGAGGGTAGCGAAGTTTCTTTTGACACCGTGATGCTTAAAGACAATGACGGCAACGTTGAGGTTGGACAGCCCTACATCGCCGGCGCAAACGTTAAGGCCACCGTCCTGAAACACCTCAAAGGTGAGAAGGTTCTGGTCTTCAAGAAAATCCGCCGCAAGGGTTATCAGAAGATGAATGGTCATCGCGACTATCTGACTCAGATCAAGATTGACAGCATCAACTAAAGAAAAGTATTGTAAAACCTTTTAAAAACAGTATATTATGGCTCACAAAAAAGGTGTAGGTAGTTCCAGTAACGGTCGCGAATCCGAAAGCAAACGCTTGGGTGTTAAAATTTTTGGCGGTCAGCATTGCATCGCCGGTAACATCATCGTCCGCCAGCGTGGCACTGTCCACAATCCTGGCAACAACGTCGGTATGGGCAAAGACCATACGCTGTTTGCCCTCTGCGACGGTACCGTTCAGTTCAAGAAAGGTCGCGAAGACCGTTCCTTTGTGTCGGTTGTTCCCGATGCAGCTGAATAGTCTCGCATAGAACTTTAAGAATGTAATAAAGCGTGTCGAAAGACGCGCTTTTTTTTGTCCCGTAAGTCATGCCACAGGAAGGCTCTGCATACCGCTCTCCTTGTTGCGAATGACGGCCTTTGTTGTATTGTAAGGCATTGCTATAACAGCTTTTCCATTGTTGTATTCAAGTCTTAAAATGCGATACCATTGTTCATCAAGTGTGATGTTGCAGGGCATTGATGGGATGTGGGAGGTTGGTGGCTGCCAGTTGGGGTGTGGGTGTTTTTTCTGTTTATGTGGATTTTTATTTGTATCTTTGCATCGTGAAAAAGCGGTGGGTGATGCCTGCCGTGATATTTAAAAACATGCGTATAGTTGTGAGAGACAGAAAAACGCCATATATTGTTGCCGGGCCTTGCAGTGTGGAAAGCCTCGAGCAGATGGAAGCTGCGGGCAAGGCGCTTGCCTTGTTGCCGCAAGTGGGCATGATTCGTTGCGGGGTGTGGAAACCGCGCACAAGACCGGGAGGTTTTGAGGGCTACGGCGAGCAGGCGTTGCAATGGATAGCCGGCTGCCGTGGCGAGGTGGACAAGGTGCGGGAGAGCATCGGTGGTGAGAGGCTTCACTATTGCTGCGAGGTGGCACTGCCTGAGCATGTGGAGTTGGCGTTGCGCTATGGCATGGATGCAGTGTGGATAGGGGCGCGGTCTACTGCCAACCCGTTTGTGGTACAGGAGTTGACGGCGGCGTTGCGTGGCACGGGTTTGTCGGTGCTGGTAAAGAATGCCGTGAGTCCCGATGTGCGTTTGTGGATGGGGGCTATAGAGCGTTGTCGTCAGGCAGGTGTGGAGGATGTGTGTGCAGTGCACCGGGGCTTCGATGTTTACCGGAACGGACAGTACCGGAACAGCCCGTTGTGGGAGGTGCCGATAGAGTTGCGGAGGCTGATGCCTGAGATACCTATATTGTGCGACCCGAGCCATATTGCAGGGCGACGCGAGCCGATAGCGGCTTTGTCGCAGACGGCGCTGGACTTGGGTTTTGACGGGCTAATGATAGAGACTCACCCCGACCCGGAACGGGCGTTGACGGATGCCGGGCAGCAGATTACACCCAGCGAGTTGGGAAGGTTGATAGAGGGGTTGGTGATGAGGAGCACAGAGGGTGTGGCCGCAAGCGAGGAACTGCGTCTGTTGCGCGAGCAGATTGACCATTTAGACAGGGAGGCGTTGCAGTTGCTGGCGGCGAGGATGGAAGTGGCACGCAGGATTGCCACGGTGAAGCAGGAGGGGAATATGTCGGTTTTTCAACCTAAACGTTGGGATGCCGTGTTGCGTCAGCGAATGGAGACCGCCCGCGAGTTAGGATTGAGCGAGGAGTGTGTGAAGGGGATTTTCGAGAAGGTCCATGCCGAGAGTGTGCGGGTGCAGGAAGATGTGATAGGGGGCGACCGCCATGTTTGACATTGATGTTTTGCCTGCCGGGGCAGGAATCGAGATGGCTGCAAGGCCGTCGGGCTCTGGAAGGTTGATTATAAAAGTAAAATACGATAAGAGATGAAAATACGTTTTTTGAAATTGAAAGATTGGTTGCTCATGTCGGTCATGGGTTTGTTGGGCATGACAGCATGCCACAGTGCCAAAGAGGTTGCCGCCCAGCCTGCTGAGGAGAAGGACGGCGACGAGGTGGAGGTGACTCCGCGTAACGAGATGGCGTTGATGTACGGAGTGCCGACCATGGATTTTGTGCTGAAGGGCAGAGTGATTGACGTAGAAGGCAACGGGGTGAGCGGTATGCAGGTGGTGCTTGTGAGCGACCGCGTGGGTATCACACCCGACGCAATGCACGACGACAACGAGGCCGTGCAGGCATATATCCGTGAGTCGGGCGACACGACCGATGCCAACGGTTATTTTGAGTGCCACATGTCTGACTTCCCGAAGGATGTGCAGCATGTGATAGTGCGCGATGTCGACGGCAAGAAGAACGGCTCCTACCAGTCGCAGATGGTGGAGGTGAATTTCGGTTCCGCCAAGGTCGACGGAGAGCGTAAGGGCTGGTATAACGGCAAGCGGACGCTCGACGTGGATATTACCGTGAAAGAGACAGAATAACAACCGTCGGGGCTGATGAGGAATTTGAAGCAGGAGGTGTGGCGTATGTACCGCCACAATCAGGCGGCGTTGCATCCGTTGCGTACCTTGTTTTGGGAGTGTACGCTGCGGTGCAATATGCATTGCCGGCATTGCGGCAGTGACTGCAAGGTGAGCACCGATACGCCTGACATGCCTGCTGCTGATTTCTTCAGAGTGATTGACGAGATAACACCGCATGTGAATCCGCATGAGGTGTTTGTTATTTTTACTGGAGGTGAAGCGTTGCTGCGCCCTGATTTGGAGGCATGCGGGATGGAGTTGAATAGAAGGGAGTTCCCATGGGGGGTGGTGAGCAATGGGTATTTGCTCGACGAGCGACGGCTGGAGGGACTCTTGAAGAGTGGCATGCATTCGATTGCCATCAGTCTCGACGGATTGGAGGCGGAACACAACTGGATGCGGCAGACAGCCGGAAGTTTTGACCGTGCCAGCAGGGCTATCGGGTTGCTGGGTAAGACGCGGGGTTTGTTGTGGGACGTGGTGACGTGTGTCAATCCGCGCAATTACGGCCAGTTGGAGGAGATGAAGGATTATTTGATTGGGCTGGGTACCAAGCGTTGGCGGTTGTTTGCCATCTTTCCGATGGGGCGGGCTGCCAACGACCCCGAATTGCAGTTGAAGGATGAAATGTTTACGGGAGTGCTGGATTTTGTGAAACGTACCCGCGAGGAGGGACGCATTATTTGCAATTATGCCTGTGAGGGGTATTTAGGACCGTATGAGCGGAAGGTGCGCGACAATTATTTCTATTGCCGGGCGGGAATAGAGGTGGCGTCGGTGCTGTGCGACGGCAGTATTTCGGGCTGCACGAGTATCCGCAGCAATATGCACCAGGGCAATATTTACAAGGATAGTTTCTGGGATGTATGGGAGAACCGTTTCGAGCAGTATCGCGATCGTGGCTGGACCCGGAAGGGACAGTGTGCCAATTGCAAGGTGTGGCGTTATTGCGAGGGGAACGGATTGCACTTATATGACGACAACGGCGATTTGTTGTCATGCAGCCTGCATCGTATTGTTCAGTGACTGGCAGAGAGTAGTTGGGTCAGTTGGTTGAGGTCGGGTTTGTCGGCAGGGAAAATAATATGGGCTTTTTTGTAGAATGGCATTCGTGCAGCGAGTTGCTGACGGATGTATGCGGCGCGTTCTTCTTCGGTCATGCCGGTGAGGATGGGGCGAGGCTTTTTTGATTGTGCGGCGCGGCGCAGGAGGGTTTCGACCGAGACGTCGAAGTAGACGGATTTGCCGTGAGCGTTTATCCAGTCGATGTTGCCGAGGTGGCAGGGGGTTCCGCCTCCGGTGGAGATGACGGTGTTGTCGAGTTCGGCAGTGGTAAGGAGAAGTTTGTGCTCCAGTTGGCGGAAGGCCTCTTCGCCGTAGCGTTTAAAGAAGATGGGGATGGCGGTGTGGAATTGGGCTTCGAAGAATTGGTCAAGGTCAAGCCACTGGAAGCCGAGTTTGAGCGCAAGTTTGTGGCCTACGGTGGTTTTGCCGCTGTACATGTAGCCTATGAGGTAGATGTTCATCGTGAGGAGCGGGAGCGTGGAGGACGGTTGTTTTTGGTTGCTGCGGGGCGTGGGGAGAAGGGGTTGGTAAGGGTGTCGGAGAAGAGAGGGAGGGTGTAGGTGTATTTGGCGTTGCCTGCAAAAATGCCAAGGGCTCCGTTGACGTTGCTGAAGGGTGCTGCGGGTTCGGTGATGAGCTGGGTGGGGCTGGTGGTTTGGTTGAGGGACTGGAGGTAGGATAGGCGGTCGGGGGTGATGGTTTCGATGTTGAGGGTGTATTGGTGGAGGAAGTATCCTACTTCGTTGGTGTCGCGCAGCTGCATGATGTAGAGGGTGGTGTTGTGCCGTTTGCCGTCAAAGGGCTTGTCGTCGGTGAGGAGTTGGGTGAAGATGTGGGTGCCGAGAATGCTGGCTGTGGTGCCAGAGAAGAAGTCGTCGTTTTGGCTGGTGAGTGCGGTGAGTGCGGGGTCGCTGCACATGAACATGGTAGTGAAAACGGTGTCGATGGTGTCGTAGATTTCGCGGTAGGGGCGGTAGCGGCAGCCGCTGTCGCGCTGAGTTATGGTGATGCGGTAGTAGTCGTGGTAGTCGGGATGGTCGTTGATGTTGAAGTTGATGACGCGGAAACGGAAGGAGGCAGAGGTGTCGAAGACGAAGGGTGTGGAGATGTCGGGTTTGCGGGGGACGTAGGTGCTGGCGGTGACGGTGTCGTTGTCGGCAATGATGCGTATGGAGAGGTTGTCGTCTTCCTGGAGGGTATAGTCGAAGAAGTAGTTGCAACGGTTGGTGTAGGCAGGGCGGATGGGGTTGCCGTTGACGTAGACGGTCATGTCGACGTTGTTGACGGGGTGGTAGTTGCTGGTGTCGAGGAAGAGGTGGCTATAGGAGAAGTTGACGAAGAGTTGTTTGTCGGCTGAGGGAACGGCGTTAAGGACGAGTGCGGGTTGGGACATGGAGGGGTCGAAGTCGATGATTTTCTCGCAAGAGGAGAAGGCTATGGGCATCCAAAGCAGGATGAATGCTGATTGGAGAATGGAGAATAAATTTTTTTTCATGGTGGCGGAATGGATTTAGAAATATAACGTATAGGCTACCGAGGGGAGGATGGGGAAGATGGAGAGTTGCATGAGGGCTTTGCTATAGCCGCGGTAGGAGTATTGGTTGCTGGTGTAAGTGAGGTAGGGGTTTTGTTTGTTGTAGAGATTATAGACGCTGACGTTGATGGTGCGGTGCCAGTTTTTGCGTTTGAATTGGCGGTGGAAGTTTACGCTGATGTCGGCGCGGTGGTAGTTGGGCATGCGGAAGTTATTGCGTGAGTTGACGTGAGAGAGGGTGTTTGAGAGGTTGGAGTTGAGGTCGTAAGCGTCGGGGTCGTCGGAGGCGACGGGGTATTTTTGCATGGCGAGGGTGGCGGTGTTGCCGGTGCTGAAGACCCATGTGGCACTGGCATCACACCAGTCGTTGATTTTGTAGGTGAGTACGATGGAGAAGTCGTGGCGACGGTCGTATTTGGCGGGGAAGGGGTTTCCGTTGTTAAGTTCCTGTCCAGGGCGGTTGAAGAGGTGGGTGGTGCGGCTCCAGGTGTAGGCGAGCCATCCGGTAAGGCGTCCGAAAGTGCGTTGGGCGAGGAATTCGACGCCGTAGGTCCAGCCGTCGCCGACGCATACGAGGTCTTCCCATCCAGCGGTGGAGCCGAAGGTCGTGGCACCGTCGCGGTATTCAATGATGTTGTGCATGTGTTTGTAGTAGCCTTCCACACTGAGCTCTACAACGAGGGGGATGGAGTAGTTGACGGCGGCGGCTACTTGTTGTGCGGTCATGGGTTTGATGCGTTTGGTGGAGGGAACCCAGAGGTCGGTGGGAAGGCTGACGCTGGTGGTGGAGAGGAGGTGCATGTATTGCGACATGTAGGCGTAGCCGACTTTGACGGAGAGGTTTTCTCCGAGGAGGGCACGGCCGGAGATGCGGGGTTGGAGGGAGGGATAGAATGTGTCTTCAACGCCGAAGGAGCTGAAGTGTAGTCCCATGTTGACTTTGAAGATGTCGTTGATGCTCCAGTCGTCTTCGGCAAAGGCGACGATTTCGTGAGAGCGGGTGGTGTCGTCGCGGAGTTTGGCTTCCATGCGAAAGGGGTCGTCCATTTGGATTTGGTCAAAGTAGTCGATGCTGCCGCTGGCGACGCTGGGGATGATGGTGTGGTTGGTATAGTAGGTGCCGAATTGGATGTCGTGTTCGGGAGTAGGGATAAAGGAGAAGTCGAGACGTCCGGTGAGGTCGTGGATTTTGGAGATATAGTCGCCGTTCATAGTGGATTGCTGGACGCTGTCGGGAGTGATGTAAGCAAGTTTTTCGATGGCGGCAATCATTCTGTTGGAGTAGCCGGTGTAGGAGAGTGAGAGGTTCATGAAGAGTTTAGGGTTGAGGACGTAGTTCCAGCGAAGACCGCCGACGGTGTTGCCCCAGTTGTTGCGGAAGTCGAGGTATTGGTCTTCGGCGAGGCTGCTTTCGGTACGGATGCGGGTGTAGACATCGTCGTCGCCCATGTAGAAGGTGGCGTAGAGGCGGCTTTTGTCGGAGAATTTGTGAGTGATTTTGGCGTTGGCATCGTAGAAGTAGTAGCCAGCCACGAGTTTGGTTTTGCCGTCGATGTCGGTGGCGAGTTTGCGGATGATGGGACGCATAATGAAGTCGGCATAGGTGCGTCGGGCGGAGATGCAGAAGGTAGTTCTTTCTTTGACGATGGGACCTTCAAGGTTGAATTTGGCCGAGATGGCGCCGATGGAGACGTTGCCGTGGATTTTTTTGTCGTTGCCGTTGTTGGTGGTAACGTCGAGGACGCTGGAGAGCCGTCCGCCGAAGCGGGCGGGGAAACTGCCTTTGAAGAGGGTGACGTTCTTGACGGCGTCGGCATTGAAAGCAGAGAAGAAGCCGCCGAGATGGTTGACGTTGTAGAGCGGGATGCCGTCGAGGAGGAAGAGGTTTTGGTCAGGGCCGCCTCCACGCACGTACATGCCGCCGGTGCCTTCGTTACCGGATTGGACGCCGGGGAGGAGCTGGATGGCTTTAATGATGTCGGCTTCGCCAAAGAGGACGGGGACGGCTTTGAGTTGTTCAACGGGCATTTCGAGGGCACTCATTTGTGAAGATTCGCGGGAGTTGACGCGTTCGGCGGTGACAACGATTTCGCTGAGGGTGATGCTGGGCTTGAGAACGTAGTTTCGTATAGTGTTGGAGGATAGTGAGATGGTGTCGTAGATAGGTTCGTAACCGACGAAGGTGATGCGCAGTACGGCTTCGGAGCCTTTGAGGGTGAGCGTGTAGCGGCCGTTGACATTGGTGGTAGTACCTTTGCCGCTTCGGGTGTCGAGGATGGTGGCACCGATAAGGGTCTCACCGGATGTTTGGTCGGTGATGGTTCCGCTGACGGTGTGTTGAGCCCAAAGACAGGCGGGGCTCAGCAATAGCAGGAACAGGAACAAGGGTCTGTACATTCGGAAAGGAGTGTGTTTAATGTTTTGTTGAATAAGGGGTGAATATAATCGGGTGCGATGTCGCACAGGGGTTTCAAAACAAAGCGTCGGAGGTGCATGCGGGGGTGAGGGAGAGTGAGTGTGGGGGTGTTGATGACGAGGTTGCCAAAGAAGATAAGGTCGATGTCGATAGGGCGTGAGGAGTAGGTGCGGAGGTTGCTGGATGAAGGGAGGCCGATGCGTTGGCGGCCGAGTTCTTTTTCGATGAGGAGGGCTGAGGAGAGGGCTTGGAGGGGGGTAAGGTTGGTGTGTACAAGGAGGGCGATGTTGAGGAACGGTTGGGTATTGGGGTCTTGGAAGTCGCCCCAGGGTTCGGTTTCGTAGATATGAGAAGAAACAGCGACAAACCCGATACGTTGTTGTATCAGGTTTGTCGCATTGTTTATTATCTGTTGGCGGTTGCCTTGGTTGCCGCCGATAAGCAGATAGAGGGGTGACATTATTTCACTTCGTTGAAAACCAACTCGATAGTGAGAGGATTGCCATCTTCGTCGACTTCGGTCTCGGACATTTTGATGGTGTTGTCTTTCTTGTTGTAGGTGAAAGGAATGGTTTCGGGCTTGCCAGTTTCTTCATCTACGCCGGTGAGAGTTCCTTTTTCGCCATCAAAGGTGTAGGTTGCGTCAGATGTAATGGTGCCATTCATGTCAGGAATAGGTATGGTCTGGCCGCCCATGGTGGCGGTGGCACTGGAGGTCATAGTCATGGAAGCTTTGGAGGCATCGATGAATTTGAGTGTGAAGTCAAGGGTGGTGGTGAGGGTGGCTTCCATTTGGTCCTCTCCCATGTCTTCAGTGGTAACGATTTGGGCCTTCCAGGTGGTGCCGTTCAAGGTTTTTTCTTTTTTGCATGACACAAACATCATGGTAATGCAGGCCAAAAAGGCCACAAACAATGTTTTTTTCATTTTTTTAAGTTTTTGTTGATTAATAAATGAGTTATTTAAAATGGATTTGTTTTTTTCAGTGAAGTTGGATTAACCGCAGTGGATGAAAGATTCGACGAGTTCGAGAATTTTTTGAGGGTTGGTGCCAATTTCTGCACGGAGGGTGCGGTCGTTGTAGGAGCGGAGGTCTTTGATAATGCCGTCGATGAGAGCAGGGGCGAAGATGCCTTTTTCTTCGTAGATGGCACGGTCGCGTTCCAGGAGGTCGGCGCTTGCAGCGCAGCTGTCGGGCAGAACGTCGAGGCGCTTGAGGACATCTTCGTGTTCGAAGATGTTGACGCTAACATAGCGGTCTTTGGCATACTGGACGGCGTTTTCCATTTCGAAGCCGTGACGTGCGGCAACGGTCATGCCGGCGAGGAGCAGATAGACGTTGGCACTGCCGTCGGGGGTGCGAAGTTCGATGGTTTGTTTGTAGCTGAAGTCGACGTCGGAGTTTTTCTCGAGGGGGTTGCAGTGAGCCATCATATTGCCGCTGCCTTTGGTCCAGCCGAGGGGTACGCGAACCATGGCACTGCGGTTACGGTCGCCCCAGCAGATGTTGGTAGGAGCTTCCTGGTGAGGAACCAGGCGGAAATAGCTGGTGGGGTTGGTGTCGCCGAAGGCGGTGAGAGAGCCGGCAAGGCTAAGGATACCGGCGATGGCTTTGTGGGCGACTTCGGTAAGGCCGTTTTCGCCGACGTACATGTTTTTACCGTCCTTGCTGATGCGGGTATGAATGTGCATACCGCTGCCTGCTTTGCCGACAGTGATTTTTGGGGCAAAGGTTACGGTGATGCCGTATTGGTAGCCTAAGGTGCGCATAATCCATTTAGCGATAACCAGTTGGTCGGCAGCATCCTCGAGGGTGGTGGGGAGGAATTCGATTTCGTTTTGTTCGTACATAAGGTCGCCGACACAGAAGTTGCCTACTTCGCTGTGGCCGTATTTGATAAGGCCGCCGCTTTCGGCAATGAGTTTCATGGCTTCGGTGCGGTAATTCTCAAATTTGCAGAAAGGGGAAGAGGCGTGGTAGCCGCGTTGGTCGGCGGTGAGATACTGGTCTTCCTTGGGGGCGATGACGTAGTATTCGAGTTCGCCCATGACTTCGAATTCCATGCCGCCTGTGGTTTTGCGGAATTCGTTGCCGGCTTTGGCGAGGGTGTATTCGGGAGCCATGTCGAAAGGTTCGCCGTCTTTGGTGTAGAAGTTGCAGAGGATGTCGAGGGTGGGGATGTCGGCAAAGGGGTCGATGAAAGCGGTACGGAAACGGGGGATAACATATAAATCGCTGCTACCGGCTTCCAAGAAGGGGAAGAGGCTGCTGCCGTCGACGCGCTCGCCGCTTGTGAGGATTTCGTCGGCATGTTCCATGCTGTTGATGACGAAGTTTAGCGTTTTGAGACGCCCGTCGTTCGCCATGTAGCGGAACTTGATCATCTCGATTTCAAATTCCTCGATGACCTTGAGGATATCTGCCTTGGTGAATTCGCACATGGGTTTTTGCAGGAATTGCACCAGACGGTTTGGGTTGTGTTTTAATTGGTCTTGTTTCATATAGAAATATTTTTTTAATTGGGCTGCAAAGATACGAAAATTTTTCGTATCTTTGCATTTTCAAATAAAATAAAACGATATGTTTAGAAAAGAAACTTATATTGCTCGTCGTGAGCAGTTACGAAAAGACGTTGGACATGGTCTGATAATCATTCAAGGAAACCATGAAGCACCATGTAATTATCCCGATAACACCTATTGGTTCAGACAGGATAGTACCTTTCTGTATTTCTTTGGTCTTCAGAGGGAAGACCTCGTTGGAGTGCTTGACTGTGACAACGGCGTGGATTATATTTTCGCCAATGATTATGACATTGACGATGTTATCTGGACAGGTCCACTGCCCAGTGTCAAGGAGCTTGCTGCTTCGGTAGGCGTGACAGAGAGTGGAGACCTTGCCGCTCTTCAAAAACTCTGCACCAAAACCATAGGTGAGACCCGGAGAATTCATTATCTTCCTCCTTACCGTGCAGATAATCAAAGACAGCTGAGTCTGCTGCTCGGCTATAAGTTTGATGCCGTGATGAAGTATTCTTCGATGGAGCTCATCCTTGCCTGTGTGAAACAGCGCAGTATAAAGAGCGACGAGGAAATTGCAGAAATTGAAAAGGCTATTGCCACTGCATACAATATGCATGTAGGTGCAATGAAGATGGCTATGCCGGGACGTTATGAGTATGAGTTGGCGGGATTTATGCAGGGAGAGGCATGGAAAGGGAACGGGCCTGTTTCGTTTCCTGTTATTATGACAATACACGGGGAAACCCTCCACAACCACAACCACAATCACAAGCTTGAACTTGGACGAATGCTGGTGATGGATGCGGGATGCGAAACAGAGATGAGTTATTGCTCGGATATTACCCGTTCGGTTCCTGTTGGCGGACGTTTCTCAGACAGGCAGAAGTCAATATACGAGATAGTTCTGAATGCCAACCTGGAAGCCATACGTGTAACACGGCCCGGGATTACCTATCAGGAGGTGCATACTGCGGCCAGCCGTGTACTTGCCCAGGGATATAAAGACCTCGGTATACTTCGTGGCAATGTTGATGATATTGTTGCAAACGGTGCACACAGTTTGCTTATGCCTCACGGGCTTGGCCACATGATGGGTCTTGATGTCCACGACATGGAGAACTATGGTCAGATTAATGTAGGCTATGACGAAGAGACTCGTCCGAGTACTCAGTTTGGCCTTGGCAGCTTGCGTTGCGGTCGTCGTTTGCAGCCGGGTTTTGTTATCACCGACGAGCCCGGATGTTACTTCATACCTGCTCTCATTGACCAATGGCGTGGTCAGGGCACCAACAAAGATTTCATTAATTTCGATGAACTCGAGAAGTGGAAAGACTTCGGTGGTATCCGCATTGAAGATGACGTGTTGGTTACAGCCGATGGCTGCCGTGTTCTTGGCAAGCCTATTCCGAAGACAGTGGCAGAGATAGAGCAGACCATGAGTGAAAATTGAGAAGTGAAAGATTAGGGCAACCTCTAATAATTGTCACTGAAAGGGACATTCATGATAATCAATACTGAATGTTAAACATGAATTGCCATGTAATACACAAGAGTCTCCACGTATCACACGTATTACACGTATAATAAAATACTTTTGATACGCGAGATATGTGGAGAAAAGAAACATGTGAGATTGTCAAGAATTCACGACTATGAATGATAATTTGGGATTTAAAAAGAGCATTATCCGTACCATGCAATGATATGTTTGAATAATTATTAGAAGTTGTCTGTAGTACTTTGATAAAGTACTGTATTGAATAAACCCCACACCTGACGCAGTTGAGTGTGGGGTTTGTTGATAGTGTGGAGTTTTTTTTATGGTTGACAGATAAAGAATGAGAAAAAAAATGTATTTTTGCAATGTATTTTTGCAGATAGAAAGAAACAGATGAATAATATATAAAGGGGAGTTCTATAAATTAAACGTCTAATTTTCATTTGGTTATATTAGTATTTTTTCGTATTTTTGCAGTATTAACAGAAAAATACAGCATCTATGAAATACAGTAGGAATCAAGGTGTTGGGCTGTTTGACAAAGAAAACACTCCTCCGATAATCTGCGAGAAGGGCACGAGAGGCCATCCGTTGACGGAGGAGCAGAAGGAGCACAACCGCCAGAAGTCGAAAGTGCGGAGCCGCGTGGAGCATGTCTTCGGATTCATGGAACAGACAATGGGAGGTTTGGTATTCCGTGGAGTGGGAATGGTGAGGGCAAAAGCCAACATAGCACTGACAAACCTTGTCTACAACATGCGCAGACTGGTGCAGATTAAGAAATATCAATCAATTTTAATAACGGTGTAATAAAAAGAATGTCAAATAATTGTCTCAATTAGCAAAAAAGTGATAAATATTTTATTGTCAAATGAAAAAATAGTCGTATCTTTGCACTTGTAAACCGAACGTTTTCGTAAAGCCGAATGCAGACGAACTTGTTCGTATGCTGAGGCGAGAAAACGGCTGATGAAAATCGAATGTTAAACAACGGTTGTCTGGCAGATTAATGGGTTCTGTCTGTTTGGATGACCAAAAAGTGAATAAATAGAACCCACCTAAATATCTTTGGTTATGAAAAGCAAGATAAGAAAATGCATGGTTGGACTAATTGTTCTGACGATATTAGGGGCAGGTTCGGCATCAGCACAGAGATTT
>ONIP01000002.1 GCA_900317955.1 uncultured Bacteroidales bacterium
AAATCTCTGTGCTGATGCCGAACCTGCCCCTAATATCGTCAGAACAATTAGTCCAACCATGCATTTTCTTATCTTGCTTTTCATAACCAAAGATATTTATTTAAATTAAAATAGTATACTGTTTAAATACATTCTCAGAAGCGGAACCCACCATAAATCATCATCAAACTATCAAAAGTCATCAACTTCATACCGTCATGGGCGCCACCCCAGTAATGTGACAACATGCAAACCGCTCCGGCCACCCATCGCTCGTTAATATTCCATAGCCCTGCCAGTCGTGCCATCGCTGAAAACGAAAAATGCTCCTGCTCGGCATAATTATATATCTCGTTTCGAATCTGAGTAAACGACTCTCGTTCAGTTGTGGGCCAAGACGACAACTCTCCGTTAGGGCCGATCTCCACCGAGTTGAAATACGACCAGCGCAGCATCGGCAGCAACGACACATGCAGCATCCATCTCCCCTCTTCCCACACCTTGTTATATGCATACCCCACGCCTACAAGCAAATTCCAGCTTAGCACATTCAGCGTATCGGCATAATAAGGCGTCGGAAATTGAATCTGTCCAAAAAAATCATGGTCAAAACCCAGATAAGAGGCAAAAATGGATGCCCCCGCTATCACACTCCCTGCACTCTTTTTCTGCCATGTGGTTTGCGACAACGCCGACGCATACGAAAACTTCTTATTGTTAAATACATAGTAAGTGTTCAACTCAAGCAAGATCAGTTCCGGCCCTTTCAAACCCGGCAGCCTGCCTGTCCCGCCATCCTTGTTCTCATTGTCCACCCACGACAAACTGGTGTGAAGCCTCCGGAAATTGTCCAACTTAAAATCGAACCCAAACGCTCTTCCGTACGACGACAAACTCAAATACAAATCCGACTTGTTGCTCAATCTGGGTCCGAAACTCAATCCCCAGCCGCGGTAATACAATCCCGCCGACAACTTGCTCGACAACCCAGTTGTATTTTCCAAGTCAAAATAACTGTTCTTGTCCGTCATAAACGGCATGTGCATCGAGATAGTCGTCAACGCCATTTTCCCTATCAACTTGGCTTGCCATGGATGCTCCCGCGGATATTCCACATATCCCGGCTCATATCCCTTGGTCTGGGCACGTTCTCGCCATCGGCTGAACCATCCCCACGCCTCCACAAAAACATTTTTCTTCTCCCTTGACGTCGAATCAACTACCTGTGCACCCCCTGTTTCAGGGCACAATACCGTAAATATCAGTAATATGACAACTATATACTTCTTCATAACCAAGATGCAAAAATACATTTTTTTATTCTTCCATGCAATCCAAAGCCATTAATTCAAGAAAAAAAGCGTATCTTTGCATTTTGAAATACAGTATAAAATATACACACAATATGAAACACAAAATTCTACTCATCCCCGTCGTGCTGGTTCTCCTGGCACTCCCCGTCAACGCCCAGCACAAAACTGTCCTCTACGACAGCACCTCCGTTGTCATGGAGGAATCCGGCCTCAGCCACGTCATCAACCATCAGCGCATCCGCGCCAACGACTTCGACGGCTGCCGCGACCTCGCTACCGTCAAAGTCGACTACGACCCCCTTTCTGCCTACGTCGAATTCCGTCAGGTTCTCCTCCACCATTTCGACGGCACCACCGAGGACGTTCTCCTGCGCGTCTATGACTACGTCGCCCCTGCTCGCCTCATCTACTGGGGTGCTAGCCAGAAAATGGTCGAAATAGGTCACCTCGACCCCGGCGATGAAATCGAATTCGTCACCTACCGCAAAGGTTTCACCTACGCCCTCCTCGCCGAAGACAACGACGACAAATACATCCCCCCCATGCGCGGCCATTTCTACGACATTGTCCCCTTCTGGAGCGACAACCCCGTCAACAAGAAAGTCTACCAAGTCAGCGTCCTCACCAACAAAAACCTCCGGTTCGCTCTCTACAACTGCGGCAACTCCCCTCAATGCAACGTCTCCATCGATAGCACCGTGGAAGGCGACCGCACCGTCTACACCTTCACCAAAGACAATATCACCCCCCTCAAACGCGAACCCCGCGCCCTCGCCAACAACGACATCCAGCCCAAACTCCTCCTCAGCACCAGCCCCGACTGGCAGGCCAAATCCGTCTGGTTCTACAATGTGAACGAAGACTACGGCAGCTTCGTCCCCACTCCCGAAGTACAGGCCAAAGTAAACGAACTCCTCGCCTCCGCCACCAACGAACACGACAGCATCGCCATCCTCACCCACTGGGTGGCCGACAACATCCGCTATGCCGGCATCAGCATGGGACCCGGCGAAGGCTACACCCTCCACAACGCACAGATGAACTTCACCGACCGCTGCGGAGTCTGCAAAGACAAAGCCGGCATGCTCGTAACCATGCTCCGCGCCGCCGGCTTCAAAGCCTATGCTGCCATGACCATGGCTCACGAACGCATCGACCGCATCCCCGCCGACCAATTCAACCACAGTGTCTGCGCCGTACAACACCGCGACGGCTCTTTCGAGATGCTCGACCCCACTTGGGTGCCCAACGTGCGTGAGCTCTGGTCAAGCGCCGAGCAGCAACAAGGCTACCTCATCGGCCTCCCCCAAGGCGCCGACCTCGCCTACACCCCCCTCTCCGCTCCCGAAAACCACTACGTCCGTATCACCGCCAACACCGCCATCGGTGAAGACGGCACCCTCGCCGGTCAAATCACCATCACCGCCGAAGGCCAGAGCGACCGAGCTGTCCGCGGCGTCTTCAGCTCCCGCACCGACGAATGGATGCGCAACCTCGAATACGAACTCCTCAAAATAGCCCCCTCCGCCCGCATCTCCAAAATCTCCCACACCGACAACGACAAATACCTCTCCCAACCCGTCTCCATCACCTATTTCTTCTCCATCCCCAACTATGCCGTTGTCGACAAAAACACCCTCGTCTTCACTCCGCTCTCAGCCCGCAACTTCTACAGCCGTGCCATGAGCCACCTCTCCTTCGACACCGCTCCAACCTCTCGCACCCAACCCTTTGCTGACGCCTGCTCTCGCCTCGTCGAAATCAAAGAAACCATCACCCTCCCCACGGCCTACAAACAACTCCACTTCCCCTTTGTCAACGGCGTAGCCAACCCCGCCGCAAGCTTCGGCTGCCAATACTGGATGGAAGGCAACACCCTCACCTTTGCCGAAAGCACCCTCCTCGGCAAACGCGTCTACGACCCACAAGACTGGCCCTTCTTCCGCCAGGCCGTCGCCAACCAACAGAAATTAGCCTCCACTCCCGTCATTCTCACCAAATAAGTATACCAATAACCATTATTGTCACACAATCATATCAACATTTCACTCATGAAAAAAATAATCCTCACCATCATAACGCTGGCCGTCGCCACCATCGCCATGGCGCAGTCCAAACAACCCGACGCTGAGTACAACCTCATCCGCCGCAGTTACAAAGTCAATAGCGACAGCACCATGGAGCTCCGTTTCCATAAAGAAATCGTGCTCCTCCGCAACCGTGCCATCACCGCTTACGCCGACAAGGGCGAAACCTTCATCACCTACAACCCCGCTTTCGAAACCCTCACCATCAACGAATGCTACACCATCCGTCCCGACGGCACCAAAGTCAACACCCCGCAGAACGCCTTCGTTCTCCAACTTCCCTCCGAATGCGCCAACTGCGGCCGCCTCAACGACCTCCGCGAAATGGCCATCGTTCACACTGCCCTCGAATACAACTGCACCATCGTCCTCGACTACACCCTCAAACGTCGCGCCTCCTTCCTCGCCGAACGCTTCAACCTCAACCAGGACTGCCCCGTCAAACGCTATGAAATACGCTACGCCGACGGCCACACCGATGTCCACAACAACATACCCCAAACCGTCAACGAACCCTACATGCCTGTCAGAACAGACTATGACATCGAATTCCAACTCGGCGCCAAACCCACCTATACCGCCGAGCAATCCCTCCCCGACGCTGCCACACTCCTCTCCTCGCTCAAATGCTCCGACAGCAAAGAATATGCCGCTGCTATCCGCAACTGGGTAGTAGACTATGTAACACTCAACCCCGTCGACCTCGCCCGTGTCAACTACGCCATGACCCCCGCCGCCGAAGTCTTCAACAGTAACTGCGGCACACTCCTTGACAAAACCGGCCTCCTCGCAGCCATGCTCAACCAAGCTGGCTTCCGCGCAACCATCGTCGACAATAGCCTCAATGTCTTTGGCGACCGCCCCCTCGAGGTTGAAGTCTCCATCAACGGCAACAACTACCGCCTCAACGCCTCCAGCAAAACTCCCCTCCTCACCGAGAGCGAAAAAGCCGACGCAGCCAACGTGGCCTCAGCACCCGTCTACATCGACCGCGCTCTTGAATGGAAACCCGACACCATCGTCGACAACTACGTCCGCATCACCCTCCCCGTCGAACAGCAAGGCATCCGCATCGACCCCGCCAAACTCACCCCACACCGCCAAAGCGACGTCCAAACCTCCGCAACCAGCGAATTCTACCACTATACCCTCCCCCTCCCCAAAGGAGCCAAACTCATCGGAGGCGAAGTCAACATTGAATACACCAACAATGTCGGCAGCATCAACATCATCGTCAAGCAGAAAAAGAACCGACTGCTCATCACCCGCAGCCTGCGCCTGCGCAAAGCGCTCATCAACAAAACCGACTACCCCGCCTTCCGTCAACTAATGAGCGACTGGAATAGCCACCGCGAACTCTTCTTCAGTCTATGAATGGCGCACTCTGGGCACTCTTCTGCGCCCTCCTTTGGACTGCCGGAATGATATACTTCGACAGCCGCAAAAAGAAAAAGTAACACTCGGCATTAGCTGTAGATTCGCTCCAAACGGGTCTCTTCACCGCCAAGCAATCTATACAAATCCGACCATTAAAGGTATCTTGTACCCCCCTCACCGGCAAGCAAGATACCTTTTTTCTTTGTGCCACACCGGCATCACCCACCGCCACGTCTCGACCCATCTCGTTAGACGCGCCAAACAAAAACAATCGGAAAACCAAACTTACGCCATGCTAAAGAGAACTTATATTGATCACTCCAAATGAGTGAGATATGAATAACACCGTACTAATAGCGGTGTTTATCCATAGCAACGCAGTGCGTCCCGACTGGGACGCCACATGAAAACAAATTAATAGAGCCCTCTTAAAACGTCATTTATCCATGCGCTCGAACTTCAGGACCTTCCCGTCGGAATAAATCAACTTCAACTCTGCCGAATCCACCTCACACTTAAACGTATTATTGTTCAGCACATTCAGAAAAGCCTTCTCATAGCCCCAGCGGTCGCTGGCATACGTCAGCACACCAATCTTGAAACTTACCGAATCCTCCTCAAGACTATAGCGGCCGTGCAAATCGTTCGACACGCCGCGCCCCACCACAGTCTGATTCTGGTTAAACTTTATCCAAGTCTTCGCCGACCACGTATAACCCTGACTGTCGGGCAGGCTGTCGGTAATGTCCCATAAATTGGTCAAACGCCACTTCACCCCCACAAGCAACTCCTCGTCAACCTGCTGAACCGACACTCCGTTGCCTGCCGAAGCATGGCGCGGGGAAGTCTGAACCGTGAACGAAAGCAACAAAACCGTAGCCAATCCAGCAACGGCGGCAAATGCCAAGAAATGTTTACGTAATAAATACTTCATAATCCTGAAACTATTAAAACATACATTTTTCAATCTGCAAAAATACAAAAAATAATTCATTCCGCAACATTTTTTGCCCCAACGCCCCTCCTTCGCCCCAACCATACTTATTCCACAATTCCTTCTCATTCCTGTTCCACTCCGATTCTGGAAAAGAACAGTTTTTCAAAAGTAATATGCAAGAAAAATGACCGAACATATACAAAAGTCAAGAAAAGCAATACAGCACCCAAGTACGCAAAAAAAACGCCACAAACCAGTGCATAAACAGGCAGCAACGACGATACCAAATTAAAGATGATATATATTTTTTAATAATCAAAAAAAAAAACGTATCTTTGCAACTTTGAAATAGCACGAATATGAAACGATTCATTTTGATTCTAACAACTACTTTCATGCTGACAGGCAGCGCATTAGCACAAACGTTAGCCTTTGACGACATAGGCATGAAGTATGGCTACAAAAACAGTAACGGCATCTGGCAGATACCCCCGCGCTATCAGGTGGCCTTTGCATTCCAGCATCAGGACCGCAAATTTGCCGTAGTAAAATATGACGGCCGTTGGGGCTGCATCGACGAAAGCGGGAACATGATTGTGCGCAACATCTTCCGCACCCAGGAGGAAGCCCAAGAAGCCGGCGACCATTGGTATTCCGCCGAAGAACCCGGCAAATGGATCTACCCCGCCGAGAATCCCGCCGACCACAAGTGGGGCTTTGTCAACTACTATGGCCAGTGGAAATATGAGCCCGCCTACGAAGGTGCCGGCAAATACTACGGAGAAGAACCGATGAGCTTTGCCACCGTCAAGATGGAAGGCCGCTGGGGCTGCATCGATGCCAAGGGCATTCTCATCATCAACAACATTTTCGAAAACCAACAAGACGCCGAGGAGGCAGGACACCAGTGGATAGTGGGCCGCCATTACGACACATGGCGCATTGCCCTCACCAACCCCAAGAATGTGAACCAATGGGGCATTGTCAACTACCTTGGCCGCTGGGTAGTACAACCGCAGTACTCCCTGATACGCCAGTTCGCAGGCGAACACAACTACATCTATACCCAGGCAATGAAAGGTGGCCGCTGGGGCAATATCGACCGCGACGGCAACGTTATCAGCGATTTTATTTTCAGCAAGGAAGAGGACTGTGTATATGCCCTGTCGCAGATAGAGCACGGCCGCGACCTCGATGGATGGCGCCTTCCCGAAATGCGCACCGACACCAACCTGTGGGGTTGGGTGAAAGCCGACGGTACCTGGGCTATCCAGCCTACCTTCCTCGAAGTATCACGCTTCCCCAATGATACAGGTCTTTTCGCTACCGCAAAATGCGAGAACGGCCTCTGGGCCAGCATCCACGAGGACGGACGCCTGCTGTCAAAACCCGTGTTCATTCTCTCAAGCGAGGCCGCAAAAGCCGGCAAGGAGTGGGACGACAACCAGAAAGGCATTGAAGAAGCCGAACTGGGACATTGGCTCTACCCCATCCAAGAGGCTGGAACAGGCCACTGGGGATACGTAGATTTTGAAGGTGAATGGGTAATCCTGCCCCGTTTGGAGGATGCCAAACCCTTCATCAACACATGGAACAACCGCGTGGCTCCCGCCAAAGAAGAAGGTCGTTGGGGCTGTATTGACCACACCGGCCAGTTTGTGGTGAAACCCATCTACAACAACTCCGCCGACGCCTACGTGGCTGCCCGCCAGTGGGGCGCGAAGAAGAAATTCTAATGGACTACATCATTTCAAACGGCACCGTTGTCAACGAAGGCACACTGACTCAGCGCGACCTATTTATACACAACGGTCTTATCGTCGAGAACGCTGCAAGCCTGCACAATCCCCAAACTTTCTCAGCAAAAGGATGCTATGTACTGCCAGGCGTCATCGACACGCATGTGCACTTCCGCGACCCCGGATTCCCCGCCAAAGCCGACTTCGCAACCGAGAGCCGCGCTGCCCTCGCGGGGGGTGTGACTTCGGTCATCGATATGCCCAACACCAATCCGCAGACCACCACCCTCGCCCTGCTGGAAGAGAAAGAACAGATTGCCGCCGCAAAAAGCGCAGTCAACTACGGATTTATGCTCGGTGCCACCAACGACAATATCGACGAGTTGCTGGCAATAGACCCGCTGCGCTATGCCGCCATCAAACTGTTTCTGGGCAGCAGCACTGGCAACATGCTGGTGAACAAAGCCGATGTATTGGACAAACTCTTTTCCGAAAGCCGCAAACTGATAGTTGCCCACTGCGAAGACGAAAGCATAATACAGGCCAATCTGCGCAATTACAAGATGGAGTTTGCCGGTAAAGAGGGCGAAAACGCCTCCCTTCACCCGAAGATTCGCAACCGCGAGGCCTGCTTTGTATCCACTTACAAGGCTGTAGAACGCGCCCGCAAGTACAACACCCGCCTGCATGTGGCTCACATAAGCACTTCCACCGAACTGTCCTTGTTCAGCAACAAGGCCGTGGAAGAGAAGAATATTACCGCCGAAGTGACTCCTAACCACCTGTGGTTTGACGACCGCGACTATGCCGAACTCGGCAATAAGATAAAGTGCAATCCCGCCATCAAGAGCAACGACGACAGGATAGGCCTTTGGGGCGGTCTTATGGACGGTGTGGTGGACACGATAGCCACCGACCATGCCCCGCACACATTAGCCGAGAAAGAACAGCGTTATTTCGATGCACCGGGAGGAATCCCCAGCATTCAGCATTCGCTGCAGATGATGATGGAGGGCTTTTTCAATCCTGCCGCCTGCGAGCGCGACGACCACGAGGAGGTGATGCAAGAATGGCTGCCACTGATTGTAAGCAAGATGTGCCACAACCCCGCCGTGATATTCGGTATTGAAAACCGCGGCTTTATCCGCCCAGGGTATTATGCCGACCTGGCCATTCTCGAACCGGGAGAGGAAGTTGTGACCCCTAAAAGCCTGCTGTATAAATGCGGATGGAGCCCCCTCGAAGGACAGACCCTGCACACACGCCTGCGCCAGGTGTTCCTAAACGGTATGCCCGCAGGCCAAAGCACCGCCATGGCACTGAAATTTACGAAATAAACAATATTCAAAACGAACCTAAAAAAATTACTATTATGAAAAAATTAATCTTGACCTTTTTGACATTGGTTGTGGTGGGAAGCAGCCTCTATGCCTGCGACAGAAAAAAAGAAATTGACCCTGCACAGCTTCCAAAAGCCGCCACGGAACTAATTCAAAAGCACTGGCCTTCGTGCGTAATTGACTTCGCCTTTATCGATGGACGGGAATATGAAGTTCTCCTTAGCGACGGCACCATGATTGAATTCGACTCCAAAGGCGTTTGGAAAGAAATGAAATGTACCGACGGCCTACCAGTAACCCTTGTGCCGGGAAACATCACACGCTATGTCGTGAACCGATTCCCCAAACAATTAATCATCAAATGTGAGAAGATGCGCGGCGGCTATGAGGTGAAACTGACCAACGGACTTGAAATACAGTTCGACATGCAAGGCCGCGTCACCCACGTCGACGACTAATCTGAATGCACATATTGTGCTACTGCGTTATTGTGTAACGGCAACACGCTTACACAATAACGCAATTCTTTTTTATAACAGTTAACACAGCTTACCTGCTTACTCCGACAAAGCAAAGATAACTATAATACATTGGTGTCCAACAAAAAGGAATCAAATCATTAGTAAGTATTATAATATCAAAAATATATGTAATGCGTTAATTTAGTGTTCCGAAGGCACACAATCCTATTATCCCCACACTTCACACCTACGGTGTTTAGTGTGGGGAAATTGTACCCATCCCCATGCGCGTCGAAGATAATCGCTCTCGAAATCGGATTAATAGAGCCCATCTTAATACATTCCAGTACAACATCTAAGTGCTTTCAAAGCCCGAGAATATGTGGGATTTTATTTATTTTTCTTAAAAAACCCATTCTATATCGAAAAAAAAATGTATTTTTGCAAATCAATAAACAATTACAAACCTAAAACATATAGCCATGACAGAAAAAGGACTTGAACTTATTAAGTATTTCGAGGGCTGCAGACTTAATGCATACAAATGCCCCGCTGGTGTTTGGACTATAGGCTACGGTGCCACACGCTATGCCGACGGAACAAAAGTAAAAGAAGGCGATAAACTCAAATCAAAGGAAGAGGCAGTAGAATTGCTGAAAGTTATGATTAAATCATACGAAAACTCTGTCGACAAACTGGTCACCAGCAAAATCAACCCCTTTCAGAGAGATGCTTTAACATCTTTTACTTACAACTTAGGTGCCATGAACCTGGGGAAATCAACTCTATTGAAAAAGGTCAACAGAAACCCTGACGACCCAACCATAAAAGATGAATTCGCCAAATGGGTACACAGTGGCAAAAAAGTCCTGAAAGGATTAGTAAACAGACGCAACGCTGAAATAGAGTTGTATTATTCAAATTGGGAAGCGACGCTTCCCCATTACGATGGTACCGTACCCATGGGGCCTTTCAACACGTCAAAAGACCCTCAAGCCAATATAACTTGGCTGCACAAATACGAGCCATTCAAAGAGGAATAACCACCTACGTAACAAGCAAAAACAAACGAGGGCGTCCCAAAAGACACCCTCGTTTTATTGATAGTAAAAAACAGACTACTTCTCCAAGCGGATGCGGGCATCCACAGCGGTGACGTAGCGAGGATTGCCAAGAAGAGGATTGAGGTCCATCTCAGCAATCTCGGGAGCAGCCTGGACAAGAGCACTTACACGTGCAATCTGGTCAGCATAGAGGTCGAGGTTAACAGCCTCCTGCCCACGAACACCTTGCAGAATCTTGTATCCACGAAGTTTGGTGAGAGCCTCTTTTGCCTCGGCGGCGCTGATGGGAGCCAGTGCGCTCTGAACATCCTTTAATACTTCGATAAAGATACCGCCCAGTCCGAAGAAAATCTGATGTCCGAACTTCGGATCCTTGATGGCTCCGATATAAACATCGGTACCGTCAAGCATGGGGTACATCTCGACAGCGTATGTTTCGGGGATAACAATGAGTCGGTTGAACTCCTTCTCGACGGTGGCGAGATCTTTCACACCGAGAGTAACACCGCCCACATCGCTCTTGTGCAGGGGACCGACAACTTTCATCACCAGCGGAACATCCTTGCTGCAACCAACTTCCTTGGCGAAAGCAATGGCATCTTCAACCTTGGAGACCTCAACGCTCTTCTTGCGACTAATGCCAGCGGCATCAAGCAACTCGTTGTAGTCGGCGATTTCCATATAGCCGTTCTTGCAGCGATCTACGGTCTTGCGGATACGAGCCACGTCGATAGCGGGCTGCTCCACATTCTCAGGCTGAGGTTTGGGGGTGTTGTAAACCTTGCAGATAGCATTTCCAAGGACACATTCTTCGGGGAAGTTGATGTTGCCACGGTCGATGAACTCCTGAATCTCGTCTTTCACGTTGATGATGGAAGGAAGAACAGGGAATATGGGCTTCTTACAGGTCTTCATCTTCTCGTCGAGGAGAGCGTAAACCTCGCGGTTGGAGAACAATCCCGGCGAGCCGAAGATAACCACCGAAAAGTCGATGTCGGTGTACTCGTTCTCCACAGTGTCAATAATGTAGCCAAGTTGCTCAGCGGTACCAGTGGCGAGGAAGTCGATGGGGTTGCCCACTGAAGAGCCGCCAAAGAGTTTTTCGAGCAGTGCGGGGCTGGCGGGGTGTTCTTTCAAGCTAGGCACCTCAATGCCGTTGTTGCTCAGAACGTCGGTCAGCATAACTGCGGGGCCACCAGCGTGGGTGATTACAGCACAACGGTTGCCTTTGATTTCAGGATACATGAATACACCGCAAACAGTGGTCAGTTCCTGACGGTTCTGGCAACGGACGATACCAGCCTTACGGAACAAAGCATCGACAGCTGCGTCATTCGTAGCCAAGGCTCCAGTGTGGCTCGAAGCGGCGCGGCTACCGGCAGCACTGCCACCGCTCTTAATAGCAGCGATATGGCAGCCCTTATTAATAAGGCTACGGCTGTGTTTGAGCAGACGCTGCGGGTCTCCTACTTTTTCCATATAGAGCATGATGACATGGCTCGACTTTTCGGGGTCGAAAGTCTCGTCCAAATGCTCCAACACGTCCTCAATACCAAGCTGGGCGCTGTTACCTACAGCCCAAACACTATTAAACTTTAGGCCATTGGTCATGCCGTATTCCTTAATGAACACAGCGGTAGCACCCGAACCAGTAATGAAGTCCACGCCTTTGGGGTCAAGTTTGGGAATGGGGGTGTCAAAGCAACCACTATAGTTGGTGTTAAGGAAGCCTGTACAGTTAGGTCCAATCAATGAACCGCCCACAGCATTGATACTGTCAACAATATGCTTCTCGATAGCAGCACCTTCAGCATTCTCTTCAGAGAAACCGGCACTCACAATGATAAATCCCTTGGTGCCTTTCTGCTGCGTCAACACGTCAACGGTCTGGGCGCAGAACTTGGCAGCAATGCAAAGGATAGCGCAATCAACCTGCGGAAGGTCTTCAACCTTAGCGTAGCACTTAATGCCTTGCACTTCGGTCTCTTTGGGGTTGACAGCGTACACGGGACCGCTGAAACTACTCTCCAAGAGATTTTTTAACGCCTTTCCACCAGGCTTGTGTATGTCGCTTGAAGCACCGCAGATAACAATGCTGCGAGGGTTTAAAAGTTCTTTTGCAATCATTTCTGTTGTTTTAAGTTATTATTTTAGAAGTTTTAAAAGAAACGTAGGCATTCCTATTGTAGGCATTCCTATTATTTCTTGAAAAATCCTATTTCTTCCGTAAGAAAAATTATTTTACTTTGGGCATGGCGGCAAGAGCGGCAACCAGATAATCGAAAAACTTCTTACTGCTCTCGATATTGGCGCGCTCGTCAGGGCTGTGGGGGCTGTTCAATGTGGGACCGAACGAAATCATTTCCATGTCGGGATATTTACCACCGAGCAGTCCGCACTCAAGACCAGCGTGTATAGCAACCACGGCAGGCTCCTTGCCATAAAGTTTCTTGTAGGTCTGTTTCATGGTTTTGAGAAGTCCGCTTTCCATGTTGGGTTTCCATCCGGGATAAGCACCGGTCAACTGGCACTTGCCACCTGCCAATTCTGCCAAGCACACCAAACGTTCTGCAAGAGCATCCTTGGCCGAGTCAACTGAACTGCGCAGCAAAGCTTTGATGGTAAAGTTCTTGCCGTTGGTATTCATGATGGCCAGGTTGAGGGAGGTCTCTACAAGGCCTTCCATATCCTTGCTCATACGGATAACACCATTGGGAGCAATCATAACTGTGTTGATAATCTTCTGGGTATCAGCCTCAGTAATAACCTTGGGATACATGCGTACGGGCTCCAGTTTCATAAAGAAATCGGGTTCCACACGACCAATTTCTTTCTTCACCCAGCCGGCAACCTTTTCAAGTTCAGCCACGATGCACTCTTTGTGTGCCTTCGGCATGGCAAAGGTAATCATAGCGTCACGCGGGATTGCATTACGCATATTGCCGCCATCCACGTTGATGAGACGGATGCCACAATCGGCGACCCAACGGATGTGACGGAACAACAGTTTGTTGGCGTTGGCACGACCGGTATTAATTTCCATACCGCTGTGGCCACCCTTCAGACCGCCAATAATCAGACGCATGGCACAATAGTCCTTGGGAGCAGCTTCGGTGGCGTAAGGAATTGTGATGGTGGCATCGATACCGCCAGCACATCCAACATACAGTTCACCTTCAGTTTCGCTGTCAAGATTCAGAAGGTATTGTCCTTTCAGTTCACCACGTTTCAAACCGAAAGCACCTGTCATACCGGTTTCTTCGTCGGTGGTGATAAGAGCCTCGATAGGACCGTGCTTGATGGTCTTGCTTTCCAGCACAGCCATGGCGGCAGCTACTCCAAGACCGTCGTCGGCACCAAGGGTGGTGTCGCAAGCATACACCCATCCGTCCACAATCTTGGTCTCAATGGGGTCTTTCAGAAAGTCGTGTTCCTTACCTGCACGAGCCTGCGGAACCATGTCCATGTGAGCCTGCAGCACTACAGGGCATACATTCTCCATCCCCGGAGTGGCGGGTTTGCTCATTATGATGTTGCCGACTTTGTCCACGCGGCACTCAATATTACGTTCTTTTGCCCAATTCACGAGGTATTCGCGCACTACCTCTTCATGCTTCGAGGGGCGGGGGCAACGAGTGAGGTTGTAGAAATTACCCCACAATTCTTTTGGTTCTAAATCTTTAATTGTCATAATATTAATGTTTATTATATTATTCAATGCTGTCTGCGAAGATACGAATATTTTTTGAATTATTTGTTAAAATGCAGAAAAAAGTTGTATTTTTGCATCATGAAATGCACCAATTGTCCACGACAATGTACCACCAACCGTTTTGCCAACGGCTCTGATAATACACTACTTGGCTTCTGCAACGCCCCGGCCCAACCCGAGGCTTCCGCTATCTGTATTCACCACGGCGAAGAACCTCCCATCAGCGGCCAGCGCGGCATCTGCAATATTTTCTTCTCCCATTGCAACCTTCAGTGCATCTTTTGCCAAAATCGTGACATCAGTCGCTCCACCCTCGCTTCCGATCCGCCCTACAAAGGCGTCAAGGCCATCGTCGACCGCGTCGCCGAGATTCTTCCCTCCACCGAGAACATAGTTGGCTTTGTCAGCCCCTCCCACTACGCTGACAGCATCCCTGTCATCGTCGAGGAACTGCACCGACGTAACCTCTTCCCCACCACAGTCTACAACACCGGCGGCTACGACAGCGTCGAAACCCTTCGCAACCTCGCCCCCTATATCGACATCTACCTGCCCGATTTTAAATATGCCGACCCTCAGCTGGCACTGCGCTACAGCCACGCCGCCGACTATCCCTCCGTGGCTCTTGCCGCCCTCCGCGAGATGTACTATCAAAAAGGCTCCGCCCTCCCCACCGACGATAACGGCATAGCCTACCGCGGCATTATCGTGCGCCACCTCGTCCTCCCTGGACAGGTACAAAACAGCATCGACGTGCTTAATACCCTGGCCGACCTCTCCACATCGCTCCATATTGCTCTCATGGCTCAATATTTTCCGCCATGCAACAACCTCCCCGACCAACTGAACCGTACCCTCACCCCTGCCGAATACGAGCAAGTCACCAATCATTTCTATTCAACAGGTCTTCACCGAGGTTGGGTTCAAGACCTTGAAGCCCAAGCCTGCTATCGCCCCGACTTTTCCGCTCCCGATCCTTTCAATCCTCAAATTCAAATACCATAACCGACTATGCACTCATCCCAACGTTATCTCGACAATCCGCTCTTCTCCTTCAAAGAGACCGCCATCGTCATGTTCAATACCCAACTCACCAATTGCGAGTTCGCCACGGCTCTTAACCAAGCCTACAGGCTCTCGCTCACACGCATCGACGACCTCGTAGTAGGCATCACCTCCTACCCTTGCTTCATATTCCACCATAACGACTTGCACCTTTCATACGTCTTGCTTGAACATCCCGCCGACGCGCCTGCCTCCGCCCCATTCGACTATTACGAGAAAATGCTCCTCATACGTGGTATCGACGCCTGGGCCTTCCAACAAAAAATCTACGAAGACCTCTCCATCCAGCAACCAGAACCCCCTTCCGACGAACTCTTGCTCCACCACAACTGGGTTCTTGCCAACCAACTGCGCGAAGGCGTTTTCGAAACGGCAACATTCAACCTCTCAGGCAACAACCGCTCCCCTGTCACCTCTCTCCATCTGGGTCCAGAAGACACCATGCCCAAGCGACTGCACACCTATCTCGACAAACTGCAACTATTCCTCAGAGAGGTTTTCACCCTCTTCGAATGCCATCTCAGCAACCCCGAAGAATATACTATCTGACATTTTTTTACACTATTCGCAAAGGTTCTCCGTAAAAAGTTGTATCTTTGCATTTTTAAATCCAACAGGCAATCAACGCCTAAACATAACGTAAAAGCATAACACTCATGCAACTGAAGAATATAATCTTTGCCACTGTCAAGCACCTGCCGCTGCTGACCAAACTGCTACTCATGCTTGTCACCTCCGCTCTAATTCCACTCATGTTCCCAAGCTCCGGCCATGGAAACCACTACGACTATGCCCAAGGCAGCATCTGGCGTAACGACGACCTCGTTGCCCCCTTCGACTTCCCCGTGCAAAGAACCCCTGCCGAAATCGAACAGCAAACCAACAAAGCCAAAGCCGAACTAACCCTCTACTACCACATCGACCCCTCCGCCCACAACCGCGCCACCGAACAACTCTCCCTCTTGGCTCAAAACCACAAAGAACTAAACCTCCGCGCCTTGCGCAAAACTATCGACAGCATCTACTCTATCGGCTACATCGAAACTCCTAGCGACATCCCCGACTTCGAACACCACACCCTCATACTCCTCGACGGCAACATCGGCTCTGAGCATACTGTGGCCGACTACATCAACACCATCGACATAACCAACCGTCTCCTTCGCGACAGCATTCTCGTACCTAACATCATCTACGACGCCAACCGCACCCAACTCGAACTCGACTCCCGCATCTCCCAGCTTACCACCTCCGCCGGTGTCGTCAAACAAGGGCAGCGCATCGTCGCCAAAGGCGAGACCGTCTCTGCCGAAACTGCCCGCATCATCGCATCACTCGAACGCGAAAACGACAACCTCTTCCTACAGAATTATCACCCCCTCGGCCGTTACGCTGGTCAACTCATGCTTTGCATCATCGCCTTCATCGCACTTTACATGTTCCTTAAAAATACGCGCCACCCCATACTCGACGACAACCGCCGTGTCACCTTCGTCATGGTGCTTGTGCTGTTCATGTCCGCCCTCACTGCCCTCGTCTCCAACCAAAGCCCCGACCTCGTCCTTATTGTTCCGCTCTGCATTGTCCCAATTATGATGCGCGTCTTCTTCGACATGCGCGTCGCCCTCTACGTCCATGTAACCACCATCATCATCCTGGCCAACATGGTCCCCAACCCATTCGAATTCATCTTCTACCAACTCATTGCCGGCATGATGTCCATCGTCGCCGTCCGCAACTTCGAGAACCGTAGCAAATTCTTCCTCGTCAGTGGCGTCATATTCCTATCCTACGCACTCATCTATACCTTTGGTGTCCTCAGTCAGGAAAGCACTCTCAACGGCATCACCGCCGGACGCTACCTCGTCTTCTTCTTCAACGCACTCCTCACCCTCCTTTCCTACCCCCTCATCTACCTCTTTGAGCGCGCCTTCGGACTCACCACCAACCTCACCCTCATGGAGCTTTCCTCCACCAACAACCCTGCTCTCCGCGAACTCTCCCGCAACGCTCCTGGAACCTTCCAGCATGCCATGCAGGTGGCCAATATCAGCGAAGATCTCATCAACGAGATTGGAGGCAACGCCCTCCTTGCCAAAGTTGGGGCACTCTACCACGACATCGGCAAAGTCGAAGCACCCCTCTACTTCACCGAAAACCAGAACGGCGGTTTCAACCCCCACGACGAACTCGACTACCGCGAAAGTGCCTCCATCATCATCCAGCACGTCCGCTCAGGTCTCGAGCTGGCCAAAAAATACCACCTCCCGCCTTCGGTTCAGGACTTTATCCGCACACACCACGGCACCACCGTCACCGGCTACTTCTACGCCAAACAGGTCAACGAGCATCCCGACGAGCCCCTCAACATCGCTGACTTCCAATACCCTGGTCCCACCCCCTACTCCCGCGAAACTGCCGTCGTCATGATTGTCGACAGCGTCGAAGCCGCCTGCAAGAGTCTCAAAGACCACGACAGCCAATCCATCAACCAACTCGTTGACCGCATCGTCGACAGCAAAATCAGCCAAAACCAATTGGAAAACTGCAACCTCACCTTCGGCGACATCACCCGCATCCGCAAAATGCTCAAAACCAAAATGCTCAGCATCTACCATGCCCGCATTTCCTATCCTGTGGTCAACACCCCCTCCAACGAATCCCACTAATTCTCCGCTCTTCCTTCGCCATCACCATCCATCCCCGACAAGAAAAAACGAATCATCATGAATAACAAAAAACAAATCCTCACCCACGTCATTGCAGTAATCGTACTGCTTGCCATCTCTGCCATCTATTTCATGCCCATCCTGCAAGGCAAAGCCCTTCCCCAAGGCGACCTCCAGAAATACGAAGGCATGGCCAAAGCCCAGAAAGACTATCACCAAGCCACCGGCGACTATTCCACCTGGTGCCCCAGCATGTTCAGTGGCATGCCCGGCTACCAAATCACCAACAGCCCTCAGCACTCTGTCTTCACTCCCCTCAAAAATGTCCTCTCCCTTCAGGTGTTCGGTCGCCAAAACGACATGGGCGTCATGTTCCTCTATCTTTTAGGCTTCTACATCGCCCTCGTCGCCCTTGGTCTTAGTCCCTGGCTTGCCCTCCTTGGCGGTCTGGCCTTCGGCCTTGGCAGCTATAACATCATCATCATCGAGGCCGGACACATCACCAAAGCCTGGGCCATGGCCATGATGGCCCCCGTCCTCGCAGGCGAACTCCTCGTCCTCAAAGGTGCCGGACGCCTTCGCGACGACAAAAAGAAGGCTCTGCGCATGCTCATCTGGGGCGGCATACTCTTCCTCCTCGCTCTCGGTCTCCAAATTGCCCTCAACCACATCCAGATAACCTTCTACACCGCCATCGCCGGTCTCTTCATGGGCATCGCCTATGCCATCGTCTCTCTCAAGGACAAATACTTCCCCCAATTCCTTCTTTCTACCGGCATCCTCGTCGTCGCCGTCCTCCTTGCCCTGGCCTGCAACATCCGCCATCTCCTCGTCAACGAGGAATACATGCAATACACCATGCGTGGAGGCAGCGAAATCACCGTCTCTCCCCAAGACATCTACGGTGAAGAATTCCCCCGCAACAACAATTCCAACGACAATGGCCTCGACATCAACTACGCCTTCAGCTGGAGCTACGGCATTGGCGAGACCTACACACTCCTCGTTCCCGGTGCCCGCGGTGGCGGCAGCATCGAACCAGTCAGCAAAACCAGTGCCTCTTTCTCCAATTTTCATCAAGACAAAGTACCCCTTTACTGGGGCGACCAACCTTTCACCAGCGGCCCTGTCTACTTCGGTGCCATCATCGTCTTCCTCTTCCTCTTTGGCATGCTCGTAGTGCGCGGCCCCGAACGCTGGTGGATACTTGCTGCCACACTCCTTGCCATCCTCCTCTCTTGGGGTCGAAACTTCATGGGGCTCAACGAATGGCTGTTCAACCACCTCCCCCTCTACAACAAATTCCGCACTCCTTCCATGAGTCTTGTCCTTGCCAACGTACTGGCCGTCTTCATGGCCGTCCTCGGTCTTAAAGAAGCCACCTCCTGCCGCACCGATGCCGACAGCAAACGTCTCCTTCGTGCACTCTACATCTCGGCAGGCACCACTGTCGGCTGCATCCTCCTCGGTCTTCTTTTCAGCGGCAACCTCAGTTTCAGTGGCAGTGCCGACAACGAAATGGCTCGTCAATATGGCGACCAATGGGCTTCCATCCAGAACATCTTTATCCAAGACCGCAAAGACCTCTACTCAAGCGACTCCTGGCGTAGCATACTCTTCATACTCCTTGCCGCAGCCACCCTCTTCCTTTACCTCAAACGCTGGACCGCAAAACCCAAAGCCGTCCTCCCTGTCATCGCTGTCCTGGCTCTCCTCACCGTCATCGACCTTCAAGGTGTCAACAGCCGCTATCTTAACAGCGACAACTACGTCCGCAATGCTCGAGCTCTCGAAATGCAGCCCGCACAGTACGACCGCGACATCGACGCCCAAGCAGCCCAATTCAACGACCAGGACTACCGTGTCCTCAACCTCGCAGTCAACACCTTCAACGACTCCAAACCCTCCGCATTCCACAACCAAGTCGGCGGCTACAGTGCCGCCAAGCTGCGCCGCTATCAAGACCTCATTGACTTCTACATCGGTCCTCAAATCAACATGAAGGTTCTCAACATGCTCAACACCCGCTATATTGTGACGAACAACGGGCAGGTGCATCGCAACCCCGACGCACTGGGTAACTGCTGGTTTGTACAATCCATACGCCGTGCAGAAAACGCCAACGACGAAATATTGATGCTGAGCGACATCGATACCACCTATGCACCATTCAATCCCGCCAAGTGTGCCGTGATAAATGTGGCTGAGATGGGCGACAAGTTGCAGGGGCTGCCCAAAGTGGTAATTGACGGCATGGCGGCAAACGGTGTGGACAGCAGTGCCTCCATCGTGATGGAGCACAAGCATCCCACCGACCTGAACACACTGACCTATCGCAGCCACAGCCGCATACCTCAGTTGGCAATATTTAGCGAGATATACTACGAACCCGACTGGAAAGCCTACATCGACGGACAGCCTGCCGAATACCTCCGCGCCAACTACATCCTCCGCGCCATGGTCATCCCCGAAGGCGACCACGTCATCGAGTTCCGCAACGAGGCTCCCACCATGCACCGTCTCGACAACATCACCCTCATCTGCTCCATCGCCACCCTCCTCGTCATCGCTGCCGCCCTCTTCTTCCTTTACCGCCGTCGCACACCCAATCAAACACCTCAACAATGATTTCCGTCATCATCTGCACCTATAACCGCGAAAAGTACATCTATAACGTACTCAAAAGCGTTGCCGACAACGACTATCCGCACGACCAGTACGAGATAGTCCTTGTCAACAACAACAGCACCGACTCCACCGAGAGCGAGTGCCGCCGTTTCCAGTCCGACTACCCCGACATCCCCTTCCGCTATTGTATCGAAACAAACCAAGGGCTCTCCTATGCCCGCAACTGCGGCATCAGGCAGTCAACGGGCGACCTCCTTGCATACGTCGACGACGACGCCACGGTGAACAAGGAATATCTCCGCACCTATGCCGATTTCTTTGCCTCACATCCCAACGCCGTGGCAGCAGGCGGACCTATCCTCCCTGTTTATGAGACTGAAGAACCCGCTTGGATGTCCCACTACACACGCCAACTCATCACCGGCAAACTCTACCTCGGCGACAAACAACGCGAATTCCCCCGCGGGGCCTTCCCTGGAGGTGGCAACGCCTGCTATCGCAAAAGCGTTTTCGACACCGTCGGGCTCTTCAACGTCGAACTCGGTCGCAAAGGCAACAGCCTCATCGGTGCCGAAGAAAAAGACCTCTTCGACAAAATGACCACCAACGGCATGCACTTCTTCTACCTCCCCAACGCCATCCTCTACCATATCATCCCTCCCCACAAACTAACCCAAGACTACTTCAACCGGCTCACCTACGGCATCGGTGTCAGCGAACGCTACCGCACCCTTCAAATCTCCCGCAAGAAATACCTCAACCGCCTCTTCAAAGAGGCTGTTAAATGGGGCGGTACACTCATCCTCTGGCTCTCCTTCGCTCTCCGTGCGCAAACCGCCAAAGGCAACAAACTCGTCGCCTTCCGCCGCAACGTCACCCGTGGGCTCCTCACCCATCAGAATAATACGTTATAGCCCTATTTTTAGCATTTTATTTCACAACAAACGCATATTCAAAAAAAAATCGTATTTTTGCATCTTGCCACTAAGGCATACAAATCCAATTAAATGTCTGTAACTTCATATTACAGAACTAATTCTAAAAAAAACACTATAATGGAAGACCTGAATCAAAATGCAGCCGCCACCGTTAATGCGGAAAATGTCTCCAACGACACACTGCAACCCGTTGCTCAACAAGACGCTTCACAGCCCGTTGACAACAACTCTGACACAATCAACAACACCGAGGCTCCCGAAGCCGAAAACTCCGTGCAGACCCCTGCCGACTCCGACACCCCTGCCGACAACAACGGCGAACCCCTGTCCGAACCCGTGGTAGACTACTCCTCCATGGACCGCGAAGCACTCCTCGCTGCCTTCAACGAACTGTTGAATGACGACATTACTCGCATCCGCAACCGTGCCAGCGCCATCCGCAACCAATTCAACCTGCTCAACAAAGAGGTCGAAAAACAAAACTTCGAAGCCTTCCTTGCCGAAGGCGGCGACAAAGACGACTACAAACCCGCCAACGACGCCATCGCCGAAGCCTTCCACAAAGCCTTCGACACCTACCGCGCCCGCCGTCAAAAAATGCAAGAACAAATCGAAGCCCAGAAGGCCGCCAACTACGAAGCCAAAAAGCAAATCCTCGACGACCTCCGCACCCTCATCGACAAAGACGAGGAAACCCTCAAACAAACCTACGACGAGTTCAACGCCATCCAGGACAAATGGAAATCCATCGGCGAAGTTCCCCGCGAACAAATGAACGATCTCTGGCAGAACTACCACTTCCTTATAGAACAATTCTTCAACAAAGTCAAAATAAACAAAGAGCTCCGCATGCTCGACCTCAAACGCAACCTCGAGCAGAAAATCCAACTTTGCGAACGCGCCGAGGAACTCATTGTAGAAACCTCCGTCGTCAAAGCCTTCAAGGTATTGCAGGAGCTCCGCAACCAATGGCGTGAAATAGGTCCCGTCCCCACTGAGCAAAACGAAGAGACCTGGCAACGCTTCAACAACGCCGCCAACCAGATTGATGAGCGCCGCCGCGAATACTACGACCAGCGCAAGGAAGAACTCGACCAGAACCTCCTCGCCAAACAAGCCCTCATCGAAAAAGCCACCGAACTCACCCAGCAACTCCCCCAGTCCACCAAAGCCTGGAACGACACCACTGAAGCCCTTGACGAACTCCTCAAACTCTGGAAGAGCATCGGTCCCGTCCCCCGCGAACAAAACGAAACCATCTGGGAGCAATTCAAAGGCATCATCGACAAACACTATGCCGACAAAAAACTCCACTTCGGTCAACTCCGCGACGAACAATCCGAAAACTACAACAAGAAAATAGACCTCTGCCTCCGCGCCGAAGCCATCGCCAAACGCGAAGACTGGAAGAAAGCCACCGAAGAACTCCTCCAGCTCCAAGCCGAATGGAAAACCATCGGTCCCACCAGCCGCAAAGTCAGCGACAAAATCTGGCACCGTTTCCGCAGCGCCTGCGACGAATTCTTTGCCAAAAAAGGTGAATTCTTTAAAGACATCCGCAGCAGCGAGAACGAAAACCTCGCCAAGAAAACTGCCATCCTCGATGAACTCAAAGCCTACCAGTTTGGCGACAACAAAGAAGAAAACCTCAACGCCATAAAAGACTTCCAGCGCCGCTGGGCCGAAGTGGGACACGTCCCCATGAAAGAGAAAGACCGCATCCAGAAAGAATACCGCACCCTCCTCGACGGCATCTTCCAACAGCTGCAAATCTCCGCCCGCGAAGCCGACGAGAACGCCTTCCGCGAACGCGTACGCTCCCACTCCTTCAGCAACGGCTCGCTCGACAGCGAAAAAGACCGTCTCCTCTCCCAAATCGAAAAGATGAACTCCGACCTCAAACTTTGGGAAAACAACCTCGGTTTCCTCGCCAACAGCAAACAGGCCGACCTCCTCAAACAAGAGTTCGAAAAGAAAATGCAGCATACCCGCCAGCAAATCGCACTCCTTGAGGCCAAAATACGCATCCTTGACGAAGCCGCCGAAAACAAAGAAGACAAACAGGACAACGAAAACTAAGAATAGCCCTGTGACCAAACGTCTTCTTCCCCCATTGATAGCAGCAGCCTGTCTTCTTCTGACATTAAGCTGCAAACAATCACCTGTCGAAACGGTGCCTCTGCACCGTTTCGACAAGGTGCTTTTTAGCACTCCCCCCCAACAACTGCCGCAAACCCTCGCGCAACACCGCTCCGAATTCAACACCGAACTTCTCAACCTCCAGCCCGACAACCCCGAATTCATGGCTCTACTCGAAGGCTTTGTTCAAGATCCCACCATGCGCGACATCTACCGTCTTGTCGACAGCGCCTTTGGCGACATGACCGCTGAATCACAAAGCCTCGGAACCGCCCTCGCCCGTGCCAAACAGCTTTGTCCCGCCATCCGCTACGACAAAGTCTACACCTTTATCTCCGGCACCTTCAATTACGACATGCGCGTAGGCTGCAACAGCCACGAGCTCATCATCGCCCTCGACCAATACGTCCTCCCCTACACCGCCCGCTACAACTACTTCAACACACCCCTCTACCTCGTCAACCAAAGCCGACGCCAATACCTCCTCACCGACTGCATGACCGCCATCGCCCGTCAGCACATCGCCATCCCGCAAAACAACCAACTCTCACTCCTCGACTACATGATTGCCGAAGGCAAAGCCATCTACTTCGCCCAGCAAACACTTCCCGACACCCCCGACTCGATACTCATGCGCTACACCGCCCCCCAAATGGAATGGATGCAACGCAACGAAGAACACGTCTGGGCCTACCTCATGCAAACCAAACTACTTTTTGAAACCGACTACATGCGCTTCCACAACCTCATCGACGACGCTCCCAAAACCAACGCCTTCCGCGACTCTTCACCCCGCACCACCGACTACATCGGCTGGCAAATCGTCTCCCGCTACATGAAAAACTCCGGCATCTCCATGCAACAACTCCTTGAAGAAGCCGACGCACAAAAAATCCTCAGTCAATCAAACTACAGACCCAAATGACATCCCAACGCAAACGCACCTGGCTCACCACCAGCAACATATACGTCTACCTTCTCACCAAGGCAGGGTTAGCCCTCTTCCTCCTCCTGGCCGCCCAGATATTCTTCTACCTCGCCAACACACGTATCTTCCACGTCGCCGACTTCAGCGAATGGCTCGGCATCGTATGGGGCAACATCATCTTCGGCATCGCCACCATCGGCTGCCTCCTCCTTCCCTACTTCGTGGCCAACCTCCTCCCCTTCAAATTCCGCTGGAACAAACACTACCACCGCCTCACCGAAATATTCCTCTACTACATCCCCGTCCTCTTCATCATCATCTCCGACATCTGCGATGCTTCCTACTACCAATACACCTACCGTCGTCTCACTGGCGAGATATTCCAATATCTCGGCATTTCCGGCAACATGGGCAGCCTTTGGCCCCACTTCCTCGTCGATTACTGGCACTCTACCCTCTTCGGATTCCTACTCATCTTCCTCACCCTCCGTTTCGGCTCCAGAATACAACTCCGCGGCCGCAACAAATACCGTAACCACAGCATCAACGACATCGTCGGCCTCATCGTCGGCGTCGCCGTAGTCATCTTCCTCCTCCGCGGCGGCTTCGGCAAAAACATCGACTGGCACGACACCACCAAATACTGCCAAGCCAAAAACAGCGCCCTCGTCACCAATAGCGGCTACAACATTGTCCGCACCTTCAACGGTGGCACCCTTGAAGAAGTCAGCTTCATGCACCCCGACCGTGCCCGCCAACTCTTCAACCCCAAATTTGCCCCCAGTGAATCTATTTCCCAAGCCTTGACCGAAGCCCATGTAGGCTGGGGACCCCACGCTGGACAATGGTTCCAAAGCGACAGTACTGCAACATCGCAATTGACCTACAGCAACATCGTCATCATCGTACTCGAAAGCTTCTCGCAAGAATACATGGGCTGCTACAACAACGGCATCATGCCTTCATTCACCCCGTTCCTCGACTCGCTTGCACAACACTCAATCGTTTACCAAGGACGTGCCAACGGCAAGAAATCCATCGAAGGCATTCCCGCCATCTTCGCCTCCCTGCCCACCCTCATGCCTTTCCCCATTACCATGAGCGACTATGCCGACGACAGCCTCCGGGCACTCCCCGGCATCCTGCGCGACAACGGCTTCCACACAGCCTTCTTCCATGGCAGCTACAACGGTGTCATGTCATTCGACAAACTCTGCGCCCGCATGGGATTCTCCGATTATTACGGACAAAACGAATACATGGCCGACCGCCACTCCAAATCCTCCGACTACGACGGCGTTTGGGGCATCTTCGACGAACACTTCCTCCAATTCATGGCCCGTCGCCTCAACACCTTCCCCCAACCCTTCTTCGCAGGAGTCTTCACACTCTCCTCACACCATCCCTACACCATGCAGCCCGAACGCAAAGGCCAGTTCCCCGAAGGACCCCACCCCCTCTGTCAGGTAGTCTCCTACTCCGACAACGCCCTGCGCCTCTTCTTCGATGCCGCCCGCAAAACCGACTGGTACAAAAACACCACCTTCATTATCACCGCCGACCACAGCGGACAAGGCCTCAGCCGCGAATACAACGACTACAACGGCTGGTACCGCATCCCCATGATTATCTACCGACCCATGTATGAAGAGGTACTCTCTAAAGAATATGGACCCGAATACAGCTGCCACAAAGTCTATCCCCGCCTCATGCAGCAAACCGACATTATGCCAACCCTCCTCGACTACCTCGGCATCGACGCCAACACCGTCTGCTTCGGCACCAGTGCCTTCCGCAATCCCGACTACGGTTGGCAAATCTCTTACGGCAACAGCTACTACCAACTCGAGACCCCCGACGGCATTGCCGTCCTCTGCCAAGACAAAGAAGAAGGCAACGGCAACATCAAACTCCTCAAAGCCATTGTACAGCAATACAACCATCGCCTCATCAACAACCAAATACACTAACCCATGAAAAAAAGAATGCTCGTCATCGTCAACCCCATCTCGGGCGTTGGCAGACAGAAAAAAATAGAACGCCTACTTAACACCAACCTCGACCACGATCTCTACGACCACGAAGTGCGCTATACTGAGCGCATACACCACGGCACCGAACTCGCGCGCCAAGGAGCCATGGAAGGCTTCGACGTCATCACCGCTGTGGGCGGCGACGGCAGCGTCAACGACGTCATAGCCGGCATGCACGGCAGCGACGCCACCCTCGGCATCATTCCATGCGGCAGTGGCAACGGCCTTGCTCGCTGTATGAAAATACCCCTCACCCCGGCCTTCGCTATCCGCGTCCTCAACCAGAACAACCCCGGACTCATCGACACCATCACCCTCAACGACAAATACTACATCGCCAGCATCGCCGGCGTGGGCTTCGACGCCTACATCGCCCGCCTAATGAAAGCCGCCAAAATGCGCGGTTTCTCCGCCTACCTCAACCTCATTCTTCGCGAATACCCAACCTACGAATCAAAAGAATACACCCTCGTCATCGACGGCAAAGAGATACACCGCAAAGCCTGGTTCACCACCTTCGCCAACAGCAATCAGTTCGGCTACAACGCCGCCGTAGCTCCTCAAGCCAAACTCGACGACGGCCTCATCGACATCAGCATCGTCGACAAAATACCTCTCGAACACCTCCCCGTAACAGGTCCCCTCGTATACGCCAACCACTTTGAGTTAAGCCAGCACGTCGAAATGTTCAAAGCCCATGAAATCTTTGTCGCCGGCAATGTCGACAAATGGGTCAACATTGACGGCGAAGGCGAAAACGTTGGCAACGAACTCCACTTCGTCAACCACACCCGCAGCCTTAAAATACTCAAACGCGACATGAAACGCGCCCTCATCTCACCTAAAGCCTCCGAACAACTGCAAATGGTACGCGACCAACTCGAGATGACCGGCAACCAACTCTTCCCAAAAAAGAAATAGCCATGTCCAAAAACAAAAAAAGCCGTAATGCCGTGGGCGTGGTCTACTCCACCAACCCCGACTACCAATACCAGTACGACGACTCCGACGAGCAGCTCGAAACCCTCCCCCCGGCTAAACAACGGCTGCATGTGCGCATGGAACGCAGTGGACGCGGCGGCAAAACAGTTACCGTGGTCGACAACTTCGTCGGCTCTGACGACGACCTCCAAGCCCTCGGCCGCACCCTCAAAACAAAATGCGGTGTAGGCGGCACCGCCAAAGACGGCCAAATCATCATCCAAGGCGACTTCCGCGAACGCATAGCCACCCTCCTCAAAGAACTCGGCTACCCCGCCAAATAGCTCCAGCCATCCCCTTTCCCTCTACTCGACGCGGCTCACAGCCTCGCCAATTCCTCATTGCATATACATTCGTTCCGAATTTGTACTACGGTTTTGAAATGGAAAACAAATTTACAACAAACGTTATTCAAAAGTCAATCGAATGAACTTGGAGCTGGTTTTGTGGCTCATTAGTAGTATTTCATTTCTGCAACAGACAGCTTCATTGCTTGCGCAAGTCGGCATTTCGTCTCAAGAGCATTGGGAAAGGCAGTGAGGTGACAGGGGAGGCAGAGGAGGTCTTGCAAAGCATCGCTGTGAAAGACTCGAGCAAAGTTGTTGTAAGGCGGAAGTACAGAGACCGCCCCACGAGCATGACATTAGATGTGAACGTGCTGCCTTGCAGCGTGTATGCCGTAAAACCGGAGCCCCCAAAAGGCACCAGCACCGAGAAACTGCTATTGGAATAGTATCCTACTGCCTGCGGCCGCCTTTGTAGAAATGCTTGCGCCAGTGGCTATCGTCAAGTCGGCTGATGATGACGCCCCGCGAGGTAGAGGAGTGGGCAAAAAGACCGTTTTTAAGATAGATACCCACATGCGACACACGGCCTTTGCTATTGGTAAAAAAGACGATGTCGCCCTCGCGCAATTCGCTTTTGGAGATAAGGGTTACATCCTGTTGCATGTCGTTGGAAACGCGATGTAGATCCACCCCATACACTTCGCGATAGATATGACCCACGAAGGCTGAACAGTCCACACCGTTTTTATCGGTGCCACCATATCGGTAGGGAGTTCCCATCCACTGCTGGATGGCATTGTAGAGTTCTTCGTTGTCGCCGGGTTCACGTTCTATTCCAAGGGCGTTGACGTTGCCCGAGCGGCGCGCCTCGGCCGAAGGAGTGGACACATAGGGTACCTCTTTCACATATTCATCTACATAGAGCTCTCCCATAGAGAAATCTTCCTCTTCCAAGTCCTTATTAAGGAAGCGTTTGATGCTTTCGCACGAAGTGGCAAGGCTTGCTGTAGCAAGGCACAGCAGTAAATAAAACAGGTGTTTGCGCATGGATGGCGTCAGTCTTTAATGATAAAGATGTCCTCGTTTTGACGTTTCATATAGTAGTTTTCGCGACCGTAGGCCTCGATGGCATCGGGGTTGTTGAAAAGCGACACGGCCGAAATGCTGTCGCTTTCGATGCCGCTGCGGATGATGGCCATTTCGCGTTTCATTTCAGAAACTTCGCGTTGCAGACGGTTTGTTACCATGACGTTGTTCTCGCCCAAAAAGAGGAAAATGAGCAAGAAAATGAGGGTTGCCGCCACATATTTGTTCTTGACAATGCGCCAGAGCGCTAAAAGTTTCTTTTTCATAATGATTGATTATTTTACCTTGAGTCGCTGGCCATAGCGGATGCGGTCGGAGCGGAGGTTGTTGAGTTTTTTGATATTGCGCACGGTGGTGCCGTGTTTGGCGGCAATGGAAGAGAGGGTTTCTCCCCGGCGCACTTTGTGGTAGGAAGAGCCGGAGCTGTGGCGGTCTCTCTTAGAGTGTTTCGGGGTGATGGTACGGTGATCCTCGGCAGGAACAACGACAACCGGCTGGCTGCTGAGGGAGTCTTCCGAGGCGCGGAAGATTTCTTCGGCATGCTCAATAAGGTCGTTCATCTTGTTGGTGGGGAGGCAGAGGGGGTAGGAGCCGTTTTGACCGGGGATATAGTCAACACGGTACTGGGGGTTAAGGGCACGGAGTTCTTCCATGTCGATTCCGATGTATTTGCTTACGTGGGCAAAGGTCATGTTGCGTTCCACCATGACAGTGTCGGTACGCAAGGGAATGACCACCCGCTTGGGATGGAGGCCGTGTTCGGGGTAGTAGTTCATGATGTAGGTGGCGGCGATGAATGCGGGCACATAGCCACGGGTTTCGCGGGGAAGATAGGGGTAAATCTGCCAGAAGTTCTGCTTGCCACCCGAGCGGGCGATGGCTTTGTTGACGTTGCCGGGGCCGCAGTTGTAGGCGGCGATGGCCAGATGCCAGTCACCAAAGACACGGTAGAGGTCGTGGAGATAGTGAGCGGCGGCATCGGAGGATTTATAGGCGTCGCGGCGTTCGTCGATAATGGAGTTGACTTCGAGGCCATAGTTTTTTCCTGTGGTGTACATAAACTGCCAGAGGCCTGCGGCACCCACGCGGGAAGTGGCCTGGGGGTTCATGGCGGATTCGACAATGGTGAGGTATTTCAGTTCCTCGGGTACGTCGTAGCGCGAAAGGGCTTCCTCAAAAAGAGGGCTGTAGTATTCGGAGAGGGAGAGCATGACGTCGAGGCGGTTGCGCATACGGTTGAGGTAAAGCCGTATGTGGGCGCGAACCTCTTGGTTGAAAGTCATGGGGATGACAGTGTGGAGAGAAGCAAGGCGACGGGCAATGACAGAGTCGGGAATTTGGTCGAAGGCATAGTCGGTGTTGATATTGGCACGATGGCGGCGGGAAGTGGAAGAATATTTGGTGATGAGATAGCTATTGAGCAGGCTGTCATAGTTGGAGACGAACTGGTCGGCCATGTCGATGGCATCCTGCCCCACGGGATGGATTTGTGCGGAAGCCGTGAAAGAGACGGCCAGCAGGATGACGAGCGATAAAAAGAGTCGTTTCATGGGCGGTGGTTGCGGAATCACTCCGACGGGTGTTTTGCGGGCTTTGCAACGGAGAGGGGCGAATGGTCTATGCCACAGACCGTCGAAAAGGCCTTAAATATTGATACTGTTTTATTTTTAAAGTGCAAAAGTACACATATTTTCTTTTATGACAAAATATTTTTATTCACTTTTTGAAACTATTTTCCACCAAGTGGCAGTTATCCACACACAACCTGTTGACGGAAAAAAAATTAACAGCGGGTGAAGTGTTGGTAAAAAAAAATATAAAGAAAAAGATGAGGGGAACCGATTTTTTTTAGTATTTTTGCAACAGAATCAAAAACGAATAAAAAAGCATTATTTTTATGGAAATCACTATCACAGAAGAGAATTTCGACGAAGTTTTGAAGAACAACGCCGTTGTAATGGTAGATTTTGGAGCCACCTGGTGCGGACCCTGCAAAGCTCTTGCCCCCGTGGTGGAGGAGATAGCCAACGACTATGCCGGACGTGCCGCCGTAGGCAAGGCTGATGTGGACCAATGTCCTTCTATCACAGCCCGTTTCCGTATCCGCAATGTGCCTACCGTTCTGTTTTTCAAGAACGGAGAGCTTAAAGACAAGAGCGTGGGTGCTGTGCAGAAGAGTACTCTCACCGACAAAATTGACGCCCTGCTGTAGTTGAGAGTTGTTTGAAGATTTAGAAAGATACAAGTGGCTGGACTTCTATGCACGGCAGACGGTGGAGGGATTCATCGCCGGTCTGCATAGAAGTCCATTTCATGGATTCTCGGTTGAGTTTGCCGAGCACAGGCAGTATTCGCCGGGAGAGTCGACCCGCAATATCGACTGGAAGTTGTATGGCCGCACGGACAGGCTGTATGTGAAAAGTTTTGAAGAGGAGACGAACCTGCGCTGCCAGCTGGTGATAGACCACAGCGGGTCGATGCTGCTGCCCGCCGAGGGACAGGGAAACAGGCAGCATCCCAACAAGTTGACTTTTGCATGTTATGCCGCAGCCGTACTGACAGAGTTGCTGGTAAGGCAACGGGACGCTTTTGGCCTGTCGTTGCTGAGCGAGGGGATAGACCTGCAGACCGACTGCAGGAGCAGCCGTGCTTTTCAGCAGTATTTGCTGCAGTTGCTGGAAGCAGAGCTGCGAAGGGACGTTACAGATGCAGGCAAGGGTACCGACATTACGGAGGCACTGCACTTAACCGCCGAGCGGTTGCATCGGAGGTCGATGGTTGTGATTTTTACCGACGCACTGGTAAAACCTGCCGACCACGACCCGCTGATGGATGCACTGAGGCACTTGCGCCATTGCAAGCACGAAGTGCTGTTGTTCCACACACTCCACTACGGACAAGAGATTGATTTTGCGTTTGCCAACAGGCCGACCGAATTTATCGACCTTGAGAGCGGGCGCAGGCTTAAGGTTCAGCCTGCCGAGGTTGCTGAGCAATATCGTGAAAGAATGAGAAAACAAACAGCGGACCTGAAGCGTCATGCCATCCAATACAGAATTGATTATCAACCTGTAGACGTTGGTTTGGGAATGGATCAGATATTGATGCCTTTCCTGCTGAAAAGAGGCCGCCAACGGTGAGGTTTAGGTTTTTTTTGTTAAAAGATTGCTCCGAATAGCAATAAGTCAATATTTTTTCATATCTTTGCAACTTGAAGTGGAAACGTCATAGTACACGATATGTAAAGATAAATCAATAAAAAAGTATCGAAATAAGTTCAGAAAACAAACAAATCATAGTATGAGTACAAAGAAATATACCTTAGTTATCAACCCCGGTGCGACCTCAACCAAGGCCGCTATCTACGAGGGGGAGACAGAAGTTTTCACCGAGAACTTGTCACACCCGATTGAGGAGATACAGAAGTTCCACGAGGTAGCCGACCAGTTTGACTACCGCAAGGGAGCCATCCTCGATATGTTGAAACGTCATGGCATTGGCACTGACGAGATAGCAGTAGTTATGGGCCGCGGCGGTCTGACTCGTCCTTGCGAGAGCGGCGTCTATCGTGTGAACGACCTGATGAAACAGGAGTGCCACGATGGTATTCAGGGCAAACACGCCTGCAATCTGGGTGCACTGATCAGCGATTCTATCGCCACCGAAATCGGACTGCCCTGCGCTTATATCGCCGACCCGGGTATTGTGGATGAACGTCCCGACTATGCCAAGATTACCGGCCATCCTATCTTCGACCTCGACCCGTCGCACGAGGGTGTGATTTGGCACTGCTTGAACCAGAAAATGACGGCTAAACTGTATGCCCGCGAATTAGGCAAGCACTACGAAGACCTGAACCTCATCATTGCCCACATGGGCGGTGGCGTGAGCGTGGGTATTCATGAGCACGGCCGTTGCGTGGAAGTGAACCGTGCACTGTGCGGTCTGGGAGCCTTCTCCCCTACCCGTTGCGGCAGCATCAACGCCAGCAAGCTGATTGAGGTGGCATGCAGCGGCAAGTACACCGAGGCCCAGCTCAAGAAGATTGTCACCGCTGAGGGCGGTTTTGTGGCCTACCTTGGCACCAACGACGCCTACGAGGTGGAGAAGAAAGCCCTTGCCGGCGACAAGAAATGCCAGTTGCTGGTAGACGCATTCTGCTATCAGGTGTCGCTTGAGATAAGCCGTCTGGCCGCCGTGGTGAACGGCAAGGTAGACGCCATCCTGCTTACCGGAGGTATTGCCTACAGCAAGCCTTGGATGCAGATGATTACCGACCGCGTGAGCTGGATTGCTCCCGTGAAGGTTTACAAGGGCGAGAACGAGATGCTTGCCCTCGCCATCTGCGGCAAGGAGATTCTTGACGGCGTTCAGCCCAAAGAATACAAATAGTTTAATAAAAATAAACAGGCTAAGAATTAAGGATTAAGAACGTTGTTTCTTATTTCTTAATTCTTAGTTTTTGGACAATAGCCCATAAAGAATAAAGAATCTCCGCCCTCCCCTATCAGGGGCGTGGAGAATATAAAACACGATAAAAACATGAAGAAAGTACTGATTCTCTTAGCAGTGCTGGCCGTGGGAGCTGCGGCCACCGCACAGGATGTAAAGATTAAACGCGGTAAAGTCACCATGAGTGAGGCCGACTACAACCTGTTGAAACAGAAGGCTGATGCCTACGAACAAACCAAGAAGACCCTCGACGAGACGTTGGCAAGTTACCAGAAGCAACAGCAGATGAACGACATGTACCGTCCAATAGAGCTGAAAACATTCACCGACTCGGCATCGTATGCCATCGGCAGGGATATTTATCAGACATGGCTGCAACAGAACCTGGGCATCAACGGCCAGGCAGCAGGACAGTCGATGATTGACTGCTTCAAGGGACAGAACACCTGGACCGACGCCATGACACGTCCGTTGCTGAACCGTTTCCAACAGGAGTTTGAGAAACGCCAGCGTGAAGAGCAGGAGAAAATGATGGCCGGAAAGGACGACAACATTGCAGCAGGCAAACAGTTCCTGGCCGAGAACTCGCTCAACAAGTCTGTCTATCAGACCAAAAGCGGTTTGCAGTATAAAATAGAGAAAAAAGGAAACGGCAAGAGACCCAAGCCTACCGACAAGGTGAAAGTGCACTACACCGGACGCCTGATTGACGGCAAGGTGTTTGACAGCAGCGTCGACCGCGGCCAGCCCGCCGAGTTCTTCCTCAACCAAGTGATTCCCGGCTGGACCGAAGGCCTGCAAATTATGGACGAGGGTTCGAAATACACGCTCTATATTCCCTACAACCTTGCTTACGGCGAGCAGCCTGTAGGTACCATCCCTCCCGGCTCCACCCTTATTTTCGAGGTTGAGCTGATTCAGATTCTCCCTTCTGAGGGCAACCAGAACAGCGGCATACAGGTTATTCGCAAATAAGAAAAAAGAATGAATACGTTCGGCAATAGGTTCCGGCTGACAACCTTCGGCGAATCGCACGGCACAGCCGTGGGAGGTGTCGTCGACGGTTGTCCTGCCGGGTTGCCGATAGACAATGCCTTTGTCAATGAGGAGTTGCACCGCCGACGCGACGGCGACACGCCCTCGAAAGAGACCACCCAACGCAAAGAGCCTGACCATGTGGAATGGCTCAGCGGCATTTATGAGGGGAAGACTTTGGGCACCCCAATAGCCTTTGCTATACGCAACAGCGACTGCCACCCGGAAGACTACGAATCCCTGCGCCACTGTTTCCGCCCGGGGCACGCCGATTATACCTACAGTATGCGGTATGGCCACAGAGACTACCGAGGGGGCGGACGCGCATCGGGGCGCGAGACGGCAGCCCGCGTGGTGGGCGGAGCCATCGCCAAACTGTGGCTCAAAGAACAGGGGGTATCTTTCCATACCGTGACAAAGGGCTATACCGTGGCCTGCACAGTGCGCGGAGTACCCGCAGGGACGGGCAATCCTGTTTTCGACCGCATCGATGCAAGATTGGCTTACGCCATGATTTCCATCCCGTCGGCGAGTGCGTTTGCGATGGGGCAGGACGCTGGCGACTGGCAGTTGCCTCCTGACCGGTACCCCGACCAGTGGGTTGACCGCGGAGAGGGCGAAACCCTCACGGCCACAAACCACTGCGGAGGTGTCCAAGGCGGTATCAGCAACGGGATGCCCATCGTGTTTCATGTGGGGTTCCACCCGCCCGTGACGCGTCCCGAGGGGATGATATGCCGAAGGGAAGACGGTTCGCTGACAAGTGTGGCCCCGGGAGGTCGCCACGACAAAAGCCACATCCCACGGCTGCCCGTAATCGTAGAAAGCATGGCGGCGCTTACAGTGGCCGACTTGATGCTGGACTGCATGAAATGACGATAGCCCTAACAACCAATGCCAGAATGTTTTATTTACCGGAATAAATAGCATGAAAAGAAGAATTCTCACCGCCGTTGCGACCCTGCTGCTACTGGCTTCGTGCGGCAACAAGAACGATATCAAGATAGAAGGCACCCTTCAGGGCGGTGCCGGAAAAGTTATTTACATCGAAGAGATGACTCCCGACACACGGCTCTTCCTCGACTCGATAACGCTCGACAGCAAAGGGCATTTCAAATTCCGCTATGCCATGCCCTACAAAACCTTCTACAATATTCACACCAGCGAGGCAGACTATGTGGTTGTGCTGCCCGACATGGGCGAAACCATCACGTTGGAAGGATGCTACGACTCGCTTTCGACAACCTACAGAATCAAAGGCGGGACCGACTCCCAGCTCTTGTGGCAATTGCAGGACTACTCCAACAACGGCAGCCGGGCACTTCAGGAAATCGTTGCCGCCGACCAGCAGAACCAACAGCTCCTTGCTGATGGAAAGATTACTGAGGCTCAGTACTCCGATGCCCGGAAGGTGACGGACTCGCTCTATCTCGACGCCTTCGCCGACCAACAGCATTATGTGGTCAACTTTATTGAGGACAACCTCGGTTCCCTCGCCACCCTTATCGCCCTGTACAAGCCTTTCAACAACCGTCCGCTCATTAACCCCAAGGACAGTTTTGAATTCTACGAGGCCGTGCTTGAGGGCTTGCAGGAATATCTGCCCGACAATCCCCACACCCTGAGTTTCAAAAACCAAGTGGAAAGCACCCGTTTCCAATATGCACGGTAGCCGACTATATTTCATCACCGACGCCCATCTGGGCGCAGGCGACGACACCCGGCAACGCGAACGGGAGCTCTGCCTGCTGCTCGACAGGATGAAAGACGATGCCGCCACGATAGTTTTTCTGGGCGACATGTTCGATTTCTGGTTCACCTATAAACATGTGGTTCCCAAAGGCTACACCCGCCTTTTGGGGCGCATGGCAGAACTGGCCGACGCCGGTGTCGACATCCATTTCTTTATCGGCAACCACGACATGTGGATGTTCGACTATCTGAAAGAAGAAATGGGCATTACCATGCACAGCGACCCCGATGTCTTGGTCTTTGACGGGAAACGGTTCCTTGTAGGTCATGGCGACGGTCTGGGGCATTTGGACAAACGCTACGACTGCCTGCGACGCATATTCCGCAGCCGGATAAACCAGAAACTATTCTCCCTCCTGCCCCAATGGTTGACCTTTGGCCTGGCCACGGGCTGGAGCCGCAACAGCCGGAAAGGGCATATCAAAAAAAATCCAAGAATATTCGAATACCAGGGCGACGACCGCGAAGGAATAGTACTATATTGCCGCCAAAGGCTTGCCAACGAGCCGTTTGACTATTGCGTATTCGGCCACCGCCACACCCCGCTCACAAGGGAAATCTTTGATCCCAACGGCAACAAATCCACCTATGTAAATGTCGGCGACTGGCTCATGCATCGCAACTACGCCGTCTACCATGACGGCAACATCGAGTTGAAGGACTTCAAAAACGAACAATAAAGGCTCGGGGATAAACAGCAAACCTTTTCGACAACAAAACAACATAAAAAAAGGGACGGCGCTGTGTCGTCCCTTTTGCTTTAAGGTCAGTTTTTCAACCCCGCTTCTGCGGGTTGTAGAATACAAACTGGTCGTCAATCACATCTATGATAATTGTGTCGTTGGTCTTGATTTTTTCTTCAAGAATCTGACGTGACAGTTCGTTGAGTATTTCGCGTTGAATGACACGTTTCACAGGTCTGGCACCCATTGCGGGATCGTATCCGATGGTGGCAAGGTGGTCTATGGCCTCGTCGGTTGCAGAAATAAGGATTTCGTTCTTCTCCAACATCTTGGCGGCGTTGGCCAACTGTATTTTCACAACCTCGCGTATCTGGTTCTTCGTCAGAGGACGGAACATGACAATTTCGTCTATTCGGTTGATGAACTCGGGCCTTACCTGTTGTTTCAGCAGTTCGAGCACAGCCTTTTTGGTTTCCTCAAGGTCATATTCGCTCATGGCGCTGCCCTCCAGCCGCTCGCGTATCACGTCGCTGCCCATGTTCGAAGTCATGATGATCACCGTGTTCTTGAAGTCGGCGGTACGCCCTTTGTTGTCTGTTAGACGACCGTCCTCAAGCACTTGCAGCAAGGTGTTGAACACGTCGGGATGGGCTTTTTCTATTTCGTCGAACAGGACGATACTGTAAGGTTTTCTCCTGACAGCCTCGGTCAGCTGGCCGCTCTCGTCGTAGCCCACATATCCCGGAGGCGCACCGATGAGTCGCGACACGCTGTGGCGTTCCTGATATTCGCTCATATCAATACGCACCATCATGTCCTCATCGTCGAACATCACCTCGGCCAAAGCGCGTGCCAGTTCGGTCTTGCCCACACCCGTAGTGCCAAGGAAGAGGAAACTGCCTATAGGTCTGCGGCCGTCGCTCAAGCCGGTACGGCTGCGTCGTATGGCATTGGCGATGGTGCTGATAGCCTCGTCCTGTCCCACCACACGTTTGTGCAATTCATCCTCCAGATGCAGCAGCCGCTCGCGCTCGCTTTGCAGCATACGGGTTACGGGTATTCCGGTCCATTTCGACACCACCTCGGCTATCTGTTCCGAATCCACCTCTTCGTTAATCATGGCGTTGTCGGCCTGCATCTCCTTCAGTTGCTGCTTCAAGTCGGCCACATGCTTCTCGGCCTCCTTGATACGGCCGTAGCGCAACTCAGCCACCTTGCCGTAGTCGCCCGCACGCTCGGCCTGTTCGGCCTCGAACTTGTAGCTCTCGATGTTCTTCACCTCGGTCTGGATACTCTCAACTATGCTCTTCTCGCTCTGCCAGCGGGCTTTCATCTGGTTGCGTTGCTCGCTGAGGTCGGCAATCTCCTTGCCCAGCTGCGCCAGTTTGTCGGTATCGTTCTCGCGCTTGATAGCCTCGCGCTCAATCTCCAGCTGACGGATACGGCGTTCTATCTCGTCCAGCTCCTCTGGCACCGAGTCAATCTCCAACCTGAGCTTGGCAGCCGCCTCATCTATCAGGTCGATGGCCTTGTCGGGCAGGAAACGGTCGCTGATGTAACGGTTGCTCAGCTCTGCGGCGGCAATGATGGCCTCATCCTTTATACGCACCTTGTGGTGCACCTCGTAGCGTTCCTTCAGTCCACGCAGAATGCTGATGGTGTCGTTCACGCTGGGTTCGTCTATAAGAACACTTTGGAAACGGCGTTCCAGCGCCTTGTCCTTCTCGAAATACTTCTGATACTCGGCCAGAGTTGTGGCGCCGATAGCCCTCAGTTCGCCACGAGCCAGTGCCGGCTTCAAGATGTTAGCGGCATCCATGGCCCCCTCGCCTCCACCGGCACCCACCAAGGTATGGATCTCGTCGATGAAGAGGATAATCTCGCCGTCGGCCTCATTAATCTCGCGGATAACGCTCTTCAAACGCTCCTCGAACTCACCCTTATACTTGGCTCCGGCAATCAGTGCACCCATATCCAAGCTATAGATGGTCTTGCTCTTCAGGTTCTCAGGCACGTCACCGCTCACAATACGGTGCGCCAAGCCCTCGGCAATGGCGGTCTTGCCCACACCCGGCTCGCCGATAAGGATGGGGTTGTTCTTCGTCCTGCGGCTAAGGATTTGCAGCACACGGCGAATCTCGTCATCGCGGCCTATAACAGGGTCAAGCTTGCCGGCCTGGGCCAGCTGGTTGAGATTTTTGGCATACTTGTTCAAGGCGTTGTACGAATCCTCGGCGCTCTGGCTGCCCACCTTGCTGCCCTTGCGCAGGTCGGCAATGGCGGCCCGCAGACCCTTGTCGCTCACGCCTGCGTCCTTCATCAGGTGCGACACCTCGTCTTTGCCCGACAGAAGACCTATCAGCAAATGTTCTATCGAGACGAAATCGTCGCCCATCTCCGTGGCCACCTGGGTGGCCTTCACCAATGCCTGATTGGCGTCGCCCGTCAGGTACTGGCTCCCGCCGCTCACCCTTGGCAACCTGTCAATCAGCGCATCCACCTGCTGAGTCAATCTGGGAATGTTCACCTCCAGTTTCTTCAGCAAGAAAGGAGTCACATTCTCATCCACGCTCAATATGCCCTTCATCAAATGACCCGTCTCTATAGCTTGATGCTGACAGCTCATGGCAATCTCCTGTGCCTTCTGAATGGCCTCCTGTGCTTTAATTGTAAACTTATCTAAGGTCATAATTATTTGGTTTTATTAATTAATACTCAACATTTATTTTTTCCTGTCCAGCAATGCAACAAGCATACCAGCCCCCCAATCACTGACAAAATGACAGCCTCCATTCCCATATCAGGCATCACTGCACCGTCACCGCTAACCCCTTGCGTATATCAGATTGGGGCAAACAACATAATCCAAAAAAGAAGACCCAGACCGGCTGAACAAAAAATAAGGCGACTGCAAACAAGAATCACTGTAAACAACTGCAAGAAAGACAATACCACAATAAAATTGTAAAAAAAGACAATACCGCAATATAATAAAGGCGACGGCAACTTATTCAGTTACCGTCTGCCTGCTCATTTGCCGCAGAGAGGGAATGTCAAAGAACTACTATCAATGTCACCATTTAACAATCAACAACTATAAATATTTTTTTACTCCTGTGCTGTGGGATACCCTTCGGGGTTCTTTTTTTGCCAGTTCCAGCTGTCGCGGACCATTTCGTCTATGCCGTACTTTGCTTTCCATCCCAGTTCTTTTTCGGCCTTGGCGGGGTTGCTGTAGCAGGTGGCTATGTCACCGGCCCGGCGGGGTTTTATGGTGTAGGGGATTTTCACCCCGTTGACTCGTTCAAAGGCCTTGACCATGTCGAGGACACTGTAGCCGCGGCCTGTGCCGAGGTTGTAGACGGCGAGTCCGCACTTACGCTCTATGGCCTTGAGGGCACAGACATGCCCATTGGCAAGGTCTACGACATGGATATAGTCGCGCACACCTGTGCCGTCGTGGGTGGGGTAGTCGTTGCCGAAAACGCCCAGTTCGGGACGTTTGCCCACGGCCACTTGGGTGATGTAGGGCATGAGGTTGTTGGGGATACCGTTGGGGTTTTCGCCAATGAGCCCGCTTTCGTGGGCCCCGACAGGATTGAAATAGCGCAAGAGTACCACGTTCCATTCGGGGTCGGCCTTCTGAATGTCCATCAACACCTGTTCGAGCATGCTCTTGGTCCATCCGTAAGGATTGGTGCACTGACCTTTGGGGCATTGTTCGGTGATGGGTATTTCGGCAGGGTCGCCATAGATGGTGGCCGACGAGCTGAAGATGATATTCTTGCAGCCATGCCGCCGCATGACATCAACGAGCACCAAGGTGCCGCTTATGTTGTTCTCGTAATACTCCCACGGTTTTTCAACGCTCTCGCCCACAGCCTTCAATCCTGCAAAATGGATGCAGGCGTCGAAGCGGTTGGCTGCAAAGAGGCGTTGCAACGCCTCGCGGTCGCGAATGTCGGCCTTGAAAAAAGGCACTTGGTCAACGCCTATGATTTCCGCCACGCGACGGAGCGACTCGGGATTTGAGTTGCTCAGGTTGTCCACCACCACGGCGGAGTGGCCTGCCTTATAAAGTTCTATCAATGTGTGGGAGCCGATAAAACCAGCACCCCCGGTTACGAGAATATTCATGTTTTTTTTAATGTGTTAATGTGTTTTTTGAATGTGTTAATGTGTTAATGTGTTAATTCGTTAGTCTTTGAATGTGTTAATGTGTTAATGTGTTAATGTGTTAGTCCTTGACGCATCAAAAAGATTCACGAATTAACGAATTAACGAATTAACGAATTCATAATGTGTTAGTCCTTGACGCTTCAAAAGATTTACGAATTAACGAATTTACGAATTAACGAATTCATAATGTGTTAGTCCTTGACGCTTCAAAAGATTTACGAATTTACGAATTTACGAATTAACGAATTCTAATGAGTTAGTTCCTCGCGCATATATTCTTTGGCATACTCTACATAGTGTGCGGCGTTGTCGGTCTGTCCGGGGCTGGTGGGCTTGATGTATTTGGCAGGCACCCCACCCCATATCTGGTTGGGAGGAATCTTGGTGCCCTGCAAGACCAAGGCACCTGCGGCCACAATGGAACCTTCGCCCACTTCGCAGTGGTCGAGAAGGGTGGCCCCCATTCCGATAAGGGCACCGTCGCGGATGGTGCATGCGTGGACGGTAACGTTATGACCTATGGTGACATCGTTTCCGATGCGGGTGGGACCGGTGTGGTGTGTGACATGTATACAACTGCCGTCCTGAACATTAGACCTGTCCCCAATGGTGATGGGGGCCACATCGCCACGCACAACGGCATTAAACCACACCGAGCATTCATCGCCCAGCGTCACATCGCCCACCAAGGTGGCTGTCTCGCTGAAATAGCAATCTTTCCCCCATCGGGGAGAACGCCCTCTAATAGTTTTTATCAGTGCCATAAGAACTCAACGATTAAAGCAGATCAGATATTCTGAAAAAAATCCACCCACAATCCTTTAGGGAACAAGACCATGAAGAAGAAAAGCAGAGCAACCAAAAGCAAAGCAACAATAACCAAAACCTTGGAGACTCTAAAAAGAATACCCGGTTTGCCCTCCTGCTTGCGGTCTTCAAACTCCTTGGTCATATAGTTAATGTGTTAATTCGTTAATGTGTTAATTCGTTAGTCATTTGAATGTTTTTTTGAATGTGTTAATGTGTTAATGTGTTAGTCCTTGGCTCATCAAAAGATTCACGAATTAACGAATTAACGAATTAACGAATTCTAATGTGTTAGTCTTTGACTCCCGATTAAACTATTAAGCTATTAAACTATTAAGCTATTAACCGACTAAGCTATTAAGCTATTAACCGACTAAGCGAAAAAGCGAAAAAACGACTAAACGATATTAAAAATCGGAGTAACCCGATTGCTCAGATTACTCCGATTGGTTGAATCTTTTTTACCATGCGAAGAGGGGACGGTTCTGCATCATCTCGTTCACCTGACCGGTGATCTTGGCGCGGACGGCCTCGTCGGTGGGGTTGCAGAGAACGGTGTCGATCATGTCCACAATCACGGGCATGTCAGCCTCTTTGAGGCCGCGAGTGGTGATGGCGGGAGTTCCGACACGCAGACCGCTGGTCTTGAAAGCACTGCGGCTGTCGAAGGGAACCATGTTCTTGTTCACCGTGATGTCGGCGGCGACCAGTGCGTTCTCAGCCTCTTTACCGGTGAGTTCGGGGAACTTGGTACGGAGGTCGATAAGCATCAAGTGGTTGTCGGTACCGCCGCTGATGACCTTATAGCCCTTGTTCACGAAGGCTTCGCACATCACTTTGGCGTTCTTCATCACCTGCTGGATGTACCGGTCATAGCTGTCGGTCAAAGCCTCGCCGAAAGCGACGGCCTTGGCAGCGATGACATGCTCGAGGGGGCCGCCCTGGGTGCCGGGGAACACGGCGCTGTCGAGCAGTGCGCTCATCTTCTTGATTTCGCCTTTGGGAGTGGTCTTGCCCCAAGGATTGTCAAAGTCTTGACCCATAAGAATCATACCGCCGCGGGGTCCGCGGAGGGTCTTGTGGGTGGTGGTGGTAATGATGTGGCAATACTTGACGGCATTGTTCAGGTAGCCCTTGGCGATGAGGCCGGAGGGGTGGCTGATATCGCCCATGAGGATGGCGCCGATTTTGTCGGCAATTTCGCGCATGCGTGCCCAATCCCAGTCACGGCTGTAGGCGGAACCACCACCGATAATCAGCTTGGGATGATGCTCGAGGGCTTTCTTCTCCATATCTTCATAGTCAACCATTCCGGTTTCTTCTTTCACCTGGTAGCCAACCACTTTGTAGTTGATACCGCTGAAGTTGACGGGGCTGCCGTGCGAGAGGTGGCCGCCGTGGTTGAGGTCCATGCCCATGAAAGTGTCGCCGCTGTTGAGGCAAGCCAGAAACACGGCCATGTTGGCCTGTGCACCACTGTGGGGCTGCACATTGGCCCAGCAGGCACCATACAGTTTCTTGGCACGTTCAATGGCGATAGTCTCGCTCTGGTCTACTACTTGGCATCCACCATAGTAACGCTTGCCGGGATAGCCTTCGGCATATTTGTTGGTCATGACAGAGCCCATGGCTTCCATCACCTGATCGCTCACAAAATTCTCGGAGGCAATCAATTCTATACCTTTGGTCTGACGTTCTCTCTCTTTCTGAATGAGATTGAAAATTTCGGTATCTCTTTGCATATCAATTATGTATTAGATTAATTAATTTATACTTTATTCTGCAAATATACATAAATATTCTCAATAATTGTATTTTTTTTTGATAATACTTAATCGGTTAGTCGGTTAATCGGTTAGTCGCTTAGTCGGTTAGTCGCAATACAGATTGTTTGATTGTTTGAATTGCTTGATTGTTTATGCTTGATTGTTTGATTGTTTGAGTAATTTGACTGCGCCAGTCACTCAAGCATTAACACATTCAAGCATTCAAGCAATTCTATCAAATCTATGCACAAAGTGAAGATTTTTAGAACCTGTCTCGATTTTTTTATGTATTTTTGCAGAATTAATTAACGAAAGTATATATGATGAAATATATTGTCCTATTGTGTGTTGCAATGCTGTTGAGTTCGACATTGTGCCAAGGGCAGGTGCGCGGCATGAAACGTTCTACCCGCCACAGCGTTCTTTCCGATAAAAATCCACGCCTCGCAACCGCCTGGGTCGACGCCACGATGAAAAACATGTCACTCCGCCAAAAGGTGGCTCAGCTGATGGTTATCCGCGTCCCCCTCAATCTCGAAGGCAAAAGCCAGGTTGACTTTGAGCAACTACTCAAACAAACCGAAGTGGGAGGTGTATGCTTCTTTGTCGGCACCGCTTCCAAAACGCTACCCCTCATCAGGCGTTTCCAGCACCTCAGCAAGGTACCCCTCCTCGTATGCATCGACGCCGAATGGGGGCTGGGCATGAGACTCAAGGATTGCTACTCTTTCCCCCTCAACGGCGACTGGGGCATGCTCCCGCCCGAAATGGACACCCTCCTCTATGACATGGGACGCGAAATCGGCTCCCAGTGCCGCAACATGGGCATCCACGTCAATTTCGCCCCCGTGGTAGACATCAACAGCAACCCCAACAACCCTGTAATCGGTCCCCGCTCCTTCAGCGACAACCCGCAACGTGTTGCCAACCTCGGCATACAATACATGAAAGGCCTTCAAAGCCAAGGTGTCATGGCAGTAGCCAAACACTTCCCCGGCCACGGCGACACCGAAACCGACAGCCATCTCGACCTTCCCGTCATCAACCACACCAAAGCCTATATGGACACTGTCGACCTCTACCCTTTCAAACAACTGATTGATGCCGGAGTAGAAGGTGTCATGACAGCCCACCTCCAAGTAAACGCCTACGAACGCGAACCCAACAAACCCTCCTCCCTCTCCCCAACCATTGTCAACGACCTACTACGCAACAAACTGCACTTCTCCGGCATGGTCATCACCGACGGCCTGGACATGAAAGGTGTGACCAAATACTTCAAAGACGGACAGGAATCCCTCGCCGCCCTCCTGGCCGGAAGCGACATCCTCCTGCTCCCGCCCGATGTCCCCACCGCCATCAACACCATCTGCCAAGCCGCCGAACAGGACAACGACCTCCAAAAGCTCATCGATATGCGTTGCCGACGCGTCCTCCGCTGCAAGTACTATCATGGCTGCGCCGACCTCCAGCCCGACCTTTGGCGTATCCCCGACAGGAACGACAGCCTTCGTTGCGACTCCATTGTCCGCGCCCTTAACCTTGCCACCTTCGGCAGCATAGACAGCATTGTGCAAGACGGTATAGAGAAGAAAGCCTATCCCGGCTGCCAAGTGGTGGCTTTGCAAAACGGCCGCGTACTTTTCCGCAAGGCCTACGGCAATCTCACCTACGACTCCAACGCTCCAGCCGTCACGATGAACACCGTCTACGACGTGGCCTCTGTCACCAAAATGGCCGCCACCACCCTCGCCATGATGAAACTCGTCGAAACCGGCAAAGTCAAACTCAACGACCCCCTCAGCCGTTACCTCCCCTACCTTAAACATACCGACAAAGAAAAAATCACCATCCTCCAGGTGATGAGCCACGTCGCCCGGCTCAAATCCTTCGACAGCTATTGGAAAACCGCCGCCTCAGCCGACGACCCCCTGGCCAGCGTTCTCGAACAAATTGTCAACACCCCCCTGCTCGCCAAAACCGAATACCTCTACAGCGACCTCGGTTTCATTCTCCTTGGCCAACTGGTCCAACAGGTTTCCGGCCAACGCCTCGACATCTTCGTCAACCGCCATTTCTATAGCCCCATGGGACTCTCCTCCACCTTTTTCAACCCCACCGAACACGGTATCGACTCCTTACGCATCGCGCCCACCGAGGTAGACCAGACCTATCGCAACCGCCTTATTCGCGGCGTGGTTCACGACCCCAACGCCTATGCTATGGGCGGTGTCTCGGGTCACGCAGGCCTTTTCAGCACTGCCGACGACCTCGCCAAAATACTCCAAATGCTCCTCGACGGAGGCGTTTACAAAGGCAAACGCTACCTCAAGGCTGAAACCATTGCCATGTTCAACCAACGCCATTACGCCAATTTAGGCTGCCGCCGCGGACTCGGCTTCGACAAACCTCTCATCAGCGGCGCACCCGGAACCGCATGCTTCGAGGCATCCCAAAGCAGCTACGGCCATACCGGTTTCACCGGCACCATGGTCTGGGTCGACCCCGAATGCGGGCTCGTTTACGTCTTCCTCTCCAATCGGGTTCACCCCAAAGCCTCTCCCAACAAATTAGCACAAATGGATATCCGCACCAAAATCCAGAGCGAACTCTACCGCTCAATCCAGAAACCCATCAAAAACGGTGGTGTGGCAAAATTCGGGAACTAAACGGCACCCTTCTCAGTGCCGACATGAACTACTTCATCCCGCGTGCGGTCTTGATTTGTTCGTAGGCTTCGTTTATCTCTCTGAACTGCTCAACGGCATTCTTTTTCACCTCTTCGCCCATCGTCTCGACCCTGTCGGGATGATATTTCATCGCCAACCTGCGGTAGGCTTTCTTCACTTCCTCGTCGCTGGCAGAGCTGTCCAAACCCAACACTTTATATGGGTCGCGACGTGTGTTGCTTGACGACGTGCCGCTGCTACTGCCGCTATAGCCTGAGCCTGTGTATCTGCTGTCACGCCTTGTTCCCGACGACACGTGACGGGTAAAAATCGAAATATAATCTCTCGGATTAATACCCAGCCTGTTGGCTATCGAGCGCATTGTGACATTCTCTTCCGTGGTGTAGGAATTATCCGCCACCGACAAGCCGAACAGAAAGTCAACCATGTGGTATCGGGTGGTGTAGTCAGTGTTTTGCTTTATCTGCGTACTTACTGCATCTATGTCTATATAGGTCTCGGGCTTGACCAAATCACGAAGCATGGCGAGATAGTTCTTCCCCTTCTCTTCGCCGTAGTTTTTCAGCAGAAACTGCTTCACATAATCCAGTTCGGAACGGCGCACCTCTCCGTCCGATTTCATCACGGCGGCGATCAGCACCAGCAACGCCACGTCAATGTCCTCTTGTGTTCCCGTGTTCTGGTAAGGGCCTCTTCGGCCGCTGTGGGGTGCCCCGTTGTTGCCCATGGTATAATCGCTGTTACCAAGTCTTGAGGTGTTCTGGCTCCAGCCCTCGCCGATACCCTCAATGGTACGACCTAAAAAATAACCCAACAATGCCCCTATCGGGCCTCCGCTTACCCAGCCCAAGCCGGTGAGTATCCATTTCGTTACACCCATGTCGGTTTTTATTTATTGGAGAATTAATTTCTGTGTATACAATCCTTTATGCGTGGTAAGCGTCACAAAATATATTCCACGGGCAAACCCCTCTGTGTCAAACTCACACTTGCCTCCCGAGGCACGGCGTTTCACAACCGTATGCCCCACGGCGTCAAGCACTGACACCTCGCAGCCCTCGTCTCCCGCCAGTTCCTGCGGCCAGGTAACGCTGAAACTGCCTGTTGCAGGGTTGGGATACAAACGCATATTGCCTTCCGCCACAGGGTTCTCAACCCCTTCGGTCAAAAATTCTACCGAGAAGGTACATGTGCTCCGGTTTGTGACGATATCATAAATGCGGAATGAACGCTCAGGCGTACCGTCTGCCAAATAGGGATGGGGGTCTGTTCTGGGACCGAATTCCGAAAGCCCCTGCTCTGCATTAAATATAGCCCGCAAGGGGTTGCCGTTCACTGTATCTATCTCGCTGCCCGGACGGAACACCCAGTAAGCATTGGGCGTGTCAAAGTTAAAGAACATATTTCCTGAGTGCAAAATATCTGTCTTCACCGTGTCCATCCAACGCCCTATCACCAATCCGTTGTAGGGCAGATCTTCCTCAAAATGATCCGAGGCATTGCGGTATTCTATGGTATACCACTGGTTTGTATCAAGTCCCGACTTGATATAATACAGCCGGGGATGCATTCCAAAGGTGCTGCCATTGCTCGATATAGTATAATTACCGTTTTCTGTAATCTGAACCGGTGCATCGCCCACATGCAGGATTTTATGCTTGTAAATTCCCGAAGGTTGGCACATCAAGCCCGAACCCATCAAATCAAACGGCACTGCCGTAACCCGCGTGTAATGATTGTAGTGATACAAGTCGGGCAACCCAATCGAATGGCACATCTCGTGACAGAACGTACGCGTAGAAAAATAGGATGGTCCCGAACCTTCAAACTCAAAATTAAAGGCATGTACCCGCTTCCCGTTTATAGTAACAGGGTTGTCCATCGAGTCTTGGGGAAAGAATTCCATGTGCGGCCACAGCAACTCTCCCCATCCGTCTACATCTCCCTGCACTATGATCGACAAATTGTCTATGTTCCCGTCATAATTCCCGTCCAATGACTCTAACTCCGGCACCTTGCGGGCTGAATCTATATACCTCGCCACGCGGGCTATCAACTCTGCCTCGCGCATGGATATACCCACTTGCGGATTCGGTGTAGTGTAGCCGATAGTGTTGCTGTCGCTGTAAGGTTGGAAATATCCTCGAGGCATCGGGTCGACATACGACACTACTCCGTTGCCGCTGTTCTGCTTGGCAAATGTAGTGTTAAAATGGATTCTCCCATACGACATCTCTCTGAAAAAATAGGCCACACTGTTTATCGACTGATTGAACATATCCTTGAACGTCATGAATGGGGTCGTTATCTCAGGGTCCCCTCTAAAACGTACAAACACCACCAAATTGGTCAACTCCCTGATGAAGGTGTCTATCACTTCGAAGTCGGCTGTATTTACATAATCGAAATCGGGCAGATACAACGTATTGTCTACGGGGTTGCCTGCACAGAACGAATCCATACTGTACTGCATAACTGCCGAATACGTACCCGTTTCCAACATCAACGGATAGGCAAAGTCACAACGCACCGTATCCCCCACGCCCAACGTCACCTTTCTACCATCCACACATCCATGATATGTGCCTCCTCCATCGTAAATATTCACTCCCACATACATGCTTCCTGCACTATCCCCGATATTGGTCATGCTGTAATGACCGCTGATGTCGCCTCCGCTCGCAAAACACTCTGAATCCATCTCCAAGTCACTCGCCATCACTATCACTGCCCCGTTGTCTGTGTTAGGTTTCAGGTTGATTATGCAATATTGCAAAGGTGTGAAATCATATTGCACCATCGGGCGCAGCACAGTGGTAGAATAATAGCCGTTGCACGAACCGCCCCAACCCCAATTCACATGGAAATAATCCATCGTGTCATACCCGTCAAAAATAAACGCGTGTCCACCCGCCAAGGTGCCTTCGTCGTCGTTCCTGTACGACTGGCCGCCATATATCACAGGCCGTCCCGCCGCCAAATCCGATTTCAACAATTCCTCCCACGCCGTTCTCGTATAATAGTTTCTATACTCATACCTGCAGTCCCCGCTATAGTGGAAAAATCTTACCATCCCAAGCATGCACGTGGCAAGACTGGCGCCAGAACTGCCTGCACAATCCGAATTATATCTCATATTGCTGGCCACTCCGCAGTGAAAGAGCAGCGTAGCCACTGCCTCCACCTCAGCCGCCGAACTCGTGTCCGTAAGCTTGTAAGGCATATTTGCATAATCGTATGTCACCGAAGAGAAGTCCGTCCCAACAATACCGTAATGCCAGCAATTGTCCAACCCTTCATAACTGTAATAATGGCTGCCGTACCCATGCTGAGGGAACTGCCAATAACGCATCACTTGACCCATGGCCAACGCCACACATCCCACCGTCGGGTGATTCTCAAACCGTGCCATATTACTGTCCAATGCGTATGTGCTGTCATACGGCACCAAACTGTTATATCCATGCCTTGCCTGGGTCCATTCCGTCTCCAACAACGGAGCCACACTGTCGGGATAACCGTCCTTGGCTCCAGCCCTGTTCCACTTTCTTGGAGTCAAATACTCACTGTCCACCATATCAAGGCTGTCCATTTGTCGCTGATATTCCTTTAGCCAGTACTTCACATTGGCGGGCAACGCTCCTGCGTTCACGCTCCCCCGGTGTGAATAGCCAAGCACCGGCCTGGCACGTCCGTCATCACTCACTATCACAAAACCGCCTTCTTTATAATTGTACACTGCCAAACTTTCCACCCCCTCCAACTCAACCCTCTGCATCATTACAGGTGCCTTTTTACCCATCTTCAATCCCCACTCGCGGGCATTATCCTCCATCTCGCGGGGAGTCAACTTTTGTCCTTGGGCGGTCAGCAGTAGCATCACCGCTGTCATAAGCATGATATATTTTTTCATATCTTTTTAATTTTATTTCAACCTACTCAAAACTTTGTCGTCACAACATATCCCTCTCTCTTCACATCCTTGTCCGGCTCCGAAACAGTTATACTGAACTGCCGTTCCTGCACTCCCAATTCTATCAAGTGGCGTTTCAAAATCATGTTCCTGCGCTCGTGGTTCTCCTCCACCTTGCTGCTCTTGGTGGGGCGGGTAACAAGATTCAATTCCAAAACAACATTCTCGTCCATCTTGGCCAACTCGGCAACCTTGTCAATCTGGTAGAACTGCTCAGAGGTGAAATCACGTTCGTCGGGATCCACCTCAATGAACATATTGCCATTGTCGTCCACTTTCATGCCTTCAATGGCGCGCGAAGGCGTGGTCACCACTTTCACTATCAAATTGCCGAGCGTTTTCCATACCAATTTGAAATAGTTAAACTTGGGACTGTCCACATCGCCCGATACGGGTACCGGCAAAAATACCTTCTCATCCTTGTCCTTCAGCACATACAACGCCGCCTTCACTGGCAGTTTCAGTTTCGGCTTCACATCACTACGTTTCTCTCCAAGCGTTGGCTTGAATATATCTATCCTGTTGTCGCCCTTCAACTTGCTATTGTTTATCGTGTTCATACTGGTAAAGCTGAACACTCCGTCACTGAATGGCATCCCGAAATATGCCACCATATAAGGACTCAAATCTGTCAGATGCAACCCTTTAATATTCAGGCGCAACTTCTGGAACTGTTTCCAATTGGAAATATCCCCCTCCCAATCCACAATCGCCTTTCCTCCACTGGGCAGCGTGGCCAGCATACGGGCGTTGTTTCGCCCCGCAGTGCTGACATTCTCCGCCGTCAGCCGCAAATCCGTAACCGCAAACTCAAAATCGTCCGGCAGCGTGTGGTCGGCAAAAGTAAAGTCAATATCAGTCAATGCCACGTGTCCCAGTCTCAAGCGCAACGGCTGGGCCTTGACAGGGCTCTCCTCCACCTCACCTTCATCCTTTCTTCGCTCCTCATCACCTGCTACACTGTCCGCGGCAACTTCCTGCACCAACAATCTCGACAAAGTATTACTGCTGTCCGAAAACAACTCATACTTCATCTGCAACCCGTCAATCTCCACCTTGTTAATGTTGTATATATTCTTGCCAGGCACTATCTGTTCCACATCCAATCTAAGGCTCTTCAACTTGGCCACAGTCCCCAAATCCTTGTCACTCAACTCCACTCCACCCACATTGGCCTTCACCTTGAAACTGGCATTCATCAAACTGTCCAAACTGCCACTGGCCGACGCCTCCACTGCCAGATGGCCATGCAGCCGATCCACATTGGCCACATTAACAATGTACGGCCGAACCTGGTCCAGTGCAAACCCTTCCAGCCCGACGGTCAAATCAAAATGATTGTCAGCCGGATTCATAGCCGCCCGCATACTCAACTGGCCTCCGTCGTCAAACGACAGCGTCAATCCCGCGTCAGTGTTCTCGCTCCCACCAATTGTAAAATCAGGCACCGTCAAATTCAAATCATTCATGCCCCAATGGCTCTGACGCTGCACATCGGTATAATTCAACTTGCCGCGCACTATCTGCATGTCGTGCAAACTCACCACCCAACTGCTCGGCACCGTGTCCTCCGGCTCCTCAGTCTCGGTACTGTCTTGCTGAAAATGTTCTATTATGCTCGCAAAATTAAACCTGTTACCATCCTGTTGCAACTCCACATCAAGCCCTGTCAATGTCACATGGCGCACATACACCGTCTTGCCTATCAGCCTCAACAAACTCACCCCTACATCCAAACTCTCGAATCCGGCAAACAACGTCTCTCCGTCATCCTCATACACCGTCAACCCGTCCACCTTCACATGCCCAGTGAACAGATTCACTCCCGCTCCCTCCACATTCATCCGTCTTCCAAGCAACTCCTCTCCGTGGCTGTTCACATAATTCTTTGCGGCACACCCGCCAAAGAGCGTTCCAAACACCACCAGCAACAACAACACAGCTGCCAACGATGCAACCACTATCAATGCAATTCTCACCAACTTTTTCATATCCAGAAAATTATTTAAAGGCGAAATAATATACTAAAAATGCAAATATACACAAAAAAATTGAAAGAAAACAAGAACCCTGACAATTCCGACCCACCTGACAATTCCGACCCGCCCGACAAGTCCGACCCGCCTGACAAGTCCGACCTCCCCGCTGTGGGGTTTCAACCCACAGTAATGAAAAAAAGTGACTTCCCAACATCCGCAACCGACATTAACCTAACTTTTTACTGAAGAAAAAACCTAATACAAGAAAAAAAAGTTGTAACTTTGCAAAAGACAAAACTGCCCACCGCACAATCTAAACAACAAAAACACAATACGATATACAATTATTCCGCATTCATGCGGAACGAAAGCATAAATACTCAATTAAATAAAGCAAACATGAACACCAATTATTCCCCCGCCGCACTCAGCACCCGTCTCAAAAACAGCACCATTCTGCGCACAGCACTCATCGACAGCGTCCTGCTCGCCACGGCATGCCTCATCCCCACCCTCTCACACATCACAGCACTGCCCCTCTACCAACTCAACCCTATGCTCCTCGTGCTCCTTGCCGGCATGCTCTTTGTCCCCTCCCGTGCCAACACAATGCTCCTTGCCCTGTTGCTCCCCACCGTCTCAATGCTCGCCGTCGGCATGCCCACCCCTCTCAAAGCCGTCTGCATGGTGGCCGAAATGCTTACTATTGTCTCGCTCTTCTCACTCCTTCAGAACCGCTGGGGCACTTCCACTCCTAAACTCTTTGCCTCCCTCCTCGCCGCCATGCTCTGCGGCAAAATAACATACTATGCCCTTAAAGCGCTCCTCATCGCTCCCGCCGCTCTCATCTCCACCCCCCTCGCACTCCAGGCAACCGTAACCCTCGGCGCAGCCCTCCTCTTCTGCGCCGCACACCACCTCCTTCATCGCAACAAATAACCACACCATGAAAAAAACACTTACAACCCTCCTGTTCCTTGCTGCCGCACTCACCCTCGCGGCACAACCCGACAGCACCATCCTTCAAAAAACCTTCTCTGTCGGCCCCGACACTAAAGTCCTCTTTTCTCCCGGCAACCTCCAATACCAACCCTCCACCCACCTCTGGCGTTTCGCCTCTTCACAAACTGAAACCCTCGGCTGGCAAGAAAAACAATCCTACCCCAAATACCGCGGTTGGATAGACCTCTTCTCATGGGGCTCCGCACTCAATCCCACCGACTTCGAACAACAACAAGCAAACAACTTCGTCGACTGGGGACTCTTCTGCGCACTCCCCACCGGACAAGGAAAACAATGGCGCACCCTCACCCTCGCCGAATGGACCTACCTGCTCAGCAAACGTCCCAACGCCCGACGGCTCTACGCCCTTGCCTACGTGTGCGGACACTATGGGCTAATTCTCCTTCCCGACAACTGGCAACGCCCAAAAGGCATCTACATGCGCACCGGTCCTAAGGAAGAAAACTACAACGCCTACAACGACGAGCAATGGCAACGCCTGCAAACCGCCGGTGCCATCTTCCTGCCCGCCGAAACCAAACGCATCGGCACCCAGAGCCAAGGATCCGCCTTCTCCTGCCGCTACTGGTCCTCTTCCCCAAATCCTAACAAAAACAACGAAGCCCTCTACCTCCTCGTCGACCCCTACCTGCCACAAATCAAGTCAGCCCCCGCTTCCCACGGACTCTCCGTCCGCTTGGTCCAAGAATACTAATACCATGAACATCGCTATCATTTTGGCGGGCGGCACGGGTTCCCGTATGGGCGCCGACAAACCCAAACAATTCATCGAGGTTGACGGACGGTCAGTGATAGAACGCTGCATCGACGCCTTCGAAGCCGCTCCGGGCATCGACGAAATCGCCGTGGTTATGCACCCGCAATGGACCGCACTCATGCACAAAGTGGCCGAACATAACACATGGAAAAAACTAAAGAAAATTCTGGAAGGCGGCAGTGAACGCTACATGTCGAGTCTCAACGCAATAGCCGCCTACATCGACTACCCCGACGACACCAACCTGCTGCTGCACGACGCGGCGCGCCCCTGGGTAAGCCAGGAAGTGATAGCCCGCACAGTCCAAGCCCTCACCCATCACGAAGCCGTGGCCGTAGGCATCCCCTCCACCGACACCGTGTGGGAGGTACGGCAGGACTTCGACAAACAGCTGAGCAAATTCATCGTCCGCATCCCTGAACGCAGCACCATGTGGCGCGCACAAACCCCGCAGGCCTTCCGCCTGCCCCTTATCCGCGACGCCTACCAGCATGCTCTGCAAGACCCCCAGTTCCACGCCACTGACGACTGCGGTGTAGTCCGCAACTACCTCCCCGGCACCAAAATAATAATAGTCCCCGGCGAAGAACAAAACCGCAAAATAACCTTTAAAGAAGACCTCCTGTAACGCACTCTCTTATCGCACAAGCGTTATCGAGCCAAAGAGAATGTTTTCCGAATAAGGGGTATCCGTGGTAGTGTAAGCAATTTTATATACGTAAGTCCCCTGCTGGCAAGGTATACCATTGTACTTACCATCCCAACCCCCCGACAATCCGTCAAAGTGGCATATTTTCTCACCCCATCGATTGAATATTTCAACCTTTGCCGACAAAATATCTTGGTTGCAGAAAATGCGAAACCGGTTATTCTCACCCTGCAAATTGGGAGTAAACACATTCGGTACCCAAATGGCCGGGTCATTAATATCTCCCGTATCCCGAGGCTCGTGGGGACGCCGGCATATTGTGGTACTAAGATTCAGAACAAGAACACTGTCAGCCCCATGAACATCCAATAATCTCACTACAGCAGTGCTATCAAATTGGAAGGAAACCCCGTGCCAAGAAAAAGGAAGCAACGTATCACAAACAGTGGTGTCATATACCGCAGTATCATTATACCATACCTTCAAATTGAAAAACTTCACACTGTCGCATCCCGCCCGGGTATGAAACACCAAAGTGTCATTCTCCACATCCGCGTTATATGCATTCCCGCCAAAACGGAAAGGCAACACATTCTCAACACAAGTATCGTAAATTTCGGCAAAATATGAAGGGTAGACATGCACTGTGGCACAAATGGTGTCGGCATGATACAAACCATAGTAAGAAGTGTCAGTCATACAAACTATAACACACATAGGAAAGTCGCCTACAGAATCGTATCTGCGGGTCACGCTATCCGCTGCCCGCAGATACCCCTCTCCAAAATCCCAAAATACCGAATCGATAATACCATTCGACTCTGTTTGGAATCGAACTGTATCCCCTACACAAATCGATACTTCATCATTCGAATAAGTAATCATCAGGCCATTTGCATACAAATCCGAATGAGGCGACAGATTTTTTCCGGCAAACCCCAAAGGATAACCATAACTCTCACGTGAACCGAATCCGTACAAAAATGCGAGAAATCCCACCCCGCTGGTATCAACCAACGAATGAGAGTTGACAGGGATAGTCATTCGCGAATAGGCATAGGCAGGATTGCTGGGAACAGTATGGAACAGTGGAGACAAAGAGGTGCCGTCAAGAAAGATAGACCTTACAACCTGCGTGTCGCAAACAACAGAAAGATGATGTGCATTGATGTGACCTGTAGACAAAACAGGGAATGTGATGGAGGGAAAACATTGCTCCAATGGCATGATGGTAGTCATTGCCGGGTCACCGGGGGCAATTCCGTTTAGGCTTGGAAAATAGAGATAGACTACCGAGGGCTGTGAGGTTTCAATATAATCTACAGCAGTATTTGAACTCATACGGTACTGATATGTATCTGACCGATTTATGTTAGCCACCACGGTTCCATTTACTTTTACAAGGCAGTTATCAACTGACGAGGTGATACGTACGAAATCTAGGCGATCGGAGCGCGAAGCAGAAACAATAAACCTTCTTCCCAAGCAGAATGTAGGCATCGCTTGCTCAACTATGTGGTCACAACTAAGCCCATTGGGGTAGTCAGGAATGTACACACAAGCATTGCCGTTGAACACAGCAATTCTTTTGTGGTTTAACGCCTTCAAGGTTGTGCCTGACAAATCGCCAGGCAGACTGCTCTTAATCTGGCATGCATCGCCTGCGTGGGGCAGAAAATAGGATAATGTAGTGCCATCCGCAATCCCATCGATAGTTCTCCCTTTTAAATTGACTGTCACGTTGACACTGTCTTCCACTGCTATAAATACAAACTCACTGCTATAGCGGTCGGAGGGGTAGCTCTGAATTAAATATTCCGAACCGAGGACTCTGGTAGGAAGTACATTGGCGTAATCTAAATTGGGGTAGCCTTCGGTTATTGTGTAGAGAGAAATCGTGTCGGTAGAGAATGCATGGAGCCCCGTAGGCGTAATCACTCCCGACTGAGTTGTATATGCCTCCGATAAGGGAATATACATTCTGTTGGTAGCCATCGGATCGACATTTATGGAATTTGTCCAACCTGTATTGGGATTGGTAACTGTAAGAACACACGGGCGTTTGGATGTGGCAAATACGCTCAACGTATAATAGCCTCTTGTAGTATCGGCATTGTCCATAAAGGTAAGCCAAAAATCGGTCCCCATGGAACTCATATTTTGCGCCACCAAAGGTTTTGTTATTATGGCAAGAAAGAATAACGCCACTGATAACACTATACTTTTCAGATGGTTAGACATTAGGCTGCCATTTTATATTAATAATGATTCCACTTTGCAAAAATACAAAAAATAACCTATAAAATGGATATAAGAAAAAAAAAAAGTAACTTTGCAAAATATCAAGAAATCAGAATGTAATACTAACCGACTAAGTCACAATTATATAGAAACAATACTATGGATAAAAAGATTGTATATGTGGGAATGAGTGCAGATATGATTCATCCCGGACATTTAAATATTATAAAAGAGGCCTGCAAGTTGGGGTCTGTAACAGTAGGGGTGCTGACCGATGCGGCCATCGCCAGCTACAAACGTCTACCATATCTAAGTTACGAACAACGAGCAGAGGTGGTAGCCAATATCAAAGGGGTAGACCGCGTGGTTCCGCAAACCACTCTGGACTACATCCCCAATCTCCGGGAAATCAAACCCGACTTTGTGGTACACGGTGATGACTGGAAAACCGGCGTTCAACAGAAGACTCGTCAACGCATTATCGAAGTTATGGCAGAATGGGGTGGCAAAGTCATTGACATTCCCTATACCAAGGGTATTTCTTCAACTGCCATGAACGAACGGTTGAAAGAAATCGGAACCACTCCAGAAATACGACTGAAAAGGCTCCGCAGACTGATTGCTGCTAAAAAAATCGTCAGGATTCTTGAGTCCCACAATGGTCTCACGGGTTTGATTATTGAGAATACAAGTGTGGAGGTGAACGGTGTAAAACAGGAATTTGACGGCATGTGGGCCAGTTCTTTGACCGACTCTACAAGCAAGGGAAAACCTGATATTGAGGCTGTAGACATCACGACGCGCCTTCACGACCTTAACGACGCCCTTGAAGTGACAACCAAACCTGTCATTTTTGACGGGGACACAGGCGGCCGCATTGAGCATTTCGTTTTTACTGTGCGCACCTTGGAGCGCCTGGGTATTTCGGCAGTGATAATCGAGGACAAAGTAGGTCTCAAGCAGAATTCCCTCTTTGGTACCGATGCCGTGCAGACACAGGACACCATCGAAGGTTTCTGTGCAAAAATCAAAGCCGGCAAACGCGCACAGATAACCGAAGATTTCATGGTGATAGCCCGTATTGAGAGCCTGATAGCAGGCAAGCCTGTAGATGACGCCCTTGAACGCGCTCACGCCTATGTGGCAGCCGGAGCCGACGCCATTATGATTCACAGCAAGAACAAGGACGGCCAGGACATCAAGGCTTTTTGCGAGGCCTTCCGTTCAAAGAACCTCATGACTCCTATAGTGGCTGTACCCACCACCTACAATCAATTTACCGAAGACGAGCTGAGCAAGTGGGGAATCAATGTGGTGATTTATGCCAACCATCTGCTTAGAAGTGCATATCCTGCCATGGTCAATTGCGCCAAATCGATACTCACTCACCAACGCAGCCTTGAGGCATCGGAACAATACTGTATGCCCATTAAGGAAATTCTTGAGTTAATTCCCGGTACTAAACAATAAGGAGGGGGGGGCAATGTTATCAGCAAAAAATTTCATCGACAACCTGTCAAACCACGGAATAGACTTTTATACAGGCGTCCCAGACTCTTTGCTAAAGAGTGTATGCGCCTGTTTGACAGCAACGCTTGATTCTTCTCACCACGTAATAGCCGCCAATGAGGGCGGTGCAGTGGCCCTTGCCGCAGGCTACCATTTAGCCACAGGGCGTACCGGCTGCGTATACATGCAGAATTCGGGACTTGGCAATACCGTCAACCCGCTGGCATCGCTTACCGACCGCGAGGTTTACCATATCCCGATGCTCCTTCTCATAGGTTGGAGAGGCCGCCCCGGAATGCACGACGAGCCTCAACACGTTAAGCAAGGAAAAATAACCACTGGACTTCTCAATACCCTCGGAGTGAACTACGATGTGCTTAGTCACGACGAAGAGGTTGCCACCAAACAGATAGCCAAAGCCGTGGAAGAGATTAATATCCGCGGTGATGTGTATGCTTTGGTAATTGAAAAAGACACTTTCGAGCCCTTCTCTCTCCCCGCAACCGAAGAAATTCCGTTGGAACTGGGACGCGAAGAGGCCATCAAAGCCGTTGCGTCACACATTGAAAAGGATGCTGTAATCGTGAGCACTACAGGCATGATAAGTCGCGAGTTGTTTGAACACCGCACCGCGACAGGCGAAGGTCATGCCCACGACTTTCTGACAGTAGGTTCAATGGGGCATGCATCTCAAATTGCCTTGGGCATTGCCATGCAACGCCCAAACCGTCGTGTTTACTGTTTCGACGGCGACGGTGCCACCATCATGCACATGGGTGCGCTTGCCATTGTGGGCAATCGCAAGCCAGAAAACCTTATTCATGTAGTTTTCAACAATGGAGCACACGACAGCGTAGGCGGACAACCCACCGTTGGATTGCAAATCGACCTGCCAACAATAGCCAAAGCATCGGGTTACAAAGACGCTTGGCGAATCACCAACCGACAGGAACTCGACTCCCTCACCTCCCGAATTACTGGCTGCAACGGACCCGTCTTGATAGAAATACAAGTAAAAAAGGGCAACAGAAAAGACTTGGGACGCCCCACTACCACTCCTATTCAAAACAAAGAGGCTTTCATGCAATTACTAAACCAATAGCAAAACCATGGCACAGACTACCGTATGGGGCATTGAAAATATTGGAGAAATCCAGCCTATCAAAGACCGGAAGAAGATATTATTGGTGGCTGACAGTTCTTTCCCTTACCTAAGTATCCGCAACGAGATAGAACTGAGCCTAGGACAGTACGTGAAGTTCAGCGATTTCAAAGCCAATCCGTTGTATGAAGATGTATGCAAGGGTGTTGAAACATTCTTACAGGAAGGGTGTGAAGCCATTGTTGCTGTAGGGGGCGGCAGTTGCATCGATGTTGCCAAATGCATCAAACTGTTTTGCCGCATACCATCCAAAGCCCAATGGCTTCAAGGTCCGTGGGAAGACAGCGGGGTACCCTTGACAGCCATTCCCACCACAGCTGGCACCGGGAGCGAAGCCACCCGATATGCAGTGATATATGCAAATGGGGTGAAACAATCCATCACTCACACCAGTATCATCCCCAACTACGTGCTACTTGAGCCCAAAGTACTCATCACATTACCCCTTTACCAAAAGAGATGCACTTATCTTGATGCACTGTGCCAAGGCATAGAGTCATGGTGGTCGGTAAACTCAACTGACCTTTCCATGCAACACTCTGCCTATGCTGTTGCCAACCTCATCGACAACATGGAAGCCTACCTTGTCGACAACAAACAAGATGCCGCACAAAAAATAATGGATGCCGCCAACCGTGCCGGCCAAGCCATAAACATCACCCAGACCACTGCGCCTCACGCCTTCAGCTACAAACTCACATCTCTCTACCAACTGCCCCACGGCCACGCTGTTGCAATATGCCTTCCCCACATCTGGAAATACATGATTGAACATCCAGAAAAATGTATCGACCCCCGCGGGGAAAAGCATCTTGAAAACACCTTCAACCATATTGCCGAGGCCATGCACTGCTCATCCCCTTCCGAAGCCATCCAACGGTTCCAAAATATACTTGAACGACTTGAAATAACAAATCCCACGGCCAAAAACAGACTTCAGGAACTTGACATTCTCCAACATTCTGTGAATCCCGTTCGACTTAAGAACAACCCCGTTGAATTGGATTTGACTGCCATTCTCAACATTTACAAAACCATAGTACAATGAATAGAGACCTCTTCGTGAAAATAGCCATCCGGTTGGGAGTCTATAAGAGCATGATGAAAATAGACAACCGCATTCAAATGCGCAAACAAAACAAAGCCTTTGCTTTATATGGGCTGGAAGCCTTGCGCACCGCCGATGAAACTGCTTCGAAGTGCGGATGCAGGTTGTTTCTTGCCTTCGGCACCCTGTTGGGAGCCTATCGAAACAAAGGTTTTATCCCTTATGACTGCGACCTTGACACCGGAATGATGTTCTCCGATTATAACGAAGACTTTATTCCAGCCATGGAAAAAAGTGGTCTGAAACATATTCGCAGATATTATGTGAAGAAAACCGGCCGTATTTGCGAAGACAAGTTTGATTACAAGGGTGTTCACCTCGATGTTCATTACTACTACAAAGACGAAACCGGCAACCTTTATTGCGACCTTTGCCTCCCTCACGAAACAAAAGACTGGCGCACCGCCAACCAAAGCGACGGCTTCCCATCTATTATTCGCACTTGTCCCGACACCGAGTTGAATCGACAGCCTTTCCTAAGCATAGAGTGCTATATGCCAACAAAAACCGAGGACTGGCTAAAGGCTCTTTATGGTGAACATTTTATGACACCCGACCCAAAGTGGTCGATGAATGACCACAAGAAAAGAGCCGAGAACCACAACGAACGTCTCTACCGCATAGAATATTAACCCAGCAACCCAACTATTCCTCTCTTTCGGCAACGCCAAGTCGCCCTTTGAGGGGGAGTGTGCAAATTGTTGCTACAATCATAAAGCACTGAAACAACCCTACTTCCACATTTGTCTTACATTATTACTCTGTGAAACAAATTTGGAATAACTGTAGTATAATGGTGTTATTATCGAAGCACTATATCAGAAGGAACCATTCATTGAATGATGTCCTGGGGGAATGGGTTGCGACGGGATGGGGTTAATTCAGCCAGTGGCGAGGATTTAAGGAGTCGGTGCCGTACCAGAGTTGGAAACTGAACTCGGATTGTTCTTCTTGGCTGTTATATACCGTTCCGATGGATTGACCAACAGAGACTTTGGAACCCACGCTGACAGATACAGAGCCCAAACCGGCATATACGGTGAGGTATTGACCGTGCCGGATGATGATGCCGATGGAGCCGCCAGGGGCTTCGAAACGGCGGGCAACCACTCCTGCAGCCACTGCACGTACATTGGCACCGGGGGCACAGTTGAGGTCAATGCCGAGATTGCGGCTCTGACCACCCGAGGCACGGGTGTGGAGGCCATACTCTCGAGCCACGGATTTGTAATGGACGGGCCACGGCATGTGGCCTTTGTTTTTGACGAAATCGGCTGAAGCGGCGTCGGGTGCCGGGGAGGCCGACCCGCGTCCGGTGTTGGACGGACGTGAGGGCGTGTTGTTTTTCCCTCCTGATTTGCCTGACGTTTTGGCTACCTCGGCATTGATAAGTTGTTGGATTTGCTGCTGCAAACGGTTGCGCTGCTGTTCTTTTTTGCTGATTTGCTGCTGAAGGTTGCGCTCGGCTTGCTGGCTCTTGTCGAGTTTTTGCTGATGTTGTTCTTGCTCGCGTGTGAGGGCTTGCCGCTGTTTGCGTTGTTGGGCAAGAAGGTTGTTCTTCTCATTGCGCTGCCTTTGAAGGTCGAGGTCAAGGTTGGCAAAACGTTGTTCGCGACGTTTGATGGCAGTGGCTTGGTGACGGCGGAAGCGAGAATACTCCTTGAAATACTTCATTTTGAGGTAGGAGTAGTTGTAGCTTGCGTTGTCGAAAAGGAGCGATGTGGCATTGACATTCTCGCGAAGGCCATAGAGCGTGCGGACGACACGTGCATATTCGGCCTTCATGCTGTCAATCTGGCCGCGAACCACCCGCAGGGAGTCTTCCGTGCGGGTGATTTGACGGTCGAGATGAGCCATTTGACTATTGATGTTGTCAATAAGTCGGTTGCGCTCGTCGATGCGCTGTTTGACGAGTTTGATTTGCTTTGTACGGTTGCGCGAATCTTTACGGGCTTTGCCCAGTTCGTTGTTGAGGCGCGCTATTTCTTTCTCGATACGGGCTTTATCGCGTTCGAGTTGTTTTTTGCTTTGCGCTTGCGACGGTTGGGCAAGCAGCAGCAAAGCGACGAGCAGCAACAGAGTTTTTTTCATGACAAGGTGGTTAGTTCCAGTTTAGGATACGTTTAAAGTCGTATTCTTCGGGGTTGGGGAGATATTTCTTGGCAGCCTCGTAGTCGGCGGGAGTGATGTAGTCCATGATGTCGTTGATGTAGGACTGCACCTTGTTGGTGTTGACGTTGACCTGACGGGGAGGAATCTTGCCGGTGACGGGGTCTTGAAGATCTTTAAGGTAGAGAGGAGCGACGTTGCCTTGGTGGTCGGTGTAGACCATGCAGCCGGTGCACCCTTGGTTGAAAAGGGTGTGGACGCCCATGCCCATGAGGGAGCAGTAGGTGAGGTCGAAGGCTATCGGGGTATGGCAGCGGATTTCATAGCCGACTTCAACAGGACGGCTCTTCACTTTGAGACCGAGAGCTTTGACTTTGCGCTCGAGGAGGTCGTTGAAGATGTGAGCCTTGGAGACCTTGCCAAGTTCGGGATGGCCGTGGTCGTCGTAGCTGAAATGGATGCCGGAGTTTTTGATTTCCTCATCGGAGAGGCTGTGGAAGACGCCTTCGGAAATCATGGCTGCGCCATAGTTGATGCCCATGATTTTGCGTTTGACGATGCAGCTTACAACGAGGTTGATAATCTTGTCGACGGTGATTTCGGTCTTGTTGAAGAATTCGGGGATGACGACCATGGGATAGTGGCATGCACCAGCGATGCCGAGGGCGAGATGGCCTGCGGAACGACCCATGGCAGAGACGACGAACCAGTTTTCGGAGGTGCGGGCGTCTTCCATGACAGCAGTGCAGATGACGGTACCCTGGGCTTTGGCGCTATTGTAGCCGAAGGTGGGCGAGCTATTGGGCAGCGGGAGGTCGTTGTCGATGGTCTTGGGGACGTGGATGTTGGCAATTGGGTAGTGCTTGCTTTCGAGGAATTTGGCGATGCGGTTGGCCGTGGAAGCGGTATCGTCGCCACCGACGGTAACAAGCAGTTTGACGTTGTTATCGGTAAAGAATGGGAGGTTAAAACGCTGTTCGAAGTCCTCGTCGGTAGGTTTGAAGCGGCTCATTTTGAGGATACTGCCACCTTTATTGAAGATTTCGTCGGCGGTGAGGAAATCGAGGTCCTGCATACGGGGTTTGTCGGTGAAAAGGGCGCTGTAGCCGCCGTGGAGACCGATGACGCGATAGCCGTCGCGGAGGAAGGTTTTGGCGACAGAAGCGACCACGGTGTTCATTCCGGGGGCGGGACCACCGCCTGTGAGGATTGCTATACTTTTCATGATACGGTTGTTTTTATAGGATTAATATTTTGGGTTGATTATTTTCTTGAGTTCGTCGGAGGTGAATACAACCTTGAGTGGCTCAGCGCTGGAGCTGATGTAGGTGTATTGTATCTGTGCATGGGCACTGATGATGTACTGTGCCAGCTTTCGGCCCTGGTTGCTGTGGAAGGCCTTCTCAATGTCGCGGCGAAGGGACTGGAGGGCGTCCTTTGCGGAGAGTTTCCTAGCAGCTTGCGGGGTAAGTTGATAGGTGTAGGAAAAAATACCCGAAAGGGTGTCGAAAGTGCAGTCGGTGAGGGTAGTGTTGGCATCGGCCACGATGGGGCACTGGGCCTTGACCTGGCCTGCTATGACGAGGAGGTGGTGCTTGGCATCGGCTTCATCGCCGCTGCCTTGTTCGAAGACGGTACGCCACATCCAGGGAGAGATGGTCATTACCACCGAATCGGCGGTGCCTTGACCACGATAGACATGCCGCAGGGTAACCCCGCCTTTGTAGGCCACAAATGCAAGGTGGTTGACGGTATCGGTGGCGAGAGCCATGGCACGGTCTTTGCGAACGATGTCGAGGTTCTGGGTGATGTATTGTTTGATTTCCGGCCAAGTTTCGGGGGTGTACTGATAGGTTGTTGTCATGACTTTTGCGTCTTCGTCGTAATGGCAGGAGTACATGGTTTCGCCGTCGCCGATGAGATGGGGCAGGGTACTGTTGATGTGCTTTGCCAATCCGGCGAGATAGACACGTGCCTGGACATCGAGGTCTTGCCCGAAGACTTGCTGGAGGTCGGAGGAATAGAAGGTGAACGCGGCGGTTTTGGACGCTTTCTCATCGGTCTTGGGCAGGTTTACGGCAACCCTGAGTTCGAAACCATTATTTGCAAGGGGCGAGAAATCCCATTTGAGATGGTGGGCCACGTAGTCGAGATACCAGTCGGCTTCTTTGACGAGTTGGCCTACTTCGAGGTCGAAGGTCAGCCGGAGGAACTGCCTGTCGCTATTGACCAACACATGCATCAGGGAGATATGATTTTCGGAATCGTAATAGGGTATGGCTGAGCGGACGGAATCGGCAAGCCGATGGATGTCGGACATATTCGTGTCCTGAGAGCGCACCCCCATTGGCAAGAACAGCCATGCCAGCAAAAGTATTATGAGACTATTTCTTTTCATATATCAGGGTGAAAATATCGTTCAATATGTGTGGGTTTTGTTCGTCGACGATAGACGGGGGAATGACAGAGGAGGCGCCTTGGAGCAATTGGGTTGCCCGCGCTATGGTTTCCGGGAAGAGGCTGTCGGACGCAATCTGGACCTTGGCGAAGGTGGAAGTAGGTTCGTCCACAGTCAAGGCAATGTCGACACCGCCCCAGTCAAAATGATGGCTGAACTGGGCTGAGAACTCGCGCCAGCCACCGTATTTCCATTCTTCGGAGGAGTATTTGTCATAAAGGCTGCCGACTTCGGGGAGGGAGGCTATGTTGTCGAAATTGAGCGTTTCGACTTTACCATAGGATTGCTCGAAGGCCTCGACAAGACGGGGAATGAGACCTTCGGCAGTGACGGCAGGCTGTAACTCGGAGAGGTTGACCACACGGCTCTGCACCGAAGCGACACCGTGACGCTGGAGTTTTGCGGGTTTGGCGATGAGGTAGCGTTGAAGAGCCTGGACATCGGTCTTGATGAGGATGGTGCCATGGTGGAGGCGGCCTTTGGAGCCTTTGGCGAAGGCGTTGCCCGAAAATTTACGCCCTTGGCAAAGGACGTCGTTGCGACCGCTGACTTCGGTGTCGAGACCGAAGGTGGCCACGGCCTGCTGCATGACCCCCAGTTGCCTGCCCACATCGTAGCTGCTGTAAGGCACAATGAAGGAGAAATTGAGGTTGCCGCCATCGTGATAGACTGCACCGCCACCGGTGCCGCGACGCATCAGGCTGCCGCCGTCGGACTCGAGGCGTTCCACGTCGCATTCAGCATAGGGGTTCTGGTTGCGACCTATCACCACCGTGCGATCGTTGCGCCAAAGATACATGACCACCTGACCTTCTTCGCAATGAGAAAGCAGATAGTTCTCCACTGCAATGTTGAGATAGGGGTTCATGCTATTGCTGACAACGATACGGTGCATATTCGGTTAATTGTTTAATGATGGATACGGGAGTTGTAAGGGTCGGTCCTCCCCTTTTCATAGCAACAGGACCAGAGATATATAGTTGGGGGCTTGCGACAGATGGTAATTATTGCGGGCGTATCCCAGACGGAATTTCTTGGCTTCGAAGCCGATGCCGAAGGAGAAGCCCGAAGTGTTGAAGCGGTCGGCGGCTTTCATCTCAACCATTTGGCGGTAGCTGTATCCCAACTGGAGGTAGAGCGCGCCTTTGATAGTTAGTTCTACACCCAGAGATACATGTCGGCCGAGATTGTCCAACACCCTTGCCACATCGGACTGCTTAGTGACCTGCCCGGTGAATGGGTCGGTGACGGAGGTGGGGTTGAGGGGGTCATCGTAGGCAAGATTCCAAGTCTGCAACTCGTTCAATGCCAGCATGAGCCTAAACGGGGCATCCTGAAGTTGGTAGGAGCCTACGGCCGAGAGTTTAAACCGAAGGGGCTCGGAATGGCCGTCGAAGGAGCTGATTTGAGTGCCGATATTGCGACCCATGAGGGTGGCGGAGAAATGCTTGTTAGAGGAGAGGTAAGTGGCTGCGAGGTCGAAAGCCAGAGCGAAGGCGGAATAGGATTCGTACTGCGAGAGGATGGGCTTGCAATTGACGCCGATGCTTACAAAATCGTCTATTTTACGCCCCCACCCGATGGTCATGACATAGTCGGCGGCAGTGAAAGTGCCAGTTGGCTGGTCGTACTCGTCGTAGCCGTCGAAGCGACCGTAGCTGCCATATTGAAGGCCGAAAGTGAAGGTGCCGATAGACTTGAAAGTGTGGGCATAAGCCAGCGAGCCGAAGTTGGCACCCGCAAAGATATTGACAAAGCCCAAGGCAAGTTGGCCGGAAAGGGTTTCGCTGATTAACGAGGGGTTGCCCATCGCCAAGGCTGGATCGCAACGGTCGGGGTCGAGAGAAAGATAGTCGAAGCCGACACCGGCAGTCCGTGCTGAAAAAGGAATGTTGAGTACTGGAAGCGTGGACATTCCAGCCACTTGGGCACGTGAGGCGACAAGGGCGGAAAGGCACAGCAACAGGAGGACGACCTTTTTCATACGGGGGAATAAAATAAAAGGTAAAAACTAAAAGCTAAAGACGGAAGACCGACTTTTAGTTTTTAGTTTTTACCTCTTACCTGATATTAGTTGTTGCGTTTTTTGTTACGTTCGTGACGCATGAGGTGGCTGGGTTCGAGAGCCATACGGTCGGTTTCGAGGAGCGAGGCAACACCTTCGTCTACTTTGCGCTTGGCCTGGCAGGCTTCGCAATGGCAGTCTTCGTGGTATTCGCGAGGCTCGGTGTAGGTGGTGATAACGCCTTCGAAATTGCGAAGGATGACCTTGTTGGGGCTCTGAGAGATGACATAGGTAGGCATTACAGGAGTTTTGCCACCGCCGCCGGGGGCGTCGACCACAAAGGTGGGAACGGCATAGCCGCTGGTGTGTCCGCGGAGGTTCTCGATGATTTCGATACCTTTGCTGACGGGGGTACGGAAATGCTCAAGACCCATAGAGAGGTCGCACTGATAAATGTAGTAGGGACGCACACGGTTCTTGACCAGTTCGTGCATGAGTTTCTTCATTACATGCACACAGTCGTTCACGCCACGGAGCAGCACGGTCTGGTTGCCGAGGGGGATGCCAGCGTCGGCCAGTTTGGCAACAGCGGCTTGAGCCTCGGGGGTCATCTCGTTGGGATGGTTGAAATGAGTATTGAGCCAGATGGGGTGATACTTCTTGAGCATGTTGCAGAGGTCGTCGGTGATGCGCTGGGGGCAAACGACGGGAGTGCGGCTGCCGATGCGGACAATCTCTACGTGAGGAATGGCGCGGAGGCGGGAGATGATGTACTCAAGTTTCTTGTCGCTGACCATGAGAGCGTCGCCACCGCTGAGGAGGACGTCGCGCACCTCGGGGGTTTTCTCGATGTACTCGAGACACTTTTCGATACGGTCTTGGGGAGACTCGTCATCTTTCTGACCGGCGAAACGACGGCGTGTGCAGTGACGGCAGTACATGGAGCACATGTCGGTGATGAGGAAAAGCACACGGTCGGGATAGCGGTGGGTGAGACCGGGAGCGGGGGAATCCTCGTCCTCGTGCAGGGGGTCGTTGAGGTCGGCGGGAGCAATGTTGCACTCAGCACCCTGCGGGATGCACTGGCGACGAATGGGATCGTAAGGGTCGTTGGGATCAATGAGGCTGAGATAATAAGGGGTGATGGCCATGCGGAATTTGGCGAGTGCCTTTTTGATGCCATCGGCCTCCTCGGGCGAGAAGGTGAAGTATTTGCTGAGTTCTTCGTAGGTCTCGATGCGGTTCTTGACCTGCCATTTCCAATCATTCCACTGCTCGTCGGTGACGGCGGGGAAGAGTTCTTTTCTGCGGTTGACTTTCATAAAATATGATGTTTATTTTTTTATCTGTCAGTATAATATATGTGTAATGTATAGCCGTTAGTATATCTAACACGATGCAAAGATACGAAAAAAAATCCAATTAATATATAAATATTTACTATAATGGCTTTATACTGACGAGAAAAAGAGGTGAAGGGACACTAAAAAGTGAGGGAGGCTAATTGAAGTGGCGCAAGGGAAGGCAGACACAGTGCTATTTTACCATGCCGTTGTCGTAGCCGCCGTTCTGGAGGGTTTTCTCCCCTTTGCTGAATTTGCGGCCAAAGTCCATCTGCCAGGTGAGGCCGAGGACAAGCATGTTGCCGTTGTTGGCGGTCCAGTGGGTGTGACGGTAGGGATGCACGGCACTGAGGCCGATGGTCTCGTAGCGGTAGCCGTCTTTGTTGAACGGGCAGTGCCACGCGAGCATGGCGGTGAGGCTCTTGTAGCGGTACTGCACATAGAGGCTCTGTGCCATTTCGCTCATGATGTACCTTTCGGCGTTAAGCGTCCATTGGGGCAGGAGGGTGAAGTTGGCTCCAGCCACAAAGTTGTTCCAATAGAACTGGGCATTAGCATTGGCAGTGAAGTTGTTGCGGGTGTGGGAAAAATCCGACCCTTTGGAGACGTAGTGGTAATAAGTGCCGTTCAGCGACAGGTTCAGATGGTTCCAAAGCCCTTTGACGCCAAACTCCGCGAAGGCGTATGGAACATACCAGAGGTCGGCGTTCTGGTAGGTGAGGACGAAAAGGTCGCGGTCGGCATCGTAGTGATAGACATCGAAATAGGTATGGAAGATGCGCATGGCACCGATGGATGAAAAGGCATAGAAACCGCTGGAGTGGTTGTAGCGCAACATGAGTGCGTCGCGGAGTTGTTCGCTGGGTTTGAGGTCGGGATTGCCGATGGTGCCTTCGACATCGTCGGTTTGCTGGAAGACAGGCGAAAGGCTGGCAAGGGTTGGCAGTATGGGTGTGTACTGTACAAAGGCGGTGAGGCTTAGATTATCTGTGGCACGCCAGTTGAGGCGGGCTGTGCTGAGGTTGCGGAGATAGGACTGGCGGTTTGCGCCGTCGGTGACGTTGAGCAGTTTGGCTCCTGTGCCTATGGAATAGCCTATGTTGCTGCCTATTGCGCCTTGCAGTTCGGCGTAGAGGTAGGCGTTGTCCTTGGTCATGGCGGAGGTGGTGTTGTAGAGGGTGTAATCGTTCTCGGCGAAGTTGTGCTGGTACTGGAGGCCTGTGCGGAGGGTTGTCGTGCCGAACTGCTTGCTGTAAACGCCTTCGCCGCTGAGGGCGTAGCCGTGGCCGTCGATGTGGGTGGCGTAGGTGCCGGAGGTATAGGTGAGGGTGTTGTCGTAGAGGTCGGTGGCGTATTCGCCCACCACGTTGAGCTCCACCTTTTGGCCGTTGGGCATGCGGTGGGTGTAGAAGAGGTCGAGCTTAGGCAGGTTGTCCTTCTGGTAGCTGTGCTGCTGCATGGACTGATTGGTGGTAACGCCGCGGTCGGTTTCGGTCATTGTGCCGGTGGCGTCGAGTGTCTTGGTGAGGAAGTTATCCTGTAGCGAGGCGACAAACATGGTGCTGTCGTCGTGCTGATAAGTGTATTCGGCGTTGAGGGTGTGGTCGATGTACCAGAAGGGCATGTTGGTGCGCTGGCTGCGGGTGACGGTGCGGGCTGGGTCGATGTATCTGTCCTCCAGTTCGTAGGGAACATTGTCGTAGTTACGGTAGCCGAGAGTGTATTCCAACGCGAACTCGCTTTTGCCTTTGTGGTAGCTGCCGAGCAGGTAGCCGTTGACGAAGCCGGTGGTCAGTGCTGTTTGTCCCTGTGCCACAATGCTGCCGCCGTCCTCGCGTTCCTTGAGTATGATGTTGATGATGCCTGTGGCACCTCGGTCGAGGTAGCGGGTTCCAGGATTGTTGGAGTATTCCACACGCTTGATTTGTTCGGCACGGAGGTTGGCCAACCGTGTCAGCGGTACCTCCTTGCCGTTGATTTGCAGGATGGCCATGCCGCCGTCGACAGTTATCTGTTGCAAGGCCACGTCGACCCTCAGCCCCGGAAGCTTCAGCATATCGAGGAGTACCAAGGTGCGACCCGCCGACGCCACTTCTTCAGGTTTGGGCAGCACCACGTAGCGGTCCACCTGCTCAGTGGTGCGGCTGGCTGTGACGGTGACGGCATTCAGTTGTTTGGCGTTCAAGGTCAGGGTGCCAAGGTCGCCCGCCTCGCAGCGGACCACCAGCCGCTCGAATCCCACCGACGAGACCTCGACGCGAAAGGTGCCCTCTCCGCAGGGAAGTAGGAAAGAACCATCGTCGGCTGTTGTAGTACCTGCCAACACACTGTCAGAATCGGTGTTATGCAGAACGACATGGGCAAATGGAACGGGGTTGCCGTCGACATCCAGCACACGACCAGCGATTTGTTGTTTTTGCGACTGGGCCGAAGCAATGGCAGCTGTCAGGACAAAGAGTAGCAGAAAAAAGCGTTTCATAACTAATGGCTGTTTTGTTAACATTAAATTTGAACACTTAATAAACGCGCGAAAGGCAAAAATACTACAGTTTGCCGAAAAAAAAAATTAAAAATATAGAGATAAATTGTTGTTTGTCATCTTTTATTAGACAAAAAAACCTGCGGGAGGGTCTCCCCTGCCCGCAGGTTTTTGTTTTTGTGTCGAACCAGTCGGACTTGTCAGACTCGTCAGACATTATTAGGCATACAGCTCTTCGAAGATCTTGCGGAGCTTGGGGCTCTCGCGGAGTTCCTGAAGGGTGAATTCAGCGTGGCCTTTGGTGTAGCCGTTACCCATAATCATGTTGACATCGCTGCCGATACCTTCGGCACCGAGGCTTGCTTTGGTGAAGCTGGTGGCCATGCTGAAGAAGTAGACGATACCGTCGTCCTTGGTGCAGAGCACAGCGGTCATCTCCTGGTCGGGAACGTTGACGCAGTTGATGGTGACGTCGGCCATCTTGCCGTTGGTGAGCTTCTCGATGAGTTCGTATACCTGTACGGGGGTCATGCCGGCAGCGGACTCGACGATGTCGCAGAAGCCGAGGTCTTTGATACGCTGGGTACTCTTGGGGCTGTTGGCAATGCCGATAACTTTACCGGTAACGCCTACGCGCTTCTTAGCCTCATAGCAGCAGAGCATACCGCTCTTGCCACCAGCGCCGAGAATAACGACGGTCTGGCCATACTGGCAGAGCTTGGCGGTCTGTGCGGGAGCACCGGCCACGTCGAGGGCAGAGAGAGCCAGTTTTTCGGGCATGTCGTTAGGAATCTTGGCATAGATGCCGCTTTCGAAGAGGATAGCCTTACCCTTGATGTCAACCTGGTCGACGTCGGGACGGATTTCCTTAATCTCGTCGATGCGGAGGGGAGTGAGTGAGAGGCTGACGAGGGTGGCAATACGGTCGCCTTCCTTCAGGTCAATCTTGCCTTTGAGAGCGTCGCCAATCTTCTCGACCTTGCCGAGGAGCATACCACCGGAACCGGTACGGCGGTTACGATGCTTACCCTGCAATTCAACATTGAGGAACATCTCTTTCTTCACCTCTTCCATGATTTTCTCCTGGCTTGCACCTTCGCCGGCCTGCTGTTTGGCGTAGTTGTGGATGTCGGTGAACGAAGCGGAGTCGATGTTGAGGGTCTGCACGTCGATGAGAATCTCATTGTCGTAGAGAACGTCCATGTTGTTATCCAGTTTGTTTGCGGGCTGGGGAAGAACGCCCTTGGGTTCGATGACACGGTGAGTGCCGTACTTGTTGCCTTTTGGTTGCATAATAATAGGTTTATGTTGTTAATAATTAATAATTTTACTTTAAAAGGGATGACCTTTAAAACGTACAAAGATACACTTTTTTTTCGAAATGGAAAGAAAAAACTCAATAATCCGTAATAGAAGGGAAAGATTGGACAGGTTATTTTCTATCCTATCCATCCCTTCTAATGGTTCTATTTCACTATTATTCTTTGGCCGGGGCTGGTTGCACGGAACTCGGGGGCGTAGAGGCATTGCAGCACCGAGGGTGCCAGCGTGAAGGAGCCGGGGTTGGTGACGTAGTAGTCGGCGTCGATGATGTATTTGCCTTTCTCCAGACGGTCTATGTATACAGCGTTGTGGCTGTTGTTAATGGCAACGTAATAACTCAGTCCTGCACTCCACACCCAGCCCGAGGCAGTGCTTACAGGCTCCAGACATGCGGCGCGGAACTCTTTCAGCTCCACATACTCCAGATTGCGGTCGCACTGAACATTCATCCTCACCCTCAAGCGGTCGCCCACGACAACTCCTTTATCCCCTTTCAACTCGGTAAGAGACCCGTTGGCCTCAACCTTGTAGAGCGTCCGCCGCAGGGTTATCCCCGTCTCGGAGGCGGGCACCTTGTCCATTTGCTCAGTGTATTGGTAATACAGTGCACCCCAACTGATGCCCTTGTCCTCCCGCACGACGGTTGCGGAAACATTGCGGCCGCCACACAAAGCGGAAAGACTGTCCTTTCGGTAAGAATGCCGCTGATAGCCTGCCGAGCCGTCGGCATAATCCACCCTTAAAGTATCAGCAACGGTCTTGCCCTTCACAACAATCTCATCCGAGCCCTTGACAGCAGTCCATTTCTCTTTGCCGCCCACAGGTATCAACGCCTGGATAGCCCTCAGGGTGGCGATGTCCGAACTCCAGCGTGTGGTCTGTTTTTGTTTCAAGAGCCATTGCTGCATCTGCCCGACCGAATGGGTGTCCTGAGGTGTCACCTCGCGGAAAGTCTCGATAAGCAGAGCCTGCGTCTCCACAGGGCGTTGGTAATAGAACCATCCCGCCTTGTTGTCGCGCCAATACATGCCCATCTCGTCGCTGTAGAGGGCTTTCTGCCTTATGCGTTCCACCATCTCGCGAGCCAGCTTGCCATCCCCGTTGCGCAGGAAAACGAGGGCCAGCAGTGCCTGGTCATAAAGCGAAGTGTAGTCGCTGTAGCGTTGCTTGGCGTTTCCATAAAAATAGTCGAAAGCCTTCTTCGCGCCTCCGGCAAAGGAACGTCCGGCATAATAGCTCCTTGTATAGAGGTAGTCGAGCATGATCGGCTTGCACTGGCTGTTGGGGTGTTTTTCAAGATAACGCATCCACTCCTGGTACTCGCGATATGCCTCCTTGTCCACATAGGCCAGGGCGCGGCTTTCCATCGACGTGATTCCGCGCGACATCTGACGCGACATCATTCCGAACCCCTTCAAAATATGCTGTGTCACATAGATACTGCTGTATTTGCCACCTGGCATCCACGACCAGCCTCCGTTGCCGCGCTGCTCTTTCTGCAACTTGTCAAAAATCTCGGTACCCTGACGCTGCAACGACTCTTCATCATAAAAGCGGGCTATATTCTTCAGCTGTTCCACCTCCGAATTACCCGACCGCAGCCACGGGGTCTCGTCCAGCAGTGTCTGCTTGATGTCCTCGTTGCGCATCAGCGGGCTGTCCTCCACCGTGGCTCCAAGCATAGCTTGGTCTGCGCAGTGTTTCAGCTGCGGGAACTGCTCGGCGATGGTCTTGCCCACCGTATTCACATAATAGCTGTTGAAAAGGTAGATATTCGACGGGTTGCTGCATTCCTTCATAAAAGGCAGCGACTGGATGGCCAGCCAGATGGGATTGGCCGTATACTCCACGGTGAAGCTCACAGGTTGTGCCGTCTTCGAAATGGGAAACGTCATCGTGTACTGCTTCGTACCCTTTCCGTTCATATACATCGAAACCGACTGCGTCACCGCCTGCCTGTTGGTCAGCAACGGCAGCGGACCCTGCTCGCCGTCGCTATGGTGCGACGCTGTAGCGATATATTTATACGTCGCCACCGTGCCACCCACAGGGACTGTGACCCTAAACTGCACCGGCACCGTACCACGTGCCGGAACCGTTATTAATGCTTGATTGCTTGATTGTTTGATTGTATGAGCATTTTCACTCAAGCATTCACTCATTGACACATTCAAGCAATCACTCTCTTTTGAATTTTCAATTTCAAAGCTGAAGTCCACCTTCACCGTCATATCGCTGTCCGTCAGGTTCATCACCTTGGCCATCAAGGTGGCTGTGTCGCCCTCCCTCAGGAATCGGGGCATATTGGGCTGAATCATCAACTCTTTGCGGGTGACAAGCTGCCGCTCCAACGAGCCTGTTGCCAACTCCTGTGTCCAAGCAAACCCCTCCACGTTCCACTGTGTCAGCAGGTCGGGAGCCGTAAAGCTGTAGCTCACCGTGCCGTCCTTGTCCGCTCTGAGGGTGGGCTCGAAGAATGCCAGCGTGCTGAGGTTGGTGCGCATGTAGGGCTTCTCCTCCGTGACACTTCTTGTTTTTGCCGAAGGCTCAACGGCATACATCACTGCCGCCTCCTCCATCACCATAACATCCTCCACAACTTCCAAGTCCGTCGTCACCTCTGGTTCCCCTACAGCGGCATTCTTGACCCCGGCGCGCTTGCGCACAGCGCCATTCATTGCCACCATGCCACTCTCGCCGCGTGCGGTACTGGAGCCGTCGGTGTATCCAACACCTCCCACCGAGGCCACGATGCTCTCCAGCTGTGAGCCTGACATACGCCTCCACTTCCAGCCTCTATGATTCAGGGCGGTGAAATCCCATCCACGCGCCGTCTTGCCTTCATAGCGCAGATATTTGCCTGTAGGCACAAGCAGGTCGTGCCACGAGCGGTACTGCCACGGATAGTTAAACACCATCCCATAAGCCGAAACCGACCTGTTGTTACTCCAGGGGAAGAACGCAAAGGTGTTGCCGCCGAAGCCGTAGTTGTCCAAAGCCGCGTCGTACATCCCCAGCAGCAGGGCAAATTGAGCATTGGCTGCCGCAACCGGAAAATTATCATTTTTCAATTTCGGATTTTCAATTTTTATCGTCCAGCGTTCCTTCTCGCCCGGTGTCAGTTTGTCGCGGAAAGTCAATATCTCCACATTCAATTTTTTATGCTCGAAAGGCACCTCCACACGGTAGTTTTCCTTCTCGCTCCTGCCCTCCTTCACAGCGCACAAACTCACGTCGAACCCTCCCAGCAAAGCCTCGGTGACAGGTATGCTTAACGTCTCAATCCCGTTGTCCACCGTCAGCCTACGGCGTTCCACAACCCTGTCGCCGCACATAAACTCGCAGGCCACATGCACGTTCTTGTGCCGTGAACCCAAACGCACCGTCACGGTGTCCCCCACCCTGGCCTCTTGGGCACTGATGTCCGACCACAGTAGCTCCATCGTGTTCACCCTGCGGCATCCCTTCGGGGTATACACCACCACCAATGTGTCGGCCGTCGACTCTTTTCCTTCCCCATCCAGGGCCATCCGCAGGCGGTACACTCCCGGCTCCAGCACAGGCAGCGGCACCCTGTTCAAGGTCAACCCCTCGCACTTCACGCGGGTGTCGAACACCTGCTTCTCCACAGGCCAGTTCCACATATTCTCCTCCTCGCGACTGTAAGCCGTCAGGGGGAATCTTTTGTTGAACTCCTCGCGGCTTATCGTATGGCGTACGCCCGACATCATCTGCTGATGCGCCAGCCACAGGCTCCCGGGCTGCCGCAACCGCTCGACAAAAAGGTTCACATACCCCATTAACGGAGTGCCGTTGATGTCGCAATACCTGTACTCCACACTGCCCAGCTCCGACAACTGTTCCGGCAAGGTGATGGAGATAAAGCTGTTCTCATATCCCGCATTGAGTGTGAGGCTTTTGCTGTGTGTCTCGCCGTTTATGTCGGTAACGTCCACCCGCACATCATACACAAAGCAGGGCTTGAACGACAGCTCGATATTGCTGTCAGGCTCGGCCACAAAGGCAATGCGGAAACTCCCCTCGCCATCGGTGACCAACGAGTCCGACACCAGCGTGGCCGCCTCTCTCATCGCCCCGTCATAATAGTGCCTGCGCCACCACGGCCACATCATCGACCGCGTGACGGAGTAAACCACCTTGGCTCCGCCTACTGGCACCTGCGTATAAGAAGCCGCCAACCCCTCCACCACAAGGCTGTCGCCTAAAGCGGGAGCTATCGAGTGACCCTCCGCGTCTTTGCGGTCCGCCGCTTTCAGGGTGACGGTGAACTTCGGCTGCTTGTAAGCCTCCACCCTGATCGTCTTTATACACAAGGCATCAAGACCTCCTGTACGGTCGGCATAGAAAGTTTGAATAGTGAAAGCACCTGGCAGCGCATGGGCAGGCACCACAAAACGGCCGCTCAAACTGCCGAACTCATCGGTGACGCCCACAAGCGTGTCAACCACCTTGTAATTGACATCCCGCAGCTCCACCTTCAGGCTGTCCCCTTTGGAGCACATTCCTGAGGGATACTGGCTACCAGCCTGTCCTAAGGAATACTGGCTACCAGCCTGTCCTAAGGAATACTGGCTACCAGCCTGTCCTGAGGGTGATTTGCCCGTGCCACGGGACACGTAACCCTTCACCAGCATAAACTGCACCGTGTCGCTCGGCCTATACACCGGTCTGTCTACGAACATCTGGACGACGGCATGCCCCGTATCCTTCTCGCCCGACCATCCGTCGACATCTGCCACCACATCCAAACCCTTGTAACGTGTCAACAGACGGTACTCGTAGCGATACCGGTCCTTGTCCTTTGCCTTATTGACGGAAAAGAACCCCTGCGCATCGGTCGCGACGGTGGCCGCGGTGGTCCACTTCATGTCGTAATAATCCTTGGTGCGTTGCAGCAGCACCTTCTGTCGGGCCACCGGCTCCCCGGTCACATAATCCACCACGTAGCCCTGCACACTGTCGTCGGCCTGCGACATCAGCACAAACGCCCCTGCCGACACCGTGAAATTCCTCACGATGAACCCCTTGGTTGTAAAATCCTTGGTGGGGGAAGCCATCAGCATATAATGACCCGGGGCAAGCTGGGGGATATAGGCATAATGCTGGTAAAACTTATAATCCCTCGGCAGCTCAAACTCCTGGCTCCACGAACTTACCACTGTTTCTTTCAACAATTTGTTTCTTTTATTGGCATTGCTCTCATAATTTTTTGCGAACCATTCGGGATACTTGATCACGCGGTAGAAAAGATGCTCCGCGTTGCGGGTCCTCACCCTTGCCAACAAGTCGCGGCCTGCGGGCGATACCTCGTCAACCGTCAGCTCAATCACCGGAGTCAGAATGCCGCGTCTGCAGTTGGCGCAGCCCACGCCGCCCTCGCTCTTCGGCCAGCGGGCAATGGCGCTGTCGCAATACGCTACCGCTCCCAAATAGTCAGTGTCAGCCACACAGTAACGAGCCAGCTGCTCATAAAACAAAGCCAGCTGCTCGTTGCCCGTCCAGCGGTAGCGGTTCAGGCATTCCTGCGTCATCCGTTTGCGGTAGGCGGAGGACTTATTGGGCTGGTCGGTGAGGTAGTCCAACAACCGCAACTCGTTATACAATAACAGATTGATATTATCCTTTGAGGGTCTGTTTCTGTACCACGCCGTCAGCTGACTTTGCAACTCTATCCTACGCTTTAGCGGGACATTATTCATGGCCAGCCGCATCACCAGGTCGTACATTGTCGGGGTGGTGTTGAACCTCACATCCTCCGGCGGGGTGCAGAATCCGGCAATCTGCTGATTGGGTACCTCGCGCAAGGCTACAGAGTCCACCAAGGCTGAATCGATGTTGCCGAGGAACAGATGACACAAGCACCTGTCCACTGAGGAAAGATAAGGCATTATGGCACGGAAACGCGCAAAGCTGCTGTCCGCCACATCCTCCTGATAGTTGATGGCTGCCCGCTCCATATACCACGTAGAGGTGAGCAGTACGCGGCTCAACGTCCCGTCGCTGCGCCCTGCCTTGGCTCGCTTCAAGGCGGCGTCACGAAGGCTGTCTGCCACCCTATAGGCATCCGTAAAACGCTGATTAGAAATCATCTTCCCGATGCGTGAAAACACATCCGGGTCACCCATATCGCCCCCTTGGGCAAACAAAGGCTGCAATGCCAGCACAGCCACTAAGAGAAAGGAAAGAAATGCTTTCATGGTGAAAAAAAGTTCAAACAAATTCAATAACGCAAAAAAAGTCAAAATATTGCTTGAATGTGTGAATGTGTTAACGTGTTAATTCGTTAGTCCTTGGCGCATCAAAAAGATTCACGAATTCACGAATTGACGAATTAACGAATTCTAATGTGTTAGTCCGTGAATCCCGATTAACCGACTAACCGATTAACCGACTAACCGATTAAGCGATTAAGCGACAAACCGAACAAAAGACGCGACAAAGAAAAAACAGGAAGGACGGCCACGAAGACCGCCCAACCTGCTCAATACGCTTTTGTAGAATGTGTTAACGTGTGAATTATTGCTTGAATGCTTGAGTGTTATAATGCTTGAGTGGCTGGCGCAGTCAAATTACTCAATCAATCAGGCAATCAGACAATCAAGCAATCATAATTCCGATTAACCGACTAATTAGAAGGAGTGCCGGGATACTGGAACGAGCCGTCCATCATCACAGAGAAAGGAACCTGGCGGGGCTGGCCAGCCTCGGCTCCGGCGATGTCGAGCATCGTGCCGCTGGCCGAAAGAGAAACGGTCTGGGCGGTAAGGTCGATGGCTGTGACATTAACGTCGAAGGTGCTTCCGGCAGAAGCCACTGTCAAAAAAGGAGGAAAACTTCCCTGTGGAGTCTCGACAAAATCGCTTTCGCTGGCATAGAAGAAACACTGGATACCATCGCCGATACTCTGTCTCCCAGTACGAGGAAGAATATAAGTGACAAAAACGGGTCCCGACTCCCCGGCATAAACAGCAAGGTTGAAGAGGTTGTCGCTTTGACCCATGCTCACAAGGGCAATGCCGTTATAAGGTGTGCCGTCCACAACAAAAGAAGCAGTGAAATCACCAGGGTTATCACCGCCGCCGCCAGTGGTGTCGGTGCCAGAGCCAATGGTCTTGAAATAGGCAGTGTAGGTCACATTGCCATTGACAGTGATGTTGCGAGGGTTATCGGTGTTGCCGTCATTCCAACGTTCGAACTGATAGCCAATTTCCGGGGTACCCCAGATACGGACGGTTGCACCTGCGTCGAACTGTCCACCGCCGTAAGCCTTGCCCATCTGTTCGTTGGCAGAGGTTACTGTTACGGTGTACTTGCCGGTTGTGACGTTCTCTCTTTTGCAGGAGACAAATACCATTCCTGCCAGCAGGGTAACGCATAGCAGTCTGAATAAAAAGTTCTTTTTCATTTGTGTAATAATTTAGAGTTAGTATTGAATTAAATAATTATTTTCTGATTTGATGAAAGGTGGTAAGGCCGCCGACAACCTGCGGGTTCTCTTGGGAGAAGCCGGTGGTGATGCGAAGGTCGATGGTGAAGGTGCGGTTGACGGGGTCAATCTCGAAGGGGTCACGCTGCACTTCACCACCCTCTTCATTGATGATCTCGCCCTTATGCCCATCAAAGGTATAGGTGCAGGCCAACTCCTGCGGCTGCTGGGCTTGACCGCCCGAGACTATCTCGAGGAGAAGACTGACATTGGTTTCGTCGACAAAGTCAATCGTCCATGTCAAGACACAGGGAAGGGTGCCCGCCTGAGGGTGCTCAACGGTGCCACTGTAGCTCCCTTGCCAGGATGTGTGCACGATGTCCATAGTTGTAGGAATTTCGGGCGAGCCGGTACCCGAGGGATTATTGGCTGCAGGTTCTTTCTCGCAGGAGGAGAAAGAGATGACGACAAATGCCATCATTGTCAGTAAAAGGAGTTTTTTCATTTGTTTGTTTTTTTGTTTATCCGTTGATTTGATTATATGTTGATAAGTTAATCCGTTGATAGGTCGTTATCCGTTTAAACTATTTCTTGATTATTCTAGGATATGACACACCGCTTTCGGTGACAACACGAAGGATATAAATACCTGCGGGCTGGGAGGAAAGATCTATGTCACTTCTTGATGTCGACGCGACACGGCGGCCATAGGTGTCGTATAGCTCGGCACGCAGTAGTGTGGTGGCTTCGATGTGAAGCACATCGTGGACGGGATTAGGCCACACCCGACAGATTGAGTGCTCTGCGGACTGATCCTCTATGCCGAGACGGGCGCACGGCCATTCGATATAATGGGTGCCTCCATTCATGAAAGCATAATCCACCGACACCAGTTCCTCTCCGTGACGGTTGAGGACACGGTAGTTGATGTAACGGTCGGTGCCACCCCCATGATGGAAGACCACATTGACATCGTGTGGAGCCACCCCTACCTCAACAGTGGCTCTGCTGCCCGACGCGAGTGCTGCGGTGCCGTAAACGTACCCCGAAAGACTCTCAAAACTGAGGTAGGCACCACCTTCCCAGCCACCGTTGCGGGTGCTTTCCATCACGACGGTGAGGGGGCAGTAGTCGTCGGGAGAGTAGTAAGTCTGCACCACTGTGACGAAAATGCTTTGACCATCTTGTGTAAAGGTGATGGTTGCTTTACGCTCACTGCCTGTTGTGTTTTCTTCGGTTGCAACGACTATCGCCCCAACGTGTTCCACCCCGTTACGATCCACAGTAACCCATGGCTGATCGGTGCTAACGCTCCACGGCAATGCAGAGGTGTCAATGCTGCAGAAGAGCAGCTGTTGGTTGCCGCCATCGCGGGTGAAGGTAAGCATTGTGTCGCTGACATGGAGGCCATAGTCCGGTACAGCACCGAGCAGAGCTTGGTTGCTTTGATTGAAATGGTAGATGGAGCCAATTTCACCTGTTGGGCTGACATTAGGGCAAATGTCGTCGACGGTGTAGTAGCCGTCGCCGTTGCCACTCCAACCGAAGTTAAAATGGAAGAAGACTTGACCTGCGCGGTACTCATAGCCATCGCACACAAAGCCGTGTCCACCCTCGGGAGCCACACCACAATATACAATGGGGTGTTGCAGACGCAACTCGGCAACAAGACTGTCAGCCCAACGTTGGTCGGTATATCCGTCGGTTTTGAAGATAGGACGCATGCTGTGGTTGTAGTAGAAGTGGTCTTTGAGAGAGTTGTCGATACTTGGTACGCCAGGACGCCCAACCACACCAGCAGCGGCACTTCCACCCGGGGCATATCCCATGTGGAGGCTGACACCCACATGGTACATCAGTGTAGAAACAGCCAATTGCTGTTCGTAGGGGCTGGCTGGCGACACCTGGTCGGGCATATTGCCCCAGTCGTAAAGAGTGTGGGAGAAATCGGCTGATTGGGCACCATAGGGCTGACAGTTGTAGGACTCGTTACCATGACCAAAGGCAGGGTAACGCCAGTAGCGCATCATTTGTGCCTGTGCTGTGGCCGCACAACCTGTAGGGGTGTGCTGCGGGGTAAGCAGGGCATATCCTCCATCTTGGTGCCAATGGGTCTCTAACAAGGGGCCGACGCGGTCGTCGTTGTCGCCATCTTTAGGCAGAAAGCCACTATTCAGTTGTTCCCACTGAAAGGCATCGGATGCAGTGGCGGAGACCTGTTGGTTTTTGCCTTCGGCAATCAAACCACAATAGGCTTCCATCCTTTGGGACAGCTGGACGGGCAATGCCCTCAGCGAAAGGCTGCCATGGAGCGAGTAGGCTATCACGGGGCGTGCACAATCATCGGCCGACACCATGACGAAACCACCTTGGTCGCCCACAAACAGGTAGATTTCGCTGTATTGCCACGGAGTAGGACGCAGCTGTCCCTGGCCATGAAGCACCGACTGCCAGAATTGGTTTGCCACGCGGGTGGCGGCAGATTGTGACACCGGTTTGGCCACGGCGAAGCCTGTAAACAAACATATGGTTATGAGCAAAAGCGTTTTTTTCATGGGGTTAGTTCTTTACGACTTTCTTTACTATAGCAGTGTTGTCAGTTATTATACGAATGTAGTAGATTCCTGTGCCAAGAGGGGCAAGGTCAGCAGAAAGTCCCGCGGTGCGTATAAGCACCCGCCCAGTGGCATCGATTACCTCCAAGCGCACAGTCTGCCCGTTGTTGCCACCGGTGACAGTAAGCCGTCCCGTTGTGGGGTTGGGAGAAATGTTCCATTCTTGCTTTGCGTTCTGAGGATTGTCTATTCCAAGACGGCTGCAGGGCCAAGGTATCAACACATCGTCTCCGTCGAAGTAGGCATTGTTGACCTCGACAACAACTTCGCCGTGGCGGTTCTTCACTTTGTAGTTGATATAGCGATCCAGAGCACCACCGGGATGCCAACGCACCATGACATCGCGGGGAGCAACGCTGACGGTTGCCGTGCTGGTGCGGGCGTTGGAGGTATGTTGAGCTATGCCGTAGACTGTGCCGCTAAGTGACTCGAAGCTCAGGTGCGCATCACCTGCCCACGGTTCATTGTGGGTGTTTTCCATTTCTACCGTTAAAGAGCAGTAGTCGGTGGCGGGGTCGTAAGCTTCCTGTACCACATGAAGCGTTGCAGTGAGGCTGCCCTGGGTGAAGACCACGTTGCCGGTGCGTTCTGCTCCGGTGTTGTTTTCGTTTACGCTGATGGTGACTTGTCCGAGATGGCTGAAGGCGGTGTTGCTGACTTGTATCCAATTGTCAGACCCGGTGCCGGAGCCGTCGGTTGGTACGGTAGCAGTCCAAGGGGCATCGACAGTGTCGCTGGTACAAAGCCATACCTGCTGCTGCGCGGCACTGCGAGTGAAACTCATGGTCTCGGCATTAAGGCAGAGACTGTATTCGGGATGTAGACCCAAGATGGCTTCGTTAGCTTGATTGAACGAATATGCGCCATAGGTGATGGCACCGACTTGGTAGTATCCGTCACCCTCACCAGCCTCACCGAGGTTGAAGTGGAGGTAGCGTTGCGCATTGAAGCCGTCGCATACGAAGCAATGCCCTCCAGCAGGACCAATGCCTCCATAAAGGATAGGCCGATGCAGACGGAGTTCGGCTATGAGAGTGTCGGTCCATGAATCATTGCTCATCTGTCCTTTGGCACGGTAGCGAATGTCGTGTCGATTGTAACGGAAGTATTCGGGCATGGCGACTTCGCATTTGTTGAGACTCGTACCGCTGTAGACGGTGGAATAATTCATATTGACGCTTACGCCACAGTGATACATAAGCGTGGCAACGGCTGTTTTTTCAGCGGCAGAAGAGTTTCCCGTCAAGCGGTTGGGCATGTTGGCCCAGTCGTAACGGGTGTTGCCAAAGTCGGCACTTTGAATGCCATAGCCAGAGTCATCGGTGTAGGAGTGGCTACCGCGCCCAAAGGCGGGATAGTTCCAATATTTCATTACCTGCGCCATGGCGGTGGCCACGCAACCTGTCATAGTGGAGCTTGGACAAAGCTGGTTGTACGGTGATTTTTGAAACCACTGAGTGGTCAGCAGGGGACCTACTTCCTCTTCCTCTGTTTGCTTGAGGGACTTTCCACTTTCCAACAGAAGCCATTCCTCATTAGGGGGTAAGCCCTTGACCTTGCGGACATGGTCAATTTCCTGCTGATAGACGCTCACAATATTTTGCACCGCCACGGCTTCAAGATTGATTCTGCCTGTCAAGGAATAGGCTAGCACTGGACGGGCACAGTCGTCGGCGGCAACCATCACCCAGCCTCCCTGAGGTAGGGTGAATAGATAAACAGCATCGAATTGCCATGTCTGTTGCTCCAATTGATCTGTTGTTGAGGTTTTTCCCGTGCATGCGCCGGCATTCATTGTCTGTGCCAGAAAGGTCTGCGCAACAGAGGCAGCCCTCTCCACACTGATGGGTGCAGCATAGACTGATGGCTGGCAACAGACAAGAACAAGCGCGGCAAAGATTGTCAGTAATCTAATCATCTTATGGTATTGGGGGATTATCTCGTCTGGTGAAGGGTTGTGGGACCGCCATAGGTGAACATCTGACCACCCTCTTCATGTTGGGTCTGGAACTGTAGGGTCACATTCATAGTCCGGTTGTAGGGGTCGCATGTGAAGGGCCAGTTGCCATCCGCGTCGGTAATGACACCTGCATTGTGTCCGTCGTAGGTATAAGTCATTTCCCAAGAATACTGGTCGGCATCGAAAGCACGGCTTTCTATCCAGAACATTACTTCGCCTTTGCCGTCGCGGAGGAAGTCGACCGTCCAATGGATGGTGCATGGCACGGTACCATACTGAGTCTGGGTCGTGGTGGCAAAGGTGCCTTCCCATTCTGTTCCTACAAGGGTTTCGTAAACAAGTTCTGTCGGATTAGTGCTGTCATTAGGTTGATTGTTGTTGGCAGGGTCCTTTTCGCAAGCCACAAAGCCGATAGTCGCTACGGCAATCATGACTGCCATGAAAAATCGAATAATGTTCTTCATTGTAGTAGATTTTATTATTGTTTAATAATTTTCTTGGATATTATGCCCTCGGATGATATCACACGGAGTATGTAAAGTCCGGCGGACAAGGATGAGACGTTGACCTCGCTACCCGTAGAGGTGGCCTGGACACGCCCAGAAAGGTCAAGTACTTCGACACGACGAATATCGAGACCGTCAGATATGTGAAGTACATTGCTCACTGGATTGGGCCATACATTCCACTCCGCAGTCTGGGCATTGGGTTCCTCTATTCCCACGACAGTACCGATAGGGCCATCGGTGCCGGGAGTTGTGATATTGAAATAGTAGTTGTCCCAAACCATCAGGTCTTTGGCATTGCGGCTGAAAAGAGTGTTGTTGTCGGCATCAGTAACCGTCACTGTTCCGTTTAGTCCGTCAGCTCCCACATCTATCAATTTGAGTCTATAGACACCGGCATTGGTGGGTGAAAGGGTGAAGTTGATCGTTCTGCCCATATCGTTGCTATTGCCCACAACACGGTAATAGTACTGGCAGTCGGCGATACCCGACAGAGAGAAAGACACCTCCTGTGGATAGTTGTCGTATTTGATGCTAAGATTTAAGGGACCTGCTGCCGTGTATATGTCCACATTGGCATAGTCGACACTTAAAGCGTTGTCGCTGACGCTTACCTGTGAGCCATCGGTAGTGTATCCTGTTAATCTCACGTTGACGGTTTCGCCATATTGTTGATGATTAGCGGGCATGTCTGCTATGGTGTAGGATGCAACCTGCACCGTGTCGGAGGTATAGGGAGAAATGGTTTTACGGCGTACAATGGTTGAGCCATTAATCTCGAAACGAAGATCGCTGATAGGCTTGTCGGTGGGATTGACTACAGAGACAAATGGGTGGTAGTCGAGGGAGCATTCATAGCCGCCTTTGTCACCATAGGCAATGTAGGCTTTGTCGCTTTTGCGGATAGCCTCGCAGACATTGAGTACCTCTTTCTTGTCCTGACACACAAATACGAGAACACTGAGGTCGTCAAAATTACTGACAGCAAGGTCGCCAATCTGTTGAGGCACAACATAGGCATACTCTTTGGTGAAGAAAGAGCCAGCTGTAATGTTATGAATGGTGTCTCCCCATTGACCCGTAAGGAGATGGCGGAGAATGTGCATGTGTCGGTATTGGCCGTTTACCATGTTTTCAGGGTAATATTGTGACGCACCCGTTTGGTTTCCCATAACATTATTCTGAACTAATGCCACATTGAGCATATTGAAGTTGCCAGGGCCATTTCCGGGATAATAAACCTCCACTTTCACAACCATTAGTCGTGTGGCTGGGTCGAGGTCGACCGTGGCAGCGACATTAACAGGTGACTCCTGATCCATAATTTGCAGAGCGCAAGGATATGCCTGACCTGGGTCGATTTGGATAGAGCCACTATTGAAGGAATGACGGTTCAATGTCGAAGAGGGGTAGCCCTGAACACTGGCTTGATTGGCCAAAGCGTTGCCCCACTGTGTGGCATATTGTGAGGCAAAAACACCCTGGTGGATGTTGATGGCAAAGGCCCTGCCCGGGAAGGACTTTAGAGTGAAATCGGTGGCTTTGTGCCCCATGGGGCAGTACTGGCAACTGACTCCCGTGAATTCCTCGATAAGCACATTGCGGGAGCTGGGGCGGGTGGAGACAAATGTTTGCGCTGACATGGCAAACGTCATCAGAAGCATTGATGCTGATAGAATAATTTTACGCATTTATTACTTAATTTGTTTTGACATTTTTGCTTTTACGCAGATAATAACGTAATATTAGACACAAATACTACACTCACTGTAAAAAAAATCAGAGAAATGTAAGTTGCTAGGTTTTACGTGTTGTGCAGTATAGCTGTAATACAATATCTTAAACCTTATATGGCTGAATGAGGAAAGGTAGGTTCTATTGATTTGTTTTCGTGGCATTTTATATTTTTCGCTGACGCAATGGAAGTGCCAGCCACATTTTATCACATTCCGGGACGCTGTTCTCGTATGTCTGGGTGTCACGGCACTACGCCTTCGGCTTGTAAGGTGTTGTTGATGGTTCCACTTCTTTGGGGTGGTTTGTAGATGTTGCCCTGTATTATTGCAGGGGAGGATGTAAGATACTGATATAAAAAAAGAAGACACATCTTTTAGGGATGTGTCTTGCTTGGGTTTTGTGACTCCTGCAGGATTCAAACCTGCAACCTTCTGATCCGTAGTCAGATGCTCTATTCAGTTGAGCTAAGGAGCCATCTGGTTGCTTTGTTGTTTCTTTCTCAAAAGCGGTTGCAAAGATACGATTTTTTTCGGACGTACCAAATTTTTTTTTGATTTTTTTGTAAGATCCGATTGTAAGAACGTATGATTATGGTGTTTATGGGGTGCATTTTTTTTGCTTAGCGCATGTTGGAGGGTTTGCATTTGTAGACTTCGCGGTAGAGGATTTCGCGAATTTCGTCAAATTCTTCGTCGTCTATCTCGTATTTTGTCATAATTATCATGGGTACAGTAACTTGGTCGCCGTGATAGGATGGCTGGAGGTAGTCTTGGGGGTTGGTGTAGAGTCCCATGCTTGAGTAGAATTCAACACGGTGTTCGGATGTTTCGTCGTGTGGGTGCTCTACTTCGAGGACTACCTGCTGGGTTTGCTGGGAGAGGAAATTGAGGAAGACGGCTTTGCCGAGTCCCTGGTTGCGGAGGTCTTCGTCGATGGCGAAGTGTTCAATGTAGACGAAGTCGTCGAAGGTCCAATAGGTGAGGATTCCGATGGGTTCGTCGCCGTCATCGTTGGTGGCGACCATGAAATGGAATTTGTCGGTGTTACGATTTTTCAACTCCCCGAAAGGAGGTCGTTCTTCGTCGGGGAAGGCCGATTCGAACAGGTCTTTGGCGAAATGCGGATGGTCGGATTGCGAAAGGTCTGTTAATTGGATCATATATAATGTGTTAATTCGTTAATTCGTTAATGTGTTAGTCTTTTTGAATGTGTTATTGAATGTGTTAATTCGTTAGTCCTTGAATCCCTATTAAGCTATTAAGGTAGGTTCTATTTATTTGTTTTCATTGTCGCGTCCCTTCGGGACGCAGTTTGGTTACATCTTGACTATCACGGCACTGCGCCTAACGGCTTGTACCGTGTTATTAAAGGTCTCACCTCTTCGAGGTGATTAATAGAAGTCCTTTTAAGCGATTAAGCGGATTCACGGGTTCAGAATTTGAAGTTGTTGATGTTGAAGCGGAGGAAGATGATGTGCTGGAGGGCGAAGCTGTCGTTGTCGTTGTAGCCGCGGTATTTGGTTTGCATGTAGCGGAGCTGATAGCCTAGGTCGGCTCTTGCGCCCTGGAAGGAGTAGCAGAGGGCCACGGAGGCAAGGCCGCCGAAGCCGATGCCGCCTTGGTTGATGTAGGGGTAGGAGCCGATGCCGGCGTAGGGGTCCTGGCCGTTCCATACGTCGAGGATGCTGTAGGTGCGACCGGCTATGACCATGGCGTTTTCGGATACTTTGGTGTTGTTGACGCCGATGCCGGCGGCCATCTCAAGGTCGAGGAGGTTGGTGAGGGGGAGGGATTTGGAGACAGAGAAGTCGATGAGGATTCGTTTTTCGAGTCCGAAGATGTCGCAGGCGACGTATTGGCGGCTGCCGGGGATGCCGACGCCGTTGTCGGAAGAGAGGAGGAACCGGCCTGCAGCGGTGACTTGGCTGAAGTCGAAGGCGAGGGACCATGCCCACCCGCTGCTGTAGTCGTAGCGGAGGCCGAAGCCTATCTGGTAGGTGAGTTTGTAGTGCATTTGGGGATAGCCTTCGTCGGCGATGCGGAAGGCACTGTAGGATGGGATGGCGCTGGGGGAGATGAGTTGCTGGTCGACGAGCGAGTTCCAGATCTGGGTGCCGTATTGCTGGCTGCGCAGGACGCGGTCGATGGTGTTGGCATTGCCGGGACGGCCGCTGTAGAAGTTGGCTTGTTTGTTGGAGGGGATGAGGAGCCCTGCATCGACGGCGAGGGAGAGACCGGCGAGACGGGGGTGCTGTGACGGGGCTTTTTTCTTTTGCGCATGGAGCGGCGCGGAACAGAGGAGCAGCGAAAGTGCAAGGATGAGTAATGGACGGGTCATAGGCTGATGCGGTGGGTCTTGATGGTTTCGGCAAGGAGGAGCCGGGCGCGGCGGAGCTGTATTTTGACGGTGCCGAGGGGGAGGTTGAGCTTTTGGGCTATCTCGTCGTAGGAGAGGTCGTCGAAATAGCGCAGTTTGACGATGGTGCGGTAGCGGGGCTGGAGACGGTTGATGAGGTCGCGCATGATTTTGTCGCGCTGGCGGTGGATGAGGTCTTCCTCGGGGTTGTCGTCGCAGGAGGGGATGGGGTATTCGCAGGCGTCGTCTTCTTGGTTGACGGACATGGTGTTGAGTGAGACGAGGCGCATGTGCTGGCGGCGGATGAAGTCGATGCCGTGGTTGCTGGCGATGGAGAAGAGCCAGGTGGCGAAGGTGTTCTGGGGTGTGTAGGAGGCGAGCTGGCGGAAGGCTTTGCCGAAGGCTTCGATGGTGAGGTCGTCGGCGTCGACAGGGCTATGGGTCATGCGGAGGAGCATGAGGTAGACGGGTTCGCGATAGTAGCGCATAAGGTCGGCGTAGGCACGTTGGTCGCCCTTGTCGCGGGCGGCCACAACGAGCTGGTAGTCACGCTGTGCCTTGTCGTTGAGGAAGACGGGGTCCATAGCTTTTTGTGCCAGTATTTGCGTTAATTATTTCTTGGGTAACGGAAATAATGACAAAAAAGTATTTGCGATGAGAAAATAAATTTCGAAAAGGGGCGAGAGGATGTAGACGACGGGCTTGACAGCAAGGCGACGGGCGGCGGCGGCGGTGGCGACGATTTGCCAGGCGAGCTTGAGGGCGAGGGCCGCTGCAAGGATTTGCCACGGGAGGGCGGCGAGGGCAAGGAGGAGGGCTCCGAAGAGGTAGAAGAGGAGGATGCCGAGCGGGGGGAGGAGACGACGCAGTTTGAGCGGGAGACTATAGAAGGAGTGGGTGGAGACGCGGTGCCTGCGGTAGAGGTGCCACTGGCGGAGCGTGGGCTGAGGCTGGACGAGGGTGAAGGATTCGGGGGAGAGGACGACGGCGGTGTTGCGGGGGCGGGCGTTTTGGTTGACGAACATGTCGTCGGCGCCGTCGGGGATGTTGTAGTGGTAGATGAAGCCGTCGTTTTTGAGGAAGAGGCTGCGGCGGTAGCTGAGGTTGCGGCCGTTGCCGGTGAAGGGCGCACGGAGGATGGCGGAGCCGAGGTACTCGACGCTGTAGAGGAGGTTGTCGTATTGCTGCAGCCAGTTGAAGAGGGATGGTTTGTAGGCTATGCCGCAGTAGCCGAGGACGATGTCGATATGGTCGTGGACGTAGCCTGAGACCATGGAGCGAATCCAGTTGAACTGGGTGGTGTCCATGGGGATGCATTCGGGTTCGGCTAGGAGGAGGATGTCGTTTTGGGCTGTTTTGATGCCGATGGAGAAGGGGTATTTGAGGCCTTGGTAGCCGTTGGCGTTGTTGGTGAGGGTGACGACCTTAAGACGGCTGTAGTTTTGGGCGAGAAGGCGGAGGATGTACTGGGTCTCGTCGGTGGAGAGATAGTCGACAACGACGACTTCGAAGTCGGGGTAGTCCTGCTCGAGGAGATAGACGAGGTTTTGGCGGAGCCAGTCGCCGTCGTTCTGGGCGGCGAGAACCACCGAGACCGGCGGGAGTTTTGCGGGAGAGGGACTGTTTTTTTTGCGCGAGGGGCCTTTGTAGCGGCCGAGGCGGAAGAAAAAGATGCCATAGTAAAGGCAAAGGATGAGCAGACCGAGGGCAAACAGAATGGTGAACACCATGGTGCAAGGGTCTGTAAGAACATGCGTAAAGTCCATTTTCAGGTTCGGTATTTTTTTTGCAAAAATATGTATTATTTTTGGTTTTTTTTGTATCTTTGCAGGATGAAATATCAACCGGCTGTTCATAACTACTGGTTCTGACAATCTGAATAGTTGATAATTATGAAGTTCAAGATAGAGAAAGAGGACACAAAAAGCAGTGCCCGCGCCGGAGTAATCAGCACGGGCCACGGAGAGATAGCCACGCCGATATTTATGCCGGTGGGGACAGCAGGGAGCGTGAAGGCAGTTCACCGGCGCGAGTTGTACAACGACATTGACGCGCAGATAATACTCGGCAACACTTATCACCTTTACCTGCGGCCGGGGCTGGAGATACTGAAAGCGGCGGGCGGGCTGCATGGCTTTGCAGGCTGGGAGCGGCCGCTGCTGACCGACAGCGGGGGATTCCAAGTGTTTTCGCTGGCCGACAACAGGAAAATAAAGGAGGAGGGGTGCATGTTCCAGTCGCATATAGACGGGAGCAGGCATTTTTTCTCGCCCGAGCGGGTGATGGATATAGAGCGGGTGATAGGGGCCGATATCATGATGGCTTTTGACGAATGCGCACCGGGAGAGTCGGACTACCGATATGCAAAGAAGTCGATGGAGCTGACCCACCGTTGGCTGGACAGATGTGTGAAGCGCTTTGGGGAGACGGAGCCGCTGTATGGATATGAGCAGAGCCTGTTCCCGATAGTGCAGGGGTGCAAGTATGCAGACTTGAGACGGCAGTCGGCAGAGTATATCTCTTCGAAGAACGCCGACGGGAACGCGATAGGCGGGCTGGCTGTGGGCGAACCCACGGAGACAATGTATGAGATGATAGAGGTGGTGAACGCGATACTGCCCAAGGACAAGCCCCGATACCTGATGGGCGTCGGGACACCTGCAAACATTCTGGAAGCAATAGAACGGGGGGTGGACATGTTTGACTGCGTGATGCCGACACGAAACGGCCGCAACGGGTTGCTGTTCACAGCTCACGGCACTATCAATATCAAAAACAAGAAATGGGAGAGCTGTTTCGAGCCCATCGATGCCGAGAGCAGCGCCGAATGCGACAGGAGCTACACGCTGGCTTATCTTCACCACCTGATACGCTCGGAGGAGATTTTGGGACTGCAGATTTGTTCCATTCACAATCTGGCATTCTATCTTTGGCTGGTGAGGACTGCCCGAAAGCATATAATAGAGGGCGACTATACGGAATGGAAGGCAAGACTACTGCCAGAGTTGGGCCGCAGGATTTGAGAAAAAAACATAAAAAGAGTTAAATTTTGCAACAAAAAAGAGCCTTGTGTGTCATAAATAAAGTTGGAAACAACTAAATTGATTTTCAAGGACAAACCCATTAAACACTGATAAAAGAATATAATTTAGTTATGAAACGCACAGTATTATTATTTTTGATAGGGGCATTGGTTTCCGGAGTTGCGTGGGGACAGGCCGTGCCCTGCGGAGGATGGCACAATCCTACATCATTCAATGCCTCGAGTTCGAGTGCAGGGTCGTGGTCGGCCCGCGTGGGAGACCGTATTGTGGGGTCAGGCGGGAGCACGGGGACGAATGTGCTGAGTACGTGCAGTTACCCAAACAAGACGGTAATCAAAGGCAATGCGAACATAACTTCGCCAGCCCTCTATTCCGGGGCTTGTACTTTTACAGACGGAACATGCGGCCACACCTTCTGGGATGCAAACGACCACCGTTTTCAAATCATAAACGCCACGAATCCTGGAGATGCGGGAGTAGATATTTTCACGATTAATGCAGCAGGGCAGGGCATGAACCGTATACCTGACGGGCACACGTCGTGCATACGGCTTGGCGACATGCGCAGTACCGGTAAAGCATTAGGATCTTATAGTAATCCTACTGGAGCACTGTGTAACGACAAAGGGTCGGAGGCGTTGTTTTACACCATGATGGTGACGCCACAGAATGCACTGTTGTTTATCGACTACGCAATTGTTGCGAGGAAATACGACCATTCGCCCGCCGAGGCAGGAGAATTTCTTATCAGAGTGTGCGGTAAAAATTCATCAACAAACCAATGGAACAATGCCCCATTGTCAGACAGTTTGTGGTACAATGTGCCGGCGCCCCATTACTCAGGGGCGTTACCGGCTCCGTGGGTGGACGGCCGACCCGGCCCCGCAGCGGGAGGAACGACTTGCGGTTATTGCTACAAACCGTGGACCCGAGTGGCCATAAGCCTGATGAACTATTTGTACGATTCGGTACGCGTGGAGGTGTACACGAGTGACTGTATATATGATGTAGACCCGATTTATGCATACATAGCAGGCAGCTGCCAGCCGATGTTGATTACCGCATCGGGGTGCCCGCAGGGAATGTCGGACGCCATAGACACTTTGAAAGCCCCTGAAGGGTTGCTGACCTACAAGTGGTACGTGTCGGAGAACGGATACAGCGGCAGCACCGGCAGCTCGACAACAATGGAGAATGTGCCGTTCCGCGTGGTTCAGAACACGAGTACAAGCAATGTGTATGTTGCCCGTTTGAACGATTTTATCACAACGGTGAGCGATGCTTCTACCGAAGTATCGGTCGGTGACACTGTCGGAGTGCAGACCTATAAATGCGAAATGTTCTCAGCACTGGATCCTGAAAAACCGTTCAGGTCGATTCTGTATGCAACCGTGAGCAACATCAAGCCTGTGGTGAATGCCGAGTTTGAGACGGAATGCGCCAAAGTGACGCGGACGGAGATGCATGCCCTGGGCAAAGTGCCTTACAAAGGGGCCAACGCACCAAAGATAAACCATAGTTATACGCGTTGGGTTGTGCATGAAGGGAGCATGGCAGACACTCCTATTGACACCATAATGTACGGTGACACCGCCGTATACTACTCGACTGAAGCGGGAGACCACGCAGTGGTTTTGACCATGTACTTGGAGGACAGTGTCTGCAACACTTCGAAAGTGTTTCTGATTCATGTGGACACCCCCCCGGAGCCCCGGATTGATATTTCGAAACGTACGCTTTGCGAGAATGAACAGACGACAATCACAGATTTGACCGAGCACGTGTCAATCCGGCAGTGGATTTTTGCCGATACGGTGATAGACAGCCGCAGAAGCGGGCTGGACGCCACAGTTTCGGTGACAAGAGACTTTACAGAATTCGAAAATCCGTTCATGCTGATAGTCAGTAACGCCGCCGATTGTTCGGACACGCTGTATGATACAATTTACTACTTCCACGACCCGGATGTTTATTTCAGCGAAGACACTGTGATATGCAATGGACACGAGTCGCATGTTAAGGTGACGACCCCGGTGCAAGGGTGCACTTTTGCATGGTACAGACACAAGAACAGGGAAGGGGAAACGCCGATATGCACAGGGGATGTGCTGTATGTGCGCCCGACAGCCCCGCGTACCAAATACTATCTGAAAATCACAGCGGAAGCAGGATGTGTGGCATGGGACAGTGTGACGCTCTCGCTGCTGTCGACAAGCATTACCATGACGCCCAAACACGGCAAGCACTGCCCGAAAGACAGTGTTACGCTGGAGGGCAACGGAGCGTTGTGGTATGAGTGGTCGTCGTATCCGGCCGACCCAGACCTGGAGAGTCAACAGCACAACCGCACTATTACGGTGTCGCCTCATGAGGACACACGCTACTATCTGGTGGGCTATGCTGCGGACAGTTGCGATATTGCAGCCATCAATGTACTGGTGCAGGAGGTTCCTATTCCGATTCCAGACGTGGAGTACAACCCCGGTTTCATCGACACAGAGACTCCCGTCGTGAATTTCACCGACCTGTCCAAATACCGCAGCCACACCAAATGGGAATTTGGCGACGGAGGCATTTCTACAGGGGAGCAGGTGACTCATTACTTCGACATTTATACCGACAGCTGCAATTATGTCACCATGACAACGTACAACGAAATAGGATGTTCGGATGACACCTCTTTCTCCATTGTCATTGACACGTTCGGTTTTTATCCGCCCAATGTGTTCACGCCCAACAAGGCAGAGAACAACGTATTCAGTATAGCGAGCAAGAGCAAGATGGACGATTTCCATATCTATATCTTCAACCGTCAGGGAGCACTGGTGTACACCTCAGAGGACATCAATTTCAAATGGGACGGTACCCACAACGGACGTCCCTGCCCGCAAGGCTCGTACCCCTATGTGATTACCTACACTCGTGCTGGAAGTGTGAGCATATACCGCATCAAGGGAACCGTGACGCTGCTACGCTAAAAGAAACTACATAAAACGACACATTCTGAATGAAAGAACTAATTTTTGCCACCAACAACAAACATAAACTTGAAGAGGTAAGAAACCTTTTACTCGGCAAGGCCCATATAGTGAGCCTTGCCGAGGCTGGTCTTGAGGGAGAGATTCCGGAGACTGCCGACACGCTGCAAGGCAACGCCTTGCAGAAAGCCCAATGGGTATGGGAGCGGAGCGGCAAAGACTGTTTTGCCGACGACACCGGGTTGGAAGTGGATGCACTGGGGGGCGCACCGGGAGTGTACAGTGCCCGTTATGCGGGTGAGCACTGTTCGTTTGACGACAATATCGACAAGCTGCTCGCAGCCCTCGAGGGCAACACCAACCGCAAAGCTGCTTTCCGTACCGTGATATGCCTAATTGAAGAAGGAAAGCCGAAGTATTTTGAAGGGAAGGTGGAAGGCTGCATCTTGACAGAACGCTATGGCAAAGGAGGGTTCGGATACGACCCAGTTTTCATGCCTAACCGTTTTGCCGTGAGCTTTGCAGAGATGCCCCTTGACGTGAAGAACCAAATAAGCCACCGCGGTCTTGCCGTGAAGAAACTGGTGGAATATCTCACCCAGCGATAAACCTTCAACAATGGAAAGAGACAACAGCTATACAGAAGTTTACCCGCTGGAATTGTCGCAATCCATGTGGGGGAACAGCATCGAGGAAAGCCCGACGATAGGGGGACAAAGCAGCGCATATATTTTGGTTCTTTATGCCCCCAGCACCGGCAAGCAGGTACCAGTGATAATCGGCGAGGCCGAAGCGCAGGCCATCGTTATGGCCATAGAGGGACGCAAAGCCTTGCGTCCATTGACTCACAACCTCATAAGTAACATAATGGAGGAATTTATGCTGGAGTTGAAAGAGGTGACGATAGACCGTTTCTTTGAAGGAATTTTCTATTCCACACTTCATATCAGCGACGGCTTTACTCAGAAACAGATTGACAGCCGAACCTCGGATGCTGTCGTGATGGCACTGCACCACCACTGCCCTATCTGGATACACAAGCAGGTGTTGGAGGAGACAAGCATGGAACCAGGAGCGTTGACCGACAACCTGCCCAAAAACAAAGATACTTTCACCCACGACGGAGAGTCGCTGCAACAACTGGAACAGTTGCTTCATGAATGTGAAGAACGTGAAGACTATGAGCAAGCGGCAATCATCATGGAAAAAATCAACCGCCTAAAAGGAAAGGGAGAACAGAAATGACTATAGATAGAATTGACGAAAGTGCTCAGTTTGTGAGTGCTTTTTTCGAAGACGAAATGCCAAAGACCGCCATTATTCTCGGCAGTGGACTGAGTGCGCTGGCAGACCAAATAGAAGACCGTATTGCTATTCCATACAGCCGTATTCCCCATTTTGCACAATCCACGGCCGAAGGACACAAGAGCAACCTTATTATCGGCAAACTTGGAGGCAAGGCCGTTATTGCCATGCAAGGCCGCTTTCACTACTACGAAGGCTACAGCATGGACCAAGTAACGCTGCCAGTGCGCATGATGGCACGCATGGGAGTAAAATACCTCTTTGTAAGCAACGCCGCTGGTGCTGTGAATCCAGACTTCAAGGTGGGCGACATGATGGTTATCACCGACCACATCAACCTAATGCCCAACCCGCTGATTGGCCCTAACATGAAAGAATTCGGGCCGAGATTTCCAGACATGACCACAGCCTACAGCCCCCGTTTACGCCGAATAGCACAAACAGAAGCCGACAAACTGGGGATAACACTTCGGCAAGGAGTGTATGTGGCCGGTACAGGTCCAACCTACGAAACCCCTGCCGAATACCGCATGTACAGAATCTTAGGGGGCGATGCCGCAGGAATGTCGACAGTTCCTGAGGTTATTGTTGCACGGCACTGCAGTATGGAAGTTTTTGGCATGAGTATAATTACCAACCAGAGCAACGAATTGGACGAAAATACCTTCAACGACAGCAGCGACGTTGTAATCCAAGCCAATCACGCCACAGAAAAAATGACATCACTATTCCGCTCCATCATCTCAAATCTTTAAGCTATGATTAAAGCCGCTTTCTTCGATATTGACGGCACCCTGCTAAGTTTCACTACCCACAAAGTTTCTCAAGGCACCATACGTGCCTTCGACGCACTCCATAAAAAGGGGATTCACACTTTCATCTCCTCGGGGCGTCCAATGGTACTCATACCCCAGATGCCCGTCTCGTTCGACGGATACGCCACGATGAATGGGGGCTACTGTTTTGTCGGTGACAAGGTGCTGCTGCGAAGTCCCATCCCACAAGAGGAGACAGACCGCTGGCTTCAATACGCTGACAAAGAGAATCTTTGCACTATGATTTTCACCGAACACGAGATGTTCGTCAATACGCATTCCAACCCAGTGGCCAATTCCATCCGCGACCAACTGGAGTTCCAAATGCCTCCGTTGCTCCCTACCAAGCAGATGATCGGCCGCGAGACCTATCAAATCATAGCCATCATGCCTGCCGACCGCGACAAAACAGTTACCGACATGCTGCCACACTGCCGCCTACCTCGCTGGCACCCACAGTTCAGCGACCTCGTTAACGCAAACAACAGCAAAGCCTCCGGCATTGAAAGCATATTGCGCCATTTCGGTATCAAAAAAGAAGAATGTATCGCTTTCGGGGACGGTGGCAACGACATTGAGATGTTGGAATACTGCGGTATCGGAGTGGCAATGGGCAACGCCGATGACAGCGTAAAGGCACATGCCGACTACGTTACCACCTCGGTAGATAAGGAAGGCATAGAGCATGCCCTCTTGTCATTACATATTATTTGACGGAACGAAACAAACGATTCCTTCCAACTTAAAAGGAATCAATCCCCGTACTTGGTGATACGGAAAACCCAAGCGCCTTTCGTTTTGCTCAAATCCTCAACTGTCAGATTGTTAAGCCTAATATAAATGCTTCCTGCAAAGTAGTAATGTATTATCGGCTTGTCGCAACCAAGCAGTTTGATTTGAGAAAGGATATTGGGACGAGGCATGTTTTTCAGGATTAGCAGTTTGCTGTCGAGATGGGTGACAATTGCATACAGGTTGCCACCTTGCTTTGTGTAATAAACCGTACTGTCCATCTCACACATCTTGCGATAAGGACGCGACCCATAGATGGCTTCTCCGTTCACTTTTAACCAGTTGCCTAAATCAAGCAAACGTTCCTGCTGCAACATAGGGATAGTGCCGTCGGCATCGGGTCCCACATTCAATGTCAATCCGCCTCCGGCAGCAACCAATTTCACAAAATGGCGTATCAAAGAGTCACTTGTCAAGTAGTTCTCAAGGGGTTCATTCCGGTTATAGCCGAAAGAACGGCCTATCCCGCGGCATTCTGCCCACGGTCGCACGGTATCGTTGATTGCGCCTTTATACTCAGGAGTTTTGAAACCGTGCTGGGTTCCACTGCCCCAACGGTCGTTGACTATAGCCTCCGGTCCTACAGTATTATAATACCAAGCTATCAACTCCTTGGCCTTGAACTGCTCAGCACTGTTCTGCCATTCTCCGTCGGTAAATACCAAGCTGGGCTTATATTTTCCCACCAACTCTTTAAACTGAGGCACCATATAATGGTCAACATACTCGCCTATTGCGCTGTCCGGATCCTGCATCCATACATGCAAACTGTTTGTCCATTCGGTAAGGGAATAATAAAAACCCATCTTCAAACCGGCCTTGCGCACTGACTCTGTCAACTGCCCTACAATATCACGGTGCGGCCCCGTCACCACGCTGTTCCAACTGGGCTGATACCTACTTCTCCAAAGGCAATAACCGTCGTGATGCTTGGTTACCAGCACCACATATTTAGCCCCTGCCCTTGAAAACAAATCCGCCCACTGGTCTGGATTCCAATGTTCGGCATGCCATGTCTGTGCATATAAAGTATATAAATCCGTCGGCTTGGGGCGTTGCTTCACGGCATCGCTGTTGCTCAGCCGCCCACTCCACTGGTCTCCCAACATGTAGCCCCATCTGCGGTTAAAATCTTCCATTTCCCTCACCCTCACAGTGTCCCCTGTCATCAACCCGCGGTAAAACCACTCTGCATAACCATCCGGTGCCGACCATGCAGGAACAGAATATAGTCCCCAGTGCACGAATATACCCAGCTTGGCATCCCTGAACCAATCAGGATAACCACGCTGGTTTATTGACTCCCACGTGGGCTGTACCTCCTGCGAAACAACAGGTTCACAGCACAAACAACCCACCAGCAACACAGCGATTATATATTTATATTTACACATAATAGCAACGTTTTCAATACACAATAGTTCATGGCCCGAAGCCACATTAAAATGCAAAGTTACGAAAAAAATATGGATTCCGATTTTTTTCGTAACTTTGCAAATCCAATTTATATATATGACAACCAACATTGATAAAATCATCGTAGTGGGAGACAGGGTTTTAATCAAACCCAACGACTCCGCAGACCGCACAAAAAGCGGACTCTATCTCCCCGCCGGATACCAAGACAAAGAAAAAATCCAGTCAGGCTATATCCTCAAATGCGGCCCAGGCTATCCCCTACCCTCTCTCGACGAAGGCGAATCTTGGAACCGCTCCAACAACGACGCCCATTATATGCCCCTGCAGGTCAAACCCGGCGACCTCGCCCTTTTCCTCCAAAAGAACGCCATCGAAATCAAATACAACAACGAAAAATACTTCATCGTCCCCCAAAACGCCATCCTCCTTGTTGAACGGGACGATTTCTAAATAAAACAACCCTTAGTTTAAATCCGCATCAATTATTATAATACAATGACCAGCAACGAAATCCGCAATCAATTCCTCATGTTTTTCGAAAGCAAAGGGCATCATATTGTGCCGTCTGCTCCCATGGTAGTCAAAAACGACCCCACCCTCATGTTCACCAACGCTGGCATGAACCAGTTCAAAGACATCTTCCTCGGCAACGCCCCCGCTCCTTTCCCCCGCGTCAGCGACGCACAGAAATGTCTTCGCGTCAGTGGCAAGCACAACGACCTCGAAGAAGTCGGCCACGACACCTACCACCACACCATGTTCGAAATGCTTGGCAACTGGTCCTTCGGTGACTACTTCAAACGCGAAGCCATCGCCTATGGCTGGGAATTCCTCACCGAAATTCTCCATATCGACAAAAACAACCTCTACGTCACCGTCTTCGGAGGCGATGAGAAAGACGGCCTCGAAATGGACACCGAAGCCTACAACTTCTGGAAAGAGCACATCGACGAAAGCCGCATCCTCAAAGGTTCCAAGAAAGACAACTTCTGGGAAATGGGTGAACAAGGTCCCTGCGGTCCCTGTAGCGAAATCCATATCGACCTCCGCGACCCCGCCGACAAACTCCAAATCCCCGGCCGCGACCTTGTCAACAAAGACAACCCCCTCGTAATCGAAATCTGGAATCTTGTCTTTATGCAATACAACCGCCTTGCCGACGGTACCCTCCAACCCCTCAAAGCCAAGCACATCGACACCGGCATGGGCTTCGAACGTCTCTGCATGGTCATGCAAGGCAAAAAATCCAACTACGACACCGACGTCTTCCAACCCCTCATCCAGCATATAGCCCGCCTTTCCGGCCGCACCTATGGCCAAGACAACCAAGCCGACATTGCCATGCGCGTCATTGCCGACCACCTTCGCGCCGTCAGTTTCAGCATCGCCGACGGTCAACTCCCCGGCAACGCCAAGGCTGGTTACGTCATACGTCGCATCCTGCGTCGTGCCATCCGCTACGGCTACACCTTCCTCGGTTTCAAAGAACCCTTCATCAACACCCTCGTCAACACCCTCGTCTCCCAAATGGGAACCCAATATCCCGAACTCGTAAAACAGCAGCAACTCATCCAACGCATCATCCTCGAAGAAGAACAATCCTTCCTCAAAACCCTTGCCGGAGGCATCAAACGCTTTGAAGACTACGTCAACACTCACACCGGCACAAATACCATCGACGGAGACTTTGCCTTCGAACTCTTCGACACCTACGGCTTCCCTGTCGACCTCACCCAACTCATGGCCTCCGAAAAAGGCTGGTCTGTCGACATGGAAGGATTCCAACGCGGCCTTGCTGAACAGAAAAACCGCTCCCGCGCCGCCGCAACAGTCGAAAACGACGACTGGATTGAACTCATTCCCGGCGTCAACCAAGAATTCATCGGCTACGACGAACTCTCAGCCGAAGTCCGCATCACCCGCTACCGTCACGTTAAAGTCAAAGACAAAGAATTCTTCCAACTTGTCTTCGACCGCACTCCCTTCTATGGCGAAAGCGGCGGTCAGGTAGGCGACCAAGGCACCCTTACCAATCCCGCTGGCGACATGGTGCCCGTCATCAACACCAAAAAAGAAAACAACCTCATCATCCACATAGTCAACAAACTTCCCGAGCATCTCGACCAGCCCTATAAAGCCGAAGTCGACAAATGCCGTCGCATAGCCATCCAGTGCAACCACTCCTCCACCCATCTCCTCCACAAAGCCCTCCGCAACGTCCTCGGCACCCATGTCGAACAAAAAGGCTCCAGCGTCGACGACCAACGCCTGCGCTTCGACTTCTCACACTTTGCCAAACTCACCCGCGAGGAAATCCGCGAAGTCGAAAAACAAGTCAATATCGACATCCGCCGAGCCATCCCCCTCGAAGAGCACCGCTCCATGCCCATAGCCGAAGCACAAAAACTCGGTGCCATGGCCCTCTTCGGTGAAAAATATGGCGACCACGTCCGCGTCGTCAAATTCGGCGACAGCGTCGAATTCTGTGGCGGTACCCATATCGACAACACCGGCCACATCGGCTCCTTCCGTATCATTAGCGAAGGCGCCGTCGCCGCAGGCATGCGCCGCATCGAAGCCGTCACAGGCGCAGCCGCCGAAAGTTACAACAACAACATGCAAGACCAACTCGACAGCCTGCGAGAACTTCTCAAAAACCCCAAGGACATCATCTCCGCTGTCCAACGCCTCCAAGAAGACAATGCTGCCCTCCGCGCCGAAGTCGAGCAATTCCAGAAAGCACAGGTCAACGCACTCAAGCAAGACCTCGCCCGTCAGCTCGCTCTATCTCCACTCTTGGTTCGCCGAATGGACACTGATCTCAGCCAACTCAAAGATGCCATGCTCGCCCTCGCATCGCAGTATCCTGACATGGCCGTTGTACTCGGCAGCGTCTACGGTGGAAAGCCTGCCCTGCTCGTGGCTCTCGGCAAAAACCGTACCGACGCAGGTCTCAATGCCGGCAATATCGTCCGCGCCGCCGGCAAAGAAATCCAAGGTGGTGGCGGCGGCCAACCCGCCTATGCCACCGCAGGCGGCAAAAACCCCGACGGTCTCGACGCCGCTCTCCGCGTTGCCGAAGAGATGATAAAGTAAAAACCTCCCTGTATTCATTAACCCCAAGGGCACACTGACCACGCGTCAGTCTGCCCTTTTTTCATTGTTCCAACCGCTCAATTCATGCCTCCTTTCCGCCCTCCCAGAGTATATCACATCCCTCCAAACAAACCCCTTATCTCAACCCAAAACCACCCGCACCTCCCATCTATTTTTAAGTTCTGATTGACTTTTATATACATTGGTTCTCACACTATGAGTTTTTTTTCGTATCTTTGCAGTTGGTTTAAAGTGTCCTGTCAGCACCCACACATGTCAATATCATATTGTCTGTCAGATGCTTGCCGGCACACAATAAATCAAACATAAAAGGAATAGTCTATATGAAAAAAATTGCATTCTTACTTTTGGCACTTACTATGACAGTGTCGGGAAAGGCTGCCTCCCCACAACTGTCGGCCTTGTTCAGTTACTCTCTATTTTATATTCCAGAAAGCAACAAACCCTATGTCGAGACCTATCTTAGTTTCGACGCCTGGACCCTGGCTTTTGTCGAAGAGGAACCCGGACAACTCCGTGCCACAGTCGAGGTCACACTGGTCGCCCGCCGTGGCGATTCTATAGCCTACGCCAAACGCTACGACCTTCACAGTCCCTACACCACAAGCTCCAATTCCACCAACTTCACCTTCATGGATCTACAACGCTTCGGACTGGCAAATGGCATTTACGATTTGGAGATTAGCCTCCGCGACAAAAATACCAAGGATGAACCATACATCTTGAAAGAAAAACTACTCGTAAACTATGCCCAAGGGCAAGTCTCCCTCTCCAGCTTGCAACTCATGTCCTCTGCAACCCCCACCACCGACAACAACATGTTGTCTCGCAACGGTTATGATATGGTGCCTTATATCAACGATTTTATTCCGGCCAACGTCTCCGTCCTCCACCCCTATTTTGAGTTATACAATCTCGATAAAGAGGTCGGCAATGGCAAATACTTTGTTGACGTCTATATTGAACAACTTGAAAACCACCGTCGTATTCCCAACGTCGGCCAGCGGCTTGAACGTTCCCAAGCCCAGTCCTGGAGTGCTGAATACACCGATTTGGACCTGAGTTCCCTTCCCTCCGGCAACTACAACATCGTTGTTTCTGTGTGCAACGCCAACGGCGATGAATTCCTCAAACGCGAAACCGCCATCATGCGTTCCAATCCCGGAGCCGACGACAACTGGCCCACCGAAAACGAAGTAGCCATGTCATTCGCTTCTCAGCTCAACGAAGAGGACCTCAACTACTACATCGAAGCACTTTACCCTATTGCTTCCCCCTACGAATACGAAACTTCCACTCGACTCCTCGCCGGCTCGACCTTAGCCGAAAAACAGGCCTTCTTCTTCTTTTTCTGGAAACGTCGCGACGCCTTCAACCCTGAGGGCAAATGGAATGATTATTTCATTCGTCTTCGTTACGTCGATGAGCACTTCTCATACCCCCTCACACGTGGCTTTAAAACCGACATGGGACGCGTCTATCTGCAATACGGCCCTCCCGACTATGTCCGCGATGAAAAGAATTACGTAGGTGTGCTGAACAATCCCTCACTCTCCGCTCATAACGCCTACTATACCAATTCCTACGGTGAAGGCGACAACACCGCTGAACAAGGACAAGTGCACTATCTGCCCTACCAACTATGGCGTTACAACCAACTCCCCGGCGACAACGCCAACCGCACCTTCCTCTTCTGGGATGAATTCCGCGGTGGCTACTACCGATTGCTCAACTCCAACGCCCGCGGCGAACTCCGCACCGCAGGATGGGAACGTATGCTCAGCCGCAACACTATCGACGAAGGTGCTGTCGGCGAAGTGGGACAACAGTTCAACAGAGGTTACTAACAACAAATATCGATAATCAGCTATAGCAAGTGATAGGTAAGTTGTTGTCGGATATATTGTATGTGCTGGCGTACCACGTGGTTCGCTATAGGAGGGCGGTAACCAAAAATAATCTTGCCAACGCCTATCCCGAAATGAGCGATTCCAAACGGAAAGAGATTGAACGCGCCTACTACCACCACATCTGCGACCTGATTATTGAGGGCATTTACAATCTCTATGCCAATCCCCGCAGCATCATGAAACGCTATCGTTTCGTAAATCGCGAGATTGTGAATCGCTATTACGAGAAGGGGCAAAGCATAGTGCTGATGTCCGCCCACTACAACAACTGGGAGTACATGATAACCTCCCTCAACTACCAACTCATGCACCACGGCGTCGGTGTTGGCAAACCCCTTCAGGACAAAGCCGTCGCCAACTACATCACCCGTAGGCGCGGTCGTTTCGGCACCGAAATTGTCGACCAAACCAACGTCCGCCAGGTGATGCAGTATTACCACGCTCACCACGTCCCCGTAGCATATATGATGCTCAGCGACCAGTCCCCAAACGACGTCCACAAGTCCTTCTGGACACTTTTCATGCACCAAGAAACCCCCTTCCTATACGGAGCCGAGTATTTTGCCCGTAAATACAACATGCCGGTGCTCTACTACGAGGTCACAAAAGTCCGTCGTGGATATTACGAAGTACGCTTCACCCCTCTTTGCGAAAACCCTTCTGAGGTACCCCAATACGTCATCACCTCCCGCTACATCAAAATGCTAAACGAAACTATCGACCGCCAACCCGAATTCTGGCTCTGGTCTCACAAGCGTTGGAAACGTACCCGCCCCGAAGGCATGGAACTTAGACAACTAACATTGAATTAAATATCAACCTAATGACTACTACCGTTGTTATACTTAACTGGAACGGACGGAAAATGCTGGAGCGTTTTTTGCCTTCAGTAACAGCCTACACTGTGGGCGATGCCGAGGTTATCATTGCCGACAACGGCTCTACCGACGACTCCCTCTCTTTTCTGCGCCATCATTACCCCTCCCTCCGTATTATTGAACTCGACAAGAACTATGGCTTCGCCGATGGCTACAACAAGGCTCTTGTCCAAGTCGATGCCGAATACTTTGTGCTTCTTAACGACGATGTGGAAGTAACCCCCAACTGGATTGAACCCGTCATCGACCAAATGAAACAACATCCCGACACCGCTATCTGCCAACCCAAGTTGCTCATGTACGACCAACGCGACACCTTCGAATACGCAGGCGGTGCAGGCGGTTTCATCGACAAATACGGCTACCCCTTCTGCCGTGGACGCATGTTTACCACCCTCGAACAAGACCATGGCCAATACAATGACCCATGCCCTATTTTCTGGGCTTCCGGTGCTGCCATGTTTGTTCGCGCCGATGTATGGAAGGAACTGGGTGGCCTTGACGGCGATTTCTTCGCCCACATGGAAGAAATCGACTTCTGCTGGCGCGCCCGCAATGCCGGCTACGACGTCTCCTACTGCCCCCAATCTGTCATCTACCATGTCGGCGGCGGTACTCTTCCCAAATCCAATCCCCGCAAAACCTACCTCAACTTCCGCAACAACATGGCCCTTCTCTTCAAAAACCTCCCTCAAAATAGACTCAAATGGGTTCTCTTCTGCCGTGTAATACTCGACTACGTTGCCGCCTTCAAATTCCTCCTCGAGCGCAAACCCAAAGAGTTCAGTGCCGTCATCAAAGCCCATAGAGCCTTCTACCAATGGCTCCCGTCCCTCAAGGCAAAACGCAGAAGCCTCAGCCACCGCGACAACGTCAAAGGCATCTACCAGGGTCGCCTCCTCATCGACTACTACCTGCTCCGCAAAAAGAAATTCTCCGACCTCAAAAACATCTAACCCCTTTATTTATTTCATAAGCATTTAATAACACCTAACAACATATTAACACAATGAGAAAAGTACGTGTACGTTTTGCTCCGAGTCCCACTGGCCCGCTCCACATCGGTGGTGTGCGCACAGCTCTTTACAACTACCTCTTCGCCCGTCAAAACGGCGGCGACATGATACTTAGAATTGAAGACACCGACCAGACCCGTTTCGTCCCGGGTGCCGAAGATTACATTATCGAAGCCCTCGACTGGCTGGGCATTAAATTCGACGAAGGCGTCCACCTTGGCGGAAACTATGGTCCTTACCGCCAAAGCGACCGCAAACCCCTCTACCGCCAATATGCCGACCAACTGCTACGCGACGGCTGGGCATACTACGCCTTCGACAAACCCGAAGCTCTCGATGCCAAACGCAAGGAATACGAATCCCAAAAGAAAACCTTCCAATACGACTGCACCACTCGCCTCTCTATGGAGAACAGCCTCTCTCTCCCCGCCGACGAAGTGTCTCGACGCATCGATAGCGGAGAACCATACGTGGTACGCTTCAAATTCCCCGAAGACTTAGACATAACTGTCCACGACCTCATCCGTGGCGATGTCACCATGAACAGCCGTCTCCTTGACGACAAAGTCCTTTTCAAGTCCGACGGCATGCCCACCTACCATCTCGCCAACATCGTCGACGACCACCTCATGGAAGTCTCCCACGTTATCCGTGGCGAAGAATGGCTTCCCTCCGCCCCTCTCCACGTCATGCTCTATCGCGCTTTCGGCTGGGAGGACACCATGCCTCAATTCGCCCACCTTCCCCTGCTTCTCAAACCCGATGGCAACGGCAAACTTAGCAAACGCGACGGCGACCGCCTCGGCTTCCCTGTCTTTCCTCTCGACTGGCACAACCCCGAAACTGGCGAAATCTCCTCCGGCTACCGCGAACGCGGCTATCTCCCTGAGGCTGTTGTCAACATGCTCGCTCTCCTCGGCTGGAACCCAGGCAACGACCAGGAACTAATGTCCATGGACGAACTCATCCGGCTCTTCAGCATCGAACATATCAGCAAAAGCGGTGCCAAATTCAACATCGAGAAAGCAAAATGGTTCAACCACGAATACCTCCAAAAATGCTCTGACGAACGCATCGCCGAGATGTTCCTCCCCCAGCTCAAGGAGCACGGCATCGATGCTCCCATGGACTACGTCGTCAAAGTCTGCGGCATGATGAAAGAGCGTATCTCCTTTCCCTCCGAACTTTGGGACCAGACTCACTACTTCTTCGTCGCGCCAACCGAATACGACCCCAAAGCCGTCTCCAAACGCTGGAAACCAGGCATGACCACCCACATGGCCAAAGTCATTGAAATCCTCAACACCGTCCCCTTCCAGTACGATGCCATCCATCAAGCACTCCTCGAGGACTACATCAAAGGCAACGAACTCAACATGGGTCAGATCATGAACTCCCTGCGCCTCGCCGTCGTAGGCACCACCGTAGGCCCCGACATGCTAACCCTCGTTATGACCATCGGCAAAGAGGAAACAATAGCCCGCGTCCAACGCGCCATAGACACCATAGGAGAAATAGAAAATTAAAAAAGTAGGTAATTTACAAGATTAACAAACCGTCCGACAAGTCTGAAAGTCCGACCCGTCCGACAATAAAAAATCAACCAAAATGGAAATCAATCAAGACCTAAACAAACCAGTCGACGACAACAGCCTCGACACCATTGAAATGAAAGAAGTGAAAGAAACCATGGAACAGCGTCCCGTCAACCCCGAGCCCATTCCCGAAAACCCTGTCACCCCTGCTGCCCCCGCTGAAAAAGACACCTGCAATAACAAGAAGCCCTGCTGCCATACTTGGCTGCTCGTCTGCAACATCATCCTGCTCATCGGACTCATCCTTCTCTACATCTTCCACTTCACCGGCTTCGGCACAAAGAGCAAACACAACCCCAACGCCGCCGCTCCTGTTGTTGCCAAAGACGGTGTCCTGAAAATTGCTTGGATCGACAGCGACACCCTCTTGGCCAAATATCAATATGCCATCGACCTTCAGGAAGAGCTCAACAAGTACAAAGAATCCCAGGAGAAACACTACCAGGAACAGGTAGCCAAATTCCAGAAAGACTACCAAAACTTCATCCAGACCGGCGAAAACATGACCCTCAGTCAACAGCAAGCCACCGAAGCCGAACTCAAACAACGCGCTGACAAAATCGGTGCCCTCGAAGCCGAACTCACCCAGAAAGTCATGCAGAAACAGATGGATTCCAACATCGAACTTCTTAACCGCATCTTCGCTTTTGTCCGCGAATACAATGCCGCCAACCAACAGTTCGACCTTATCATGCGTAAGACCTTCAACGACAGCCCCACCATGTACATCAACCCCGCCATGGACATCACCAACGAAATCATCGAAGGCCTCAACGAAGAATACAAATCCGTCAAAGGCAAGAAAGCCAGCAAATAAAACACACTAGCTTTCATTCCCTTATTAATGATTCATACCGATTTGGAGTTGCACTCCAAATCGGTACGTATCATTAATAAGTAGCTAACCTATAGTATTATATAGTCAACCATATCCATATTAGCACCACTCGTATTTCTTTGCCACCATCATACATCAAGTCCTCTTGGTCAAGTGTCACTATGACACCACTCTCTATATATAAACTGTTCATAGCTTCAACCAGTCCACTATCTCTCGCTTCTCGTATCATGGCCTAGATACAACTTTTTAGTGACATTAAAAGGAAGTTTTTAATGCCATTGATAACTCGACATCGGAAATCAATAGAGTTTGCGGATAACCTCGGCCCGAAAGGCCAAAAAGAGAATAGCCCAGGGCATTGCCCTGGGTATTAAGGGATACTGCATTAACGCCCTGAAAGGGCAAAAGAATTGATGCTTATGCCCCTATTCAGGGCGTTGGACACATACACCGTATACCCAAGGCGTTGCCTTGGGCTACAGGGATTTTAGCCTTTCAGGCCGTTTTGACGAGTAATCTATCATAAACAAATAAAAGAGAATTTGTACCCGAATTTACTTGTCAAACTTTAGTAATTTACTAAGACTGACATTATTTTTCGGCTCATTACGCTATTAAAAACATACAAATACGGCTCACCATAAGACATAAGACATCCAAAATCGCCCAATTTTGAGCTGAAATGCAAAGATACGACTTTTTAGTGACATTGAAAGGAAGTTTTTAATGCCATTGATAACTCCGTGTCGAATAATACAGCATAAAAGTCTTCGCCAATACCTGTTATTCCAATACACAAAATAAGTCCCTGTCTTCATGGCAGGGACTTGTTTCGTTAATGTCACGGGTGGCGGAGACCGCCTCCGACAATATTATTAAAATCTTAATCCTGAACGGGGCGTACAGAGATCCCGTAGCGGCGATAGTTGTTGTACGTCGCGATGAGTTCGTTGCTGAAGAAGATCATGCTGTACGCGTATTGTTCAAGGATGGGCGTGGACGACCAATATTCGCCGCCAGAGCCCACTTGGCCGACATTCGTGCCGAAGCGGATGCCCGCAGCAGGCAGGAATACCGCACCGGCGGATTCCATCTGCGCCCACTGTGTGAGGGTGTAACTATTGCGTGTCCAATCAGGATAGTTGTTTGCATCATACGTGGCGAATCCCGCTGTGAACGAACAACCCGAAGGCAGTGTCCAGCTGTCGGGCAGGATAATCAGTCCACCCACTCCGTTGATGTTGCCCGTGCCCCATTTGGCGGAAGCATTGGTTCGGTTGTTAAGGAGATATGTCCATTCTGACCGCGTAAGCGTACGCCACTGGTAGACGGCGTTGCCGCCGTTGCTGATGGCGTTACTGCCCCAGTCAACGAAAGTGCTGTAGTCTGAATAACTGGTGGTGACCAATGTGGGATTGCCGCCCGTGCCCCAGCCGAAGAGGTCAATCCAGCCGCTGTAGGTGGAGCTGATATTGCCGTTGTCTGCACCTACATAGTCCCATTGATGCTCTGCGAAACGCCAAGTGTTGGTACTCACCTGGTATTGCAAGTTGCCCTGCGAGAAGTGCACTTGCTGCGTACCACTCACCGAAAACGCCCCTGGCAACACGCCATTTGCCCACCCTTCCAACTCTTCCACCGTCAAGTTCACCTGAGCCATCCTATTGTGTGGAAGCGATGTATGCTTCTCAAACGTGGCATACTGACCATTGGTGGAGTAGAGCGTGATGGTCACATCGTCTTCATCCGCAAACTCGGGTGCAATAATGTAATAGACGTAGGTATCCCTGTCTCCACGACCAATTGTAGGTCTGTTTGCTGAAGGGAATTCCAACGTCACATCGTTGTATGCAGATGTCGATTCGGGTATCTCCACATTATCATTCTCACTGCTACCAGTCACTGTGGCATTGCCCTGTCCGCTGAGGAAGGCATGGTCCGCCGTCACTTCAATTCTGTCAAGAACGAAATCTTCATTCATCCGATTGCTAATAACTACCTTTATCAGCGAACAGAGGTTGTGGAAGGTCAACGACTCGTTGGACGAATAGGCACCCATCGGCACCTTCACCTTCTGGTCGCCACGACTGTCCACTTCGTACTGTTGCTCTCTTGGCAGAGTGACAGCTATCGTGTTGCCGCTTGAAATGTCCACATTCCCCACGATGTCGGCGGGATAGATGGCGCGGTAATGGTTGCTCTCCACCACATCGGTTATCTGTGCCGATGAGCCCAAAGCCGCACTGGTGGTACAGGTCTGGTTATTGACCCGTATCAGGTCGTTGTTGTGCCAGCAGGGGGTCAGATTGTCAATATACACCTTTGCATCCCTGCCGTTGTCGATATTGGCACCCAAAGTAACTGTGCCGTATTCTCTCTTGCAGCCCGTCGCCAGCACTACGACAGCCATCAAGCTAATCATCATTGTTGTATGTATTCTCTTCATAAGTTCTTAATTTTTAATTCTTGATTTTTAATTTTCATTTACCATCTTTCTAATTCAAACGAGGTAGTGGAATTACCTCCATTGTAGTTCCAGTCGCTTTGCTCAAAGAGACTTGAGTGACTGCCAGGTGTGCCATCATCCCAAGTCATCGGTTCAAAACGGAATGTGGACATGCCTAATCCCATCTCCACGACAAAACTTACAGTTTTAATTCTTGGAGGACTGTAAACCTCCTTGCGTTCTCGATTCATAGCAATAGCTATTAGTTATTGCCTACTCTATAAAACAGTTTTCGGCTTCCCTGCCTGAGCCGGAAGCCGATATTCTCAAAATAAGGGGGGCATAAAGAAAGGCGTTTCCTTTCGTTTGAACTGCTTATTTTTGAATCAGGTGTCTGGAAATACCTTTGAACCAAATAAGTACTACGAAAATCCACGCCCCTTGGCGTGAACTATCTGCAATCTTATTCTCGGTTCGATAAGTTTTCCAGACTTCGATTCAAGAGAATAAAAGCGTCAAGCTCAGTTGTTTATGTATTTAATTTTCTTTTCTTACATATTCATGTATTCATTTCTGTTTAACACTGCAAAGATACAACTTTTTTCTCACATGGCATCTTTTTGTTCATAAGGTTTAAAGTTATTAAGGTGAACTTACCTTTAAAACCTTTTAAACTTTCAACCTTTCAAACCTTTTATCCCTTGTAGTCCCCGCGGTCTACTACGGTCTCATAGCCCGTCTTCCGAATGCGGTGTTCTGTGCAGGCGCGGCACTCTGCGGCCTCTTCCCCTGTGCATATTTTGTTGTCATAGATAGCGTAATCCTTGCGGTGCATCTTCGGTGACAAATTCGGCATTACTACATTGGCACCGAAACGAATACCCAACTCTCTTCCCTGCGGATGTAAAGTACCGAGTGCCGTGGTGGCAGGCAACAGCACATGCGGATGCAACAGCCGTATCAACGCCAACAGCCTCAAAGTGGTCTCCACTTTACCATTTGGAAACCCCTCGAAGGGAGTGTTATGCGTCGACACAAACGGACCAATGCCCACCATCTGCGGCTGGAAAGAACGTATCAACTGAAGGTCTGCATACAACGTATCGACGGTCTGGTAAGGCGACCCGACCATGAACCCACAGCCCACCTGATATCCTATCTCTTTCAAAGCATAGAGACAATCTATGCGATGTTGCCAAGACATCTCGGCGGGATGCAGTTTTCCGTAATGCTCTGCGTCGGCGGTCTCATGCCTCAGCAGATACCGGTTTGCACCCGCGTCAAACAATGCCTGATAACTCTCCCGACTCCTTTCGCCCAGCGACAGCGTGATAGCGCAGTCGGGGTACTTCTGCCGCACCGTCGACACAATGCGGCACATCCGCTCGTCGGTAAACCAGCCGTCTTCCCCACCTTGCATTACAAAGGTGCGGAAACCCAAACCATAACCAGACTCGCAGCACTCATATATCTCCTCCTCTGTAAGACGGTAGCGGACGGCCTCCTTGTTGCTGCGCCGCAGCCCGCAATACAGGCAATCATTCTTGCAATAGCTGGACAACTCTATCAGTCCCCGCATAAAAATTTTGTTGCCATACACATCATCCGCCACACCACGTGCCGCCTGTCTCAAATACTCCACACTCGCCGAGTTGTCGGTAGTAAGTATCAACTCCAACTCTTCACGAGTAATATCACGCCGTTCCTTTATCCTGTCAATAATATTCATACAAACCTAATTTAAAGGGATTAAAAAGTGATTGTATCTATTAGTAATTTGATTAACGAATTAAGACTAACGCATAAACGAATTAACGCATTCAACCTTTTTTCTCTACCGGCTGGTCGCTAACCACCTTCACCTCGTATCCAATCTTGGCAAAGGCAGCCTTCAGCTTCTCCACATCCGTCTTGGCGGGATTATAGGTAATAGTCACCTGCTGCTTCTCCAGACTGGTAACAATTTTTTTCACACCCGGCTCAAAGCGGATGTTCTCCTTGATTTTCTTCTCGCAGTTCTGACAGTGCATCTCAGGCGTGGTGGTAACCACCAGCACTCTCATTTCCTTTTTGCCACCCGTATGGGCAGAAACTCCAATGGCAACAAACAATGCCATCATTATCATCAAAAAACGTTTCATAACATTTTAAATTATTTAATTGTTTGAGTGTTTTTACTCAAGCATTAACACATTCAAGCATTCAGGCATTCATGCAATAATTTACAGATTCACTCTAACTCCTGCGTACCCCATGATGCCGTGCACAGGTCCCCAAATCATCGTAGGTTCAAACGTGCTGCTCCAAGGGTCAGAAGCATTCAGTACCGGTACAGGCTGACGGTAATTGGTCAGGTTTTCCCCTCCCACATACACCGACACATGTCTGTATCTTCTTGTCACCTGAACATTCAACTGTGGGTAAGCGGGGAAACGCTCATCCCACGACATTGTGCCGTCTGCCATCTGATAAGGCTTTGGCATACGTCCGCCGCCATTCAGTTGTAACGTCACATCCACCTGTATCAATCCCATATAAGGCTTCCACGCCACAGTTAGCAACCCTTTATACCGCGAAGTCAACGGTTTCTCCATCAACTCTCCTCCGTAGGTGCAACGCACATCATTGTAACGAAATGCCGCCATCAGTTCCAGCTCCTCGTCAAAGTCTATCAACCCATCCACCTGTGCCGTGTGTGAGAACGACTTTCCTTCCAACATGCCAATGGCTATCTGCGTGGGGTCACTATCGTAGTCCACAACCAATTGATTCTCAAAAATAGTATAGTAATACTCGGCATTCAGTTTCAGCGTCTGCTCGCCAACGGGGATATAAAACGCCGCCGAAACGCCGCCGTTCCAGGCTTCCTCCATTCTCAATCCGTCCTTCACACTCACCTCCCGACCGGAAGCCAGCAGGTAATGGTTCTCAGCCCACGCGTGGGGCGAACGGTAGCCCTTGCCCGCCGACAGGCGCAAGGTAACCGCGTCAGACGCCATCCATTTCACATGCAGTCGCGGTGTAACAAAAGCCCCGTAAAGGCTGTTCCTGTCCACCCTCAGCCCTGCCATCACCGTCAGCCGGTGTGACGGCTTATAAGTGTATTCAGCATACGCTCCCGGAACCGTCTCCGGCTGCTGGCCTATCAAAAGGTAACAACCCTCAGCACCCTCCGTCACCCGTATCGGCCTCACCCGCTCGTCTTTCCCCTGCATCAGGAGGCTGAACCCTGCCGAGAGATGGTGACGGTCGTTGAACTCATGTTCCAGCATCAACCGCGAATATAGGTCCCTGTTTTTGGTGGAGTAGGTTCGTCTACCAAACTCCCCATCCAGGTTATACAAGCTTCCCGTGGCCATCAAAGCCACGTTGGTGTTATGCTCATAGTCCAGCAACACGGCGTGTTTCATATAAGCCTCGTAGCGGTCGGCATCCAGCTTCACGCGGAAAGGGTTCTCAGTAAAATCGGGCATCTGGCCTCCTTCGCGCTCTTCACGCATCACGCCAATGCCTCCGTGAAAGATATACCGTCCGTTCATATATTTCCAACGGTTTTGCACATGCCATTGTCCGATGGCTGGCGAGTCGTGCCAGCCGTCCTTGTTCATGTCATGGTGCAGCCAGTCCTTCTCGCCATGCAGCAACAACTCTGTACTCAGATGTTCATTCAAATGCAGGTTCGCCACCGTATTTCCTTCGGTCTTCAGTCGGCTGTCGGTATACAGATTTATGTCCACGCCCTGCTCCTTGTCAGGTTTTAGGTACTCCACATCTATCTGTCCCGTAATGCTTTGAAATCCACTCTTCACACTCGATGCACCTTTACTCACCGATATTCTGTTCATCCAAGCCCCTGGCACATAGTTCAACTCGTATGGTGTCGACGCCCCTGCAAAGCAAGGCAGATTTTCTATCAACATCTGCACATACTGGCCGCTCAGACCCAGCAACTTGATTTGCCGTGCACCCACAGCGGCATCGCTATAGTTCACATCCACACTCGGATTGGCCACAAAACTCTCACCCAAATTGCAGCATGCTGCACGAAACAGCACCTCCTGCCCCATCTTCTGCCCATTCTCGGCACCTCCCAAGCGCGACAACCCCGTCGACTTCGACTTTATACTTACCGCAGTCAACGTCTTTCTCTGCACAGTATCCCCTTGCTGAGCTTGCGCACTCAACAAAAGGTTGCTCATTATAATCAAAACAACGATTTTCTTCATAGTTAAAAAAGTTTTGAATGTGTTTTTGAATGTGTTAACGTGTTAATGTGTTAACGTGTTAGTCCTTGGCGCTTCAAAATCGATTAACGAATTAACACGTTTACGAATTAACGAATTCAAAAGATTTACGAATTCAAACTCTCATAACTATGTGATGTCGCCAATCCAGTGGCGGGCCGGTATCTACAATGGCAGCCTCGAGTGTTTTACGTTCATCGCTCCAACAAACAGAATCCACCATACTCCAGACAACAGCACACGGCACAACGACGCAATCTACCAACTGCACATTCTGCTGCAACTCTGCCGCAGACACATGCAAAACCTTTACCGTCATACAGCTACTGCCCTTGCAGCAGCTATCGCACGATGGCGACACAAGACTTACATGTCCCGTACAAGAACACTTCTGCCATCCGATGCCTCCTGCACCAAACAACAGCAGCATCAGCACAGAACAAGTAACCATTATGCACGATAGATTCTTCACTGCCATAAATAAATCACACCAAAAAACGTCATCCCCCATTATTTTATTGTGCCAACCCAAAAATAAACCTTCCTATAGATTCAACCTCGAAGTGCAACACTGTTGTGCAAAGATAGTAAGAATTTTTGTTTCGGGGAAGAATAATCCAAATCTTTTCTAGGGCGAAGGTTTAGTTCAGTCTGGACAAAGAGGATGAAGTCGTCTGAAAGTGAAGAGAAATCGGTGTCTTTGGGGATGTATTGCCGGATAAGCTTGTTGGTGTTCTCGATTAGCCCCTTTTCCCACGAGGAGTAAGGGTGAGTGAAATAGACCTTGGTGTGCAGCATTTTTGCAATGTACTTGTGTTCAGCGAACTCGGTACCATTGTCGGTGGTGATGGAAAGGACATGACGCTCGAAAGGCCGGAGCAACTGGACTACGACCTTGGCCACAGCCTTTGCGTTCTTTCCCTTAGGGGACTTTGCCATGAGCATCTTCTTTGTGGTGCGCTCCACGAGGGTGATAATGGCTCCTTTGCCGTCCTTGCCGACGATGGTGTCCAGTTCCCAGTCGCCGAAACGTGATTTGGAATCCACCACAGCAGGGCGTTCGTCAATGCTCACACGGTCTTTGATAGGGATACGCGAACTCACAGGCTTCTTGCGATGCTTGAGGTGATGCGGCAGGTAGGTGTAGAGAATTCCTCCACGTTCCTTGTCCCGCCTGATAATGTGGTAAATCCACTCAATCGATACACACGTCTTTCCCTCGCGTTTTCTGACACCGACAATAGTCTCCGGCGACCAATG